>CAWIDU010000001.1:0-804283 GCA_963835055.1 uncultured Candidatus Saccharibacteria bacterium
CAGTCTATCCCAGCCTGGTGCTGGGCCTGCTATTCAGCGTGCCCCTGACCGTGCTGATCAACAGCTTCCTGCCAAGCCTGATCATCGCCAACATCCTAAGTCGCTTGAGCGAACACCACTACGGCAACAACATTTGGCACGACTTCGGTCCGCTATTAATTGTCTACTTCTTACTGGTAAGCTCTGGTATTTGGGCCTGGCGCTTGGTTGACTGGTTTGCTTTCCGCCTGGAAGGCAAAATCGAGCGTGATCTAGCGCGTCAAGTTTTCAGCCACATGCTGGACGAAAGCGCCGACTTCCACGCCAATAATTTCAGCGGTTCGCTGGTCTCCCAGAACAATAAGTTATTGAGCGGCTACATTCGAATCGCCGACACCAGCATTTTTCAGGTCATGCCTATGATTGTGGGCATCGTTTTCGCAGCCGTTATCTTGGGTCTGCGGGTCCCGGTTTACGGCGGCCTGCTCATCGTTTTCGCGGTCCTCTTCATAGTGGCCGCGCTGCGCATTTCCCGGCCGGTTCGCGTCCTCAGTGCTCAGCACGCCGCCAACGAAAGCGCTCAGACTGGCTACTTGGCGGATGCCATTACCAACGTCATGGCCATCAAGAGCTTCGCCCAGGGGAGTTATGAGCGCCGGCGTTTCGCCGCTGTCGCCGATGCCACCGAAGGCTCGCTACTGCGTTTCATGCACGTCCAGGGCCGCTTGTTCAATTACATGGGCGCTATCAGCCGGGTTATTTCGACCATTGCCGTGCTGATGGGCATTTTCAGCGTTGTCGTCCTGAAAGTTAATATTGGTACTGTTTTCCTGATGCTGACTTACACCAGTACGATCGTCGACCAACTCTTCAACTTCAGTAACAGCAGCCTCCGCAACTACAACCGTTCGGTTGGAGACGCCGCCGACATGATTGGAATTCTGGCCCAGACCCCGAGCATTCTTGATCCCGTTGAGCCAGAAGTCAGTCGCATCAAGAAAGGTGCCGTGACTTTCCAAAACGTCATCTTCCAGCATCAGGAGTCCAGCGACGCTATTTTTCAAGATCTTAGTGTCCAGATTAAACCAGGCGAAAAAGTCGGCCTAGTCGGCCATTCCGGCTCCGGTAAAACGACCTTCACGCGGTTGCTGCTGCGGTTTTCGGACATCGATGAGGGAGCCATCTTAATCGATGGTCAAAATATTGCCCATATAACGCAAGATGATCTGCACGCCCGCATCGCCTACGTGCCACAGGAGCCAGTGCTGTTTCACCGCACGATTGCCGAAAACATCGGCTACGGCAAAATGAATGCCAGCCTTGGCGCCATCAAGCGCGTCGCCAAGCATGCCCATGCCGCCGAGTTCATCGATCTCCTGCCCAAAGGCTACAACACCTTGGTCGGCGAGCGCGGCGTCAAACTGAGCGGCGGCCAGCGCCAGCGCGTGGCAATCGCCCGGGCGATGCTCAAGAATGCCCCGATTCTGGTTCTCGACGAGGCCACTTCGGCTCTCGATAGCGAGAGCGAGGTATTGATTCAGGATGCCCTATGGAAACTGATGGAGGGCCGAACAGCAATTGTAATTGCCCATCGCCTGAGCACCATCCAGAAAATGGATCGCATTGTCGTGCTCGAAGAAGGCAAAATTGTCGAACAGGGCACGCACAAAGAATTGCTGCGCGCCAAAGGCACCTACGCCAAACTGTGGGCCCACCAATCTGGTGGGTTTATGGAAGATTAGGGGCTATTCTTTTTCGGACTTGTCTTCGGCTGGTTTGTCTTCAGTTTTGGCTTCGCCGTCGGTCTCGCCCTCGGCAGCTTCACCTTCAGTCTCCCCTTCGGCGCCTTCAGCCGCTTCGCCTTCTTCGGCGGTCGGCTCTTCGGCGTCACCGCCGGCGTCTTCGTTGGCAGCCGCTAGGGCACTCGGTTCATAAACGGTGGCCACGGCGTGATTGGCTTCAATCTTGATCTCCACGCCTTCTGGAACAATAAGGTCGGCGACAGTGGTGTGGTCGCCAACTTCAACTAACTTTTCAGCATTGTAATACAAGACGTCCGGCAATTTGCTGGGGACGGCCTCGACGAGTACGGCGTCCAGCTGGGCCAGGACGATGAAGCCAGCACGCTCGGCGGGCGATGATTCGTTGCCTTCGTCGTACTTTGGCTCGATCGGCACTTCGGCCTCGACCTTTTCGTCGGCCCGGACGGCGTTGAAAACGACGTGGGTCAGCTGGTGGCGGCGCGGGTCGAATTCGGCAGTCTTAATAAGGGCCGTCAGGTTTTGGCCATCGGCCTTAAGTTGAACTGGATGATGTTTGCCAGCAGCCCGCCAAACTTTCAATAATTGGACGCCGTCAGCCTGGACGACCAGCGACGGTTTGCCGTGGTCATGAACAACGGCTGGAATAGTACCGTCACGGCGCAGGTGTTTGACAGCCTTGCCGGTAACCTGGCGCGGCTCCAAGACCAAACTAATCACATCATCGGACATTACGTTAGGACTCCTTAGTAGTTTTCCCCATTGTAACAGATTACAGCTGGACTGAAAAGCCCAAAAGCTATAGGCTTAAGAAACATGCTCAGCGTCACCCATATTATCCAAAGCGGCGGCCTGCTACTGCTTGGTCTGTTCCTGTTCGCCGAAGTCGGGCTATTCCTCGGTTTCTTCCTGCCCGGCGACACCTTGTTGATTGCTGCCGGGATCTATGCCAAACAGGGCAAATTCTCAATTGCTGCCGTCATGGTGGTGGCCGCCATCGCTGCCATTGCCGGCGACAGCACTTCCTATCTCATTGGCCGAAAATTAGGCCGCAAAGTTTTCCGCAAAGAAGACAGCGTCGTTTTCAATCCCAAACACGTGGCCACAGCCGAGCGGTTCTATGATAAATACGGCCCCAAAGCGCTGCTGGTTGCCCACTTCATTGCCGTAGTGCGGACCTTCACGCCGCTGCTGGCCGGCGTCGGCAAAATGCCCTACCGCAAGTTCCTGACTTTCGACGCCGTCGGCGACACCACTTGGGCGATTGTCGTCAGTACGGTCGGTTACATCATCGGCGGCCACATCTCACCAAGCAAGGCTGACCATTATATCCTGCTAGTCGTCAGCGCGGTGATCATAATTTCCCTAGCCCCGACGCTGTATCAAGTCAGCCGGATACTCATTGCAAAACGTCGCAAAAGCACAAAACTATAGATCAGGCTGCTTCATCTAAATAAATTTCGCCTGTGGCAGCTTTTTCGGCAAAAACGTCGCCCTCGGCAAAATGTGCTTCGAGCGGCCGAACTCGGGAAAGCATAGCCAAGTATTCAGTAAGCTGTGAAGTTTTCCGCAACGGGGTTGAGGGTAGTGCTTCAAGCTTGCTAGATTGACCGCGGCCGCGTTGGCGCGAAAGACGGGACATAGCCGACTGTACAATGGCGTAACAGTGGCCCAACTTATAAGGATCGGTTCTCCCGTAACGGTGGTGCCTCACGGCCTCGCCTGCGAATAATAAGCGCTGAAATAAATCGCCATATTGTTGGCTCCATTCGGTAGCCGGATCATTGGGAAAACCAGTTTCTGCTTTCGGGAATGGCTGGGTATTGAAAGCATCGAAGTGTAGAGCAGCTTGATTAAGCTTAGCTTCAAGCTGCTCTTCGACGGGCGCATCGGCTGGTAAGGCTTCCGGATATATAATCGGCATATCTATATTATAACATTTTTGTCAAATACTGGCCAGTGTAGGACTTTTGGACTTTGGCAACTTGTTCGGGCGTGCCTTCGGCGACGATTTGGCCGCCGGCGTCGCCGCCTTCCGGGCCCATATCGATGATCCAGTCGGCATTCTTGATGACGTCCAGGTTGTGCTCGATGACCACCATGCTGTTGCCGGCATCGACCAGGGCGTGCAGCACGTCGAGCAGTTTATCGACGTCAGCCATGTGCAGGCCGGTGGTCGGTTCGTCCAGAATGTACAGCGTGCGGCCGGTGGGGCGGCGGCTGAGTTCCGCGCTGAGTTTGATGCGCTGGGCTTCGCCGCCGCTCAGAGTGGTGGCCGGTTGGCCGAGCGTGATGTAGCCGAGTGCCGACGTCGACCAGGGTTTGCAGTTTGCGGGCGATGGCCGGGATATTGGCGAAGAATTCCAGGGCCTGCTCGCAGGTCATGGCCAGCACGTCGGCGATGGTTTTGCCTTTGTAGTGGATTTCCAGCGCTTCGCGGTTATAGCGCTTGCCGTGGCAGACTTCGCACGGCACGTAGACGTCCGGCAAGAAGTGCATTTCGATCTTGATGATGCCGTCGCCGGCGCAGTTTTCGCAGCGGCCGCCCTTGACGTTGAAACTAAAGCGCCCTGCGCTGTAGCCGCGCAGTTTGGCTTCCGGCATCTGGGCGAACAGTTCGCGGATGGGCGTAAATAAGCCGGTATAAGTTGCCGGATTGGAGCGCGGCGTGCGGCCAATGGGCGACTGGTCGATGATGATGGCTTTGTCGAGTTGTTTGATGCCTTCGATGTCGTCGTGACGGCCAGGCACGGTGCTGGCGCGGTGCAGCCGCGCCAAGAGTTCCTTGGCCAGAATGTCATTGATCAGGCTAGATTTGCCGGAGCCGCTGACACCGCTGACGACCACCAACTTGCCGAGCGGAATTTCGACGTCAATGTTTTGTAGATTATTTTCGCGGGCGCCTTTGATAACCAGCGACTGGCCGTTGCCCGCCCGCCGCTTCTTGGGCACAGCAATCGACTTCTTGCCGGATAAATACTCGCCGGTAATGCTGCCGGCGGTTTTGATAACTTCACTCGGTGCAGCCTGGCGACGACTTGGCCGCCATGCATACCGGCGCCGGGACCAATGTCCAGCAAATAGTCGGCTGTGCGAATCGTTTCCTCGTCGTGCTCGACGACAATCACCGTATTGCCGAGGTCGCGCAGATGCTTGAGGGTGCGGATCAGCCGGTCATTATCGCGCTGGTGCAGGCCGATGCTCGGCTCATCCAACACATAAAGAACGCCCATCAAGCCCGAGCCAATTTGCGTGGCCAGTCGGATGCGCTGGGCCTCGCCGCCGCTAGCGTAGTGGCCGCGCGTAACAGGTTAAGGTAGTTCAGACCGACATCTTGCAGGAACTGCAGCCGGGCGATAATTTCTTTCAGGATCAGTTGGGCGATTTTGGCTTCCCGCTCGTTCAGTTTCAGATGCTTAAACCAGTCCAGGGCGTCATCAATTGACAGAGAACAGATCTCCATAATCGACTGGCCCTGCACCGTGATGGCCAAGACTTCCGGCTTCAAACGTAAGCCCTGGCAGGCGTGGCACGGTTTTTCTTGCATGAAGCGCTCGATATCACGGCGGATAAAGTCGGTCTCGGTTTCCTTGTGCCGTCGCTCCAGATTGGTCACGACGCCTTCGTAAGTCGTTTCAAAAGTCCGGCCCAGGCCTAAGGCCACGCGGTACTTTTCAGCGCCAGTACCATACATGACAATCTTCAGTTGCTCGGGCGTCAACTCGCCGGTCGGCACCTGCAGCGAGAAACCGTGCTTCTCGGCCACGGCCTGCAGCTTCTTCATATACCAATTGTCGACGTTGATACGGTTGTAGGGCCGGATGGCACCCTCAGCAATCGTCAGGCGGCCGTTGGGAATGACCAGCTCGGGATCAACTTCTAATCTGTTACCGAGGCCGGTGCAAACCGGGCAGGCGCCGTGCGGCGAGTTGAAGCTGAAAGTCCGCGGCTCCAATTCCGGAATCGTGACTTCCGGATGGTCCGGACAAGCGTACATCAAGCTATAAGTCCAAGTCTCATTATTGTCAGCGTCGAGAATAACGACTTTGCCTTCAGCCACATCCAGTGCCTGCTCGACTGATTGCACCAGCCGCGAGCGGCTATCCTCATCATTAACCAGCCGGTCAACGACAATTTCAATCCGATGGCGATAGGCCTTGTCCAAGTCCGGGAATTCGTCCAGCGCGTAAACCACGCCGTCGACGCGAGCCCGGGCGAAACCAGCCCGCTGGTACTGCTCCGGGATGTGCTCGAAAGCGCCTTTTTTATCAATCACCACCGGTGCCAGAATCATCAACTTCTTGCCAGCGGTGGTGGCGTTAACCTGGTCAATAATGCCATTGGTCGTCTGGCGCAGCACCGGCTGGCCATCGATTGGGCAGTGCGGGATTCCGATGCGGGCATACAACAGGCGCAAATAGTCATAAATTTCGGTCACCGTGGCGACCGTCGAACGCGGGTTACGCGAAGCCGATTTCTGGTCGATCGAGATCGCCGGGCTCAGCCCGTCAATCTGGTCAACATCCGGTTTTTCCATCAGTCCCAGGAACTGTCGCGCGTACGAACTTAGCGATTCGACATAGCGGCGCTGGCCTTCGGCGTAAATGGTGTCGAAAGCCAGGGACGACTTGCCCGAACCGCTCAGGCCGGTGATGACCACCAGCTGGTTGCGCGGAATGGTGACGTCGATGTTCTGCAAATTGTGCTCGCGGGCACCTTTAACTACGATCTGATCAGACAAAATAACCCCTCAATTAGGCACTTCAGTATACAGCTTATGGCCCCGACTGTCGAGACCCCTACCGATTAACTGTATACTTTCGCTTCCACCTTAAATCAAATCTATTAGCAAATAGCTCCAAGTATAAATCACCGTAAAGGGGTATGAACTCATTCTTCATAACCTCGTAGTCCATAAGATTTTTCTTGTTAAATGTTATTCTGTAGACCCTCCGCCTTTTTATGCCCTTAGCTATCGCAGGTTTTTTAGAAATTGTATAGCCATTAAGCATCCAGTTATGTGAACATTTATTACGAATTATGTTTAAGCCCAGCAGCAGTTCAAGCCCTTTTTTATTGATAATTCCAAGACGCGCAGCAAGATCAATAGCTTGCTTAGATGTTAGTTGCTGGACATACTCAATGTTCTGTTTAGTGGTCAACGTTCTTTTCGAAGGCAAATTTTGATAGATAAAGGATTTGACCAACTCTTCAATTGCCAAGTGGAGGTGAATTATTACAAGCCTGAAAACATCGTCTCTGAAAGTATCTGCCTGCAGCGAAGGATACTCAGTGTCATCTAAATTATAAAAATAATTTAGCAGATTGTACGCTTCCTTTATCTTGCGTTCAGCAGCGGTCATACTGTTATGATAGCGCACACATTTGCTAATTAGGAATATTAGGAAACGAAAGTATCCAGATAGCTAACCATAAGCTAAATATAATAATGTTGACGTCCGGTTGGATCTTCTCTAATTCGGCTGACCGTCAGTACAATTATCAGCCGTCCAAGCATTAACACCATCGTTGAAGTCCTGTGAGTCACCGTTGTCATAATTGGGGTCACAGATTTGATATTGCTCGGCATAGTTATAGCCAGCGTCATAGCCGCTATCAGTGCTAGCCCCTGTGCTTATGCCCGAACAAGGAACCGATGCATCCAGTAGGCAATACTGTGTTGGAGTTCCGCAGTCATTTTGCTTCATATATTGAACGTAATTGTCATATTCCTGTTGCGTCACTTTCCCCCCTGCTCCTGCTAGTAGAGGGCTGAGGTCATTAAGGTCACAGTTTAAAGCATCATATCCAGCACATGGATTGGGCGATTGTCCTGGTAGATCTGGATACTGCGAGGCATTGGGGTCGTTAGAGCCAATATTAGTTACCTGTGCCACAGGTTTTGCGGTGGTTTTATCGCTCAATACTTTTTGTGATACTTTTTTACCATTCGCATAACTGACCTTGTATGTGATTGTCTCAACGCCATTTGAGCCTTTTGTCACTACCTGGTCAGTGCCTTTTGCGAGAGAACAATCATCATTATTGGTCGTTTGGAAAGCTACGGGTTTTGTTTGAGTTATTACCTTGCTATAGCGAGGAATCATCAGATAGTGAACTAAGTAAACGGCTCCTATAATAAGTGCTATGACTATCACGCCTAACAATCGAGAGTAGTAATGCATGATGGATTTCCAATTTGACTTCTGGTTGCTCATATAAATATGTGAATTAGTCATATATAGTGCACTGTATTTTAGTAGATTGCAATGGTCCTATTTATATTTTAACCATAAGCTAAATGCAATATTATTGACACGTGGGCAATTCGGTGTAAAATACGAATTAAATAGCGGCGGGGGCTTAGCAGATGTACAACTTTTTCGTCCTGGGGATTATTCCAGGCACCAATCTTCAAATCACTTTCCAGACCTGTGTCGACCTGGTCGAACTAGCTATTGTCGTGGCCGGCTCGATCTGGCTGTTCCGCCACCGCGTCCAAGTTCGAGATGTTATCACCCGCTCCCCGCTTCATGCAAACCAGCTTCACCGGCGGCTGAGTTTCTGATTTCCAACTGCTTGGCATAAACTATAAAAGAGTTTATTATAATTTTACTAAATGGAGGAAGCTCATGAAGCAGTTTACAACCGACAATATTGAAGTTAGGCTTATCGTTAAAACGGACGATAACGAGGTGCCCGTTATACTGACTGAGGAGGAAATTGTAATCGCAGTAGACGCCTTAACTGCCAAGGCAAATGAAGCGACGGATAGGCAAACTAGGGCTTGGACTGTAGAAGGTATGGATATTAATGGCCCTGAGGTGGAGGTATTGGGAGAACTAGCAGACGGATATAGGAATTTGGCCGGTCGAATGATATTTGCCTCAGGACATAGCTGGAAAAGTAGCGACAACCGCCGGACTTACAAGGAAGTATACGAACTAGCTCAACAAAGAGTTGCCGAACGTGCTGCTCAAGCTGCTCAAAGAGAGCAAGCTGACGCAATTCCAGCTGGAGTGTTTGATCATGTAGAAGTAATCGGTGGCGCGCAAATTCCTGTCGAATAGTCCGTTCCGTAGCTCAAATTATTCACTTGGCAGCAACGCTTCGCCGTAGAGTTTGAGCTCTTCCAGGCTGTACTGTTGGTTCTTGGTCAGTTTACCTTTGCTGAGTTCTTCAATTCGCGCCATATACTTCGCTAGGCGGCTGTCGTTGTTGCCGCTGAGCAGTTTGCGCTGGCAGAATTCATCCCACCAGGCGCGTTGCTCGATCGTTAAACTTTTCGGATAATTACGGGCTTGGTAAAGCGGTAGCAGCGTTTTCAATCGGCCGTCCTGAAATTGGCCGGCTAACTTCGGTAATTCGGTTGGTTCGGCTTTTCTGACTACCGACATCAGGCTGGCGTCGGCCTTACTGACGAAACCGTCATATAGTTGCTCATCGACCCTCAATTCGTCATCGATTAAGCCGGTTTGGGCGGCGGCTTGTTCTTCGTCCATCATGGCCACGGCTTGCAGGACTTTCTGGGCGAATGCATTATGATGTTTTTTCAGGATCTCAAGGTTGGCCATGATCTGTTCTAGGGTTAAATCTAGCCGCTCTTGAGTTTTCTTATCTTTAATAACGCCCAGCGGCGCAATGGCCGGACAACGATTATACTTCAGCGTCTTGACCGGCAGGTGGACGGCGTCCGGATCGCGGTTATAACGCCAAGCTTCGCGGATTTGCTGCGGGGTCATGTCCAAGAATGGCGTCGGGTCGACTCTTAGATCATAGACCAGCGCGGCGTCTTGAGTGGGATGCTTGGCCAGCAGCACCACGGCGGTGGTGTGCAACCACTGGCTAGAATAATGCCCCGAGGTATAGACGAACGGCTGGCCGGCAGTTACTAGAGCCGCGACTTTTTTCTTGTCACGGATGTTGAGCAGGTAGTCGAATTGGGCTTTTTGTTTGCTATAAACCAGCCGAGTGACGTCGATTGTGGCCTCGACGTCACTTAAGGCGTCATGGGCATTGATGTGACTTAACTTGTTAACTTTCGCCAGATATCCAAGCCGATTGGATGGTTTGCCATCTGGTGCGAAAGGCCATTCGATGCCGTCTGGCCTGAGAGCTCTGGTCATTCGCACTACATCCAAGATGTCCCAGCGGCCGGTGCCGTCTTTCCACTCCCACTCGTAGGCATCATAGAAGTTGCGCCAGTGCAGGAATCGCATGAACTCGTCGTCGAAACGGATGCTGTTGAAGCCGACAAAGATGGTATCCGGTTTAACCACTTCATCGTAAAAGAACTTTAGGAATTCGGCTTCGGTTAAGCCGTCAGCCTGGGTTTGTTGCGGCGTGATGCCAGTCACCAACACGGCGTCCGGATCAGGCAAGACGTCCGGCGATAATTTAATTAAAAAGTTAACCGGCTCGCCGCTCGGCTTAAGATCCATGTCTGTCCGCTGGCCGGCGAACTGCATAATCCGTGCCGTCCGAGGATGAAATCCGGAGGTCTCGAGATCATAAAAGAAAAAGCTAGCCGCCATAGACTAACAGTGTAGCATCGAAAAATTAAATACCGGGCAGGGCTCGCGCCAACACTCGTCCAAACCAGCTACGACGAGGTGGCGGAACGTATAATTGATCAATCCAGCCACCGAGTTTTGCTATGAAACTCTGGCCGAGCTCATCTGGTGATGGCTGCTCGCCGATGAGTAGATAACAGTCAGGATGATCTTTCGCTTCAAGCATATGAAAAGCTAGCTGCTTGAAGCCCGGATGAGTGCCGACACTTAGATAGTCCTCCTGTTTCCGGCCAGTCACTGGGTTACGACTGTAGCATTCTACCTCGACGTGTTGACCGCCGTTACTTGGCGAGGGGCTTAAACGCAGAACAGTCAACTGGCCTTGCCTGTCGGTTAAGTGTGTTGCACCATATTCATTAAGTTTGGCTGTTAAGCCCGGAATCTGCCGTCCCTGTCGTAGCCCCAGTTGCAACAGGGCAACCTCGTCGATCAAATCAATGGCTCTGATAAACGGTGATGATTGCTCGGGCGATTTGGGGATGGTTTCGGTGTTCAAAAGCACCATTTGGCTTAAGTATAGCAATTTTCTTGTGCTTGATAAATGGCCGTTTAGTAATCGAGCATGTGTTTGCCGATGCGGATGGTGTCGCCGGCTTGGATGCCGTGGCGGCGCAGTTCGGGGGTGATGCCCTGGCGGCGCAGGATATCACGCAAGCGCTGGACGGCTTGTTCGTTGTCGAAATTGGTGCGGGCGGCGAATTGCTCGATCTTCTGGCCGCTAACGACGAAAGCCTTGCCACGCCTTGTAATCTGCCAATCGTTGGCTTGCTCGGTCAGCTTTAGGACTGGGATTTCCGGCTCGGCGGCTTCGGCCGGCGGCTGGGCGCGGACTTTGCGGGTAGCTGCTTCGACAGCGAATAACAGGTTGTCGAGACCCTCACCTGATTGGGCGGAGATGGCGAAGATCGGCCGTTTCTTGGGCGCCGCGGCGGCTAGTTGGCCCATTAGGTCGTCAATGATTTCGTTGTCCAGCCCTTCGACTTTCGTCAGGGCGATGATCTCCGGCCGCTTGATGAGCTCTGGCTGGTAGGCTTCCAGCTCAGCTCGCACGGTTTGGTAAGCGCCTGCCACGTCGTCATGATAGGCGTCGATCAAATGCAGAATTACGGCCGTGCGCTCGATGTGGCGCAGGAAGTCGTGGCCCAGCCCCTTGCCCTCGGCGGCACCCTCAATCAGGCCAGGGATGTCGGCGAAGAGCAGACTATGATCTTTGTCGACGTCGACGACGCCGAGATTCGGCGCCAGGGTCGTGAACGGATAATCAGCAATCTCCGGTCGAGCATTACTTAACTTGCTAAGCAAGGTTGACTTGCCAGCGTTGGGCAGACCGACCAAGCCAATGTCGGCGATCATTTTCAGCTCTAGTTGAAGCGGCAGTTTCTCACCGGGCTCGCCCTTCTCGGCGAACTTCGGCGCTTGGCGGCGCGACGAAATGAAGTGGGCATTGCCGAAACCGCCCTTGCCGCCCTTGGCCACCACGGCGCGTTGGCCGTCTTCTATGAGGTCAGCCGCCACACTGCCATCGTCTCGAGTAACAACAGTGCCGACTGGCACGGCGACGATCAGCTCGCCACCGCTGCGGCCGTGTTTGCGATTCTGGCCGCCGGGTTGGCCAGCGTCGGCCCTCAGTTCCTTCTGATAACGAAAGGCTGCCAGGGTGTTCTGGTTGCGGCTGGCTGAGACTACAACGTCGCCGCCATGGCCACCATCGCCGCCGTCAGGGCCGCCCTTCTCCATAAATTTCTCGTGCCGGAAACTCAAACGGCCGCCGCCGCCGTCACCAGCCATGACGTTAACTGTTACTTTATCAACAAACATATGTCTCCAGCATAGCTAAGATGTGGATAACTGCCAAACTTTAATAGATATAAGTCAGGCCGGCGCCGGAAATGGTATTGTTGTCCACCCGGTCCCAGCCAACGACGTTCATTTCGGTAATATTGATGGTGCCGTCAGCGTTGACACCTGTGACATAGGCCACGTGGCCTTCGCCACGGGTGCTAGTGACGACTGCAGCGCCGACTTTCGGTGTGTTGCCAACTGGCAGGCCGAATTCTTGAGCCCGAATCCCCCAGGTCGAGGCGTTGCCGAGATCAGAGGGCAAGGGATCGCCAGCCTTGATTCGCAGTTCCGCCACATACCAGGTGCAGTAGCCGAAGTCATAGCCGTTATCACCGTAGGTGGCACTGCCGCCCCAGGCGTAACCGCTACCGAGCGCTGAGGCGGCTGCCGTAGTCGTCGGCTGCGAGCCGCCGGGTACGATGATTAGCTCGCCGACTTGCAGGCCGCTGATTTCGGCGTCGTTATAGGCGATAATTTGACCCTGGTTGGCGCCAAATTTGGCCGCCAGGGTGGTCGGCGTGTCGCCGGCTTTGACAGTGTAAACAATGCCGTTGACCGGCGGAATGACTAGTTTGGTGCCGGCGGCGATGGCGCCGCTAGCGCTGAGACCGTTCGACCAACGGATGCTGTCCGAGGTGACGCCGAACTTAACGGCTAGGCTGGCCAGCGTGTCACCGGCTTGGGCGGTGTAGTTTTGGATGTCGGCCCGCGATTTCAGGGCGGTGGTCACCACCTGCGGCTTGGCGATGACATTATCTTCGGTTGAAGCCAGCGCCAATTCGGTGACCTGGGAGTCGGCTTGGTTGGTGATGGCCGTGCTCTCTGGCAGGCTGGCCATGCGGGCCACGGTCTCGGCGATCGACGCCGAGGACAGCTGATCGAGCGGGTTGGCCACGGCGGACACGACGGTTGCGCTACTGGCCGGCAGCTTGAGAGTTGTAGCGTGCGGGTTCTGCAGCACGATCACTAGGATAACTGCCAAGATGGCGACATTGGACAATAATAGGCCGGCGCGGATAGCGCGGCGACGGTAAACCGGCCGCCGCAGCTTGATAGCCCAGCGGCGATAAAACTTACTCGCCTGCAGCGGTTGGGCAGCGGCGAAACGAGCGACATGGGTTGTGGGATCGGTACTAATTGGGCACACTCCAGGCGGCCGAGCCGCCGTACTCCCGCGGGCAGACGTTTATATGTGAATAGTATCTGCTGGAGAGGTAACTAACAGGGGTCTGACAGATGGGATAGCCTGTAAATGTTACCAGGTAATTATAACAAAAGGCCGGTTCAAAGCAAGCTTTTTAGACTGTTGTCACCCCTGTTAGCGAGCTATTCACACAATTTATGGCAGTACTGCTGGGTGTTGGCCTGTTGCTGTTGCAACGTCGTCGAGAAATAGGTCGTGCCATCATCACCAGTGACGAAGTACAGCCAATCAGTTGCGGCTGGATGGGTAGCAGCGTACAGGGCGCTGCTGCTGATGCTGCTGATCGGTGTCGGCGGCAGACCGGTATGGATTAGCGTATTATACGGCGAATCATAGCTAAGACTGGGCGCCCGGCCGGCGGCGATGGCGCCATAATCGGCCGTTACATCGGAACCCAGCATCATGCCGGCTTTCAGCCGCGACAGGAAGACTTGGGCGGCTTGGGCCTGGTCACTCGGCCTGTTGACTTCTTGACCGATAATGGAAGTCAGGATCAAGCCCTGATAAGTGCTTAGGCCTTCGCTGGCGAAGTCGGCCTGGACGTCGGGCGTCAGTTTTTGCCCCATTTCGACCAACGATTCACGGATAATCACCGAAGCTGGCGTGGTCGGATCTTTGTCGAAGGAATCCGGCCATAGTAAACCTTCCAGCGAGCTGACATCGGCCGGTTTGAAAGCTAGCGCCGGTACATCGCTGTACTGGGCGGGCTGGAGGGCAGCGTCAACATCAGACGGTGCAAAACCGTCGTTAATCAGATCAGCCCGCACCTGGTCGATCCGGCGACCGGGTAGAATGGTTACTAGCGAGGTGGCCACCTTGCCTTTGGTCAAGGTGCTGACAATGGTTACCACGTCCTGGTCCGGTGCAAGGGCATAGGTTCCAGCCTGCAGCTGGTTAGTCAGCTCCTTGCCATGAATATACAGCTCGAAAGCCCAGGCGCTGCGAATAACATGGTCGCTCTCCAGTTGGTCGGCGATTTGCTTGATGGTGCTGCCGCTCTTGATAGTCACGATTTGAGTTTTGGGACTGTCGCTGACGGCTAACAAATCATTATTGTAAACGTGACGAGCCAGAAAGATACCGGCCACTATCAGTAGAATTAAGCCGAGCAATAAGAACCAGACGCGTTTCGGTATCCGGCGGTTAGGCGCACGGTCCGGCGCCAGATAGGCACTCATGCGGCCTCCGCGGCAACCGGCTGGCTGGCCAGCCAATCTTCCAAGATATAAACCGCCGCCAGCGCGTCAACGTCGCCTTTTTTGTAAACCTTGCCGCGGGTCATTAGCTCGCTCTCAGCCTGGTGCGAAGTCAGGGCTTCGTCCTGGAAGTCAAAAGTAATACCTGCGAAGTTCTCTTTCAGCTCGTCAGCAAAAGCTTCGACGGCCACCGTTTGGGCGGTTGATTGTCCATTAAGCCCGCGCGGCAGGCCGACCACCACGCTGTCAATATTTTCGGCAGCCGCAATTGCTCGCAGTTTATCAATGAAGTCTTGGCCACGCTCCAGCGTCGTCAGGGCGCGTGGCAAACGAGCGGCTCGCGAAGCCACCGCCACGCCGACCCGCCGTTCTCCCACATCCAAGGCTAGAACAGAACTATTGGCCGCTGGCATTTTTACTCGTTTTAGTTGGCTTGGCGATGTTGACGGTGATCTTGCCGGTGTTCTTGGGTGCCGATGTCACCCAGAACGGGCTGAGCTTAACCGTCACGCTGGTGACGTCTGGATTGGATCCGATTTGACTCTTAATATCGCCGCTCTTGAGGCCAGCCGCTGCTTGCTTGATTGACGTCACATTGAGCTGCGGGCCGGCTTCGGCCGTCACGGTCATCAATAATTGGGCAGTTGTGGCCGTACTGTTATTGAGATTAAAGGCCGCACTGCTCAAGCCTTCGCTGAGAACACTCTGCTTACTGGTATCAATCTGGCCGTCAACGTTCTTGTCGACCAAGGTCTTGAGGTCGCTCTGGTGAACGCCGAACATGGTATAGGTCACGACTTCGGTGACGGTGACGCTATTAGCGGTGTCGCCGACATTGGCGCTGTTCGTGATAGTTGGCGTGCCAGTGCTTAAGCTAGCCGAAATTGCGTAATAGCCAGCCTGCTGGAGCTGGTTCTCTAGTGCCTGCGTAACCGAACTGTCGGTAGTGGTGATTTTGCTTTTGGCATTATCAATGTCCGACTGGCTGACAACTTGAACGTTATTATCCGTGCCGCCTGCCGTAGCAGTTCCGCTACCGGTCACATTGTAACCTTTTGCGGTATAGCTACCGGCAGATAAATTATAGTTTGAGCCGCCGCTCTGGGCAGTTATATCAACTGTAGCGGTGGAAAAACTCGGAAAACTACTATTCTTACACTGATTACCTACTTGTACGCTGCTCATGTTGGCATCCTCTTGGGTTATAAAAGTGAGCCCGTTGCTACTGCTAATACCTGTTCCTGCCGGTATAGTGACTTGCGACACTGAGCAATCGTTCAATGAAAAGGTCACTTTGCCCGTAGCTTTGGTACCCTCGTTCTTGGTACCTGTAGTGGTGACTTGCTGAGTGTAAGTTTTAGCTTGGCTGACAACCTTGGCTGGCATGGTGCTGGTAGTGGTATTCAGCGAAGTAGCGGTGGTGTCCAGATTTAAGTTCAGACTGGCGTTGATGTTGGTGGCATCGGTGGCAATGTCAATCGTGGCTTTCGGCAAAATGTTCAGCGCCAGGATGAGACCGACGATCAGCAACACGAAAACCAGGCCACCGAGAATTAGCCAGAGGCGGAAACGCTCGAAGTTGGGCACGTGGAGCTTCTTGTCCTTGGTGCCACCGGCGCCGAAACGGCCCTTTTTCGATTTAGCAGTCTTGTCGTCGGCCGCGTCTTCTGGTGTTTCGTCATCATCAAGCTCGACGGTTTCAACTTCGTCACCGGCCACGGCCGCAGCGCCCAGACCAGCCAGGGCGCCAATTGGCTTATCGCCGGCTGTAGCGGTGGTGATTTCATCTGGTTCTTCGTCACCATCAGGTTCGACGGCTTCTTCGGCAGTGTCGTCGATGGCCGGGGCCGAAGGAATTTCCGGCTTGCTGCCGAGGGTTTTAGCGACGTGCACGCCAGCAGCGCCGGCTAGCGGCAACAGCCCAGCTTCGGCAGTAATCAGCACGATGTTTTTCTTGGAGTCATCGGCGGCTCGCTTGAGCAACTTCATGTTGACGATGCTCTGGAAAACGCTGGCCCGCTTGGGCAGTACTAGGGCGACGATTTTGCTGGAGCTGGCCCGCAGTTTATCAATGATGGCGGTGATTTCGTCATCAATGTCGATGTAGATGGTGTCTTTTTGCGGTTCAGCCATGCTAGGTACTTAACATTTTATCAATTTTATCGCGGATTGAACCGGAATCGCCACTGAATTGCAGGGTGTCCATACCGACGCGCAGCAAGCCCATGGCGGTAATGAAGGTGTGGTCTGTGACGTCACCGGTGGTGTCGTGGATGCCGGCTACTTGATCGGGCCTAATGTGATGCACGCTCAACTTACGCGTAAATGGCAGGCTGCGGTGCCAGTCGGCCGCTTCCAAGCGGTCCATCAACAGGTCAAGCGACGAGCCGCCGCCGCATAGGAATAGGCGATGCGGCAGGTGATCGAGCTTGGTAAATTCGCTGAGGGCCAGCTCGATACCGGAAATCCATACATCGGCCGTCTTCTCCAAAGCTTTCTCGACCGCTGGCCGCTTGGCCGCTGGCAACTTGCCATCGCTAAGCCCCAGCTTCATATCTTCAGCCTGTTCGAAATCAACGCCTAAGTCGCGCTCCACGGCGTGGCTGTAAGCCCGGCCGCCGATGCCGAACATCTTGGTGCCTTGCACGCCGCCTTCGTTGACGACGGCGATATCGGTAGTGCCGCCACCGACATCCATCAGGATGGCGCTGAGATTTTGATTCGGGTTATTGCCAATCACCGCTCGGGCGACGGCGAAGGGCTCAGCCGCCACGGCCAAGAGGTCGAGGTCGAGCTCTTGGGCGGTTTTTTCCAGGGCACCAATATGGATCATCGGCGCGAAAGCGGTATACAGCTGGACGACGACATCTTTACCTTGGAAGCCTATAGGATTGGTCACTGGATAGCCGTCAATTTCGATACTGACCAGGGCGCTGTTGACCAGCCGAACTTCGACTTCCTTGCCGCCCAACTCCCAAGCCAGCTGCTGCTTGGCCTTGGCCTGGGCGCGCTCCTGAACGAGGTTAATAATTTTCTCCATTTCGGCGATGTCGAGCGGCTTGTCAGATTGCTTGCGCGAGACCCGCACTGTTGTGGTGGTGCCTTTGACCAGCTCGCCGGCGATGCCGATGATGGCCGTCCGGACGCTGACTTTGGACTGGGCTTCGGCCTGGTTGAGAGCCTTGTCACAGTTCTCGACGACGGCGGCGATGTCGGAGATAGCCCCGGCTTGCATGTCACTCAAACCTTGGTGGGCTCGGCCGACACCGATGATGTCAATCGTGCCATCGTCTTTGTTGACCTTGCCGACTAACGCCTTGACGAATTCGGTACCGATGTCCAGAGCGACGAGATATTGTTCGGTCGATTTGCCCCCACGGCTGCGGACTCTAGCCGAAGCTTTGCCGGCGCTGTCCATGGCACGCTCGGCCACGGTAGCACCGACGCTTTTGAACTTTTCAAGCATAGCCACTATTTTAGCACATCGACACCTGAGAAATGGCTGGAAACTTCACTTTTCAACAGTTTAAATAATCCCCGCCGCCCGGACCGATTCCAGCGTATGTAGTGATTGAGAATGTAGTGGCTCGGGCAAATCGTCAAGCGTGAACCAGCCAATTTCGTCAATTTTATAGGGCTCGTTATTCTTGGCTTTCTTGGGGTCGACTTGGGCGGCATAAACTATCGCCACCCAATGTGTCGGCGTGCCATCATCAAGTTGCCGATGAGCATCGTAAACTTTAATAAATTGCAGTTTGCTCGGCTTGACGCCGTACTCTTCTTCAATTTCACGACTGATGGTATTCTCGATGTCGTCACCAAATTCATGCGCCCCACCGCCATTGTCCCAGCGGCCCTGCTCATCACGGCAATTCTTGCTGCGCTTATGAAGCAAAACTTTGCCTCTGCCGTCGTGGCAGACAAACGAGCAAGTCACGCCGATGAAATCCACACCCCGCCGCAAATCGTGTGCACCATTAGCAAAAGGCTTGGATTTTTTCATCGTCTACTCCAAAACAGCTTTGATGCGGCGGATACCGGCTGACGAACTCTCTTCTTTAATAATTTTGAATTTCTTGCCGCCTTCAGCTAGTTCAGCGGTATGATCCACGTGCGGGCCGCCGCAAATTTCGAAACTATACGGTTTGTCGGCGCCATTGGCAATCATCTTATAAACTTTCACCGTGTCGCCGTATCTGTCGCCGAATTGCCCAAGTGCGCCCTTCTCTTCTATGGCGACTTTGGTTGGATATTCCTGAAATGTGACTTTCAGATCCTTTTCAATCTGCTCATTAACAACATCTTCGACTTTCTTAATTTCTTCAGGTGTCATTTTCTGCGGGTGACTGAAATCGAACCGCAACCGCTCTTCCGTAATATTGCTGCCGCGCTGGACGACGTGGTCGCCGAGCACATCGCGCAGGGCCTGATACATCAAATGCGTCGCTGTGTGATACTTCTTGTGCATATCAGTTTGGCCGCCCAGGCCACCTTTGAAAACGCCTTTGCTGGCGGTTTGTGACCGTTCACGCTGCTCCCGCATCAAACGCTCAAATTCCTGATCCGCGTTTTCGGCCAAGTCAATTTCGCGTTTGAAAGCTTCTTCTTTGGAAAGTTCAGTAGGAAAACCATATGTGTCGTAAAGCTTGAAGATAGTTTCACCACCCAGTTTTTGGCCGACCAATTTATTAAACTCATTGAGACCTTTTCTCAAGGTTTGGCGGAAGACCTTCTCCTCTTTGGCCAAGATGGTGATGACTTCTTTTTCTCTCTGTTCCACCTCTGGGAAGTCATTCATATATATATGCGCAATTACGGGCACTATCTGTTCTAAGAAGTTCTGCTCGATACCGAGGTCGAAAGCATGGCGGATGGCCCGGCGGACCAGCCGGCGCATGACGTAGCCCTGCTCCTTGTTGCTGGGGCTGACGCCGTCGACCGCCAAGAAAGTCGCCGCGCGCAAATGGTCGGCGATGACACGCATGCTCGTCTGGTTGGAATCATAAGTTTTGCCACTGATCTTTTCGAGTTCTTGGACAATGGGCCACAGCAAACTGATTTTGAACACGTCGGGGTAGTCCAACGCGGCGGCGGCTATGCGCTCTAGGCCTGAGCCATGGTCAATGTTGGGCTTCTCGAGCGGTACGAATTTGCCTTCGGCTTCTTTGCGGTAAGCCATGAAGACGTTGTTGCCGATTTCCAGGAAGCGTCCGCAATCACAGTTGGGGTGGCAATGCTCGCCATATTCCGGATTATGCGGCGTGCCGAAATCGTAGAACATTTCGCTATCCGGCCCGCACGGGTCACCGACAGGTGTCGTTTCCGGGCCGCCGTTTCGGCTCCACCAGTTCTTGGAGCCGTCATAGTAGAAAATCCGTTCACCGGGCTTAATGCCGCGCTGGTAACCATCAGCTTCAGAGCCAATATCAGCGACGTCGGCTTCAATACCCTTGTCTTTGAATAGTTTTTGCCAGATCTCAGCGGCTGCGTTATCCTTCGGGATGTCATAGCTCGGGGCGCCGATGAAACATGTTACGTATAGCTTGGCCGGATCGAGTCCAACGATTTTCGTCAAAAATTCAAACATCCAGGGAATTTGCTCAGCCTGGAAATAATCGCCCAGCGACCAGTTGCCCAACATTTCGAAGAATGTCGTGTGACGGTTGTCGCCGACCTCGTCAATGTCCTGAGCCCTTAAACAAGTTTGGCTATCAACTAAACGATTACCGTCTGGGTGAGTCTCGCCCAGCAGATATGGAATCATCGGCTGCATGCCGGAGCCAGTGAACAGTGTCGTCGGGTCGTTGTAGGGCACCAGCTTGGCCCGCGGAATGGCTTTGTGCCCACGCGCTTCGAAAAACTCCAGGTAGGCATTGCGGATTTCTTGAGCGGTCATATCTAGGATTATACCTGATGGCCGGAGCAATTGACTAGTATTAACGTTTATGATAAAATACTTACATGTTCGACCGAGAAAAATTGTTGTGCGACGAACAAGTAGACACCATACGTGACAGTCTGTTATTTAAAGCCGGTGTCGAATACCAAGGCGACCAGCCAACTGAAACGACACCGGAGAGAATTGTTCACGATTTGATAACTGAGCAAATAACAGCCCAGACCGGCGGTGATATGAGAAATCCTTACCGAGTTGTCTTCTCTCGTTCAGATCGACGGATTATAGAAGGGGCGTTGCGTTTCGTTGGAGCGCAAGAAGGCGCCATTGTCGAAAACCTTATCCGACAAGCCGGCGGCTTGGTCAGTCTCGAACGCGTCGACAGATACAAGGCCTGGGTGAGTAATACTGCTAGAGGCGCCACTGTGTTGCGACACGGTATGCGCTAAATAGCTAATTTATTATTCCGCCGCCGAGGATGCGGTCAGCGTCGTAGAGGACGGCTGATTGGCCGGCGGCCAGGCCGCGCTGCGGCTCGGCTAGTATTAGTTTTGAATTTTTTAATTCGCATGGCACCAGTGGGCCGCGGTAACGCAGACGGGCGTGGTATTTTTTATTGGCTTCCGGTCTCTCGTTGATCCAGTGTAAATCTGAAAGTTTAATCTCTTGGTGCCATAAATTTTCGTCGTCGAGATTGGTGGTGACGTAGACGGCGTTGGTTTTCATATTCTTGCGCGTCACGTAGTACGGCAGCCCGCCACCGACATTCAGGCCGTGGCGCTGGCCAATGGTGTAGAAGATGGCGCCGTCGTGCTGGCCGATTTCTTTATTATTCTGGTCAATGATTGGGCCGGCTGGTTGCGAGCCGAGCTCGTGGAGCAGGAATTCTTTGATGCCGACTTGGCCAACGAAACAAATGCCTTGGCTGTCGGGCTTGTCGGCGGTAGAAAGTTTGAGCTTCTTGGCCAGTTGGCGGACTTCGGTTTTGTGTAGTTCCCCGATTGGCATTAGGCTCTTGCGGAGTGCTTCTTCGGTTACGCGATATAGAAAGTAGGACTGGTCCTTGGTCTTGTCGAGGCCGGCGAACAGTTGGCCGTCCTTGATGCGGGCGTAGTGGCCGGTGGCGATCAGGTCGGCACCGTCGGCCAGGGCAGTTTCCAGGAAGAGTTTAAACTTAACCTCTTGGTTACACATAATATCGGGGTTCGGCGTGCGGCCAGCCCGGTATTCGCCTAGCATGTAGTCGACGACTTTGTGGCGGTATTCGGTCTCGAAGTCATACATCCGGAAGTCGACGCCCAGTTGGACGGCGACGCGCTTGGCGTCTTGGTAATCTTCTTGCCAAGGGCAGACGAAGCCTGGCAGATCCTGGCTCCAGTTCTTCATGTAGACGCCCGTCACGGTGTAGCCCTGCTTCTTCAAGAGCGCAGCTGTAATTGACGAGTCAACGCCGCCGGACATGCCGACGTAAACTTTTCTCGACATACTTACTCGCGGCTCTTGTTGAGTTGTTCACGGATGGCCCGCAGTTGGTAGCGCCGGCCAACCCAGAAAGCGACGAAAATCAGGGCCAGTAACACGAACATCGGCCACCAAATGACAGTAGTCTCGATAATTACGCCACTACCGCCCTGAGTGTTGCTCTGGATGGCGCCAGTGGCCTGGCCGACCACCTGCAGGAAGGCTTCATTGCCGTTCTTGTCGGTGGCCTTCATGATGACTTTGTAGATTCCAGCCGCTTTGTAAATATGGCTGACGGTCAGCGGACCGGCCACCGTCAGGCTGTGCAAATCGCTGGCCGAGCCGTCACCCCAATCGATACTCAGGGCGTATGGCCCTGTGCCACCGCTGATCTGGATGGGCCAGTCCAGCTGGCTGTTAGGTGGCGCCCCGCGCTCGGCGTAGGCGCTGCTCAAGACCAGTTGGCTGCCCGACTGCAGGAATTGGGCGTCGTTGAAAGTGACGGTCACGGTGTTGGAGTCCGGGCCGGCTTGGTCGAGAGCGTCATAAACCCGGGCTATCAAATCGTCGCGGCCACTGAACAGATCGATGGGAACGGAATAACTACCATTGCTGCAGACAACCGAGCCGACGAAGATATTGTTGGCGAAAATTTTGACCAGCAGGCCGCTGGGACAGAGGCCGCTGATGGTAATCGGCAGGCTGGTAAAGGTGGCGCCGTTAGGAGGTATGACAATGGTTGCACCCCTGGTTGGCGGCGCCGTCGAAATAGTGCCTTGCAGGCCAATTGAGCCAGACGCTGGACCGGGGTTAGCTGCCCAGGCCGTCTGAAAACTGCCAACTGCCAACCCTACCAGCAGGCCGAGACTGACGAGACTTCGGCTAAGCCGCCCCCATTTCATAGCCTATGACCGGCGGTTGGCACGAGCGATGACGCGGCGGTTGTAAGAGCGGATTAGGCGTGGCAGACCAAGCAGCAAGAACACGATGAAGATGATGATCAGCACGGCGATGATGATGACTAGTATGGGTATGACGTAGAAGGTCGCCGTGGCGGTCAGCAACTGGCCCTTGGAACCATAGCCGAAGTTACCCTCGACCTTGTACTTGCCGAACCAGCCGACTTTGTCCAGGCTGACCGTGAATCGCCGGGCACTGTCTGGCAAAACATTACCGGGGTCATCAGAACCGTTGACCGAGAAGCTGGCCAGGCTGGTGGAGCCTTTTTTCAATAAAATTTTACCGAATGGCTGCTCTTGGACATTGCCGCTGTTGCGGAAACTGACCACGGCCTGCAGGTTCTTGTTGGAAAAGAAGAAGCTTTGCGGGTTGACGCTGCCGTTATGCGCCACGCCGAAGCTAGCAATCGACAGCTGCTCGTCCAGATTACCAGGCACCGTGAGTAAGACCAGCGAAGCGATACTGGCTGACAAGTTGACGTTCTTGCTGCCGCCAATGCCTACCGGCGCAAACCGGATGGCGCCATAGTAGCCGCCGCTGGCTGTGCTGAGCGGGACCTTGATATTGACCGTGACCGCCTGCTGCTGGTTGGGCTGCAGAGTGAAAGTTGGTACAGGCACACTGACAAACTGTTTGAGGCTGTGCGAGGAAGCGGTTTGGCCGTTGAGCAACAGCGCCGGGTCACCACTTTCGTTGGTCGGCGCCTGGAAATCGTCAATAACGACTTGCAAGTCCTCGACGGCCGAGGAAGCGTTCTGAATATAAACCGTAACCGCTTCGTTGGCGCCGGGCTTAATCGTCAGGTCAGTGCGCACTGGCGACAAACGGTAGCCGTTGGCGGCCGGTGCGCTGGCCGCTGGGGCAGTCGCCGCCAAGGCAGTTGCCGGACCAAGCACCAACAGAACGATCGACGCCAAAGCCAGAGTAATGGTCTGCGAAAATTTTCTCATTTTATCCTAACCTCGTCATCACTTGGGTTAATGTTAGCAGAATAAGCCCTCTTGCGCCAATACCAAAACGGTTGCCCCGTCATCTAAAAACTCCCAGCACAAACGTAAGTTAAGGTGCTGGCGTAGACGCCCGGGGCCTGGGCCGAACCGACATTAACGAGGTAGCTGACAGTGTATTTGCGGAAATTGTCAGCCGCCGCCGAGCTGGCGACCTGGTCATTGCTATTAAATTCGTACTGGTTTGGCACGTTATAGCCGCCAGATGGCTGGCCGCTGCCCGGCCCGGTTGGATCGGCGCCGACAGCTGGCGTGCTGTTGGCCCGCAGATTGATGCCGAACTGCGAGCTACCTGGATGCGAAGCGCTATCTGCCGTCAAAGCATTGATAATGTTATTGCCCGAGGTCATGGTCGTGCCAGTGACTTGAATGACGTAACCATTGGGGGCGTTGGTAGCCACCACCATTTGGCTGTCGCCTTGGCTGCTATGGCTATCACTGAGGTCACCGAAATCAATGTAGTTGCCCAGTGCCGACGAGCAATCGAAACCGCTAATCGTCAGCCCGGTGCAAAAGGTCAGGTATGGCGGCACCACGGAACTGATTTGTAAATTACTGACGATGGCAAAAGCCAGGCCGGCATAGTCAACGACTGGGCCGGTGGCATTGGTCGAAGCATAGGTTGATAGGCGAGCGTAATAAGGCCCGATCGAGCTGGGGTTTATGATGCCGCCTAGAGTAAACGTTACTGGCAACGGCGGTGTGACAGCCGTAGGCGTCCAGCTGAGCAGGAGCTCGTTGGTGGCCACCGGGAACAAAGTAACGCCGCTCAAACCGCTCGACGCTGTCAGTTGGGCGGCCGTAACATCGAGGCCAGTCGGCAGCGTACAGCTATCATCTTGAAGCGGCGAATTACTGCAGAATAGAATGTCCATCGAGCCGCGGCTGCCGGACGTAGCGAAAGTGAACGATAAGTTATAGTCGGTCGTGGCACTCGGCGCGTCGTTGGCCAGCTCTAGGCTACGGCTAGACAGACTGTTGGCGCTGGCCGGCAGTACCAAGTAAAAAGCCGGTAACACGGCCATGATCAGCGCTAGGGCAACCGTCCAACCCGACTGCGGTCTGCGTGTTTTCAGCCGTGCAGCCATTTGCTGCTCATTCCTAGAATGTTCCGGTCGCAACCATGTTCAGGCTAGTAGTGTAAATGCCAGCTTCGGTGGTGCTGGCAATGTCGCCGAGAAAAGTGAAAACGCCAGTATAAGAAGTCACGGGAGTGGTGGAGGATAATACTTGGCTGCCGGCGGCGTTGTTGGTACCACCAGAGCTGGTTGAGTCATTGAAGCCGAATTTGGAAGTTCCGGCGTAAACTCCGGTGCCCAGACTGTGGCAGTTATTGATAGCATCTATATAAGACGTTCCTACTGTTAGGCCAGTGGCGCCAGTAATATCGACACACATGCCGAACTGTTCCGACCCGGGCGATCTGACTAGCGGTGTCGCACCGACCGACGTGATTGTATAGATGCTCGACGTGCCGGTATTACAGTTCGCAGGCGTGGCGCTACGACAGAGCGTCGTGCCCGTCATGGTGACATTAACTCCTCCTTGGGCATTGGTAGCAATAGTGTAGTTAGCAGCCGAGTTGTCGTAGGCTTGAGCCGAACTTAGGCCGGTCGTCGGGTCACCGAGTGTCAAGTTTGCCTGGGTACCGCAAGTCGTTTGAAAAACGCAGAACGCCAGACTCTCGAAAACCTTCGCCGTGATCAGGATATTGGCCGTCGTGCTCAGAGCTATGCCGCCGTAGTCGACGTATGAACCGGGCGAGGCACTGGTGTTGGCACCGGCACCCCCGGTGGCGTAAGTCAAGATGCGTCCGTAGAAACCGGCGGTGTTGGACGGGTTGGTGACACCAGTTATAACGATCGGGGTGATTGGCGTGCTGTTGGAGAACGAAAGAGTCGAGGTGGTTAGCTTAACGCCCCGGCCACTGCCAATAGTTGTCAATGTCCAGCCGCTGGCGGCCGCACTAGTAAAGTTTGGCGTGTCGGTACCAGCCGTGGCCGTACAGCTGTCGCCGATAATCGGGTCGTTGGAGCAAAAGTCGATAATCACATCCGGATGAGTTTCAGCACCGCTAGAAGAGGTCGTGAAGTTAACGGTGTAAGTAACAGTAGTAGCGCTCGGCGCCGAACTGCTTAGCAGAATGCTTCGGCCGGTCACCTGACCGCCAGTGGCGCCAGCTGACTGGGGCAACAATAAACCTGAACCCGTCAGGGTAATAACTATTGCTGTGAAGCCCAAAATCAGCCGTTTTGCCGATTGGCGGAATGCAACTAACACGTTCCCCACGTTTTCCCTCACTATTTATCTTTCCAACAAAGAACTGGTTCGCTTTAACAATAGCACGTTGGCGGATGGCGACAAAGACTTTTTATAAAGCTTTTTCCACAATTTTTCAAAAAGTAGCCGTGGCTACCAGAACGTCGTTGAAAGTGTAGGTTCCGCCAGGCGTCAAAACGCTGATATTATAGAGATAGGAGATGGTGTAGTCGGTTTCGCCCGAACTGCTACTAGAGCTAGCAATGGTGTCGCCAGGCACGTACTTGAATTGGCAGGCCGTGTTGTAGCCGCTGGCAGCCACACCGAAACTGAAACTGCTGCTGGGGACCTGAACTGGGCTGCTGCCCAAATTGGTTGGCAAACCACTACAGCTGGGATTACTGACCAAGTTCATGCCAAACTGCTCCGAGCCCGGGCTGGAAGCTGCCGGCGAGCTCAAGGCGTTAATAGTATAACTGTTATTCTTCGGCGGGTTGGATACCGTAACTACTGAGTAGCCGCTGGAGAGATAGCTCTTGACCGAAAAAGTAGCTGTCGTGGTCGTGGCGCTGCCGGTACTCAAAGTTCCGACATTGGTATTGACGCCGTTGACGATGAATTGCAAATAAGGTGTGCGATCGGTGTTGAAGCCAGCGTGCGCCTGCAGAGTGCCGCTGGAGATGTCGCCGACAGCTGTTTCACCGGCCGCGATCTTGGCACAGTAACTAGTCGAGCATTCGTTAAGGTCACCGCCGTTGCCGAAGAAAACCTCGTTGACTTGGTAATTGGCGGAGGACGATTGGGCAGCTATAACCGTAGCCGGGAGCGCCAGCATGACTAACGTGCCGAGCAAGGCATATTTTAATCTTTGTTTCCACGACGACATACCATTACCAGTATAACAAGTCTTGTCGGTTTCGCGTCCCGGAGATGTAGTATCATAGAGCCTGTACTAAAACATAAGAGTTTTGGCAATGGCTGATCAAACCGAGTCGACTAATCAAACACCTGACGATCTCGCTAGCCTGGAAACGCTGGAGAGTCCCCAGAACACGCCCGGAAATCCTGAGCAAAGTCTGCCAACTGCAGAGCCACGGCCGCCCCAAGACAAACGCCTCCGCAGATTGCGACAACGACTCAATATCTATCTCTTGATCTTCGGGTTCGTTATCCTAGTAGCTGCCGGCGTAATATTGGCCGCTTATCTGCAAAACCACCACTCATCCTTGACAGGTCAATTGCAAACCCAAGGCCTCAGCCAGAGCACCCTGCAACAATTAGCCAACAGCGACGCCACGGTCGGCAGCAATCAAACCATCCTCAACGTAGAGTCCAGCGCCGTTTTCGCCGGCCAGGTCTTAGTCCGCCAAAGCCTGGAGGTAGCCGGCAATCTACAGGTCGGTGGCACAGTGGCCCTCAATAACATCACGGTTGCCGGCACTGGCCAGTTCGGCCAGGCGTCAGTTAGCGGAAATTTGGCAGTAACCGGCAACACAGCCATTCAAGGTGCCGAAACCATTAGTAAAAGTCTGCAGGTTAGCGGCACTGGCAGCTTCGGCGGCGCCTTGTCGGCACCACAAATCACCACCGCAAGCCTGCAGCTGAGCGGTGACCTGGTTTTGACCCATCACATCACTATCGGTGGCAGCACACCCAGCCGCAGCAATGGCCCGGCGCTGGGCAGCGGCGGCACAGCCAGTGTCAGCGGCTCGGACACGGCTGGTTCGATTAGCATCAACACCGGTACCGGCCCAGCAGCCGGCTGCTTCGTGACGATTACCTTCTCTAGTGCCTTCGCGGCCACCCCGCATGTCTTAGTGACACCGATCGGCTCGGCAGCTGCTGGATTAGCTTATTACGTCAATCGCTCGACGACCGGTTTCAGCGTTTGCACTGGAACGGCGGCACCAGCCAGCAGTTCATTCGGCTTCGATTACCTAGTTATCGGCTAGACGTCTAGGAAAACAATGACGTGGTCGGCTTTGACATGCATAATGCCGCCAGAAATGCGGATTCGCCGGTCGCCATACGACACACTGCGGATGACTAGCTCGCAAGCACTAAGCAAGGAGATGAAGCTGTGGTGCCGGGGCAGCACGTCGAATGGTCCAGTAGCATTTTCGGCGCTGATGCTGAAAGCTTGGTCGTCATAATAACTACGGAAGGGCGAATAGACTTTGACACGCATGGTCGGATTACCGCCACCCGTGCCAGCCCCGTGGCTGAAATCACGCATCGCCTGCGAGCGCTTTTTCTCCTCTTCGGTCGGCGCTAGAGCAGCACCGTCGCCAATAACTTTTTTCTGATCGACGGCGGCCTGCTGGGCGTCGGCGTCGCTCATACGACGATTTCCTCGATGCTTTTCAGCGTTTCCTCGCGGCTGAAGAATTCGCCGGGCACGCCATTCTGGCGAGTCATGACTGACAGGTGCTGGTTGAAGTTATCAATCAGATGTTTGGCTTTGGCGTAATCTCGCCGATCAGTCGGGCTCAATTCGTTTTCGCCGATGATAGCGATAATGCCCTTCAGCGATTCGTATTTCTGCAACAGGGCCTGGACTTGGACGCTCAATAGATAGTGACGCTCGCCAACAATTTCCGGCGTCAATAGCGACGAGGTCGTGGCGTTGAGGTCGACGGCCGGCCGGATGCCCTGCTCGGCGACTTTACGACTGAGGACGATGACGGAGTCCATTTCGTGCTGGATGAACTGAACAGCCGGGTCACTGACGTCGTCGGCGGGCACATAAATGGTTTGGACCGAAGTGATCGAGCCGTTCTGGTTGGAGCTCAGCCGGTCCTGCAGGATTTTGACGTCACTGAAAATCGTCGCTTCGTAGCCGCCCTCGCTCGGCACTTCGTCCAAGATGGTAGCTAGCTCGTTGCGCGCTTGGACATAGCGGTACATATTGTCAGCGAAGAACAAGATATTCTTGTGCTGCTCGTCGCGGAAATATTCGGCCGTGGCGGCCGCCGAAATACCAATTAAGGAACGCTGCACCGGGTTCTCATTCATCTGGGCGAAGAAAATGCAGGTATTTTTCAATAAATCGTTCTCTTTTAGGGTCATGAATAATTCGTGACCTTCGCGGATACGTTCGCCGATACCGGCGAAAAATGATAGGCCGCTGCCGCTCTTGGCGATGTTATTGATTAATTCCATGGTTAGCACCGTTTTGCCGACGCCGGCGCCACCGATAATGCCGATTTTGCGACCTTTGACGAAAGGCGTGAAGAAATCGATGACTTTGATGCCGGTTTCCAAAATTTCCGGTTTGGCGACGCTGAAATCGCTGCTACGGGGTGGCAGCTTGAAGATGTCCTTACGCTCGACGTGTTCGCCGCTGAGGGCCTCACGGCCGTCTAAGGGATCGCCGAGAGCGTTAAGCACTCGACCAATGATGGCTTCACCGATTGGCACCTCAATGCCGCGGTGCGTCCGTTTGACAGCCATACCTTTGGTCAACCGCAGATCGCCGCGGATATTCAGACAGAAGGCCACGCCTCCCGGCTCGATGTGATGAACCAGCAACTGGGTATCGTGGCCATTGTCGACAGCCACTAATTCGTTGAGTGCCGGCGGGTCGTCATCGAAACGGGCCCGAACGATCAGCTCTTTGACTGCCGTCACAACGCCCGCCATTAGACCGCTCCCATTTTGGCTTTTTTCAAACCGTTAATGATTTCCTTGAGGCGCTCATCCTTGACGGCACGCCTGGCCCGGTTATAATCCAGATGTAATTCGGCCTTGGAGCTATCAGCCCGTTCATGGGCCGTTGTCATGGCCCGGAACCGCGAGGCATACTGGGCTAGTTTGGACTCCAGAATCAGCTGGCTGATGGCGATTTGCATCATCGAACGCTCCAGGTGGGCGGCCACGGCGTAAGTCGATGGTTCGAAAATGTAAGTTTCCTCGCTAATGATTTCATCCGGCTTGTCGCTGGCATCACCGCGTTCCTTGACGACCGTCAAAAGCTCGATTTGGCGGACTTCCTGGACCAACAGCGAGACATATTGTTGATAGAAAATTTGCGTCGAGCGGTACTGCTGAACGGCCTTGATAATCGGCGTGACATTGATGTTGCGGTCGTGGACTGGCAGCTTGAAATATTTCTGATAACTAACGCCACGTTGCGTCAGCTGAGTGGCTCCGTGGTGGCCGATAACGATAATGTCCTGCTTGGCCGGATCATAGGTCTTTAGCATCAACTCAGTCAGTTTCTGATCAATATCGCCGCTGAAGCCGCCTTCGGCGGTAATGATAATGTACAGCTCTTTGTCGGCGACCTTGCGAGTGTCTTCGCGACCGAAACGGAAGAGGTTGTCGACCCGCAGCTGAGAGTAAATCTGCCACAGCTCATTGAAAAACTGTGTCGACTGCAGCACCTGGTCTTTGATCTCGGCAATGCGCATGCTGGCGATGCCTTCGAAGGCGCTGGTCAGCTCCACCAGGACTGTTGACAGGGCTTCCTCGCGGGCGATATCGGCTGGCCGTCTCATGGTTTGGCTCCGGCTGGCTGGACATCAGCTGGCTGGGTAGCGGCCGGAGCAGCCGCTGGCTTGGCGGCTGCCTGCAGCTCAATCAGACATTTGGCTTTCAGCTGGTCGCGTTGGCTCTCATATTCCTCTTCTTTGGTGATCTTGGCGGCGTAGTCGTTGGTGTTTTGTTTCAAGACGCTAATGTCGACGTCTTCGCCTTCGGCCAGTCCCAAGATAATGTCCATCATCAGCTGCTGGGCCATCAATGTATAGGTCTCCGAAGGGCTTTGGGTCAGGACGGCGAACAGCCGCTTACCGGTGGCCAGCGCATGACGGGCTTCGGCGGCCAGCTCGGTGCCGAAATGCGAAAACTCCTCGGCCTGGCGATAATCGGCTAGTAGCTTCAGGCAGCGAGCTGCCAGTTCCTTTTGGCGTTTGTTATGGCCGACACCACCGGCTCGGGTAACACTCAAGCCGATACTGACCGCCGGGCGGATGCCAGAACGGAAAGTCTGCATGTCTAGCACCCATTGACCGTCGGTAATCGACATGATATTGGTCGGCAAATAAGCCGTGATGTCACTACCCGGCACGTGCACCAAGGGCACGGCTGTCAGACACTTACCGCTGCGCTCCAGGCGGCCAGCCCTTTCCAACAGGCTGGAATGGGCGTGGAACATATCGCCGGGATAGGAGTCGCGCCCCGGGCTGGTGCCGGACAGTAGCGCTATTTCGCGGTAGACATGGGCATGGCTAGTCAAATCATCATAAATCACCAGCATGTCTTGGTCGGTTTTCTGCCACAAGTATTCGGCCATTGAGCAAGCCACATAGGGCGCCAAATAGCTGACGACCAGCGATTCGAACATCGTCGAAACGACGACAATGGTCTTGTCCAGGCCGCCATTCTGCTGCAGCCGATTCAAGACTGTGTCAACGTCAGCCCGCCGCTTGGCAATCAGGCAGTAAACAACAATTTGATCGGTGTTCTTCTGGTTAATGGTCAGCTGTGTTGCTAGAGTGCTCTTGCCGGATTTGCTGTCGCCGAGCAGCGCCATGCGCTGGCCGCGGACGATCGGGAACAAACCATCAACAACTGTAACGCCGCTCTCCAGTTGGTCGGCCACTAAGCGGCGGTCATAGAGCGGCGGCGCGGCGTTGAAAACCGGCCACACGCCGTCAGCCGCGATCGGGCCCTTACCATCGAGCGGGTCGCCAGTCACCGAAACCACTCGGCCGACGAAATCTTTGCCAACCTTGCAAACCAGCTCTTGATGTTGAACAACCGCCATAGCGCCGGGCTGGACGCTGTGGGCACCGAGGTGCATAACCAATACGTATTCCGGTTGAATCTGTTGAACGAAGCCTTTGCTGCCGTCATCGAACATGACTAGGGCGTGGATGGCGCAAGGCTGCAGTCCCCGGACGGTAACCATGAAGTTCTCGACGGCGACAACTTCGCCGACTGGGTTACCGCCAGACACTAAGCGGTCGAAGTGGGTTTGGCTGTCAGCCATGCGGCGCCTCCGCCACTGGCGCCGCGGGTGTCAGGGCCGCTTTCAACAAGTCGTGTTTCTGGGCAAAGTTCTGACGCAATGAGAAGTCGAAATATTTATTGGTGCTGCGCACCACGCAACCGGCGCCAATATTTGGCTGCAGACCGATAGTCAATAACACGTGGGGATTGATCTCCTGCCGTAACCAGCTGACTAATTTCCCCAGGAAGACTGGCGACGGGTCGGCGCTAAAGCTGACGTGCAACAGCGGCGCCCGTTGCCGCACCGTTTCCAGTAATTGGCGCAACTGGTGGCGATCATCGGCTTGTAGCAAATTGCACTTGTTGAGTTCGGCGGTTTCTTCTAGCAAGCGGCTGGTTTTGGGCAGCTGTGTGGCCGCACCGCTGTGGCGTAAACCGAGCTGCAGTAGCTGCTCGTCAATGGCTTCCAGTTCGCGCAGCAAGCGGCCAACGTCAACCCGGCTGACCACCAGGGCTGGCAAGCTGATTTGAGCCAACGACTGACTAGGCGCCATGCTGGATGTCCTCGATAATCGCCTGCTTGTTGGCTTCCAGATCGGCCAAGATGTATTCCAGTTGGTCGTTCAAATCAATCTGGTTACCGACAGCCGCCAAAATATAATGGTTGACGATGTCGGCCATATTGGTCTCGAAATGCTCCAGTAATTGTTGTTTTTCGGCCGTAATTTGTTTCTGGACTTGGTCGCTGAGTACCTGGCGCTGCTCGTCGATGGCAGTGTTGGTTTTCTGGATCGATTCGATGGCCAACTGCTTGGCATCCATGATGGATTGTTCGTACTTATTGAATTCTTCGCGCAGCTTGCGGGTGATCTCGGTCTTCATGTAGTCATTCAGCTGGGAAGTCGTCAGCCGCAAGTCCTGCTGCAAGAACATGGCGTTCTCGCCGATTATTTTCTCGAAATGCAAACGGCCCCGGTTACGTAATTCTTGCCGGAAGTTTTCGTCGAAGAAGTGCTCGACGTCTTGATCGGCGGCCTCTTCCCAGGAATCAGGCACGGCCCGCCCGCCACCGGTACCATTCAGCGCCGCCCGGTTAATGTGGACGACTAACCAAACGAAACCGATTCCGGCGCTGCCGAGCGCCCCAAGGATAACAGCTAACCACCAGATGGTCATATTTTTTAGGTACCCACCGTTACTACTTTTAAGTCAGAACTCCAGCCAGCCATCGGCTTAATCACGCTAAAGCTTCAGGAGCAAGTATACTGCAAAAATGCCTACAGTAAAAATTACCAGCACAGCAATCAGCGATTGCAGCAAGCCGCGCATGATCGACTGCTTGGATAAGGGGTTACGTCCTAGGGCCACCAAGCTGCCGCGCAGGCTGCCATATAGAACACTGAAGACTATGAAGCTGGTCGCCAGCAGTAGAATTAGCGCCAAATAAACACGCGCCGAGCTGACTTGCTTACCGGCCAGGCCGTTGGCGAACTTATCCAAGAAGCCCGGCACCAAGGCCGGTCCCGAGTGGTACAAGGGGTTGGGCATGATATCAAGGTTCACCGGGATGCTAGCGATGGCGACGTTGGTACCCCGGCCGGTTTGGTCTTTGAGTTTGGCTGTGCCGAGGGCGCCACTGCTGCCGTTGAAATTACCAACAGCCTGGCCGATGACTTCCGCTTGGTTGCTGTCGGCCTTCATGCCGATTCCGTCCAGCGACGACAGTGTGACGTAATCACCGCTCTTGATCGGCCCGTTCTGGTTGGTGACTAAGATATCGTAGCGGCCGGCCGTGGCGACCAGGACTTGTTGTTGCGACGGGTTAGTCGGCGACAAGACGATGGCGGCGTTGCTGGCTGGCACGACGACCCCCAGCATGAGTTTCGGGTTAGCGCCGGTGAGCGGGATGACAGCTTGGGGGTTGCCGGGTTGGAGTTCGGCCATCATACCGGCTTGGACCGCCGAACCAGCCGAATAGCTCTGGGTGACGCCGGCGACATTCGAGGCCGCGCTAACCGACAGTGTCATAACAGATAGCGTAACTATAAGACTGGTGCCAAAAATCTGCCGGCGCTGGCGCATAACTAGCAGTATAACGCTTATGGCCGGAAACTTAATCTAGCCGGCTCAAAACGCTGACCGCACGCTCAATCATAGCCGGCGTCGTGGCTCGCCCCATTGTCAAGCGCAAGCTAGCCCGCGCTTGAATGTCGCTGAGCCCGATGGCCCGCAAGACGTGCGACGGCGTATCATTGCGGGCACTGCAGGCCGAACCAGCGGCGGCCTGGATACCGGCTTCGTCTAGCTCGACCAGCAACCGCTCGTTGTCTTTGCCGGGTATGGTGAAATGCAGGTTGCTTGGCAAGCGATACTTCAGCGAGCCATTGACGACGGCCGCCGGGATTTTTTCGGCTAAGAGTTCGAGGAAATGCGCCTGCAGGCTCCGCAAACGCCGGCTTTCCGTCTGGCGCATCGTCTGCGCCAAATCCAGCGCCTCGGCCAAGCCAATAGCGCCGGCGACGTTTTCAGTGCCGGAACGCAGCCCGCGCTCTTGACCGCCCCCATCAATCAGCGGCTGCAATTCAACGCCGGCTTTGACGAATAGCGCACCGCTCTGCTTCGGCCCATAGATTTTACCGCCGTTCAGCGTTAACAGATCAACGCCCAAACGGTTAACATGTAAATCGAGATAATTAGCCGCTTGGCAGGCGTCGCTATGGAAGTACAGCGGTAAGGCCTTAGCGCCTGATCGTTCAGCTCTTTTCTCATCAATAATCTTGGCAACCTCGCGCAGCGGTTGGACGGTACCGATTTCGTTGCTGGCATAAACAATGCTCACCAGCATGGTTTGGTCGTCAATTTTGGCGCGCAGGTCGTCGAGATCTAGCCGGCCATCGGTCTGAACTTTAATCTGCCGACAATCGTAGCGGTTGGCCGGCACCAGCACCGAGTCGTGCTCGATGGCGCTGACCACGATGTTGCTTTTCGGAAATTGGCGCATCACGCCATGAATCGCCAGATTGTTGGCCTCCGTGCCACCGGCCGTGAAAATAACTTCGTTCGACTTGGCGCCTAGCCAGTGCGCCACTCGCCCGCGGGCGGCGTCCAAAGCCTTTCGGACAGCCCGAGCGGCGTCATAGGTTGCTGACGGATTATAAAAATTAGCCGCGAAATATGGCTGCATGGTGGCTAAAACTCTCGGGTCGACCGGCGTTGCTGCCGCATGATCCAAATAAATTTTCGGCTGAGACATGGTGCTCGTTCGGTTTAGGCGGCGTGCAGCAGTTGGCTATAGTGTTGATTGATGCGCTTCCAGTACAGATCGGCTGCCTGGACCAGGTGCCGCGCTTCTTCGCGGTCAACTGGCTGGTAGCCCTGCCCGTCTTGGGATTTCAAGATGCCGGTTGGCCGGACGTTGTAACGAGTGGTGACCGCTTGGCGTTGACCGTTCTCAATCCATTCCTCGAACCACACCCAAGTGTGCTCGTCCAAGCAGAAAAATTCGCGGCGGTGATTCTTGGCCACCGGACCGAATATTTGGCCACCCAGCTTGGCTTCTTCGCGGATTAGCTGGCGCTCCAACTTAGCTTGCTGCTGGTCGTCACTTTGCGGAAAAATCTTGGGTAACAGGTTCATAGGCCGTTCCTAAGAGCGTCTTCAATTTGCTGGCGGGCGGCGGTCAGGTGCTGCAGATTAGCGCTGATTTCGGTGTGGCTCGGCATAACCCGCGTCACGACCTCGCCGGGAACAGTGTTGGTAGATGTCCAAGGCGCAGCTTGCTCGATTGGCGCTGGTGCCTCAACAGGCAAATTTCTCATAATGACTTCACCGGGCGCCGTGTTGGACGAATTAACCGGTGGAGTATAGGTATAAAGCTCCGGGAATTGCGCCCGGGCGGCGTAACCCAGATTGAACCGGGCCTTGTCAGTCGTGTTATAGCGGTCAATAGCCGCCTGCGCCCAGCCGGGGGACAGACGAAATTCACCTGAGAAAATGTTATTCATCATGATAAATGTGATATTTGATTAATAAATTCAGATACCAAACAGTTTTCGGGCATTGCTGGTCGTGGCCGCGGCCAAATCTTCACGACTTTCGCCGCGTAGCCCGGCTATAAACTCAGCAATAGAGCCCACACGTTTTGGCTCGTTTATGGTACCACGATAGGGTACCGGTGTCAAGAAGGGGGCATCTGTTTCTAGTAGTAATTTTTCCAACGGGATTTTTTGAAAAACTGTCAAATTTTCCGGATTTTTGGTAAAAGTAGCGATGCCGTTGACGCCAATATATAGCCCGCGGTCGAGGGCTTTTCCCAGATTTTCGGCCGTATCCGTGAAACTGTGCAATACGCCACGTAGACCTTGATACTGATCGAAGATCGGCCAGAAGTCATCGAAAGCCTCCCGAACGTGAAATATCAGGGGTAGATCGTGCTTGAGGGCCAGTTCGATTTGAAACTTTAAGACCTCGACCTGTGCCGGCCGTGGCGAATGCTCATAATAAAAGTCCAAGCCGCATTCACCGACAGCGACCACCTTGGGTTGGGTGGCTAACCGCGCGAAGTCGGCTAACACGTCGGCCTGGCCGGCGAAATGTTGGGCCTCATGCGGGTGGATGCCAACCGTCGCCCAGCACCCCGGCCGGTCCCGGACGAAATCTACCGCCAATTGACTGTCCTCCAAATCACAACCGACACAGAGCAGGCGCGTTACACCAGCTTCAACAGCATTGGCCACTATCCGGTCAGCGGTCAGCTCGGGCGCTTTGGCCCACAGTTGGCGGGTGCCCTTTTCGCCAATTTTCAAACCGGCTGACTGAATATGGCAGTGGGTGTCGACGAGTTCCATGGCTTTTCAGGTGGGCTTGGGCAGAGTGGTGGTTTTGGGGAACAGCGTGCCCTTGGCGGGCCGAATGACACCGGTGCTGAAGACGGCTTTGATCTTGGCCGCCGTGTCGGGCAAGAAAGGTAGTAGTAAGTCAGCAATTTCTAACAAGGCGCTGGCTTGGTAGGCCAGGACTTCGCGCAAATGGTCGGCGTCGCCTTCCTTGGCGATTACCCACGGCTTCTCTTCGTCAATATATTGGTTCAGACCGCGGACCTGATCCCAGACTTCGTCAAGCGCCCGGTCGAAACGGCAGTTAGCCAGCGCTGCCACGTAGGCCGCGACATCATGTTCGGCTGCCGGCGTGTCGCCGATCACTCCCTGCTGATACTGCTGCACCATGGCCGCCGTGCGCTGCACGGCATTACCTAGCTCGTCGGCCAATTCGCTGTTGTAAGCATTTTCGAATGTCTCCCAACTGAAATCGCCGTCGTTATAACTCGGAATGTGTCGCAAGAAAAAGTAGCGGAAGGCGTCGGCCCCGTATTTGTCGATCACAGCGTCTGGAGAGATGTAGTTATCAAGGCTTTTGCTCATTTTCTTATTATCAATATTAATGAAACCGTGAACGTACAGCATTTTCGGCAGCGGCAGGCCCATGCCGAGCAACATTGCCGGCCAAATGGCGGCATGGAAACGAATGATGTCTTTGCCAATGACTTGGACGTTGGCCGGCCAGAAATTCTTGAAGTCGGCGTGCTCTGGATAGCCTAGAACCGTGATGTAGTTCATTAGGGCTTCGAACCAGACGTACATGACTTGGGTGGCGTCGCCGGGCACCGGAATGCCCCAGCTGATCTTATCTTTTGGCCGCGAAACGCTGATGTCGTTGAGCCCGCCCCTTAGAACCGATAGAATTTCGTTGCGCCGGCTGTCGGGCACAACGCTAAAATCGCCGCTCTCGATGGCTTTGGTAATCGGCTCAGTGTAGGCGCTGAGCTTGAAGAAATAGTTTTCTTCTTCGATCTTTTCGTACGGCTTGTTGTGGTTGGGGCAAATGCCATTATTGGCTTTAACCTCTGCTTCGGTGAAAAACGCTTCGTCGCCGGTGCAATACCAACCGCTGTATTTGCCTTTGTAAATATCTTTGGCCAGAGCTTGCCAGATCAGCCCGGATCGTTGCTCGTGGCCCGGGTCGGTAGTTCGGATGAAGCGGTCATTGCTAATATTGAGCTTCTTGGCCAGCGCCACGAAATGCTGTGACATTTGATCAGCCAGGGCTTGGGGCGTTAATTTCAGCTCGGCGGCTTTCTCGGCGATTTTGCCGCCGTGCTCGTCGGTACCCATGCTGAACAGCACTGTTTCGCCCTGCTGCCGCGCTCGGCGGGCCAGGACGTCGGCCATCACGAATTCCATGGCGTGCCCGAGGTGCGGCTCGCCATTGACATACGGAATAGACGTCGTTACGTAATAATTGCCCATGCTGTCTAGTTTACCTTATTGCCGAAGAAAGTAGCGAGGACAGCTTCGAAGCCTGGCAGTAATTCTCGCTGCTCAGCTGCTTTGATTGGCACCCACTGCATACCAGCCGCTTCCCAATTCAGCTTGGGCTCCAGCTTACTCTTCAAAGTCACCAAAACCGGGAAGACGATCCAGGTCTTGCCGTAGCCAGGCGCTTCTTGGACCAAAACTTGACCGACTTTTATCTGTTTAACAGATTGCTTGTTGATACCAGCTTCTTCGGCTAACTCTTCATAAACTTTAGCCTCGATACTGTCATTGGTATCCAAAAAACCAGAAATTCCGCTCCAGAAACCGGGATATAAACGTAAGTGCTGGGCTCGTTGCTGCAACAAAATCTCATCACCGAAACGCACCACGCAATTGACAACCGGACAATAGCGAATATTGGTATAGTCAACTTGCCCGGGTTTTGGTACAAACTTTGGCTCTGGTTTCATTGCCGTTGCCGTTTCTGGTTTTTGGCTTCTTTGGCATCAAAAGCGTCGGCCAAATTGATGCCCAAGCGGTTGCAAAGGTCGATCACCAGCCAGAAAACGTCAGCCAGCTCCTCACCGACTTCGTGGGTTTTGGAATCCAGATGCACTTTTTGACCGTTGGTTTTACGGATGGCCTTAGCCAACTCGCCGACTTCCTCGACCAATAGAGTGAAGACTTCCGAAACCGTTTCCTGGTCATAGCCACGCTCGATAACCAACTTGGAAATAAGTTTTTGATAAACGTCAAGGGTTAGGTCTTTGGTCATAAAAATTATGGTAACCTGATTGTTTCCATTTCAACATATTCTTTCTCGTAAACTTTGCCGTCTAATCTATACTTAACTTTGCCCAGCTTAGTGATTCCTTCGATCGGGTCGCCGGCTAAGTCGTTGGAAAGTACGACGTCGAGTTTATTGTTATTAATCTTTGCGTTAAGTATATCTGTTATGTCCACTGTCTTGTTATCTTTACCGTAAGTTGCTCTCACAACTCTAAATTGATGCTTTTTATTTCTTAATTCCTGATAATGAATAAGGATTATTCCAGCTACAATAGCCACAACTAGCCCAGTTACGACAGTTATAATCCAAGGGTTAGAAAACAATTTATACCCTTCGCATACTTTACGGAAATTGGTGGGCAATGGGGGACTCGAACCCTCGGCCTCGGCAATGTGAATGCCGCGCTCTAGCCAGCTGAGCTACATGCCCAAATTAACAGAGATAATTATACATCACAGTGGACGGTCGACGTAATCTTGGCAGAAACGCTCGAAGACGGCGTTGGTCCAGCCGAAACCGGTCTGCGATGGATAGACGCCCTTGATGGGCGGTTTCTCCGGTGACACGACGTTGTATTTTTCCATGAACAGGTGCTGCTCGTTGAACCACTGCAGGTTGGTCTTCAGCCACTTCATGGCGATTCGCCTAGCGTCCTGGTGATAGCCGTAGCGCTCTAGGGCTTTGACGACGATGAAGTGCAGCGGCGCCCAGCCGTTGGGGTAGGCCCACTGAGTGGGCATCGAGCCTAGCACGAATTGGCCTAGTGGCCGGGAATCAGTGGTGGCTAGACCGCCTTTATTCTCGAACCGGCGTAAATTTTTGACTAGCGCGGCGGCTTGCTGGTCGTCCACCATGCCGGCCCACATCGGGAAGTAAGCGGCCAGACTGCTACCGTACCGCGCTTCTCTTTGACATAATTGTAGTCATAGTACAGGCCACCGGTGCGATCCCACATCAGCTCATTCATCGTCGTTTGGCGTAGCCGGGCAGCGTCATCCCACTTGGCAGCCTCGCGTTTGTCGTCGAAAATCCGGGCGGCCCGGGCGAAGTCAGTTTCGTACTTATATAACAAGGCGTTGAGGTCAACTGGCAGGAAATTCAGCGCCCGGCGGTCGAAGCGCGGCGTCATATCCCAGCCGCTCTCGGCCTCGGCCAGATCGTGCAGGTAGTTGATGTCGTAGTAGCGGCTCAAGCCACGGAAAATTTGACGCTCGTTCGGTTTCTTGACGCCCATCCAGACGACGTTATATTCGGCCTTGGCGATTTCCATGTGTTGCTCTAGCCAGGTTTTGTCCAGTTTGTACTGTTGATAGACATCGAAGATGAAACTAGATAGGAAAGGCGGCTGCGAGCGACCTGTTAGGTAGGTACGCGAGGCGTTGGGGATGACCTTGAAGCGCTTGAACAGCGCCAGCAGATCTTCCAAGATGCCGCCAACCAACTCTTGGTGGCCGCTGTCGAGCAGGCCCTGGATCATAAAATAACTGTCCCAATAATACAGTTCGTTATAATCGAAACCGGTTTTCTCGCGGTAGGACGGCACCAGGTAGGGTTTCGGCAGGCCGAGCAGACTTTCGTCATCCTCAGGGTGCAGGCGGGTGACTTTGGCCCAGTACTTGGCAATATAGGCCCGGGCTTCGGCGACATCGGCCGTTTCCAACTCCTTGTCGGGCCGGAAAGACAGCGGCCAAGCAGGCCGGGTGGTTATCAAGGCCTTGGCGCGGTTGCGGGCGTCATACAGTGCGGACATCTTCCCTCTAGCCTAGTCGCCGGACCACCAGCCGGTCAAGGCCGGACCTGATACTTTTTATGGTTGCAGAGGCCGGAGACAGTGGCGTACAGTATAAACGTAAGTAATTTATAAGGAACTATTAATGTCGAAACGTATTTCAGAGCAAGGTTTTAGCGGCGTCGAGACGATCCTAATCGTCGCCATTGTGGCAATTATTGCTTTCGTTGGTTGGTTTGTCTATCACAGCGACCAAAACAGCACTAACGCTCTTAATGCCGCTACCGAAACCAGTAATAACGCCGGCCCGAAGTTCGCCAGCAGCAAGACGGCGACCACTAGCTCGCCCAGCGGCACTAGCAAGTCTGATCTGCAGAGTGACCTCAACAGCGCCGACAGTGCCAATAACCAGAGCAGCCAGGATCTTACTAGCACCAATAGCAGCCTGAACGACCAGTCAACTTTCACAGCCGTTCCTCAGTAAAATCACCTAAATTTAGAACCGTAAAAGGAGTCAGCTTTTCATGAAACGCATCAACTTCACCCGTCTCGCCCTGATAGCCAGCGTGGCTGGCCTAGTTCTCGTGCCGGCCAGCGCGGCGGCTGTCCAAGTAGCTGCCGGCACCCCAGCGGCCAGCTCTGCTCGACTGCAAAACATCATCACCCGTGGCACCAACGAAATTAACCGCCGCCTCACGACCCTGAACGCCCTTAGCTCCAAAATTTCCGGCGCCCAGAAGCTCAGTAGCAGCGACAAAGCCGCCCTGACAACTGAGGTAACGAATGAAATTAATGGCCTGACAACCCTGAAAACCAAGCTAGCCGCCGATACCGACGTCACCACGGCCGCCAGTGACGCTCAGGGCATAATCACTGACTACCGCGTTTACCTGCTCGTCGTGCCACAGGTTAATCTGGTGCGCACGGCTGATGACCAGCAAGTTGCCGAGGGCAAATTAACGACCTTGGCCGGAAAACTAGCCAGCCGCGTCAACTCCAGCAGTAGCACGGCTATCCAAAACGACCTCAGCGACATGAATAGCAAGATCAGCACTGCCCAGAACCTGTCCAGCAGCGTCGAGACCACAGTCCTGGGCTTGACCCCCAGCGGCTACACCACCGGCGAACTAAGCAGCTACCGCGACCAACTCAAGACCGCCCAAAACGACATCCAGGCTGCCGCGACCGACGCCAAAACCATCATCGCCAGCCTCAAGTCCTGAAAATTTCAGGCATAAAAAATGAGCAGAATTGCTTCTGCTCATTTCCACTAAGTTAGAACAAGTTCCGTATCCTGCCTTAAGTAACGCGGGCGCTCTTCGCGCGGGCGGGCTTCGCTGACCACGATGGCGCGGCCGTCGAGCTCTTTGCCGTTCAGCTCGTCGACGGCCTTCTTGGCCTCCTCGTCGCTGGACATTTCGACAAAACCGAAGCCTTTGCTGCGGTTGCTATCTCGGTCCACAATGACATTGGCAGAAACAACGGTGCCAGCGGCTGAAAAGAAATCTTTCAGGCTGTCATCGGTGGTTCCCCACGCCAGTGAGCCGACAAATAGTTTGGTTGCCATGGACTACACTCCATTTATTGTCAGAGGTAACATGGCATTCCAGTTAGCTGCGCCTCTTGAACATTATTTACTGAAATCTAGAACCTAACGAAACGTTATTAGCAGCTTTTCTAGTGAGGTCAGTGTAACAGAGTCCGGGGGTTTTCGCAAGGGTCAATAGTGGCCTGCTGAAGGGACTTTTATTTTCAAAAACATGGTGATATATTATTAGCATTAACAATTCGAACAAAGAAAGGGGGTAATCCATTGAAAAGTCCTAGATCTAACGGGCAGGCAATGACAAACTTTAGCGCGCGTGAGGTACGCGCCGGAGTCGCCCCCTTTCTCGTCTGAAAATTGTTCTGCCTAAGTAGGCCGAATACCTTAAGCCGCTGGGAAAATTATCTCGGCGGCTTTTCGTTATCTTAGACCATAAAGTTTTTCAAAATATCCTGGACGCGTGACCAGGCGTCTTTAGCAGCCGCTTCGTTGTAAGCGTACGGATTAGTATCATTGAAGAAAGCGTGGCCGGTGCCGGAATAAACTTTGGCCTCGAAATCGACGCCAGCCTTTTTCATGTTTTCTTTCAGCTGCGGTAAGCTAGTCATCAAATTCTCGTCATTTTCGCCGTAAAAAGCTCGCACCGGACACTTAATCTTCTTGAGTTCTTCGACATCGTCGGTGGTATGGCCGTAGAACGGCATGGCAACTTTGAGCCGCGGCTCGGCCATGGCCAGTGAAAAGCTGTAACTGCCGCCGAAGCAGTAACCGGTAATAGCAACCTTCTGGCTCACCTCCGGCATCTCATATAGCTTGTCGAAGCAAGCTTTCACTTTGGCCAAGGTCTTCGGCGCGAAGTCCGGCGTCTGAATCGGCGCCATCAGGGCTCGGATCTTGGGCTGAGCTTCGTTGCGCGTCTTGGGATTAAATAAATCTTGCGACAGCTGCCGGCCCTTCTCCTCGATGATGTTCAGGTCGGTCAGCAAGTTGGGCGCCAGAGCGACGTAGCCCTCAGCCGCAAAACGGTCAGCGATGTCCTTGGTATGCTTGTTGAGCGCCCAAATTTCGTGAATAACAATAATCCCGCCCTTAGCCTGTCCAGCCGGCTTTGCTAAATAAGCAGGAAAGTCTTCGCCACCACCTGAGAGAGTAATCATTTGTCCCATATCAATAATTATAACAATTCATGCCTGATAATCTGCTGAGGCCGATCTTACTCAGGCTTTTCGCCACGCAAAACTTGGCCGACCGCCTCAATATTACCTGGAGCAGTAAAACCTTGTTGAATTTCTCGCCCAAATGACGGATTACCTCCGCCTAGCTCAGGGGGGAGGTGATCGGTCACCCAAGCAAAACCGTGGCGGATTACTCTCTCCACCATGTTCGGCTCATCAGGATCGGGAGGGTCTATAGCTTCTTGGCGCTGAGCCGCGGTGTGTTGATTGGGCAAAGCAGCCGCGCCAAGACCACCAGCGAGGGCAATGCTAAGAGCCCGGAGAGCCGAGGGTTTGTTCCGCTGATTATTTAAATCTTCTAGGCCACCGTTCATGCTACTCATATTATACCAATTTTACTCTATTTTGCTAGCGGGCCGCAGATTTTTGCTGACGTTTGCGTTTGGTAGGATCGAGTTCGCGTTTGCGCAGGCGTAGTGACTTGGGCGTGACTTCCAGCAATTCATCATTCTCGATGAAGTCGATGCATTCTTCGAGGCTGAAGATCGTCGGCGGCGTCAGCTGAACCACGCCGTCGCTGGACGAGCTGCGCATATTAGTCAGGTGCTTGGCCTTGCAGACATTCATTTCCAGGTCTTCCTGGCGTTTGTTGAGCCCGACTATCTGTCCGGCATAGACTTTCTCGGCGGGGCCAACGAAAGTTACGCCGCGCTCTTCAACCATTTGCAGAGAATATGGGGTAGTGACGCCGGCTTCGAACGACACGATCACGCCGTTGCGCAGCTGCTGGAGGGCGACGCCGAGCGGCTCGTAGCCGACCATTAGCGAGTTCATAATAATCGTGCCCTTGGTATTGGTCATCAGGATGTTGCGCAAACCCAACAGCGTTCGGGTCGGCAATTTATAGACCAGCTTGGTCAGTCCTTTGGGACTGGCGAATTGTTCTTGCAGAACGGCGCGCCGGGCGCCGAGCTCCATTTGGATGGCGCCGACATGCTCGGCTGGTACTTCGATAATTAACTCTTCTATAGGCTCGACCGTTTTACCAACTTCTTCTTTGGTAACGACCTGGGGACGGCCGACTTCGAACTCATAACCCTCTCTTCTCATTGCCTCAATCAGCACACTGAGGTGGAGCTCCCCGCGACCGCTAACCAGGAAGCCGATACCTGCTTCCTCGACGCGCAGCCCGACGTTGGTTTCCAACTCTCTTTTTAGCCGTTCGCCAATCTGCCGACTAGTGGTGAATTCGCCCTCCGTGCCTTTGAACGGCGAGGTATTCGGCCCTAGATAAATCTTCAGCGTTGGATCTTCAATTTCTAGTACTGGCAGGGCTTCCGGCTCAGCCGCGTCGGCAATCGTTTCGCCAATCTTTGCTTCACTGACCCCCGTTAATTGCACGATGTCACCGGCCACACCTTCTGGCACTTCGAAGCGGTCTAGGCCATGGCTCATATAAACATTTTCGACTTTGGCTTTGCTCTGAGTGCCGTCTTTTTGACATAAAACCACTGGATCGCCAGGCTTGACGTGACCGCGGGTGATCCGCCCAACAGCGTATTTGCCCTTGAAGTTATCCCAGGCCAAGGCCGTGACCAGCATTTGGAACGGTTTGTTCTGCTCAATGGCCGGCGCTGGAATATGCTCGATAATGGCGTCAAAAATTACTGATAAATCTCCCGCGGCTTCGGCGTTGGCTGGCACCTCGGCCCAAGCTTTGCCGCCGCGACCAACGGCGTAGTAGACAGGATAGTGTAGTTGGTCTTCGTGAACGGCCAACTCCAGGAACAAATCGGCAATTTCGTCCTCGACTTCGGCCACCCGCGAGCTCGCCTTGTCTATCTTATTAATAATAACGATCGGCTTCAGCTCATACGCCAGGGCCTTGCTGAGCACGAATTTGGTCTGTGGCATCGGCCCTTCCTGAGCGTCGACGATCAGAATGCAGCCGTCGGCCATATTGAGCGTCCGCTCAACTTCGCCGGAGAAGTCGGCATGCCCCGGAGTATCAATAATATTGATCCGGTAGTCATCGCGTTGCACAGCCGTCACCTTGGCAGTAATCGTAATTCCCCGCTCGCGCTCCTGGTCGCCACTGTCCATGATCAGATCCTGGGTCATTTCAGCCTGGTTACCACGGAAAGTCTGGGACTGCTTCAATAGCCCATCGACCAAGGTCGTTTTGCCGTGGTCAACGTGGGCGATAATAGCGATATTCCGGATCTTATTAGGATCTTGTTTGGCCTCAGTCATGTTTTTCCAATAAAAAAGCGCTTACCGAATAAGCGCCCTGCTTACTTTACCTGTTAATTATAGCATAAGCCAGAAGATTAATCAAAGTGTCGAGATATTAACTGTTGCTCAGTTTGCCCAAATCGACCCGCATTGAACGCTGAGGCCCCACTTTTTCCCATTTGACGTGATCCTGTTTGCCGACAATTGCCTCCACCGGTAAATTCTTTTCAAAGTTATCTGCCCAATTTTCGGACAATAATAGATCAACTTCAAAAAAGGAGTAGCCGTTATGGCGAAGGTCGGCATAGGTTGCCGCCATCAGTGGCTTTACAAAATCTTGGTCACGTTTGGCCGGCGTAATCGCAATGTAATAAATGTATGCCGTTTCATCTGTTTCTGCCGCACGAGTAGGGTCCATTTGACCAATCGGTACAGAAAGGGTAAAGCCAGTTAGGGAGCCCTCTTCGGATAGGGTGGTCAGGACTGTCCGCGGCTGCCGCAAAAGATCTTCGAGATTAGGAGCCAGGATATTATCGTCGGTCTCGCCCATAAGCGGATCGTCAGGAGGGGTGAATGTGTCAATACCTCTAACGAGATCGATGACCCATTGAACTTCCTCGCTTGATTGCGAGGCTATTTCTGAAGTTGTCATAACAAATAATGGAGGAGCTGGCGGGTACTGCCCCCGCGTCCGTCGATTTATCATGGTTGGTCTTCTACAGGTTTATTCCGTTTGGGGTGTCTCGGAAACGAGTTTCGAAACGGACAAAATGACTCGTTCCCAAAGTCCAAAATCTTAGCAACTAGCTAGGACGGGGCTAGTTGAGCGTCCCTGGAAATATGGCGCGCTTTCGCGTTACCAAGGCGTCACGTTCAGCGCGGCTCTAGATTAAACTAAAGCTGGTGCTTTAGCAGCAAAAGTAGCAGCAAGACCGTTAAGTCCGTTGCTTACAAATGCAGTAAAGCGATCTTTAAGATTTGCATCTAAAAGGGTTTGTCTATACGCTGACAAGCGACCTGCTGATCCAACCGATAAAGTACAACGTCGAGCTTAAAATTCAGCCCCGTATTTGCCACCTAAGTGACATCTAGATTATAGCACTTTCAATCAAGAAATGCTAGCGGTTTTATATTCCTAGGGGATGGTCGCAGGCGCCCAGTTTCCCGGGTTGGCAGACGATGGCGTGCAGCCGTTGCAGACCGGTAATAAGTTGCATCAGCTGGTCATCACCGATGGCAGCGAATTCCAGGCCGAGGCTGCGGCGCAAGATGTCGCCAGCGGCTTCGGTCAGCTGCATGCCTAGCGGCGTCGGCGCCGTGATATGCTTGCGGCGGTTCTGCGGATCCTGGCGGCTGACTAGTAATTTCTTGTTTTTCAATAACTTAATCTGGCGGCTGATGCTGGCCTCGGTCTGACCGAGGCTGCTGGCGATGGTGCGTTGCTGAACGCGCGGATTCCATTCCAGAACCATCAAGATTTTGAACTGGCTGAGGCCGATGCCGAGTTGTTCTTGGAGGACTTGATCGGTTTGGCGGCCCATGACGGCGGCCAGATGTTGGACGAGATAGCTGAGGTTGTTGGTGGGAGCCATGATTTAATTTTATGCCTGAATACTTAACATATCAAGTATAGCTGGTACCACTCTTCTAGGCTGAGGGTTTGGGCGCGGCGTACTGGATCGATGCCGGCTTTTTCGCACAGCTCTTGGGTTTCTTCTCGACTTAGTTGTAGGCCGTTGCTGAGATTATTAAGCAGCGTTTTGCGTTTCTGGGCGAAGCCGGCTTTGACCAACCGGAAAAATTTGGTGGTGTCGACGTCCGGGAAAAGGGGGTGCGAGCGACGTTTGAGAATTAAAATCTGCGAGTCGACTTTCGGCGGCGGTGTGAAGAGATAACCCGGCACGATTTCGCCCAACTTCGCTTCCCAATAAAACTGAGCCGCTACGCTGAGCAGCGACATTTGGCCGGGCTTGGCGGCTACCCTCTCGGCAACTTCTTTCTGGATCAGCAATGCGGCATTAGTTGGTGGATTGGTCGTCTCGCTGATAGTCCGGATCAGGTTGCTGGTCAGATAGTAGGGGATGTTGGCGACCAGCTTGTAGCCAGGCGGCAGGCTAGTGAAATCAAAATGTAAAATGTCTTGGTTTATTACTTGCAGGTTGATGGCTAGCAGATCCTTGGCGAGTTGGTCGGCCAATTTTTTATCCAGCTCGACAGCGATTACGCGCTCGGCCTTACTGATTAATAACTTCGTCAGGCTGCCTGGGCCGGAACCGATTTCCAGGACAGTGTCAGCCGGCTGGACATCGACTGCTGCCAGCATGGCTTGCAGGCTGTCGGGGTCTTCTAGCCAGTGCTGGCCGAGAGATTTTTTGGTAGGGATTTCGCTCATGTGGTTACCAGCTGTGGTTATCTAGCCAGTGGACATAGGCGTTGTACCAACTGCCATAACGGCTGGCAGCATAGCCGGAGCACCACTTCAATTGAGTAATGGGGTTGGTGGCCCAGTCCGAGCCATCGGCCGACATTTTGCTGCCAGGCGTCGCCTGGCATAGGCCATAGCCGCCGTAACTTGGCACAGAGCCGGCATAGGGTGGGCAAGTGCCAACTTCGCCTTGGGCCTTGGTCGGGCACCAACCGGATTCGTGGCTGATGATGTAATCGGCATATTGATAATCGCTGGGTGCGATGCCGGCCAGCGCCATGTCGCCCTTGATGCCGCTCAGGCTGGTGCCGATAACCACGATTTCGGTGACCGGCTGCTGGGTGACGACCGTTTGCAAGGGCGTACGGCCAACGACTACGCCATTAACTAATTTATCCTGATAGGTGACGATTTGCTGTCCGGGCGAGCCTTGTTGGCGGACGGCGTTGGTGCCATAAGCCAAGGTGGCGTCGCTAATGGTCTGGATCGGCGTGGCGATGGTCTGGGTGACGGTCTCGATTTTGACGCCATTGCGCTCGATCAAAACCTGGATGCCGGCGCTTAGCGGTGTAGTGGTCGCCGGCGTCACTTGATCACTGGCCGCTAGATGAATGTTCTTCTCCTTGATCAAGCCGCCGACGGTTGTCGCTCGGGTGCGCATCACCAGCTGGGTACCATAGAGGTTGACGTTAACAGGGGTGGCAGGGTCAATAACGACCTGCTCGCCGATGCTCGCGTCGGCCACGAAATTTTGATTCGGCGTGGTAGTGACGCCGTCTTCCGGGTAGACGGTGACACCGGCTTGCTGGGCAATGGCCCGCGGCGTCGTGCCGGCGCTAAAGGCAAACGTGCGCTGGGCGCCATCAACGATCTCCACCGGCACGGCCCGGTAAATATTAATCCGAAACTCATCTTGGTCAATCGGTGTCGACAGAGCTGGCTCGACGACGTCGCCCTGGTTGAGCGTTAGGTGTAATTTGGCCAACAGGGCACCAACTGTCGGCTCCTTACTGGGCACGATTTGCTGTTCATGATCGTGCGAAATGATGACAATTTTGGCGTTTTGGGCCGGTGGTAAATTATTAGTCTGACGAGCCAGAAAATAACCGCCGACGCTAAGCAGCAACAAGATAGTAACGGTGAAAACTGGCACAGCGTGCGGATGGCGGCTGATAAGCTTCAACTGCCGGGCACGTCGTGGCCAGCGAACCCGCCGGAAGCGAGCCACCTTGATTTTGAAAATCTCCAACCTTTTATGCATAGTCCAAATTGTAGCAAAGCTACAGTTTATCCAGGGGTGCGAAACTGATGTCCAGCGTCCGCGTGCCCTTGCCTTTGAAATAAATCACCGCCATGTCACCCTCAACCTCCATAACCGTGCCCAAACCGAAAATCTGATGGCGCACACCGTCACCTTCATTTAATTCTGGCACATAACGCGGCTCATCATGGCTAATATCATTAACATTTAATGAATTCATTCCCTTCCGACCTAGCACACGGTCTTCAGGCAACGAATTCATTAAACCTGTTTGTCGGAGGCCGTGATCTAGGCCGGAGGCAAACGGGTTTAATGAGCTACCGGCACTAAATCCATCTGTTGTTTGGAATTTATCATCGATTTCCGATAGGAACCGCGACGGCGGATTGTGCTGGACGCCGCCGTACAATAGACGGCTGCTGGCGTAAATCATGTACAGCTCCTGTTGGGCTCGCGTCATGCCGACGTAACACAGCCGCCGCTCCTCCTCCATGTCGCTCTGATCATACAGCGCCCGGGAATGCGGCAGGATGGATTCTTCCAGACCGGTCATGAAGACGACTGGGAATTCGAGGCCTTTGGCAGCGTGCAGCGTCATCAGCGTCACGACATCGCCGCGCTGGTCTTGGCGGGCTTTGCGGTCGGCTTCGTCGACGTCACTAACCAGCGCCACTTCCTCCAGAAAACCCTCCAGTCCCTGGTCCTGATATTCTTGGGCAACGCTCAGCAACTCTTTAACGTTTTCCTGCCGGGCTTCGCCTTGCGGCGTGCCATCGTTCAAGTAGCGCAAATAATCCAAGCGGCGCAACAACGAATCAATTAGTCCGGCAACCGTGGCGTCTTCGCTGACTGTGCGCAAGCTAGACAAAATATCACCCAGCTCCGACAGGCTCGCCCGGGCCTTGGGCGTCAGCCCAGGACAGTCATTGGCCCTCAGTAAACTCGTTAATAATGATTGGTTTTCGGCTTGCTGCCAGGCTATGAAAGTTTGCAGGCTCTTGGCGCCCAGCCCGCGGGCCGGCACGTTGACAACGCGCTCGAAACTGACGCGGTCTTCCGGTTGGAAAATCAAGCGCAGGTAGGCCAGGATGTCCTTGATTTCCTTGCGGTCGTAGAATCTTACGCCACCGACCACTCTATAAGGCACGCCGTAGTGCACGAAAGCTTCCTCGATGCCGCGGCTCTGGGCGTTGGTACGGTACAGCACGGCATAGTCACGGAGGTGACGCCGGCCACCGTCCACGCCCGTCCGCACGCGGCGGACAATCGCCTCAGCCTCAGCTCGCTCACTGCCGACCGGAATAATTTGAACCGGCAAACCGTCGCCGGCTGCCGTCCACAATTTCTTGTCGGAGCGCTGGGCATTCTGACTAATCACGCCGTGAGCGGCGTTCAGAATATGCCCGGTGCTGCGGTAATTTTGTTCGAGTTTGATAATCGTGCAGGGCTTGAAATCTTTTTCGAACTTCAGGATGTTACGAAAGTCGGCGCCTCGCCAGCTATAGATGCTTTGCCAGTCGTCACCAACTACGGCGATGTTTTTCTGATCATTAGTTAACAAGTTAACTAATTGATACTGGGCAGCGTTGGTATCTTGATACTCGTCAATCATGACGTATTTGAACTGTTGCTGCCATTTCTGACGGATTGCGGGCTGGCTTTTGAGCAACTGGACAGTACGGTTAATTAAATCGTCGAAGTCCAAGGCTGAGGCGTCCTTCAGGGCCTTTTCGTACAAAGGAAAAACTTTGGCGGCAGCCCGTTGGGCCGGGGCTGTGGCCATGGCGGCGTATTCGGTCGGTGAAATCATGTCGTTCTTGGCGCTGCTGATCAGCCCGGACAGTAGCCGCGGCGGAAAAGTTTTGTCGTCGATCATCAATTGTTTGCTGACCTGCTTGACGGCTGCTTGACGGTCGGACTCGTCGAAAATAACAAAGCTGCGCGGAATGTTGAGGCTTTCGCCGTCCTGCCGGAGCAGGCGAACACAAATGCCGTGAAAGGTGCCCATGAACGGCATGAAACCGCGGTTGTCGGCGTTCTGGCCGAGTAGCTTGGCCACACGCTCACGCATCTCGCGGGCCGCCTTGTTGGTGAACGTCACCGCTAGAATATTAAACGGCGTGGCTTTCTTGGTAGCGATCAGGTAGGCGATGCGATGCGTCAGGGTCTTGGTTTTGCCGGAGCCAGCGCCGGCCTGAATCAACAGCGGCCCCTCGGTGGTCTCCACTGCCCTGCGCTGCTCCGGGTTCAAGCCTTCTAATAACTGATCTAACACCTTATCATTCTAGCAAAACTGCGGCCCTAAACCGCTGCAATCTAGTTCGAGAAGAAGTGGGTCAACGGTTTGACGCCGTTAATTTGAATCAAGCCGGCGTCAAGAGCGATGTCGGCCCAGGCCAGAGCCAGGACAACACTCAGAATAATACCGAGTGCTACGAAACGCTTTGACTTACGCTTCTCGACGGTGTTAATTGGCAGGAAATATTGCTTGCTGTCGACCAATTTCTGGATGGCGGTGTCGTGCTCGGCCTGAGCCGCCTCGGCAGCTTCCTGCTCGGCGGCATCGGCAGCCGGCTTGGCAGGCTCTTCGTCGTTGAATCCTGACCTAGGTGTGTCGTCGGCCGGTGGCACAGGGGTTTTGGTGAGCTCTTTACTCTCGGCTGGTTTGGCGTCCTCAGCTGGTTTGTTTTCCGTGGCCGGTACGACCTTGACGGTGACGGTATTAGCGGCCGAATCATCTTTGGCTGGGGGGTCGTCTTTATCTATAACCATCGGATCCTTGAGAATCGGGCGGTTGGTGACAATTACTGGGCGAGCGGAGGCTGACGGCGCGGAGGTGTTGGGACGGGCGACGTCAGCGATGGGTTTGGATTTCTTGCTGGACGCCTTCTTGGCCTCAGCCATTGTCCGGCTCCCGCTGCCGCATTTGCCGCTCGACGGCGTCGATAATGCCGGTGAACTTCTGATAATTCAGGCTCTCATGGCCGACTAGGAAACCATCGACGCCCTCAATGGCGACGATGCCGCCGACGAATTCTGGCTCAGTGCCAGCGCCGTAAATCACCCGTTGAGCTTGAGCTGCCTTAGCGCCGTACAATTCCTCGAGGTTGTGCCTGATCCAGTCTATAACGGAACGAATGTCATCTGGTTTTTCCGGAGTGCTGGTGCCGATAGCCCAGACCGGCTCGTAAGCAATAACGATCTTGTCCAATTCTTCGGCGGTAACGTTAGCCAGGGCGGTAGTAAGCTGGTCATGGATGACCCGGCGGGTTTCGCCGCCGGCACGCTCTTGCTTGGTCTCGCCAATGCACAGAATCGGCATAATGTCGTTGCGGATAGCGGCCTGGACCTTGTCGCGGACTATTTCCAGCGTCTCGCCGAAGTAACGCCGGCGCTCGGAATGGCCGACAATTACGTACTGCACCAGGTTGCGTAGCATGGTGAAACTGACTTCGCCGGTGTAGGCACCCTCGTCTTTGTAGTAAGCATTCTGGGCAGCCAGCTTGAACTTACGCCGGTCAATTTCTTGGCTGATCGGCTGTAAGACCAACAGGCTTGGCGCCAGCACGATTTCGATATCGCGCTGCGGCTTGAGTTGTTTGTCGAGACGATTGACTAGAATGCTGGCCTGGTGGACGTCAAGGTTCATTTTCCAGTTAGCGACGACTATTTTTTGCTTCATGATGCTTGTGCTTATAGCTGCTTCAAGTTTATCATAAGACCCGCCAAAGTTACTTCTTGTCCTGCAGGGCTTCGACCCCCGGTAATTTCTTGCCGGCCATTAGTTCCAGACTGGCACCACCGCCGGTCGACACATGGTCAAAGGAATCAACCAAGTGCCGGGACTCGATATAGCCAACGGTATCACCGCCACCGACCAGGGTGTAGGGTTTGTGGCCAAAGTCACCGAGTAGGGCTTCGATAACAGTTTCCGTGCCGTGGGCGTAGGGGCCAATCGGCCCTTGTAAGCCGGCAGTTTCGGTGACGCCCATAGTGCCATTCCAGACAACGGTGTTGGCCAACTGAACACCGCCGGCGATGAAAGCTGCGCTGAACGGCCCGATATCCAGGATTTTTTCGTGACCATGGAGCGTAATTGCCGCCGCCGGCACGCGCTTGGGATAATTCTCAATGTCGGCGACGGTGTGGGTGTCCCAGTCGACAATGCGCGTCGGCGCCGCCTTGTCCAACTTCGAAGCGGCCACGGCGTCGTGCGGTGTCATGAAGACGAAGGTCCGCCGCTTAGCTTCGGCATCGGCGGCCCGTACTATCTCCTTGGCCAACGGCAAATCAGCCTTGTCGTAGAGGCTGTCGGCGATATTCAGGCCGCGGGCCGCTAGGAAAGTGTTGCCCATAGCACCGCCAATGGCCAGGAAATCGGCCAGCTTGATGAAGCGCTGCAAAATATCCAGCTTATCGGCAATCTTGGCGCCACCAATAATGGCCATCAACGGCCGCTTGGGATTTTCCATAACCGTGGTGATGGTGTCGACTTCCTTCTCGAGTAATAAGCCAGCGACGCTCGGCAAGTAACGCGTCACGGCATCGGTACTGGCATGGGCTCGGTGGACGACGCCGAAACCATCTTGCACGAAAACGTCGGCCAGGCTAGCTAGCTGCTTGGCGAAAGCCGCGTCATTGGCTTCCTCCTCAGGATGAAAACGCAAATTTTCGAGCAGTAATACTTGGCCCGGCTTCAAACCATCAACGGCTTTGCGGGCCGGCTCGCCGACACAATCAGTAGCAAATTCGACCGGCTTGTCGAGTAATTGTTGTAGCCGCTTGGCCACCGGAAATAGGCTGCAATCGACATCCCGCGGACCACTGGGGCGGCCAAGATGCGAGCAGATGATTAGACGGACATGTTGCTTCAGCAGGTAATCGATAGTTGGCAAAGATTGTTTGATTCGGTAATCGTCGGTAATTTTGCCGTCAGCAACCGGCACGTTGTAGTCGGCCCTCAGCAGCACGGTTTTGCCCTCCAGATCAATGTCGCGAATAGTTTTCTTGGTAAACATTGCTAGTCCAAAACCCTGACTTTAATGGTGTCCGTGGTGCCTACCACCCCCGGATAGCGTCCGGAAACGGTGACTACGATGTCGCCCTTGCGTAAGACTTTGTTGGCTTGCAGCCAATCGGTCAGGCGGCTGGCAGCTAACTTGCCGGCCGGCCGGACATAGCTCTTGATGTCGTAGGCGATGGCCAGTTGTTGGGCGGTCCGGATGTCGGTAGTGATGGCGATCAGCGGAATGGTCGAGCGGTGGGCGGCAATTTGCAGAGCAGTGGCGCCAGATTTGGTCTCGGCGACGATGGCTTGGGCGGCTACGCCCTCGGCCAGACTGAGAATGGCTGTGCTGATGGCCAGCTGCTGACTGTGATGCTCGTTGCCGGGATAGCTGACAGTTAGCGGCGCGTGGCTCTCGGTGTAGCGAATAATTCGTTTCATGGTCTCGACGGCCTCCAGGGGGTGCGAGCCGCTGGCCGTTTCATCACTCAGCATCACGCAATCGGCGCCGATCAGCACCGCCGTGGCGACGTCTGACACCTCGGCCCGGGACGGTTCCGGCGCTTCGGTCATGCTACCTAGCATTTGGGTGGCGACGATCGTCGGTGTGGCGTAGCGCAGGCCGAGACCAACAATTTCACGCTGGACGATCGGCACGCTTTCGGCCGGGGTCTCGACCGCCAGGTCACCGCGAGCAATCATCACGGCATCACTGGCCTCGACGATGGCCTCAATGTTCTCGACAGCGGCCTTGGTCTCAACTTTGGCGATAATCTTGGCTTGGCTGTTCATCGACGCCAAGAGATGGCGCAAATTAATAATGTCATCGGCGGTCTGCACGAAACTAAGCGCCACGTAATCAATGTCCTGGGTCGAGCCATAGACCAGGTCAGCCCGGTCTTTGGGCGTGATAATATCGCCACCGAAATCAGTGTCCGGCAGGTTCAGGCCCTTACGTTTGACCAGCAAACCTTCGTTCTCAGCCCGGGCGTGGACGACCTTGTCGCGGACGCTGGTAACCGTCGTTCGCACCCGGCCGTCATACAGATACAGCCGGTCGCCGCGCTTAACCTTGGCCGACAAGTCATACTGCGTCGGCAGGTAACCGCTAGCGGCATAATTGGCGTTATAGGCGAAGCTCAGCTCTTGGCCACGCTTGACGGTTACGATGTCGTCAAAATCGCCCAGCCGAATTTTTGGCCCCTGCAAATCTTGAATAATGGCCACTGGCTTGTTGCAAGCCCCAGCCGCCCGGCGAATCCATTTGATCTGTTGGCCGCGCTCCTCGTTGGTGCCGTGGCTGAAATTCAACCGCAAGCCATTAGCCCCGGCCTGGATCATCCCGAGAATGGCCTCGTAACTGTTGGTCGAGGGTCCGACGGTGGCGATGATTTTCGTCCGCTTGAAGCTTTTCAACGGCACAGCCGGCGCTTTATCGGTGTGGTACATTTGCCCGCCCTAAAATGTTAGTGCTTTCGTATTGAGTATATAGTTTCAAACGGCCAATGTAAAAACTGGTGACCCCTAGGAGAGTCGAACTCCTCTTGTCAGGATGAAAACCTGATGTCCTAACCGATAGACGAAGGGGCCGTGACGGCCAAGCGAGCCTATTATAACAGATACAAATAGAAAGACCCCCTTACCTCACATAAGGGGGTCTTGCGTGTTTGAAAATGTTTGTTTGCGAGCGGTCAGTCAGACTCTAGCAATGGTTGCACAATAGCACAAAATATGATTTCGCGCTAGTGCTTATCCACAGCTGCTTATTGGCGGCTTAAGCGACGGCTAAGGAACGTACGGTAACCGAACGTACCAGCCAAAGCGGCAGCCACGAACAACGCAACAACGCTACCAGGACCGGTGTTCACCAAAGTGGTAGGAACGGCAGTCGGAGTGGTGGGCGTGGTAGGAGGCGTAGTCGGAGGAGTCGTCGGAGGGGTAACTGGAGGCGTGACAGGAGGGGTAACTGGCGGGCAGTTAACCTTGGCCTCGAAGTTCACGAACTCAACAGTCGAGCCATTTAGGTTGCCAATATTGACACCTTGGCCAATGACGCCATCAGACAAAGTCTTAATGACATTGCCGTTGACATCAAGCAACTGCGTAGAACCATTGACGTAGCTGACGGTTTCAGCTGAAGTCAGGTTCAAGGTAGCACTGGCACTCACGCTAGACGTAACACCACCACCGTAGGTAGCAGTTATCGTCGAGGCATTGCTGGTACTAGAACTGGTCGGTAAGGTAGCAGACACGTTAACGTTGGTAGCCGTACCATAGTTCGTGTTGTGGAGTTGAACACTATATTCAACTTCGTCACACGCTTTGGCGCTGGCTGGGTTAGCATAGTCCACGTTCTGGGTGACATTCTTAATGCGGTAGATGTTACCGCCGGCGATGTCAGCCGGGCTGTCAGCCATTACTGGAGACAGTGCGAAAGCTGCGACTGCAACGGTTGTAAGACCACCAGCGACAGCAACTTTAGAAAGACTTTTCATAGTCATTCTCCTTTCCATAAAAATGGATTTAACTTAATTAACCTTTAATATTCTGCACACTTTACATTCATACAAACTAGATAGTCATTGGGCTTCAAACTGGGTATGGGAAAAACTGCTCGAGGAGGATTGGTGTGCGGGTGCACAAAAATCGACTCTACTCGAGCAGTTGGTGGGGCGCTGACGTTTGGGGGATTATATGCAAGTTTTCACTCACAAAACCTTACGCGTCAGCGCACCTACCAACCTGGCTACATTGTTACTTTACTTTTTCTTACCTCCTTACTCGAAGGGGGTTTGCTGTACCTGGATGATCTCGTTGACCGTAAATGGCTGAGAGGATCCACCAGGACCTGTTGCGACCGCTGTCACCGGATCAGTCCCCTGAGTAGCGGTACTGCCTGGGGGCAGATCATCGGGCGTGGAGTAGGTGTTGTCACACCAGGTATTCGTCGAAGTCGGCGAACTAATGAAGCCGCCATCGGCGAGATTGCCGTATTTGGCAACAACTTGCACGCTTGTGGCAGTGCCTGTCGTTGTGAAACAGATCGATAGACCTGTTTCGCCGGTGAAGTACTCTTGGTTGTTGGTACCTCCAATAATCGATGGTGGTTGAAGTACCGGCGGCGGAGTGACGCTCTGGCACTTGGCCGAAGCTGCTGTTGAAGCGTTCGCCGAGGCTTGTGCCTTGGCGATTGCCTGCGCTGCTGCTGAGGCCTGGGCCTGAGCCTTCTGGTCAGCGTCCTGCTGACTGATCGTGCTCGTGGCTGAACCCGAACCTGAGGCCGAGCCTGAGGCCGAAGCCGTGGCTGTTGACCCATCGGGGCAGTTTGCTGATGCCGACGCGGTCGCCGAAGCGGTCGCGCTGGCAGTGTCGGTGTACGTCACCTGAATCGGGGTCGGGGTTGGCGGCGGGGTTGGCGTCTGGTTGCAGACGTTAATACCGACGCACGTGTCGCAGTTGCCTCCCTGGTCGGATGAACCCGTCAGGTTGACGTTACCGCAGTTGTCGTTGACGTTGATGCTTACGCATCCCGTCGAAGACAGGACCTGGCCGTTACCACACGTCTGGGGAGACGTGATGGTCTGCTGAACACAGTTGCCGTTCGCGTCGAGCTGGAAGCCCGCGCTGCATACCACCTTTGTCGGTGTCGGCTTGGGCTTGGGCTTTGGCTTGTGGGCCTTCGGCTTGGGCTTTGGCTTGTGGTGAACCGGCGGCGTTACGTGGACGTAGATCCTAATGAGGATCTGCGCCGGGGTCGGGTTGCCGCAGGTGCCTAGGAAAATTCCCGAGCCCCAGACGAACAGTGCTTTGGTGTGCTTCTTGTTCCTCTTGAGGCTCACCATGTTGGTGGTGTACTTCGCTGGCAGAACGACACCGAACAGCGTGCCCTTGGCACTCGTGACGTTCGTGTACGCCGGTCTTATGTGGTTGTCGCGGCATCCCATGTCGACGTGCACCAATGAACGTACGGTGGCGGCGATGACGGCATGCTGTTCTAGCCACGTGAGCGGCTTGATGTTGTCGGCCGGACGAAATCCGTTCGGTATGAGCAACATCTTGACGATGTCCTTTTGGACACCAGGCGTCTGATCCTTCCACCACGCGGCCACCGATGAAAACGGTACGCCGAGATGCGTGGTACAGGGACCTGCCGGGTTGGGAACAGACGTTGGTGCGGTTGTTCCGCCCGTGGAGTTCGCGAATGCGACTCCGGTACTGAACAGAACTGCCATCCCAGTCACCATGAAGGTGATCAGGATCGCGAGTCGGTTTTTGAGTGTGATCATTTTTTCACCTCCAAGTGGTGAATGGAATGGTGCACACATCGGGTGATCATTCCGACATGAACATTGAGAAAGGGTTTCTCAGTTGAGACAATATAATGACAAAATTAATTATCAACATGTTGCCTCAACCGAGCTCTCATCAATGGCATCGAAAAGATCTAGAATCTAGAAAGAAAATGTAAATGTAGTTAGGTTGGTTTTGGATCCGAGCGAATACCTAAAAAAGCACTCGAGCTCGAAGACCCATGACTATCTAGTTTGCCTTAAAAATTTATTTACTTTTCCGACAAACTAAAATATATCCAACTATTTTGACTGACCTGATTGTAAAGTTGCTCCCCACCCGCGTAGGCCTCAGAACTGTGAGGTCCTGTGAAGTTTCGCGCACCGGCTCTTCTGGATTACGATTAACCTAGAAAGCTTGTACGGTCCACCTCCCGCCTATGAAGCGAGGATGTTGATACTTTATCACAAGAGACAAGAAAAGTCAATATTCTTATGCTCTTATTTGCAGTTCTGGCAATAAGATTTAAGCATTAGCATTTTTACCCCTTATCTATACTGTTCAAGGCCTATATATATGAATAGCTAACAGGGGTGGGCCTCCGCTAGCCAGATAATACTACTTCTGTTTTACATCTGTTGCGGGTGCTTTATCCGGGGCTGTCTGGGGATTGGCGGCGTGCAGGCTATTGAGGTGACTTTTGCTGAAAGTGAAGCCGAAGGTGCTGCCTTTGCCCTCCTGGCTCTCGAAGATAATCGAACCACCTTGGGCGGCAATGACTTTCTTGGCCATGAATAGGCCCAAGCCGGTGCCGTCAGGCCGCGCCTTACGGGCGTTGCCCGCCCGGTAAAACTTGGTGAAGAGGTGGTGTTGCTCGGCCTTGGGCACACCGATGCCATCGTCCTCGACGCGCAGTTCGACGGCTGTCGGGTCGTCAATCAGCTTGACGGTGATATGGCCGCCAGTCGGCGTGTAGTAAATGGCGTTGTCGATGAAGTTCATGATCACCTGTCGGGTCTTGGTCTCGTCGAGCATCACCTCCGGGAAATTCTGTGGTTTCTCGTAGGTCAGCGTCAACTGGCGGGAAGTGGCTGTTTCCTTGAGCTGGCTGAGCTCCTGTTCGACAACAGCCGCCAGATTCACTTTCGTCGGATCGATGATAAACTTACCGGTTTTCAGCCGCGAAACATTCAACAGGTCAGCGATCAGGTAAACCATGCGCTGCGAGCTGAAGAAAGCCTGGCCGAGCATATTCTTCTGCTGCTCGTTAATCTTGCCGGCGTCTTCCTCGAGAACCATGCTGATATAGCCTTTGACGCTGGTCAGCGGCGTCCTGAGCTGATGCGAAGCCATACTGATGAAGTCGTCCTTGGTCTCGTCCAGGGCCCGCAGCTTGGCGTTGGTCTCCTGCAACTTCTTGAGCACGAGTTGATTTTCTTCGAATAGTAATTTGTTATCTAGGGCCACACCGATAGTTTCACTGAGGCGGTCCAAGAATAAAGTATCCGTCTCCGTGAGCTGCGAAGTTGGGCTCAGGAAACCGACGACCAGCAAGCCGACCAATCGGCGGCGGGCGGACAGCTTCACGACATACAGCGACTGCAAAGGTATTAATTGCAGGAATCGGCTGACTTCCGTCTCCGGATATTCCAAGAAGCTCGCTATGGCCGCTTGCGTCATTCCTTGCAGAGAAATTAAATGACCGCTTTTGGGGTCGGCGAGCCACGAATCAGGTAAGCTGGCGTGTACTGGTTGGTTGAAGTCCGAATGGGCAGGCTTGCCAGTTGTATCCCTGCCGCTCCAACCATATAAGGTAAGCTCATGTTGGTTGCGAGCCCGCGTCAGCAGGCCAGCGAAAGGGTAGTCTGTGGATTGAATAATGGCTTCGGTGATGTGCTCGCAAACGACTTTTAGTGAAGCTTGGGACTCGAGAACGAGAGCATCAATTGTCCGCAGCAGCGACAAGGTTTTGTTGGTATCAGCCAGCTCCTTGTTACGCTTATACATTTCCTGGGTAATATGCTCAATATCCTGTTCCAGCTGTTTACGCTTCTGGAAAGGTAATCGCGTGGCCTTGTCACGAGGCGTCGTTACTGTTTTGACGTCTTCTGGCATAATCGCCCTGTTTCAGGTTTTATTTTAGAGCTTTCGGCAGTTTATCGGCCGCGAGCTGACCAATAAGCGCACCGGCCGATTCCTTGGAAACTTCAACCGAAATTTGGCCAAACAGATTCTTGTATTTCTCGACCAGCTCATCAATCGCGTCGGCCTCGTCGCCGCTGATAGACACTTGGTGCTTCGGCCAATCAACCTTCAGATTATGGACCTGCTGGGCCTGCTCCACTGCCACTGGACCAATAATCGCCTCTTGCCCGGCGATAATCTTGGCGGCGATTTGGGCGTAGATATCCATCTAGGCAGCCTTTTCCTTGGCAGCTGGGCTAGCCGTAGCGTTAGGCGAGCGCAGCTTTTTGTAGACCACGATAAACCTAATCATGGCTGTAGTCATTAGGAAGTAGGCGGTGAGGTACGACAGGTCATTTATTCTACCGGCTAACCAAGTCCCGCGGTTGCTTTGATAAACGAAGGTGAAATCGGAGATATATTGAACTACCAGCGCGAAAATAACCAACAGAATGGCCGACTTCATGATGCCGCCCAGCATTTTTCTAGACAGCAGATACGCCGCAATACCTATTGATATATAGATGGCCTCTCCGATAGGATAGCCGGCATCGAGGAACACGGTCAGCGGCTTGGAAGTGTCGTAGTGGTGGTGGTACAGCAGAACAGCGTATGAGACGCTGACTAGAATGGCTGGCACTAGAACGGCTATCGCCCTGTACTTGCCGTTCCTGAGGGAAAACTTGAGCCCAACCGTTTTCGCCAAATAAAAGGCCGCCGAGATATATAGCAAAACGCTGCCGAAATAGGCGACATCCCCCCACGAGGGATAGGGAATCTGGGTTTTCGCACCGTATATGTAATAGGTATATATCAGTTGGCCCGCTTCTTGGGCAAAAAGGCTGAGAGAGAACAGCAGCAGGGCCTTGCCGAGCACCGTTTTGCGGCCACCCCATTTGCGGGCTGCCATAAAGCCGATAATCGCCCCCATTAGAGCCACAACGCCGTAAGTGCCACCAAACCATTGCACCGACGGACCCTGCTGGGCTACGACGTGCTGAAAAGTGACCCACCATACCGCAAAACCTAAGAATACCAGGGTCACGAATATTTGTAGTTTGTTTTTCATTTAATAAGCCTATCCCTATTATCCAGGGTATACCTGAACTGTCAAGCCCGGCCTCGGTGCCGGCCTCTAGCTAGTATGGTTGGAGTAATTTATACTCTAGATGATGTTACCCATTTTCCCTCAGTTCGCGCCGCTGACTATCAATGACCGAGGGCAATACGAACAGCTCATAAGTCGCTTCCCGCCTTTTTCAGACATCTCTTTCGTGACCCTTAACATCTGGTGGAACTTAGAGGGCCAGTTGAAGTTTTCGACACTCAACCAAAACTTGGTTATAGATTACCTATTGCCCTTCGATGAAGAAAATTCAGGGCTGTGTATTGTCGGTGAAAACCAGTTGGACGATTCGATGAGGACGCTTTTCGATTATTTGCACAGCAATCAAAAAGCTCCGAAGCTGGTTCATGTACCAGAATTCGTGGTTAAGAAGCTTGCCCGACCCGACGATTTCTCCATTGAGGAGGAGCCCGACTATAACGAATACATCCTTGATAGCAAAGCCCTGGCCAGCCTGGAAAGCCCGGAGCATGGGCGGACGCGCCGCAAGGTGGGCCGCTTCCTGAGAGAAGTCGAGGAGCGCAAAGTAGAAATACGACCGCTAGACTTAGCTACGCCCGAATCTAGGGAGCAGCTTTTTCAAGCCATTGTCGCTTGGGAGAAAACCACGGCCGGAACGAATGACCCTGGTCACACCGAGCACGCCGCCCTCAAGCAGACGCTAGCCCACGCTTCAGCGCTCGGCATTGAGCACTTGGGGCTGTACCTGGATGACGTGCTCTGCGCAGTCATCTTTTACCACCGTTCAATCAATAATGATTTCTACATACTTAACCACCTGAAGGTGGACTATAGTATCCCCTTTATTTTCAACTACATGACCCATCATATTGCCGGCAAGGCGGTTGAAGACAATATCGACTTCCTAAATATGGAGATGGACCTGGGGATCGAAAACCTGCGTAATTATAAAATGGGGCTCAGACCGGTTGATTTCTTCCGTAAGTACACCGTGAAACCGGCTCAGGCCTAGCCTTTGTAAGCGAGACTGATAATAGCCAGCCCGGCGATAGCAACCAACATCAGGGCGAATTTGCGGCGGCGATGGCCGTCCTCGGCTTCGCGGAAGAACTTCGGCGACCGCGGATAGAGCGCTAACGCGATCAACAGCACGAACATCGGCTGGATGCCTTCTATGACCTTAACTAGCGACACCGGCCCACGGCTGATCGCCAGGTTGAGTGTCAATTCCGCCGATAGACCAATAAGCTCGGCGGCCACGAAGATCGGCAATAATTTTTTGATACGTTTTTTGATTTTCAGAATGCCCTGCTTGTTTTCGCTGAATTTCAAGAATAAAAAGAACAGGCCACCTAGGCCCATACCGATCGAGAAATATATATAAACCGAGTAAAAGTCGGCCCGTTGGTAGGCATACTTAGTCATGATGGCAACGGCGTCCATGAAGACGACGGCAATGGCTACCGGAAGGAGTGCCTTAGAAAACTTGAACCGGCGCAGGTCAGAAACTGCCAGGCCTAGCGAGGCCGAAAGCACGACAACGAAGCCGGCTATCTCGGCCAGCGACAGATGTTCGTGGACAATGAAGTGCGCGAAGAAAGGGATGGTGGCCGGCGCCAGACCGAACAAGGCTATAACTACTGATGGTGAATCGGACTCCAGGCCTTTGAAATAGAAGAAATAATAAGCCAGGGTCAGAAAACCCGCGCCGCCGGCCAGCAATGAAAGTTGCAGGGATAACGTATGGGCGTGCAGAAAAATTCGACTGAGAAGCGGTAGCGCACCGTAGAAACCGGCTGAAACAGTCGCCAGATAGGGACTTTCGTAAACAAAGCTCAGCAGGTTATCGTCGAGCAGATTGACAATGGCATATAGGAATGGCGCCAAAAGGGCTAGATAAAACCAGCTCATGAGGCCAGTATAGCGGCTAGCGTGGAAAACAAAAAAGGTTATGGTATAGTGGTGGTGTATCTAAGACACATAAAAAGGTAAAATAAAAATATGCGTATTCAAATCTCCGGCGGGATTGGCGTGGGGCCCACCGAAATGGCAGCTTTCGACCAGGCTCTAGTTCATGCTGGGGTGGCTAATTATAATTTGATTTATCTTAGTTCGGTGTTGCCACCAGACAGCCAAGTCCATTTCGAACCGCGCCCCCAAAACCCCGGCGGCCAGTGGGGTGATCGACTGTATCTTGTGATGGCTCAGAAACGTACCTCGCAGAGAAACCAGGAAGTCTGGGCTGGTATTGGCTGGATGCAGGACGCGAAAACCCATCAGGGTTTGCTGGTCGAGCATGAAGGTCATAGTGAAACCGAGGTGCGAGCCGACATCGAGCATAGCCTAACGGCTATGGCGGCTAATCGTCATATGGAATTCGGACCGCATCATATGCACGTTATCGGCACCAAGTATACTGACCTGCCTGTCTGCTCGTTGGTCGTGGCCGTCTTCGAAACCTCAAGTTGGCGCGGTCTACGGAGTAGTGGTAAGTTAAGCGGTTTGAAACTCCCCAAAATGTCGCGCTAAAATGGCGAAGCTGCGCGTCGCTTCGCAAAGGGGTTATAATAGCTAGTATGGCCAAGATCGCGATTATCGAAGATGACATGGCAATTAGCCAGATGTACCGTTTCAAGTTCGAGGCGGAGGGCTACACTGTCGAAACCGCCGAGAACGGCAAGCTTGGTTTGCAGCTGGCCGAAACCATGAAACCGGACATTATTTTGCTGGACCTCATGATGCCAGAAATGACCGGCGACGAGATGTTAGCCAAATTGCGGGCCACGCCGTGGGGCAAGAATATCAGGGTGATTGTGCTGACCAACATGGGCGAGCAGGAAATTCCGGAGGGCGTCAAGCAGCTGGGCGTCAGTGGCGTGATTCTGAAGGCCGACATGACGCCGCGCCAGGTGGCCGAAATTGTCAAAAAGAACCTCGCCGTTAAAACGTGACATACTAGTTTTATGAAAATTGCCATTCTCGGCTACGATGTTGAAGGGCGAGCGACTTACGAATACTACGCCGCTCAGAGCGGTCACGAAATAACTATTTGCGACCAGAACCCTACGCTGAACGCGCCGGCTGGCGCCACGACCCGGCTGGGTGAAGGTTACCTCGATAATCTGGATCATTTTGATCTGTTAGTTCGAACAGCTGGTCTACAGCCGGCCAAAATCCTGGCCAAGAATCCAACCGTCGGCCCCAAAATCACTTCTCAGACCAATGAATTTCTGCGCGTTTGCCCAACGAAAAACGTCATTGGCGTCACCGGCACCAAGGGCAAGGGCACAACAGCCACGCTAATCGCCAAAATGCTCGAAGCCGATGGTCGGAATGCCTATCTCGGTGGCAACATTGGCATTCCGGCCTTGGCCCTACTGGCCAATAATATCCAGCCCGACGACTGGGTGGTCCTGGAATTATCCAGTTTCCAGCTGATTGACGCCCGCCAATCGCCGCACATCGCCGTTTGCTTAATGGTAGTGTCCGAGCACTTGGATTGGCACGCCAACGTCGAAGAATATTTCACAGCCAAGACACAGCTTTTTGCCCACCAAACAACCGCTGATTTCGCCATTTACTATGCCGATAACCCAACGTCGAAGCGGATTGCCAGCACCGGCCTGGCCAAGAAAATTCCCTACTTCGCGGCACCCGGCGCCCAGGTCGTCGACAAAGCCATCAACATCGGCGGCCGGGTTATTTGTCCGACCGACGAACTCAAACTACTTGGCGCCCACAACTGGCAAAACGTCTGCGCCGCTGTTACCACCATCTGGCAAGTCTCCCAAAACGTCGATGCCATGCGCTCCGTCCTGACCAGCTTCAGCGGCCTGGAACATCGGCTAGAATTCGTTCGTGAAGTCGACAACGTCAAATTTTATGACGACTCGTTCGGCACGACGCCGGAAACGGCCATCGTGGCCATCCAAGCCCTGGCACCGCCCAAGGTGCTGATCCTCGGCGGCTCCACCAAAGGCAGTGATTTCAGTGGACTGGCCCGGGCCATCGCCGGCAGTAACATTCGGCAAATTATTCTGATCGGCAACACGGCGCGGCCCTACCACCAGGCAGCGGCGCCGGAAATCGAGGCCGCTCTGCGCGCCCAAGGCGTCGGCGCGATCACCTCTCTGGTCAGACCAGGCGGCAATACCATGGACGAGATTGTGCGCGCTGCCCGTGCCGCGGCCGAGCCGGGTGACGTGGTGCTGCTATCACCAGCCTGCGCCAGCTTCGATTTATTCGTTGATTACAAGGACCGCGGCGAGCAGTTCAAGAAAGCCGTCGCCGTTCTAGCTTAGTTCGGTCAGAAGATGCTTCAGTTGTCGAACAACCACGGGCTCGGGCTGTAAAACTTGAGCCCGCTCGGCGGCCAAATTTTTTATTTCGGCCTCGATCCAATGATAGTGAGTACAGCCCAGGACAATGACGTCCGCCTTTTCAGCTAAAACTTCGTCGATGCGTTGAGCGATTTTTCGCTGATTAATGTCATGCTCCTCGATCATCGTGGCCCAATCACTGCAATCCGGCTCCAAAACTGTCAGGTCTTTGGCGTAATGCTTCTTGAGCCAAGCGTAACGTTTGCTCTGCAGTGTTACCGGCGTGGCGCAAACGGCAATAGTGCCGGTTTTGGTCAACCGCGCCGCCGTCTTGACCATTGGCTCGACGGCAATTAGGGGCACCGTGAACTTGTTACGTAAATCTTTAATCAAAGTTGTCGAAACAGTATTGCAGGCCACAACGATTACCTGGCAGCCAGCGTCAACTAGTTCCTGGAAGATCGGCACCACGAAACTCAGAATTTCTTGCGGCGACCGCGTCCCATAGGGCACATGCTCTTTGTCTTCACGCAAAATTACTTCCTGCTCCGGCAAAGCTTTCTCGATGGCATTGGCCACTGACAAGCCACCAACTCCCGAATCGAAAACCCCGATTTTCACTGCAGGTACTTCCGAAATGGTGAGTCGGGCTCCAACATGGCTGGAATAGCTATTTTGGCTAAGGGATGAACCGGTATGTCTAGCTCTTCATAATCGCCTTCAACGCCCCTGTCTAATTCTGCAAGCACTGCTAGGATCTTGCCGTGCATTCCTGGCAGCCATAAAACTTTTCGTGTGCTAGATCGTCGATTAAGTGTATCCTCAACTATTAGCCCGGACGTGCATTTATTGACAGTGTCTTCGTCGACTGGGGTTTTGAAGAAAAAGCCGTCTTCCGTTTTTTCAAGCTGAGCAACATAGATCTCTCTGTCATATTTGGTGCTCAGTTCATAGGCCACCCAGCCCGCTAAATCAGTTGCGCCATCAGGTACACCGACGATAAATTGTGGTTGATTAAAGCTTGGCCTATATTGTTCCGCTAAATCAGCCAGGCCGCTAACTACCACGTCTCTAATTAACGGATGCTGAGCCAGGACAGCGCTATCAAGTTCAACTCTGTTATTTGCTTCTTGGCCATCAGCGAATTCACCCTCAAAGTCGCGGAAGCCAATTTGCAATAACTGTTCGCCAAGTTCTGTTGCCATAAACTACCCTTCTTTACTGCGAGCCGCCCGGATAACATTTTCGAACAGCGCACAGACGGTTAGCGGGCCGACGCCGCCCTTGGTTGGCGTGATCGTCAGATCGGGACGCTCGTAAACTTCCGGCGCCACGTCGCCGACGGTTTTGCCATCCTCGCTGGCCACGCCAGCGTCAACAACCACGGCATTTGGTTTAATCATATCCGGGAATAGCAGCGCCGGGCTGCCGGCAGCCGTAATAATCACGTCGGCGGCCAGGGTTTCCTTTTTCAAATCAGCCGTTTCGCGGTCGGCCACGTGTACATCAATGTCCGATGCTCGGAAAATTTTCTCCAATGGCGCACCCACCAACTTGCCACGGCCAATCAACAGCACGCGCTTGCCATTCAAGTCCACGTTGTAGCCAGCCAGCAGCCAGAGAATGGCCATCGGCGTAGCGGGCTCGAATTTCGCTGCGCGACCTAGGGCATCGACGTCCTTGTCAGCAGTAACTAGATTAACAATTTCGTCGGTTTGCACCGGATCTTCCAACGGCAGCTGGATGATAATACCATGCACACTCGGATCTTTATTTAACTTGTTAAGTAATTTCTTCACTTCTGTCTGTCGAACATTATAGACATCGACCTCAACCTCAATATCGGCGCCGTACTGCCGCTTCAGCCGGACATAGGTATTGATCACCGGGTTATCAGTTGTCACGACAATCGCTAGCTTCGGCGCCAAGTCATGCGCCTGCCGCAAAGCTCGGACATCATGCTCCTGCCGTTGCTTAATAAATTCAGCCAACTCCCGGCCATCCAGTAATTTCATCAGCCGTATTATACCGCAAAACCTTGCCAAAACAGAGGTAATTTGTTAAAGTTTGCGAGTCACGTGCGACACGGGCCAGTAGCTCAGCTGGTTAGAGCACCTGCCTCTTAAGCAGGGTGTCGAGGGTTCAAGTCCCTCCTGGCCCTCCAGACTTTTTTACAACGTTATGTGATCAAAGCCGTTTCATTGAACTGAAATAGAAAAATTAAACTCCTTGAACAAACATTAGCACTCGGCCCTCGAAAGTATTTGGTGTAATGTTACGAGCCTCAGCATACTCAGGCGAGTCATACCAAGCCTTAGCATTTTCCATATTTCGAAATTGAACTATAGAAAGGTGACGAGTGGTCGATTCACCTTCGATAATTATGGGCTCGCTATTTGAGACAATGAAATGTCCTCCAAAATGTTTGATGGCAGGACCAGTAATTTCAGCATAACGTTTGATGATCTCTTGATCCTTTATCCCTTCAATTGCTGATATAACATACGCTACGGATTGATGTTTTTCGATCATTATTGCTCATCCTCAGTAATGGCCTCAGCAATTTGCTTTATCTTGTTAAGTCTCTCATCCCACGCCATGGCAGCATTGGACATTTCCTTGGCAGCTAACGAAATTCCAGTTGGATCAATTGCAAATCGAACTTCCTTACCAACACGTCTAGAACTAATCAAGCCTGCTCTTTCTAACACTACTATGTGCTTAGAAATGGCTTGCCGACTATAGGGCAAAAACTTAGCCAATCTACTCGCTGAAGCCTCCCCCCGCCAAGCAATATATCAATCAGTTTTTTTCTACTCGGCTCTGCAATTGCAGACCAGATGTTTTCGTTAAAAGTTGTAGTGAGCATACTAGGCGTCTTCTGCGTGTTGTTTAATGCTTTCTACGAATGTACCCCAGCCAGAATTATGTTTACCAAATAAGCTCTTCTTTTGCTCTTCGCTAAATACTTGCTCTTCAAATATACTCTCAGTTAAACGAAGCTGTGTTTTACCATTTTGCTCGGACAAATTAAATTCTACCAACGTTTTTTGGTTAGTAGAACGAGCTTCTTCATCGGGTGAAATCCACGAGAAGGCAAAAAGCTCGGGTTCATTTAACTTTATAACCTCGAGTGGGCACTCTCCATAGCTTCTCCAGATAACCTTACCTTTACCGCCTATTCTTAAATCTAACTCAGCTTCATCACCAAACCACTGCCTAGGATCTGTAATAACTTTCCAGACTCTGCCTATTGGAGCATCAATCGTAATTTCTTTTTCAATATGGTCGCTCATAATTTTCTCCTTATTTTATGCAACTCATTGTTGCACATTGAATGCCACAATGCAACTCTTGGTTGCACGTTATACAATTCTGGATCTTACTGAGTAAAAAATATCAGAGTTTGCTTTTTAATTTCAGTAGAAATTAAGTCTACGGTGGCCCTCCACACCGCTCATACTTAGACTCCTCTATTTTGGGGAGTTTTTTATTGATATTCTTTGACTATGGAAATATTCAAAGATTTGCAGGTTTTGCTATTTAATACCCCGGAAGATTGGCGAGCGTGGCTTGAAGAGAATCATAACAAGCGTCAAGGCTTATGGCTCAAACATGCTAAAAAGTCATCTGGAAAACAGTCGGTCAGCTACGGGGAGGCCCTTGAAGAAGCGCTGTGCTACGGTTGGATAGACAGTCAAATCCAAAAGTACGATGATGATTATTATCTACAGAAGTTTACTACCAGAGGACCGAGGAGCGTTTGGTCAAAAATAAATGTCGCCAAAGCTGAATCGTTAATCAAGTTGGGTAAGATGCAACCGGCAGGATTGGCAGCAATTGAATCCGCCAAGCAGGATGGCAGATGGGACGCTGCCTATGACTCCCCTGGCGCAAGTGAGGTGCCCAAAGACTTTCAAACCGCGTTAGATGAGAATCCTAAAGCCAAACAATTTTTTGAAACGCTAAATAAAACTAATGTTTACGCATTTTGCTGGCGAGTACAGACTGCAAAGAAACCTGAGACCAGAAAAGCCAGGATAGAGAGATTTATAGAAATGTTAAATAGAGGCGAGAAGCTTCACTAGCAATACTTATTTCAGTCGCGCTAGCATTTACGATGGCCCTCCAAGAAAAAAGTATTACCCCTTATGACTGCAAATTTCACAAATCGAGTGTATAATTTATACTTTCGCGTGATTGTGGTGGAAGTGAGGAACGGATGTATCAACAGACAAGCTTATTCTTCTACAAATTTCGTTTTCTTTTTGCTGGTATATTTACCATTGCCTTACTGGTGCTATTCTCGGCTGTCGTGACAGCTATAGGCCATAACAGCATACTTGACACAAGCACACCTCCACCGGCGGGCGTATTGGATACAAACGCGGCCAGTTCGAACACCATAACGACCGCCCTATACAGCTTGGCGAACGATACCAAACAAGCCACACTTTCGACTCGTGTCGCTCTTTACGGAGTCAGTCGATCAATAACTACCCTGAGCGTTCGGAGCGGCAGAGCCGTTATTCACGGCAGTGCGGTTACCGTACATGGCATATGGCATGGCACAGAATTTGTAGGACATAGCATTGGCAGCGGCATTATGTTCACACTTCGTGCACCAGGCAAAATCGTAGGCTTTATTGTTCCTAAAGATGCGGTGAGCGCTATCATAAAACCGCCCGATGACAAACCAGTGCCAGTTATTAGCGCCGAGACATCCGCCGCTGTGCTTGCTAGCTTTAACACCCAGCAACAACAGGAAATTGCTAAGCTACAGGAAGATCAACTGGTCGCCAACCAGGCTCTAGGCGGCACAATAGTTGCCGGTGACCCCGACCATGGCGGTTATCCGGCCAAGTGGGAAGATAGACCGCAGGACAGCACCGTCGACAGCTGGGGCATGTATAACCGGGAATGCGTCAGCTACGCGGCCTGGAAAGTCTACCAGACCTATGGTGACATGCCGGATTGGGGCGGCGTTGGTAATGCTAATCAATGGGTAAATGATGCTCATAGGGCGGGTATACCGACTGGTTCGGTACCGCAGGTACATTCAGTAGCTATCTCGATGCGTGGTTACTACGGTCACGCCATGTGGGTCGAAGCAGTTAGTGGCAATATGATTTACGTCAGCCAATATAACTACAATCTGAATGGCCAATACAGTGAAATGTGGGTCAACGGTAGCAATTTTACTTACATTTACTTCAAATAAAATTTTATTGCTTAGGTAGCCAAGCTAATATATGGCCCAGGGTTATCCCACAGGTCGTCGTGCTGTCCTGGCATGCTGACATACTGCCAGCCATGCTGCTTGGAAATTTTTTGACTTTCTTTTGAATTCATAAAAGTATCCTGTTCATTATGGATCAGGAGTACTTTGTCAGCGCGAATTACATCAAAATCCTTTCTTAGGTAAGCCCGGAGCATGATTATCCATTTAGGGATATAGATAATACCGTAAAATACAGAAAAGAGTGTTTTTTCGAAAAATCTTTTGTCTTTCTTCTCTAATTTAACCTTTCCAGCGAGACAGCTAATAAGGTTCTTACCGGGCCAATATGGAAGACCTATAAGCAGTATGAGCTTGGCTGCCTTTTGTGAATTCAGCATATAGCAGCCGCCGCTATGAGCGATAATAATATCCGCTTCCGACATATCGTGTGTCATCTCGAAGCCTTGTTCCTCTAGAAAAGGCATAAAACGTTTAGTGTGCCAACGGCTTTCGGGGAACCCAGCTGAAATGAATACTTTCATTCAGCCATTGTAGCAATAGACCGTATTTCAGTTGTGATAGAGCTGACTGTGGCCCTCCAAATTGTTTGCACTTAGCAGAGAAGAAGTTTCTCTGTTTTTTTGTTATTATTCCATTGATGGATAGCAAGCCAAAAGTATGTTTGTTAATGACACCAGGTCTTGAGAATAGTCTATTCAACGAGCAGGCAAGGAACGAATTAAATGGAATCTGTGATGTACTGAGCTGGCAGCCTACCCAAGGTGCGCCTTACAAAGATGTGGACATTTTGTTAGCAAGTTGGGGTTGCCCAAAATTTGATAAGGAGTTCCTGGAGGCAATGCCGAATCTCAAAATGGTAGCCTACGCTGCGGGGACTATTAAAAAGATTGTTAGCGATGAATTCTGGGCACGAGACATAAAAATAGTTTCAGCTGCAGCGGCCAATGCTATTGCAGTTGCGGAGTACAGCTTGGCGGCTATGATATTTTTGACAAAAAATATACGACACGCAGCCGAACTCTACAAAGATGACAACAAGGACAGTTTTCTTAAACTTAGAGATGTGCCACGAGGGTTTAATGGCCTTAATATCGGTTTGATTGGGGCATCGTATGTCGGGCGAGAGGTCATTAGACTACTCCGTTCGTACAACGTAAAAGTGGCCGTCTATGACCCCTATATATCCTCAGAAGAAGCCGAAAAACTGGGCGTTGCGAAGATGGAACTAAACCAGCTCGTCAGTTGGGCTGATGTTGTCAGCGTTCATGCTCCGAAGTTACCTGAAACTGAGAGACTTATTGGGCAGGAGCAATTTCAGCTCATGAAAGACGGAAGTTTTTTCATCAATACCGCCCGAGGCGCCATAGTGGATTACAGCGCACTAGCCGAAATCACTCCGCAGAAAAATATAGAGGTTGTTCTGGATGTCACTGACCCCGACGAGCCGCTCCCGGCAGATAACCCGCTTAGAAAACTTGATAACGTATTTATCACGCCCCACATAGCAGGTTCGAGGGGTAATGAGCAGCAGTTGATGGGTATCTTAGCGGTAGAGGAAATTAAGCGATTCGTTGCCGGACAACCATTACGCTATCAAATTAATCAAGAAGACCTCTCCCGTATAGCCTGACGTATTGCCTCTGTGGTCGCTTAATCTTTATCGATGTAGGGGATTAAGATTCGTTCGGCTAATAAGCCTAGGCAAGAGAGGTTGGGGAAGCCCGGGCCTTGGGCCATAGCCGACAGTCCAGGTATGTGCAGCTTAGGAGAAAGCCCCGTGACGCTCAGGTCTTGATCCATTTTTTCGCTCATTAATTGCAGATCGCCTAAGAACGATTTGTCGGGGAAAAGATCGGCGAGGCTGAAAGGGTCAAAACCAGTCGCTTCGATAACATAATCATATTCTGCCTTCTGGCCTTCTCGCCCCTCATCGTTTCCAGAGAGCATGACATGCGCCTTGGTATCAGTAGTTCCGATTTTCTCGGCGTTACCCAAGCGCATGCTGACGTTGTAAACTGAGTCTAGCAAATTTTTTGCCGCTACCGAGAAGGTCCCTCTGTCGGCGTGTCGGATAATTTCCGTTTTCTCTCTCTTGGACAGCTCGGACCAATTCATTACCTTCGAGAAATACATAACTTCCATCCAGTTTTCGTTTCTGGTAAACAGGATCGGATGCCTTGTGATAATTTCAATTTGGGACGAGCCGTCTATAACATTGAGCAAGCCAGTAACGATTCCGGCGGCCGTTTCGCCGGCACCGATAACAGCTATTTTTGCATTCTTCATATCCTTGAAAAGGTGGATGTTGGGCCATATATTCTGCCCATTAAATATCCGCTTCTCTTCTTCAAGAGAATTTTCCGTCCGCGGGAATCTGTGCGGGTCTCCCGGCCCGGTCAGGACGAGGCTGTCCCCCGAAATTTCCTTAGCGCCAGAGCTATCCCCGTAAGCTACTGACCACTTGTCATCCTTCAGGGAAATGGCTGTAACTTCGCCAATAGTGATCGCGACGCTTACTTTTTTGACAACCCATTTGAGGTAATCAGCCAGCATAGCGTGCGTCGGCGGATATAGGCCTCTATCGACCCATTCGGCGTACTTACCGATATCTACCAGATACGCCATGTATGAGAATTTGAGCATTTCTTCGTCAACTGAATCATCAATTAGCGAAGCGTATGGGAATCCGACATCTTCTAGCGGCGTAGTCCCCAATATGGTGTCGCCGTCTGTATAGCCATTGGTTCCATCCCAGTTTGCGCCCGGGCCGTGCTTATCTATAATTACGATTTCGGGTACAGTCCAACCTTGTTTCTGGAGGACATGGGCTTTAGCGGCAATCGCTATTGCTTTTGGGCCACAGCCAACGATAATAAGTTTTTTCATAATTAGCTGTTACCCAATGCATTCACTTCCCGAAATATACCGTGGCACGGCTCGGTAGTCAAGCTAGCGATGGCCGTACACGTATTTGACTTAGCTGAGCTCGTGATATAAAGTTAACTTATTGGTTAACTATTATGAACGTGCCCTATGACTCACCGCAACTAGATACCGTACTTGATGCCTTGGCAAACCAAAGGCGCCGGGGTATTATTCATGAGCTAGCGCTTCAGCCGGCCACGATCGGGCAACTCGCCCGCCATCACGATCTTTCCCTGCCGGCGATTCATAAACACATTCGTAGTCTTGAGGACGCCAAGCTTATTATTCGCCGAAAAGCCGGCCGCACCAACTTCGTGGCCCTTAATAGCAACACCTTGGGTCTAGCCCAAAGCTGGATTACGCAGTATCAGACGGGCTGGGGCGGTAGCCAAGCCACGCTCGAGAATTACATCGCCAGGCTGCAAGAGTGAAGCCTGGAAACGTTAGGTTATTACATAATTAATGGCTCCGCAGTTGAGCCGAAAGGAGATATAAAATAATGGGAAAGTACGTATACATCTATTACGCTGGCACGGCCTCTGATGGAGGCAACGCCGAAGAGTGGGGCAAATGGTTCGGGCAACTCGGTGACAAATTAGTTGATGGTGGTAACCCGTTCGGTGAGGGCGGCCAGGCCATTAGCAAAGATGGTGTCATGGCCGTCAAGGATCATCCCGCCACCGGCTACTCGATTGTCAAGGCCGGAAGCATGGATGAAGCAACCGAGCTAGCCAAAGGCTGCCCTCTGATGTCGGCTAAGGACGGTGCGGTCTGCGTTTACGAAGCTTTGCCAATGTAGAGCTCAGAAAATAAACGGAATTAACATCTTGGTTTTGCTTTTGTAGGCTGGATAGGCTTTCGGAAATTGTTTGACTGCCATTTTTTCTTCAACAACAGCGCTGTAGATAAAGTACGGACCGGCGAAGACTAGGAGCCATGCCCAGTAGAAGCCGCTAGCCATGGCCGAGCCTACGGCGGCTAGCAAAATACCACTGTATATAGGGTGGCGAATATAGTGGTAAGGGCCTGCAGTGACCAGCTCGGGGTCTCGTTTCTGGGACATTGGCGTGCCCCAGTTTTTACCCAAGTACACCCGGGCCCAGATTGCCAGAGACAACCCCAGCAAGAATGCTACAAATCCCGCAATTAATACGGCCTGGTTGCCCGTGATTCGATAATTAGAGTGCGGCGACCCATTGAAAGAGTGGAAAACGATCAGCGCGGCAATGACGAACAACAGGCGAATACCGGCAAATTGCTTAATCCTGGAATGGGTATTCTTCTTGGATCTAGTGGCCATGATAAACCAATACAACCAAAAAATGGCCCATATTGCGATGACGGTATCGTTTAAGAAACGCATGAGATTAGTTCATTTCCTGGTTCCGTAGCGGACGAAGTTGAAGCTGAAGCCGTTTTCTTGTTGCGGGCCACTGTCCTCGACCTTGTGGAAAGCGTCGTAGGCCGGGAAGAATTGGTCGCAGCCGAAATCGGCAGCTATGTGCGTGATGTATAACTCGTCAGCTAGGTCGGCGTCCATGACTTGGGCGAAAACCTGAGCACCGCCGATTACCCAGAGGTCCCGGTTGCGAAAGTCTTCCATGAATTTCGTCAGATCGTGGACCAGAATCGTGCCCGTAATTGGCGTTTCGTCACGGGTCAACACATAATTATGCCGATCAATCAGTGGGCCCTTGAATGTTCTGAAAGTCGTGCTGCCGACCAATACGTGACCGCCGTAAAGCTTGGTGTGCTCGGTGAAGAATTTCTCATCAGTCGGAATATACCACGGCTGGAAACCTTTCTTGCCGATACCGTGTCGCGAGTCCATGGCAACAATCAAGCGAATCATCATCTTATTCTACACCTTACAAATGCTATAATTGAAGCCGCGTGCCCGCGTAGCTCAGTGGATTAGAGTACTTGGCTTCGAACCAAGGGGTCGCAGGTTCAAATCCTGCCGCGGGTACCAATGAAAAACCGGCTCTTAGGCCGGTAATTTTATTTCTTGTTTTGGGGTTTGACAATTTTGGGGGCTGGAGTGGGGGCCGTATTTTGGGCCATAACACGCAAGTTCTGGAGCATTTGCTCAGTGGTCATAATAATCCTATCTAGTAATACGCGGGCTTTTTTGGTTTTTTATCTCAGCAACGATTGGTAACTATGAGCTGGCTCAAGCGCTTATGCTGTGAAATTTCTTACAGTTACTTGTCGGTCGATGGCGGCAAAAGCTTGGTCGGACTCTGGTACTTGGCTAGTAACAGCGCTCGCTGGATGGTTTGCAGAACCCTCTCGGCCTGTTCATAACTCATGCCGACGCGGGCCACTGGCACGACCGGGTGCTGGGACGACTGGGCGTTGGCTTGAGTGAAGTTCAGTGTCACGCCGCCGGGGTTGACCGTAACGTCCAGACCATCGCTGTACAAGGTGCGGACGTCAACCGCCAGCAGCATGACTACTTTGCTACCGGAAATTAGCTCGTCATCAGCCTTAAATTGGTCGGGCAACTCGCCGGAGTAATCGGCCAGCTCCCAGAGCTGCACCGCCTCACGATCCTGGACTCCAAAGTGATTGATCAACAGCATCAACACGTCCTCGCTGGGCCGCTCTTGGCCGGCCTCGATGCGCCGCAGTTGCTGTTCGTCAATTTCCACGGCACCAGAAACCTCGGCCACCGACTGGCGCGACTGTTCGCGGACGTATTTCAGGTGTTTGCCCAAGGTAATGAAAGGCGCTTCCGATTCACTCATCTGCATCTATAATAAAACGCCCTCCCTGACAGTGCAAGGTCTGGCGACAGCCCTGTATAATGAGCGGTGATGAACCCGCTGCCAAATGTCAGCCTAAACGCTTACTCCACCATGGGATTGGGCGGACTGGTCGCCTACACCGTAGAGGTGCATGATCGCATGGAGTTGTTGCAGGCGCTCAGCTGGGCCCAAGAGCACAAACTGCCGGTCGTTATGATTGGCGGCGGTAGCAATATCGTCTGGCGCGACGAAGGTTTCCCCGGCCTGCTAATTATTAACAAGGTCCTGCGCTACGAAACTTTCGAAGAAGACGAAACCAACGTTTATATAACAGCCGGTGCCGGTGAGCTGTGGGACAGCGTCGTCGAGCGCAGCGTTCAAGCCGGTTTGACCGGCATTGAGGCCCTTAGTCTGATTCCGGGCAGCACCGGTGCCACGCCGATCCAGAACGTTGGCGCTTACGGCCAAGAAATTTCCCAAACCCTGACCACCGTCGAGGCTTTCGATACCAAGGCCGGGGATTATGTAACGCTGGCGGCCAGCGACTGCGGTTTCGGTTACCGGACCAGCCGCTTCAAGACCACCGACCGTGGCCGCTTCTATATCACGGCCATTACTCTGCACCTGACGCGCGGTAATCCGGAGCCGCCGTTTTACGGTGCTGTCCAGACTTATTTCGATAAGTACAACATCACCAGCTACACGCCGACTGGGTTGCGCCAGGCGGTAGTTGCCATTCGGCGCGCCAAGCTGCCAGACCCGGCAACTGTCCACAATACCGGCTCCTTCTTCGCCAATCCAGTCATTGACGAGAGCCGATACATTCAGCTGGCAGAGAGTTACGATCCGATACCGCACTGGCCGACCGATGACAAGCGTGTCAAAATCTCGGCCGCCTGGCTAATTGAGCAAGCTGGTTTCAAAGATTTCCATGACAGTGCTACTGGCATGGCCACTTGGCCAACCCAGGCCCTAGTCCTAGTCAACGAGCATGCCAAGAAAACAGCTGACCTCCTGGCTTTCAAGCAGAAAATTATCGACGGCGTTCACGCGAAGTTCACTATCACGCTCGAGCAAGAGCCAGAATTACTGCCGTAAAACTCTAGGCTAGTTATCGCTGGGCAACGGAAAACGCAAGGCGAATTGCTTAACTTCGTCTCTTAACTTGTTAAGCTTTGCTTCATCTTCTCTGTTATCGATGGCTTGCTTCATCCAACTGGCAATCTGCGCCATGTCTTTTTCCTTCAGCCCGCGGGTAGTGATGGCCGGCGTGCCTAAGCGAATGCCGCTCGGCCGGAAAGGCGGCAACGGATCGTCGGCGACGGCGTTCTTGTTGAGCGTCAGGCCAATCTTGTCGAGTGCTTCCTCAACCACCTTGCCGTCCAGGCCAAAACTTTTATGGACGTCGGACAGAATTAGGTGGTTGCTGGTACCGCCGCCGATCAGCCAGAAACCTTCTTTTTTCATTGCTTCTGCCAGTGCATTAGCGTTGACAAGAATCTGTTTAGCATAGGCTTTGAACTCCGGCTTGAGGGCTTCGCCGAAAGCCACCGCTTTGGCAGCAATGATGTGCTCGTGTGGGCCGCCTTGCAGCCCTGGAAAATTAGCCCGGTCAATCAGAGTCGGGATATTTTCTAGCGTTTTTTCGGGAGCTTTCAGCGGATTGCCGACCGTGCCCTTGCTGAGAATCATACCGCCGCGCGGTCCGCGCAAGGTCTTGTGCGTGGTGGTCGTGATGACATGGAAACCGTAATCGAAGGGGTTCTTAGCCACACCAGCAGCGATTAGTCCAGCAATATGGGCCATGTCGGCCATCAACAGAGCGCCGACTTCGTTGCCAATCTCAGCGAACTTGGCATAATTCAGCTCACGCGGGTAAGCGCTGAAGCCAGCCAAGACGATTTTCGGTTTGTGCTTCTGCGCCAGACGGCGTAGTTCATCATAGTCAATTTCGCCGGTGGCCGGGTCTTTCATCTTGTATGGAATGAAATTATAGAGTTTGGCGGATTGGGTCATTGGATTGCCATGCGTTAGGTGGCCGCCGTGACTGAGATCCATGGCCAGAATGCTGTCGCCCGGCTCCATCCAGGCGAAGTAGACGATTTCGTTGGCTGGTGCTCCGGAGTGTGGCTGGACGTTGGCGTGGTCGGACTTGAAGAGTTGCTTGGCTCGGTCAATGGCCAGTTGCTCGACTTTGTCGGTGTTATCTTGGCCGCCATAGTAGCGTTTGCCGGGATAGCCTTCGGAATATTTATTAGTGAAAACGCTGCCCATGGCGTTCAGGACATCGCGGCTGACGTAATTCTCGGACGGGATTAATTCTAGGCCTTCGCGCTGGCGTTTTTCTTCGGCGGCAATCAGTTGGGCTACGAGTTTGTCATCCATAACATGCTCCTCACTTTAGTTTCAGTATAAATCAGTGGCGAGGAGAATGTTAGACCATAGTTGTAGTTTAACATAGGCCATTTTCGTCTTGCAATTAAAATATCAAATATGGTATGATTTTGCGGTCTATGGCCACAACCAATCAGAAAATAGGTCAACTTATTGCTCAAGTACGACAAGAAAAGGACCTAACCCAGGCGGAATTCGCCAGACGCCTCAATACCTCGCAATCAGCTGTCAACCGCATCGAGCACGGGCGCCAAAACCTCAGCCTGGAAACACTTGGTCGGATCAGCGACGTCCTCAACAAACAGTTGATCAGTATTAATGAAGGGGCACTGAATCTCTACATCGAAGGCGGCCACGAGCTGAAGGGCGAGATCACCGTCAAGACCAGCAAGAACGCCGCCGTCGCCCTGCTCTGCGCCAGCCTGTTGAACCACGGTACTACGCGACTGAAGAGCGTCGCCCGCATCGAAGAAGTCAACCGCTTAATTGAAGTGCTGACCAGCATCGGTGTCCACGTCCGCTGGCTGCCGAACAACGACCTCGAGATCAAGCCACCGGCCAAACTAGACCTGGCCAACATGGACAAGGCAGCGGCCCGCAAAACGCGCAGCGTCATCATGTTCATCGGCTCCGTCATGCACCTCGAGAAAGCTTTTCAAATCCCCTATGCCGGCGGTTGTGAACTAGGGCGGCGAACTGTTCTGCCACATTTGTACGCGCTCGAAGAATTCGGCGTTGATGTCGTCACCAAAGGTGGCCATTATAACGTGACGGTCACCAAGCGCCTGCCGAAGCGCAGCGTTGTGCTCTACGAATCCGGCGACACGACAACTGAGAACATCCTGATGGCGGCCGCCCTGACCCCTGGCGAAACGGTTATCAAGATGGCCAGCGCCAATTACCAGGTCCAGGATTTATGCTTCTTCCTGCAGAAACTGGGCGTCAAGGTCAGCGGTATCGGCACTACCACCTTGCATGTCCAGGGCCTCAAGCAGATTCGTAAGAACGTCAGTTACGCGCCCAGCGAGGATCCGGTGGAAGCCATGACTTTCATTTCGGCAGCCGTGACCACCGATTCGTCAATTACCATTCGCCGGGCACCGATTGAATTCCTGGAATTAGAGCTGCTCAAGTTGGAGAAAATGGGTTTGCGTTACGACCAGAGCCAGCCATACAAGGCCGAGAATGGCCAAACCGACCTGGTCGACCTCAAGATTCACAAGCACCACGGCGAATTAGAGGCGCCGCTAGAGAAGCTTTATGGTCGTCCCTTTCCCGGCCTGAACATTGATAACCTGCCCTATTTCGTACCAATTGCCGCTGTCGCCAAGGGTCGGACGCTAATCCATGACTGGGTATACGAAGACCGAGCGCTGATGTACACCGAAATGAAAAAAATCGGCGTCAAGATTGACCTGGCCGATCCGCACCGGGCTTTCATCGAGGGTCCGACGCGCTGGCGAGCGGCCGACATTGTCTGCCCCAGCGGTATCCGCCCAGCAGTGATGCTGCTCATTGGTATGCTGGCTGCCGAAGGCAACTCGATCTTACGCAACGTTTATACGATTAACCGCGGTTACGAAGACCTGGCCGCTCGGCTGAACAGCCTCGGTGCCCACATCACCATTCAGCACGATATCTAGCTAGGCGACTTGGCCGGAACGGGCCGGCGATATCCAAGTGGTACGCACTTGCTCGCGGTGGATGATTTTCTTGTAGTCTTTGAGGCAACGGAAAACAGCCGCTATCTGGACAACGTCCATAGCGTAGAACAAAACGTACATGCCCAAGGCCAAGAAGCTCATTTGGATCTTCTGCCTCGTTCGCAAATGCTCGTCGGGCCAGACCGTCCACAAGGCATAGAGCGTAATTAGGACGTAGGCACCTATCAGGATGGTCAGCATGTGGTGGCTGATGCTGAGATAAATAATATAGCCCAGAAGTAACGGCTCGCTGATCAGCAATAACTCGCCAATAATTGCCATTGGTAACCGATAAACAGTTAGACGGCGCGTATATTTTTCATCATTTGAGTTGTAAAACAGGTGTCGATATTTGAAAAGGTTTTGCAGGCTGCCGAGCTTCCAGCGATAGCGTTGCTTCAGCAAGGCTCGGTAAGTCTGAACACCTTCGGTAGAAGCCAGAACATCGGCCGCATAAACGATTCGATTGTGTCGGTTGCCCTGGCTGGCCACGGCTTTTAAGCTCAGGCCGATATCTTCTGTCAAAGTATCGGTATCATATAGTCCGATTTCATTCAGTAATTCACGGCGATAGGTTGAAGCCACGCCACCGATGATAAATTCGCATTTAGCTAGGGTGTAGAACTTCTTGGAGCGGTAGCCAATCATGTGCTCGAAGCGCTGCAAAACAGACAGCCAGTTATCGCCACCCATAATTCGGACGTTGGCGGCGACGCCCATGACATAGGGGTCGTCGAAATAAGCCACGGCTCGCTTGATGGCTTCGGGGTGCAGAACGGAGTCAGCATCAAGACACATAACCAATCGGCCGTGGGCATGGTTAGCAATGGCGTTATTCATCGCCGCCCCCTTGCCTTTGTTGGTCTGCTCGACGACGGTTATCTTGACATTGCTAACTTTGGCGCAGAAATAGCGGCGCCCCAGCCTTTTGCTGCGCCCGCGCCGTGCCATATAGGTTTCGCGACGAAACTGCGGTAAGCTGCGCATGTAACGGCGCACGACTTTAACCGTGTCATCGGTTGATCCGTCGTCGACGACAATAATCTCAACCCGTTTGTAGCTGCTGGCTCTGATGGAATCGAGCGTCCGCTCAATACCAACCGATTCGTTGTGAGCCGGTATAACCACGCTGACCAGTGGCCAGCTGCGTTTCGGTTTGTGCTTTAAGTCGCGAGAGGTTTTGCGGAACTGCTTGATGTCATACAGATTAGCGCCCACCATGAAGGCGCCAATGTGAGCCATGCTTACCAGGTTCATGAAGGCTATGGCATAGAAAAAGGGGTTGCTGATGACTATGGTGCTCATACAACCCTCTGCAACGTGAAGTCAAACAACTGGCGGTTTTGGTAGAACAGTCCGGTGCAAGTCTGAAGGATTAATTTTGGTTGGCTGCTGGGGGCAAAGACGGCTGCCGAATCAGTCGGGCTGACCACTTGGACGCTGGCCAGCTGATAATAAAAAGCGTGGCCGTTATCAGTGGTCACGATTGCCAAAGCACTGGGTTGAATATTGTGCAGTGAAGCAAAAACCGCTTTGCGGTAATGGCCATAAATAAAAGTCGCGCCGCTCTGGTTATTGGGCTCAGGCGTTACCGTGGCATACTGGGCTTTGTCGAGTGACAATGTCCACACCCCGGTCTTGGCATTGTAATAACCGGGAATAATCGATAGATCGATATTTAGGCTCGGTATATTCAGTGCGATGGGGTTGCCGCTAATATAGTTAGACGCTGGGGGCGTTGTCGAGACAGCGGCAACTTTGGGGGGCGCCACTGGAGCCGACTGGATTGATACCTGCTGGGTTCTGATAATTTGTATCAATAAGAAGGCTCCGCCCAGCAGCAAGGCGATTCCCAGGATATTAAAAAGTGCAAATTTCTTGGACATAAATCTCCCACCAGAAATGTAAAAAGAGGGGCGCATCATCCTATGATGATTACAACCCCTCCCTTACTATTTCTGTATTAAGCCTTGTAGGCTCGTTTTGCCACAAAACGCACGAGCGTTGAGGCCACTATGGCTGAACCAACCACTATAGCCGTCAAAGCTACGATCTGTAGAATGACATTCCCACCGGTGTTAGGTAGAAGTACGGTACCGCCAGCTACGCTAGCTAAACCGCCACCACCTTTGCCTCCTTCGTACATAAGGCAATCTCCCATTAGGTATTAAGTTAACTTAATTTGGGGCGAAGAATAGATCGACTTACCGTAAAGGTAAGCCTCAAGACCCTTCGAATTCCCAAACTGCTTCTGATAATACACTATTGATGCAAGTTTGTAAAGAACATTATTTAGTTATCTTTCTTATGCTTAACATGTTTTATTAATGTTATTGCTTAAACTACAAAAATAGTTTGCAATTTATATAGATTTGGTGTATAACAGATGGATTGGAAATTATTTTTTTTGGGAGGCAGTAGTTTAGAATGAAATCAATGGCAATCGGTGGGATCAAGCAAAAGTTTAGTTTACTGTTAATGAGCGCAGTTGTCGCTCTTAGCAGTTTCTCGTTTATCCCCGGTATTGCTAGGGCCGCCACGACTGTCACAAGCCCGGCGCCAGCAGCCAAGATTTCTTTCACGTTTGACGATGGCCTGACTTCCGCTGCTACCCAAGCCGAGCCAACTCTGGCGAAATACGGCCTGACCGGCACCGATTACATTATTACCGGTTGTGTCGGCATGACGACCCAGCCAAACACCTGTAACGCCAACAACGACACGACCTATATGACCTGGGCGCAGATCCAGGCATTGCAAAATACTGATGGCTGGGAAATTGGTTCGCACACCGTTGACCACGTCTGTCTAGCTAGCAGTGCCGAGACCGACCCGGATGATTGCGCAAATCCAGCGCCGCTAACCACTGCTCAAGTAGACGCCGAAATGGCCAGCAGCAAGAGCGCCTTGGCCGCTAATGGCATCAACGCGACTGATTTCGCTCCGCCTTACGGGGACTATAACAACAACGTAATCGCCCAAATCGCCAAATATTACGGCACCATGCGACAGTTCAAGAACGCTGCCAATAATGCCAACGTCTGGCCATATAGCGACTACTACCTGCAGGATACCGTGGTTCAACAAACTACCAATACCCCGGCGTCGATCGAAACCCAGATCAACAATGCGATTACCAACAAACAATGGCTGATCCTGACCTTCCATGACATTGAAACCAAACCGAGCTCCAACCCCGATGATTACCAATACGGCACGAGCGAACTCGCGCAAATTGCCGCCTACGTGCAATCTAAGGTAACAGCCGGTCAGATCCAGTCGACCACTATCAATAAGGGCCTAGTTACCAGCACCACCAATTTACTGCCGAACAGCTCCTTCAACGACGGTGTCGCTGATGGCTGGACCACCGACAATCCGACGGCCGTGACCAAGGATACGGCTGATAATGGTAGCTATCCTGACCCGACCAACTCCATCAAATTCACGCCCAGCACAACGGCCGCCAGATTGTATTCACCGCACATTGCCGTTAGCCCAGGCACTACTTACATGCTCAAGAACTTCCTGAACGTCCAGAGCCTGACCAAGGGTGACATCGAGTTTTACATCGATGAATATAACGCCGCTGGCCAGTGGATTTCCGGCCAGTATAAAGGCGCCGAGAACTCCAGCTTTGTAGAAGAGATGAACTATGCCTATACGCCCAGCTCTCAAGCTGTCGCCAGCGCTGATATCCAGATCACCAGTACTGCCGGCTCAGGCATCACCGCCTATGTCGACAACTCGCAGTGGTTTCCGCTGAGCAGCACCACTGTCGCGCCAACCGATCTGTTACCCAACAGCACCTTTGACAGCGGCATCAGCGCCGGCTGGACCACCGATAATGCCGCTAGCATTACGGCTGACGCTGGTAACAACGGTTCACCGGCCGACCCAGTCAACTCGATCAAAATGGTAGCACCGACTACAGCCACCAACAGCCATCTGTTCTCACCAGCCATTGTCGTCGACCCGACCAAGACCTACAGCCTAACTGATTACCTGAATATCAAGTCACTGAACAGCGGCGTCGTCGGCTTCTATATCGACGAGTACAACGCCAGCGGTGCCTGGATTTCCGGGCAGTACAAGACCGACAGCCACACGCTTGGCGCCCAGACCATCGGTTTTACCTACAAACCGACTTCCACTAGCGTAGCCAAGGCCAGCCTGCAAGTCATCGTCGTCGGTAACTCCGGCATCACCGCCTACCTCGACGACAGCAACTGGTACGCTAACTAAGCTTCAGCCACTAGGCCTTAATTAGCAGGGGTGATATAATCACCTCTGTTAAGCGGGATTCGTATAGCGGTTAATATAAAAGTTTTCCAAACTTTGGACACCGGTTCGACTCCGGTATCCCGCACCAGAAACCGGCCCCGGTAGCTCAGCGGATAAGAGCAGAGGACTTCTAAGCCTAAGGTCGCAGGTTCGAATCCTGCCCGGGGTACCAATTTACGTTATACATATAAATTATTTTCTATCTGTTAATATTAGCTCATGAGCAAACAAATCAAGTACGTAGTTGCGGCCATATTGAAGAATAAAAATAACCCGTATGAATTTCTGGTTGTTAAGCGCCCCGATGATGACCCGGACCTAGGGGGGCATTGGGGATTTCCGGCAACCACGATGAAACCGGGTGAGCTTCCTGAAGAAGCTGCAAAGCGAATATGCAAAGAGAAGCTTAACTGTGACGCTCAGGCAACACGTTTTCTAGGGATAATGTTCCAGAAACGCAATAGTTATGACATCTTTCTTATGGACGTTGACATGGAACTAGCCGAAGGTCAAAAACCAGATGTTCACGCTGCGACAACCGAGAATACAGCCTATGTTGACCAGAAATGGTCCACTGATCCGAACGACCTGATGGCTTCTGCAAAGGGTGGTTCATGTTGCAGTAGTATCTTTCTGACTGATAGAAAATTTCTTGACAGAGAAGAATGGATCCATTCACTTGAGGGATCAGACACCGTAGGCTAGTGCGGTACCAAGAATTTACTTAGAGAATGGGTTGAACTGGACGCCGTGCTTGTAGAGGTTCTTGGTAGGATTGGTAATGTTATTTTTTACGAAACGCTTGGTGTTCTGCTTGTAGATGCGGGATTGCTTGGGGTGACGATTCATCCAAGCGGTCGGTAGTAAGAAGAATAGAGCGACTACGCCTAGAGCGATTAATGCCCAGTAGACGCCGTTAGTGGAACTTTTGACGGTGGCGGCATTCTTGGTATGTGTGGTGACACTTTTCTTAGGAGTTACTTTGTGCGTAGGGGTTGGGGTTGGGGCTACTGGAGCAGAGGTGACAGGCGCGGGAGTGGTGTTTTTGGTGGTGTGCACTGGCTTGACGGGAGTGGGGGCCGGAGCAGGGCTGGTAAAGCTGAAACCAGTTGAGGTAGTAACGCCGTCCCAGACGTCGGTATTATCGGTCGAGCGGTAAATGTGTGAGCCTGAAGCAATACTGGCAACTGTGCTGCCCGAACCTAAGGCTTTGAAATTAATGGTACCGACTAGTTGGCTGCCGGTAGCGGAAGCACCGCCGCTAACACCGCAGGTCAGGTCATTAGCAGTCGCATTAGCGGTAATACCGAATGCACCGCCACAACTGTCACTTTCAAACTGAAAAGCTGAGGTGTCATAGGTGAAGGCGGCCTCAACAACGTTAACCGGGTCAGTGCCGGTATTGACGTAAACTGGTACGGCAAAGCTGCTGCCAGTCTGGTAGCTGCCGCCACCAAGCGACAGGCTATCGCTACCGGCGGCCATAGCTGTGCCGCCAAATAAGGTCATAGCACCGATGGTGCTGCCTATAATTGCTGATTTAATCCTCATGAATAACTCCTTATTTTCCCCAGTTACTTAGTAAAATTGACAGGTCTGCGGCATTGACTACACCATCACCGTTCAGGTCGCCTTGGGCACGGGTAGCGCCGGTGGCATTCCAGTGGCTTAACATGATGCTTAGGTCTAGGGCGTTGACCAGTCCGTCACCGTTGACATCACCAGCTTTTTCGGTAGTGGTTGTGGTGCTTGTGGTGCTACCATCTTCGGCAAACCATTGAGCGTTATCGTAATAGGCTTGGGCTCCAGAATTGGCTGTGACAACTAACTGCAAGCGAGCCTTAGCAACCGTAGCGTTGGTTGGGGTGTAGGTGAAGTTCAGTTCTTCTACCCAGGCGCCGTTGAGTTCGGCGCTATCACCGACTTCGGATTTCATGAACTTAGTTTGCAGATAATTACCGTTGGCGTCGTATTCATCGATATAGAAATCGATTTCGTGGCCAGTGGCGACTGTCATATTGGTGACGTTCACGAACTGTTTCAGCACGTAGGTCTTGGTCGGATCAATCGGGACTTGCGGCGAGAACAGATGAGTATCCGCGGTAGTGCCGGTCAGTGACACCGAGTTAGTCGGGCTGGGATAGCTACCGTGAGTAGCGGTGTCCTGTTTGATAGTGGTCGGGCTGTCAGTGCTCCAAACGGTGGTATCAGCCGTATTGCTGCTAAGTGGAGTATCGAAACTGGAATTAGGCAGTAAGTTACCGGTGTTGGTGACTAAGCCCTGATTAACGTTGACCACTGGAATACCGGAAGCTTTGACGTAGTTAACGATCGCCTGGAAGTTGGCTGTACTGTACTCGTAATCAGCTGGGTCGGCACTAGCGGTCGGCAGGATATTGTGGAAAGTTAAGACCAGCCACTGGTTAGCGGCCTTGGTCTGATCAATCATTGATTCAACCTGGGCGACTGATATTCCGCCGGCGACTGTCGAATCACCCTGGACCTGATAGTCGTAGAGCAAATAGTCGTTATAAGGATAGGTGTTACCGTGGTCAATAATGCCGTCGCCGTTTTGGTCGATGGAATCAGCGAAGCCGCGGTGCGAAGCATAAACTTGAGCGATTTGCGCCAAAACCGGCGGCGTCCAGTCACCATAAGGCGTGGCAAAGTCAGTTGGCGTAGTGCCGACATTGGTGCCAATGGCAACCTGGCTACCTGTCAGTTCACTAAGCACTTGCGAAGAAGTCAGGCTGCCATAAGGAGGTGTGCAGTCATCGGGGTCTTGCGCAGGACCGCTGGCCAGACAAGAGTGGTCAACGGTGTGCGAACCGATTTCCCAGCCCTGGCTTTTGAGGTCGTTGATCTGAGCCCAGCTCATGTATTGGGCGTCATTGTTAGCATGACAAGTATTGGGCACGGTGGTCATGCCTACACAACCGCTAATAACGTAGTCAGTGCCGGTGAAGCCAGCGGCTTTCAGGATTGGAGCAGCATAGGTGTCAGCACTAGCGAGACCATCATCAAAAGTAAATGATACTTTGGCGGTCGGTTGGGAAATGGCATAGGCATGAGGTACGGCGACCAGACCAACGCTTAACAGCATAACGCTTGCCAAGGCGGCATTAACTAGCTTTTTGCTGTCGCTAAACTTTTGACTCAAGGCTTCTAATGTTGACATAAAATTCCTTTTCAAAATTTAAATCGGGCCTCTCGGCCCTCCTCTACCTCTGATGACATAGGATTATACGAACTTGTTGTAAATAATGCAAGCATATGCACTAAGATTTTTAATGGTTTGTTAAGTTGAATATAGATTATAAAAGATATATACTCGCAAGATTGTCAATTATTTGTTATGAACTCTAGATTTCATCTGCATTTTCATAAATTACTCTTCTTGGGCCTGTTTATCCTAGCCTTGGTGGTTGTTGGTTTGGCATTTAGCCATAGCAGCCACCCAAAAAGCGCTCCGCAAACTCGGATTACACTCACTAGTACAAGTGAAATTAATTTGTTAAACCAAACCTGGGCCTATATGCCCGACGTTACGCGAACTGCCAATGGACTACATGTTACGCCGACTGATTTTCGGATCGTGGAGCAAGATGGCAGTGGTGGCCAGGCTAATCCGCCGCTCAACCTCTACGGTACCTACTTGCGAAACAGCGGAAATTTTCAGATTTCAGCTTCTATGAAAAATATCCGTGGCAGCTGCTCGCTGCAGTTTTACGCTTCACCGCCGGTCATCGCCGACGAGTTTCGGATCGAGCCACCGAGTATCCGCCTAACGACAACGGCCAATAATACTCAAGTTCAGGCTTGGGATGGTTTAGCTATTATAGACTTGGCCAATCAACAACCGTTTTACTCCAAGACTTTGGGCCTTGGTGCCATAACGCTCAACAAAACGGCTTCAGGAATCACTGTCAAAGTTGGTAGCCAGAGTTTGAACATCCCTGGTAACGTCTTGGATAGCGGCTCGGTCTGGCTTGGTTTGGATAGTAGCAGTGGTGGCTGTGACATCAGTTCTTTCACTGCCCAAGGCTCGGTCACGGCGGTTGATGCCACCAAAAAAACATATATAAAGGCCAGTAGTGGTTTGCGGGCTTTGGCTAGCGCCAAGCAACCGGGCTTCAAGATTGGGGCAGCCGTCGCTCTGGGGCCTATTGTCTCGGACCAGACTTATGCCAATGAACTGACTAATAACTTCAGCTCAATTACGCCAGAAAATTTGATGAAATGGCAGTTCATCGAGCCGGCACCGGGCCAATTCAGCTTCCAGCAGGCCGATGCCTTGGTAGATTTCGCCCTGAGGAACGGCATGGTCATCCATGGGCACACGCTTGTTTTCAGTGAAGCTAATCCCAAGTGGGTGCAGGATCTGCCGACTGCCACAACCGCCGACAAGCAAGCAGTCCAGTCCGTCATGCTTAATCACATCTCAACCGTTGTGGGACACTATAAAGGCAAGGTCGCCTCTTGGGACGTCGTCAATGAGCCACTGCAAGACTACGATACTTTCGATCCGTCCAGTGGTCAGATCCTGCGCAATAACAAATGGTACCAGGCAATGGGCAGCAACTATATTGCTCTGGCTTTTCGAGCGGCCCACCAAGCTGACCCCGGCGCCAAGTTATATATTAATGAATACGGCCTAGAGGCTGGGGGTGAGCGGTGGGACAGCTTTCTGTCTTTGGTCAAAAACTTGAAAACTGCTGGCGTGCCAATTGACGGCGTTGGTTTCGAGTCACACGTTTACGATTCGGGTGACATCATTGATCCAGCTGTCCTGCGCAGCCACATCGATCAGTTGGCCCAGCTTGGGCTACATTCGAGCGTTTCCGAAATGGACGTCTACGACGATGACGGTCTGGCAGTGCAGGCCCAACAATATTCCAGTGTTTTCGGCATGTGCCTGGCCGATACTAACTGTGTATCATTCACTACATGGGGAGTCGATGACCGTTATGACGTCTATCAGGATGATAATCATCAGCTGCAGTTCGGCAATGACCTACTATTCAACCAAGGCGCTGAGACTCCGGCCTACCAAGCTATCCAAGCCTCGCTGAATCAGAAATAAGTATCATACTATTGTATACTGACCCCATGAAACTCAAGGCTATCAGTCTCAATATCTGGGAAGGTAATTTCCTAGATGGGGCGATAGATTTTTTCAGATCAGAAAACGCTGATATCCTGTTCTTGCAAGAGGTATATGGTCTCAATGACTCCGCCAGCGATGATAAATTCCGAACCCTTGAAATCTTAAAAGAGACTCTCGGATTCCCTTATTTCTATTACGTCCCGGGCGTAAAACACAGCCGGAAGGAGGGCAAATTTTTTCAAGGCAACGCCATACTATCGAAATTCCCCATTACGGACAGCAGTGCTGTTTTCTTCAATGATCCGTTCAACGACAATTTCGTAGACGGTCCTGAACACAACCCCTTTTTCCCGCATACTCTCCAGCATGCCGTTCTGAGTACCCATGCTGGCGAGATCAATGCCTTCAATATCCACGGTACATGGGATTTGGATGGTGATAATTATAGTGAAAAACGCCAACAAATGAGCCGGGCTATTATTGAAGCCGTAAAAGGCAAACCCCGAGTAATCCTAGCCGGCGATACTAATGCTAAGCCCACGAACAAAGCTATTCGTAACGTTGAAGAGCATCTTACAAGTGTGTTTGGCGAAGAGCTGAAGACAACATTTAATATGAAGCTCAAAGATAACCCCGGTTATGCTACGGCTGCCGTGGATATGATGTTCATCAGTACGGATATAAAGGTAATCGAAAAAGCCTGTCCGAAAGTTGAGATATCGGATCATTTGCCCCTGGTAGCCAGCCTAACGGTCTAGAGCAGTTCCAGATAGTGCTGTACCATGAATATTAGTTTGCTTGTTGCGCGCCTGTAGCTCAGTGGATAGAGCGTCGGTTTCCGGTACCAAAGGCCGTAGGTTCGAATCCTATCAGGCGTACCATTGTTAATCGGCTTAATTTTCAGTATAATCACCTCTGTTCTCAGCGCGGCGGGTGTAGCTCAGCTGGTTAGAGCGTCGGGTTGTGGTCCCGAAGGCCGTGGGTTCAAGTCCCATCACTCGCCCCATAAATTATGATGTTGATGAAGAAATGGTGGCGCTTTGCGCGTTTATATAGGTTGTTTAGCTTAGCGCTGGCGGGGTTCGTCGTTGGCCTGATTCTGCAACTCAGCGGCCTAGGCACGGTCAGTCACATTTTGTTGGCCGCTGTCAGTCTTGTCGAGGTCGGCTTCCTCGGCTGGGACATGTGGCAAGAGGTACGGTCCGGCGCCTACGGCATTGATATTCTGGCGGCCACCGCCATTGTGACATCTGTTATTCTCGGCCAATACTGGGCGGCCATCGTTATTGTATTGATGCTGACTGGCGGCGAGGCGCTCGAAGATTTCGCCCAGCACCGAGCTCAAACTGAGTTGCGGGCTCTGCTCAAACGAGCGCCGCAGCAAGCCCATGTGATCCGCAAAGGTAAAACTATCGACGTGCCGGTTAGCGAGTTGCGGGTCGGCGACAAGGTGCTTGTTAAGGCCGGCGAAGTCGTACCGGTGGACGCTGTGATTATAGAAGGCAGTGCCAGTTTCGATGAATCGTCGCTGACCGGCGAGAGTCTGCCGCAGGCCAAACAGGAAAAGGACCAGCTGCTCAGCGGTACCATTAATCTTGACGGTCCGGTCACCGCGCAGGCCCTGGCGACGGCCGCCGACAGCCAATACCAGCAAATTATCAAACTGGTACGCAGCGCGGCAGCCGCTCAGGCGCCTTTCGTCCGTTTGGCCGAGCGCTACAGCCTGCCTTTCACGGTTACGGCCTATGCCATCGCTGTCTCGGTCTGGGTAGTCAGCGGCCATGCTATCCGATTCTTGGAAGTTATTGTCGTGGCTACGCCCTGCCCGCTGCTCTTGGCGGCCCCAGTGGCCCTGATCAGCGGCATGTCGCTGGCCAGCCGTTACGGCATCATCATCAAGACCGGCGGCGCGCTGGAGCGCTTGGCCGAAGCGACGACTTTCGCTTTCGACAAAACCGGCACCCTGACGCGCGGCGAGCTGCAGATTGATAAGCTAACGGCCTTCGGTTCGTTCAAGGAGGATGAGGTCTTGGGTCTGGCAGCCAGCCTGGAGCAAACTTCCAACCACGCGGTGGCCCAGGCCATAGTTAACGAGGCCCGGGGGCGGCACATCAAGTTGGCCAAGGCCAAGCATATTCAGGAAATCGCCGGGCGTGGGCTGCGGGCCAGTGCTCGCGGCCAGCAGTTGTTGGTCGGCCGTTTCGCTTTCATGCTGGAGCACGATGTGGCCGTGCCGGCCAATTTCAAACGCGAGAGCATCAAACAAACGGCCGTCTATGTGGCTGTCGGCCAGCAATTAGCCGGTGTCATTACTTTCCGAGATGAAATAAGACCGGAGGCCGCTGACACGCTAGCCCGCTTGCATGAGCTGGGCGTTCGGGAGACCGCCATGGTCACCGGCGACAACCAAGCGACGGCTCTATTAATTGCCAAGCAGCTGGGCATTACCCATGTTCACGCCGAGGCTTTGCCGGCTGATAAGTTGCACTTCCTAAGCGAGATCAAGGACCGGCCGGTAGTTTTCGTCGGCGACGGCGTCAATGACGCACCGATCTTGACTGGCGCTGACGTCGGTATCGCCCTCGGCGCCCGTGGCACGACGGCCGCCAGCGAATCAGCAGATGTAGTAATCATGACCGACGATCTCGGCCAGGTAGCCACGGCCACAGCCATTGCTCGGCAAACTTTCCGGATTGCTCGCCAGAGCATCCTTGGCGGTATCGCGCTGAGCCTGGTGCTGATGCTGATTTATTCCACTGGCAAGTTTTCGCCGCTCAGCGGCGCCATCGTCCAAGAAGCCGTCGACGTGATCGTCATCTTCAATGGGCTGCGCGCCCATTTCATAAAAGCTACTTAATGAGCAGTAGCATGCCGGCCACGAAGAGTGGCACGGCGGCGTTGTCAGCTCCCCACGGCGCGACGTTTTCGATTACCGTGGCGGCCAGCGAGACCAACACGATGAGGGCCACCGACGTACTGGTAACGACCAAGCCATAGCCGCCGAGAATCAAACACGAGCTGAGGAAGAACGTGACTGTGCCAACTAGACTCTTGGTGGTTCCGAGAACGCTGTAACGGTGAGCGTTGCCGAAGCGCACGCCAATTACCGCTGCCAAGCCATCGGCTAAGCTCATTTCCAACAGTGCGGCAGTGTAAATGTGGGGGTGCTGTCCAGCGATGAAAGCCATGGCGCCAACGGCCAGCGCGAACCAGACTTCGCCGTAGGTTGGACGTTGCACGCTGTGGATGGCTTTGAAAATACCGGCGTACCTGGAAATGCCGACGACAATTACAAAAGCCACGCTCAGCGCCTTAATTTCGGTGACTGTCAGCCAGTAAGGCCAGAAGGCAACGAAGCTGCCAACGGTAATGTGCACGAATTTGCGGCTAAATTCGCCGTGGACTCGCCGCAGTCGCCACCAGAACTCGCTGCCCACTACCACTGCGAAAACCGCCAAAATTGTTAATACCAGCGCCATGCCTCGATTGTACAGCAAAAGCCTGACATTAGACTGATGTGTATAATTACCATCTCATACGGTATAATTACCCCAGTATTTCGGGGTGTGGCGCAGTTGGCTAGCGCGCCGCGTTTGGGACGCGGAGGTCGGAGGTTCAAGTCCTCTCACCCCGACCATGAAATTTTCAATCAATTCGGGGTGTGGCGCAGCTTGGTAGCGCGCGTCGTTCGGGACGACGAGGTCGCTGGTTCAAATCCAGTCACCCCGACCATTTGTTAAATTAGCTTTTGGATTTGTTCGATAGAATCAGCTAGCCCGCCGGAATTGGCTTTCACCAGTACAGCGTTGAATTGGCGCGGACCAGCGGTTTCCAAGACATTCTTGGTCTTGGTGCCGTCACGCCAGCGTGGAATCACGCTATCAAAGCTAATGCCCAGGCTGGCATCCAGCGCACCGCACATGCCAACATCAGTGATATGCGCCGTACCTCCAGGCAAAACGCGGGCGTCGGCAGTTGGGATGTGCCAGTGGTCACCGACGACAGCTGTCACCTGGCCATCGAGATAGTGCCCAATAATCACTTTTTCGCTAGAAAAGTCGCCGTGGAAATTTACGATCGTGGCATCACGCTTAGTGTCTTTTTCGATTTCCAGAATCTTATCAATCACCTGCAACGGATTATCAATTTGCTTATCAGCGTCTTTACCGACGATCTGGCCGAGCAGGCTGATCACCAGAACCTTGGCGTTATTCTTATTAATATACTTGTAGCCGGGACCAGGCTTTTCGAGAAAGTTCGCGGGTTGAACAATCGGTTCATTGGGATTTGCCAGCAAAGGGAAAATTTCTTCGCGGTGCAAACTCCAGTTACCGCCGGTGCCGAAATCAACGCCGGCCTTTTGCAATCGGCGAAAATCGGCAATCGATGTTCCCCGTCCTTCGGTTACGTTCTCAACCTGAGCAATCACCAAATCAATCTTTTTCTCTTTTACTAAATTAGGTAAAACTTTCTCAATCACCTCCACGCCCACTTCGCCCATGATGTCACCAACGTACAGGATGTTCATGGGAATCGGCTACTTGGCGAACTCGACAGCGCGGGTTTCGCGGATGACGTTGACCTTGATGGTGCCGGGATATTGCATGGTCGACTCGATCTTGGTGGCAATATCACGGGCCAGCTTGATGGCGCTAAGGTCGTCGATCGATTCCGGTTTGACGAAAATGCGGACTTCGCGGCCAGCGCTGATGGCGTACGATTTCTCGATGCCCTTGAAGCTATTGGCGACATTTTCCAGATCCTTCATGCGTTCGGCGAAATTCTCGGCGCTGATATTGCGGGCGCCGGGGCGGGAAGCGCTGATGGCGTCGACTGTACGAACGACCAAGGCTTCCACGCTGGTGGCTTCGACATCGTCATGGTGCTGCTCGGCAGCTAAGGCGACTTCTTCTGGAGCGCCATACTTGCGCAGGATTTCACCAGAGATGTGGTGGTGCTTACCTTCCATCTTGTGCGTCAGGGCCTTGCCCAGGTCGTGGACCAAGGCAGCGTATTTAGTCGTTTTGACGTCGGCGCCGACTTCTTCGGCAATAATACCAGCGATGTGGGCCATTTCCGTGGAGTGCTTGAGAACGTTCTGGCCGTATGATGTGCGGTATTTCAGCTCGCCAAGCAGTTGCAAAATTTCCTTCGGTATTCCAATCACGCCGACTTCGCGGGCAGCGTCTTCGCCGGCTCGAATGACGTCTTTTTCGACCTGGGCCTGGGCCTTGGCGACGACTTCTTCGATGCGGCCGGGATGGATGCGGCCGTCTTTCATGAGCATTTCCATGGCCATGCGAGCGACTTCGCGGCGCACCGGGTCGAAACTGCTGAGCACGACGTAGCCGGGCGTGTCATCAACCATGATGTCGACGCCGGTAGCCCGTTGCAGAGCTTGAATATTGCGACCTTCTTTGCCGATGATGCGACCTTTCATTTCCTCGTCTTCCAGCTTAATGCTGGTGACGGTGCGCTCGGCGGTTACCTCGCTGGCCATCCGCTCCATGGCGGTGGTGATGATCAAGGCCGCCTGTTCTTCGGCATTGTCACGGGCCTCGTTTTGCAGCTTAGTAATTAGACCCAGTAAGATCGTTCTTGATATCGCGCTCGGTCATTTGCATCAGCTTATCGGTCGCCTCGGCCTTGCTGAGCTTGGCGATCTTCTCTAGCTTATCCTGCTGTTTGCTGCGGATGTCGCGGATTTCGTTTTTCAGCTCTTCTACTTCATCTTCGCCCTTGCGCAAATTTTCCTTGCGCTTGTCGAGCTCATCGAGCTTCTTGTCGAAAGTTTCCTCACGCGACACCAGCCGCTGCTCGAGTTCCTTCAGCTCACGACGGCGGGTCTGCTCTTCTCGACGGGTTTCCTCGACGGCCTTGTTGGCGTCTTCGCGGGCCTGCTCCACCAACTTATTGGCTTCCTTCTTGGCTTTTTCCAGCTCTTTCTTGATTTGCTCTTCGGCCGAGCCGCGGCGCTGTTGGGTAACCACAACCGTGCCTCCAACACCAGCAAACAGCCCAACTATAGCGAGCACTGCTGCTAACATAGCTTTCCTTTCTATTCACGCAGAATAGCTTGTATCGGACATCGCTATCACTTCTCTAGTCCGGAAACCACTCTGAATATCAAATTATATATGGGACAAATTGGATTGAACGTCTCTCAAACTGCTCAATTCCTGTATTAAATATACGCCGCTTTTGCCGGCTCGGTCAACTGGCAACCAATCGGCTATGCGCATAATGAATGACGCCAGGAAGTCTTTTTGCTTTGCTATAATCACCTCGCTAAAATCTATGGCTTTTATCGCGGGGCGTTAGAATTTCAAGAAACTTGAGCTGTGACTTGGACACCTGCTAGTTCGAGTATGGGTAATCGTTCGTGCAGCACCATGGCTCCATTCCTATCATCAGTGTGTACTTCAGTAGTAACACCCTCTGGCACAATTATATTGTCGCCCAAAGTCTCAAACAGGCTTCTCATCAAACCCGGATGCTCTTCCAATTTTTCAGCTGTCCATCTCTGCTCTCGTGCAACTCTATCAACGGCCATACCGAAAAATGATAATAGATTACTACTTACAAGATGTCCACGGCCATAAATAACAAAACGGCTAGTTTCACTATCCGGCTCTGCTAGAAGGGTAAATCCGTTATGGCTCCAGCCTGTTTCGCGGATATAACCTTTGCGATTAGATATAATCTCTTTGCTTGGCTTCATATAACTCCTTACTACTGAGAATTATACGAAAGCGGTCCTGAGAAGTAAAACGCTCATGCATAGAAGCTGTAAGAAACTATTAAGTAACTTAAACCATTGCATTAACTGCTGAGGTGGTTCTAGCATTGTCAATGATACTCAGTTACTTTTTCGGTGGCGTGATATGCGGCGGCGAGCCGTATTCTGGAATGATAATTTTTTCATTTTTGCCGGCTAAAAGTTTGCCGACAGAATCTGCTCGCCAAGACTGGCCGCGGCCACCAACAATTGGGATATTCAAACTGTCGGCCAGCGCGTTGGCGACGGTGATACCAATCCGCAGGCCAGTGAAGCTGCCTGGGCCAGCGAAAATGGCTAGGCCCTGGAGATCTTTTAAAGTTTTATTTTGCCTATCTAAGACTTGCCTGATTTGCTGATGAATCGTTTCGGCCAATTGGCGATGAGCCGGCCAGGCCAGGGAAGTGAGCTGTTTCTGGTCGTCATAGAGCCCAAGTTCGGCTTCTGGTTGGTCGGTCTTGATGGTTAGGATAAGCATATACTTAACATGTTAATCATTAGTGGGGAAGAGGTAGTTTAGCTTTTCTGGATAGCTGAAGTCAAACTGTCTGGCGTCTTCGTTAGTGACTTTGATATTAATCGTGACGTGGTCAGCGGGCAGAACATCCTCGATGATTGCCGGCCATTCGACTGCCACCACGGTCTGCGGATCCTGCAACACTTCAGCTAGCTCGTCGCGCATGATGCCCGCCTCTTTCAGACGGTAAAAGTCGAAGTGGTAGAGAGTTAATTTGCCTGCTCGATACTGGTTGCTAAGCGTGAAGCTGGGGCTGCGCACCGTGTCGTGGCTGCCCATACCTCGCGCCAGACCGCGGACGAAGGCCGTCTTGCCGCCCCCTAGGTCGCTGACCAATTCGATGACTTCGCCGCCGCTAAGCCTACGCCCGATCTGCGCGCCGAGTTCTAAGGTAGCGTCTAAGTCGGTAGAAACGGTTTGCCAAGTCAACGCGGTATTCATATACGCCGTATAGTAGCGCGAGGCCGACGACCAGGGCAAGTGTCCAGCTATGAATCGGCGTTACGCTAGTGGCCGTGGTGTTGGCCGTATTGTTGGCCGATGCCGCAGTCTTGGCCCCTTTGGTCTTGGAAGCGCTGGTCTTGGCGGTCTTGCTCTTGGAGCTGCTCTTGGCGGCGGTTTTCTTGACTGGTTGGTTGATAATATTGGCCGCACCGGGTGTCGGTGACGTCGTCCAATACCATTTCGCGTTGGCCAAATCCCAGGTTTGGCCGTCAACGGCTGTGCCATAAACGTCAGTTGCCGAGATCGAGTTGCCGGACGGATCGAGCAGTTTGACCTGGCCGCCACTGTTGCTGAGACTGAGGCCGGTGGCCGCCGAATAGAAAGCTGTGAAACTCTGGCCAGGCAAGGCTGCACCAGCTGGAAAAGTGAAGCTGTGCAGCGCCGTCGTGCCGGCTTGCAGGCCGAAACCACTGAGGTCGAAAGTAACGGTGTTGGGATTATACAATTCAATGAATTCGTCGGTGGCGTCATTGCCAGTGCCGACCGGGTTGGGCAGAATTTCGGTGACTTCCGGCGCCATCAAACCGATATCAGCGGCAGGCAAACTGGCCGGTGCGGGCGTATCAGAGCCACTGCCATCGCTGGCCAGCGAAATGATGGTGGCCGGCGGCTGGCTGCTAGGTAGTAGTTGACTCAGACCTGTTAGAACCGGCGTATTGCCTGAGCCGCTGACCAGATTGCAGGCATTGCCAGTATCAGGCTGGGCGGCCAGCCACGAGCCTGCACCGGGGTTAGCGACCAGCGGGTTATTACCACTGTCAACCGGTTGGCGCTGCAGGAAGGCGTTAATGTTGGCGGGCAAAGTTTGGGCGCCCGTGGCGGCTGTTTTGGACCAGCCCACGTAATCTTGCAGAACCGGCGTCACTGAACCGCCGGCCACAGTTTGGGCAAAGGCCACGACTTCCACTAAGCCCGCCGTGCTCGATAAGCCCAGCGACACCGAGTCAACCGTCAACTGATAACAGAGCAGCAGCGAGCCATCATTAACCATATAGTAGCTATGGGGCGGCACCGTGCCGGACAGGGCGATCAGCTTGCTGCTGGTAGCCCTGGTCAGGTCGTAGTTGTTGAAGTACTCCAGCTGATATTTGCTCATATCCAGCGTCGTAGCCGTCGAGTTGTAGAGCGTAAAGAACTGGCCGTTACTACTGGTAATTTTGAACTGGCTAATGACGAGGGAGGGGGCACTAGCCGAATCAGCCTGAGTAGGAGTCGAGTGGCCTGGTGCCGGTAAGCCACTCAGCAGAATGGCTAGAGTCAGTACCGCCAACAATTGTCGAGTCCGCCGCATAGCAAACCGGATTATTGGACAGGTCCAAACCGCACGCAAGCATAAGCGACCATTTAATGTCCGAAACATTAAATTCAGTTAAGATTTGCCGGCCGCTGGCAGAGTATACTGGTAATGTGTTACAGCTTAGTGCCAGCTTACTGCTGAACAAGTCCGTTCTGTCGCTGCGGACTGGCGCGCCAGTGGCAGTCATCACAGCGCCGCTTATCAACCCCGACAATTTGAAGCTCGAAGGTTTCTATTGCCAAGACCGCTTCAGCAAAAAAGAGCTGGTGCTGCTGTACCAAGACATCCGCGACACGATGCCGAAAGGCTACGTCATCAACGATCATGACGTCCTGTCGGAGCCCGAAGATTTGGTGCGCCTGAAGAAAGTTATGGAATTAAATTTCGAACTCATCGGCAAGCCAGTGGAGACGCTCAGCAAGCACAAGGTCGGCAAGGTTAGTGATTACGCCGTGGAGATGGAAACGTTTTATATTCAGAAGCTTTACGTTTCACAGTCCATCCTGAAAAGTTTCGCCGGCGGCTCGCTGAGCATCGACCGCTCGCAAGTCCAGGAAATCACACCCCGACGGATAATTATCAATGATCTAGTCAAAGGTGCCCCGGCCACAGCTCCGGCGGCGATTGCCTAGTCCGCTTTCAGAGCGTCCTTGATATCACCGTAACTGAAGCCCTGGCGGGCTAGGTATTGCATAAGCTTGAGGTCATCATGATATTTCGTTTGGCGGCGTTTGCGCTCGATAACGGCGCGCAGGGCAGTCTGCTCGTCCTCGCTTTCGCTGCCGACTGTGCGCTGTATCACCTCGTCCGCCACACGTTTTTTGCGAAGTTCCATAATTATTTTGCGACGTGAGGCTGGGCGCAACAAACGCCGGTCATTAACAAACATTTGGGCAAATTTCTCATCATTAATTAAATCGATGTTACTTAACTTGCTAAGTATTTGCGAGGTAAGGGTGGGGGAGGCGTCTTTGCGCCGCAGATATTCCTCAATTTCCCACTCTGTCCGTGGCCTCATGGCCACATAGCGCAGCGTCATATTATAAAGCTTATCCTCACCGGACAATTTCTTAAACTCTTCCACCTGCTGGGCGGTCAGCTCTTGCCCGCTGGCAATCTTCGACTCCAGTAGGGCACTCTCGCTCAAACTAAAAGCGTATTTCTCATCAACGAAAACCGAATACCGCCTCGCCCTCTTGACCTGCTGTTTAATGCTGGTGATTTTCATGAAAATTTTGTATCAACAAAGGTAAAATTTTCACCATTCAAACCAACTGCTAATTGCAAATTTGAAAACCCTCTCTTAAAAATTTCTACGTTTGGCAATTCTAGCTTTGAGATGGTCTGACCTTTTAGCAATGCGAGCGTACAATGCGGCCGATAGTTATCACCTGCCCCACTACTATGAAGCTCGGCATCGGCTGCAAAGTCAGTTTTTAATATTTCGCTTTGCAGGTTAGCAAGCGCTGTAGACTTCAAGAACTGCAATTCGACCCATAGCTGGTTATGCTGTGGGGTTGGAGCAAAAGTTAAACCACCGGAAACAAGCTTATTAACACCTCCTTTTAAATATTCGATGTTTTGCCACAGCTTTTCAGCTGATTCATCTGGCGCAGCAAATTGAGCTAACGTAATGTGCGGCAAAAAATGCCCATCGAGTTTGATCAAACTATCGGTCCGCTTATTGATTTGCTTCGAAAAATCAACCAGCGCATTATTGTCGGCTTCCGAGAACAGCAATACAGCTGAAATCACTTATTTCTACTCCTTGGCGGCTTCGGCGGCGCGGACTTTGGCGGCGATTTCATCCATGACTTTGGCATTGTCGGTCAGGTATTGCTTGGAAGCTTCGCGGCCTTGGCCGATTTTCTGGCCGTTGTAGGCGAACCAGGCGCCGGACTTTTCGACGATTTCGGCGGCTGTCGCTAAGTCGAGGATGTCGCCGGCCTTGCTGATGCCTTCGTTGTACATGATGTCGAATTCGGCCTGGCGGAAAGGCGGCGCGATCTTGTTCTTAACGACTTTCACCCGCGTGCGGTTGCCGATGACTTCTTCGCCTTGTTTGATCTGGCTGATGCGGCGGATGTCCATGCGCACCGACGAGTAGAACTTGAGGGCGTTGCCGCCGGTGGTAGTCTCTGGGTTACCGAACATCACGCCAATCTTCATGCGGATCTGGTTAATGAAAATAACGGTCGACTTGGAACGGTTAATCACCCCTGTTAATTTGCGCAGGGCTTGGCTCATCAGCCGAGCTTGCAAGCCGGGCAGTGAATCGCCCATATCGCCTTCGATTTCGGCCCGCGGTACTAATGCGGCCACGGAGTCGACGACAATTAAGTCAACGGCGTTGCTGCGGACCAGGGTTTCGACAATTTCCAGAGCTTGCTCGCCATTATCCGGTTGGCTGAGCAGTAAGTTATCAATATCCACGCCAATTCGCTTGGCATATGCTGGGTCGAGGGCGTGCTCGGCGTCGATGAAAGCGGCTGTGCCACCACGCCGTTGGACTTCGGCGATAGCGTGCAATGTCAGTGTTGTCTTGCCGGAACTTTCCGGGCCGTAAATCTCCACCACTCGGCCGCGCGGAATGCCGCCACCAAGAGCGATATCTAGGCTTAGAGCACCGCTGGGCGTGGTTTCTACCGCAGCGTTATAGGACTCGCCGAGTTTCATGATCGAGCCTTTGCCGAATTGCTTTTCGATCGTTTCCAGAGCCAAGCCAAGGGCCTTGGTCTTGCCCTCGCTGTTATTCTTAGCGTCGCGGTCGGCTTTGGTCTCTTTCGCGGTTTTTTTGTCGGCCATTAAGCCTCCTTCAGTCATTGCTTACCCCTTGCCCATCGTTAGTTAATATTTTAGCACTATAATCAGACAATGAGCTTGTGGAAATTGCTACAGCTTAGTTTGGGCCGACTTTTTTGAATTATTTAACATACATTTAAGATTTAGTAAAAGTATTCCCTGGGCCACGCTTGACAATCCTTAGAGTTTTCTGAGAATATACGAACATTAGCATATTAGCCTCACGGAAAGAAAAGCTCATATGGATGACGCGCAAACTAGTCAACCAAGTGGAAATGTTAATATAGCCCAAGGTGGTGGCGTTCCTGACCGGCCTAAGAAACTGAAATTCAGTAACCGGTCCTGGCTGAGTCCTCAATTGTTCGGCTTCGTTTTGGTCTTCGTAGTTATTGGCGCTTACTTTATATTCCGAAGCTTCGCGGCCACAGTGGCTGAGACCAAAGTCTGGAGTACGACCGCAGACTGGAATACCGGCACCCTGAGTAGTTCTGTCGTGACAGGTAATACCGTTACTTTGGCAAAATCAAGCGTTTCCAGCAGCGCCGGCCCTGTTAGCTCCACTAGCTCCACTTCCCCCGACCTGGCCCTCAATAAACCAGTCGTCGCTTCCTCAACTCAGAACACTACGTATAACGGCACGACATACTATGAACCAGCCTCCAACGCTGTTGACGGTAATACTTCTACTCGCTGGAGCAGTAACTACAGTGACCCGCAATGGATCTATGTCGACCTAGGTGCAACTTACAATATCAGTGAGGTAAAGCTCAATTGGGAGACAGCCTATGGTAAGGCTTACCAAATACAAGTCTCTAATGATGCCACTAACTGGACTACTATCTATAGCACCACTACCGGCACTGGTGGTATTAATGACTTAACCGGTCTTAGTGGTTCTGGCAGATATGTCAGGATGTACGGTACCGTTCGTGGCACAGTTAATGGTAACCAGTGGGGCTACTCACTGTGGGAGATGAGTGTTTATGGGACATTGGCTTCAAACCCCACAGCCAATTTGGCCCTCAATAAACCAGTCGTCGCTTCCTCAACTCAGAACACTACGTATAACGGCACGACATACTATGAACCAGCCTCCAACGCTGTTGACGGTAATACTTCTACTCGCTGGAGCAGTAACTACAGTGACCCGCAATGGATCTATGTCGACCTAGGTGCAACTTACAATATCAGTGAGGTAAAGCTCAATTGGGAGACAGCCTATGGTAAGGCTTACCAAATACAAGTCTCTAATGATGCCACTAACTGGACTACTATCTATAGCACCACTACCGGCACTGGTGGTATTAATGACTTAACCGGTCTTAGTGGTTCTGGCAGATATGTCAGGATGTACGGTACCGTTCGTGGCACAGTTAATGGTAACCAGTGGGGCTACTCACTGTGGGAGATGAGTGTTTATGGGACGCCTACCAGCGGGGTACCGACGCCTGTAGGAACCAGCTACATGCCATCTGGCAACATTACACTTAGTTATGACGCCGGTAGCTCAGTGGCCTGGACTTCACTAACGCCGGTCACAACCACTCCATCCGGCACCAGCGTTACTTACCAAGCCAGAACCAGTTCAGATAACAGCACTTGGTCAGCTTGGACTAGTAGCAGCAATATCTCGACTCTGGCCAACAGCCGCTACATTCAGATTCAGGCCGATTTATCCACTACTGGCAGTGGATCAACACCCGTACTTAGTAGCTTGACTCTGGGCTATAACACGACTGTGGCATCGCCCACCGCTACTTTGAGTGCAAGTCCTACCACTATAACAAGTGGGCAGAATGCCACATTGACTTGGAGTTCAGCTAATACTACCAGCTGTACAGCCAGTGGCGCCTGGAGTGGTGCTGAAGCTACAGCCGGCTCTACCACCGTTACGCCTACTGTTACAAGCACCTATAATCTAAGTTGCAGCGGTCCGGGCGGAAGCGTTACGGCTACGCCAGTGACGGTGACTGTCAATCCTGTCGTGAGTAGTGGTGGTATCGCACCCTCCAATGTACCGATGCCGACTGTCCCCAGTGGTTGGCACACTGTTTTCAGCAGTACTTTCAACACTCCGGAGAGCTTCGGCAGCGTTGGTGAAAGCGGCCCACCAGGCTGGTATGGGCCATACTCGGGCGGAACAGGCGATACGGCCCAGCGCCGTGGCCAGGGCAGTGGCGAATGGGTGAACAATGAGACGGTAACCGTCGGCCCGAATAATTCCGGTGATGGAGCTGCAGTACCAGCCAACGTCCTGGATATCTGGCAGCACACCCAAAACGGCATACCGGTCAGCGCCGTACTAATCCCAGATTGTACAGGCACTGCCACTAATGGCTGTAGCACAACGCCCTATAATCAGGACCAGGGCTTGACGTCTGAATGTGTCTCTTTCGAGTACCGCGTTGTCAATCCTGTACGTGGTTACAAAATGGTACCACTACTATGGAATGACCCGAACCTTAGCTACGCAGAGGTTGATTCGCCGGAAAATGATTTCGGCAATAACACCATTACCATGGCGATGTACTTCCCCACTTACCCAAGTAATGACTCTTCCTATATCGATCCCAACTTCTCAATCGCCAATGGTGTCTATAGCTATAACCTCAACTGGGGCGCTAATACTCCCTCTAACATAAACTTGAATAATTGGACAGAGTGGGAGACCTGCCGCACACCCGGTGAACTAAAGCTCTATATTGACGGCGTACTGGCTTTCGACGGTAAAGACGGTCAGACTTTTACCCAATGGGGTAGTCAACCAGGGGTTATACAGGTCCCACAATCTTCTATGCACTGGGTCCTGCAGACCGAGACCAGTACCAATGTCGGCGAACAGCCAACTAGCAGTGTTGCCGATCACGTCCAGTTCAACTGGGTCCAGATTACTGCGCCGAACTAATTGCGGGATTCACCTTGAGCCGGTCCAGCGGCACGTTGTCAGTTGGCAGTAAAGCGTTTACGTTTTTTGGCCGATGTTGTTAAAATGGGTTCCAGGATGGGTGAACTTTACAGACAAAGAGTGAGAACAAAATGCGGATAGCCGATTCACTGGTTGAAAAGCTGCTGACCAAGGGCGGCAAGGTGACCAAGGAGCAATTGGCCGGTTTGCGGCAGCAGAAAACGGCAGACAAAAAGCCGTTGCAAGACTTGGCGATTAGTAATAATTTGATCACCGAAAAAGACCTGACTAAGCTGTACGCCGCCGAGATCGACGTGCCTTTCGTCGAGCTCAACGCCCGCGAGATCAAGAATGATACCCTGAAGTTGCTACCGGAGCGAATTGCTCGGCAGTACGACGCCGTGGTTTTCGACGTCGACAAAGACGGCACCAAACTGTTGGCCATGGAAGATCCGGATGATATTCAGGCCTTGAATTTCTTGCACAAGCAGCTCGGCAACAAATTGAAGGTCCATATCACAACCAGCAGCCTGCTGCAGGCTACGCTGGACCAGTACCGCGGCAATATCAGCAGCGAGCTGACCAAGGTCATTGCCGCCGACGAGGCCGCTGACGACAGCGAGGAAGTCGACGAGAGTGATGTCGCCGAGGATTCGCCAATCGCCCAGACGGTTAACATTATTATCGAGTACGGTGTCAAAGCCGGCGCTAGCGATGTGCATATCGAGCCGCGTGAAGATTTCGTGGTGGTGCGTTACCGCATCGACGGCATCCTGCGTGAGGCCAACAAGTTGCCGCGCAAGTTGCTCGGCGCCCTGGTCAGCCGTATCAAAATTCTAGCCAACATGAAGATCGACGAGCATCGGGCACCGCAAGACGGGCGCTTCAAGGTCGAAGTCAACGGCCAAGTTTTCGCCCTACGCGTTTCTACCTTGCCCATCCTAGACGGCGAGAAAGTCGTGATGCGTATTCTCAACGAGTCCAGCAAACCGGCCGATTTCACGGAACTCGGTTTCTGGGGCACGGCGCTGGCCGATTTACAGCAAGCCATTGTCCAGCCGCACGGCATGGTGCTGGTGACCGGGCCGACCGGTTCGGGTAAGTCAACGACATTATTTAGCGTGCTGAGTAAGCTCAACACGCCGAATATCAACATTTCGACCGTCGAGGATCCGGTGGAGTATCACATTGTCGGGGCTAATCAGACGCAGGTCAACACCTTGGCGGGCATGACTTTCAGCAATGGTTTGCGCTCACTGCTGCGCCAAGATCCCAATGTCATTATGGTTGGCGAGATTCGCGACAGCGACACGGCCGACTTGGCCGTCCAAGCCGCCCTCACCGGTCACCTGGTTTTCAGCACGCTGCATACCAACAACGCCGCTACTTGCCTGCCACGGCTGATTGACATGAAAGTCGAGCCTTTCTTGATCGCCAGCACGATTCGGGTAGTTATCGCTCAGCGCCTGGTGCGCCGCCTGTGCACGCACTGCCGCGAAAGCACGCCGCCCGACGAGGCCACGCTCAAGCAACTAGAGAAATCTTTTCATATCGAAGCCAACGGTGGCCTCAAACAAATTCATGACCTGGAAACGGCGGCCCTGCGCGATGGCATCGGCAAGGCCGTGACTGACAAGGAAGCCGCCAGCGACGAGTTGAGCACCAGCGCCACGGCTATTACCCGGCTTTGGAAAGCCCATGATGACGGTTGCGAAAGCTGCAACCACAGCGGCTACAAAGGCCGCGTCGGCATTTATGAAGTCTTGAACAACACCCCGGCCATCCAGAAATTAATTGTCGCTAACAGCTCCAGCGAAAATATCGAGCTGACCGCCATTAGTGAGAAAATGTTGACCATGCAGTTGGACGGCCTGGTCAAAGCCCTGCGCGGCCAGACCACTATCGAAGAGGTGTTGCGTGTTACTTCGCAGGATTAACCATGCAATTCACCTACAAAGCCACTAAGAACGGCAAGACGATTTCCGGTACCGCCGAGGCTGCCAATCAGGCGGCGCTGTTGGCCATGCTGCGCAAGCAAGGCGTCCATCCAGTGGTTGTCAAGCTTGAAAAGGGCCGCAAGCTCAGCCTCTTCGGCCCTAAGCGAAAGGTTAAACTCAGCGACCTGGTGATCTTCACCCGTCAGTTGTCGACCATGATTTCGGCTGGCGTGCCGCTAGCCCGGTCCTTGGCCGCCCTGCAAGATGATTCCGAGAATCCCTACATGCGCGAAGTCCTGGGCGGCGTTACCAAGGAGGTCGAGAGCGGCCTGTCGCTGGGCGATTCCTTCGCCAAGTATCCCAACGTCTTTTCCGAAGTTTACATCAACATGGTGCGCGCCGGCGAAGAAGGCGGTATCTTAGATGACATTCTGAAACGCTTGGCCACTCAGGTCGAGCAAGACGCCTCGATTCGCAAGAAAATCAAGAGTGCCATGATGTACCCGTTGGTCATTCTGTCCGTTACAATCGTGGCTTTCTTCGGCATTATGTTGTTCATCGTGCCGAAACTGGGAGGGCTGATCCTGTCGCTGGACACGGCCGGCTCCAAACTGCCGATTTATACGCGGGCACTGCTGGGTTTCAGCAATTTCTGCACCAAGCCGAGCATTTTGAAACACTTACCGATCCCAATTATTGATAAAATCCCGAATCTAATCTTCCTGTTGATCCTAGCCGTGATTGGCACGATCTACTTGCTGCGTTATATTCGCACGCCGAAAGGCAAATATAAGTTCCACGGCCTGTTGCTACGCACGCCAGTTGTCAAAATCATCGTTCTGAAGGTCGCCATCGCCCGCTTTTCACGAACTTTTGCCTCGCTGATGGGTGCCGGCGTTAGCGTGCTCGATGCTCTAGACGTGACCGGCGCGGCGCTCGGTAACAAAGTCATCCAGGCTGAACTGGAGGCCGCGGCCGAGGAAGTCAAAAACGGCAAACCGCTCAGCGAGCCGCTCAGCCGCAGCAAACACTTCCCGCCCATCGTTTCGCAAATGCTAATGGTCGGCGAAGAGACCGGTCAGATTAACACCGTACTGGTCAAGATTGCCGACTTTTATGAGGAAGAGGTTGCCGTCCTGATTGATGGCCTAGCGGCCATCATCGAACCGATCATGATTATTTTCCTAGGTGCCGGTGTCGGCCTGATTGCCGCCTCAGTTATGGGCCCGATTGCTAGCCTCAGCAAAAATATTGGCAGCAACTAGAGCACGTCGCTCGTTGACGTTTTCCACAACAGGCTTGACCTGATAACGCTTATAGTTATAATCATAACTAGATAGTTGCGACCAGCCGTAAAAACTGAGTCCAAAGATCATAAATATAATCAACTAAAAACAAGAAAAAAGAAGGGTGGGTCCAATGATCTCTCTCAAAAAACATAAACTCGGCGACCGTGGTTTTACCATCGTCGAACTGTTGATTGTCATCGTAGTGATTGGTATTTTGGCACTGTTAGTTATTACAACCTATAGCGGTATTCAAGCTAAGGCCCGTAATGCTAAGCGGCAGACCGATATCCAGTCATTGCAGACTCAGATTGAGGCATACTTTAGTCAGAACGCCTTCTATCCATCATTAACTGATATGAATAGTTCATCGTGGCGCGGTACTAACATGAAGAGTCTCGACAGTAATGCTCTAATCAATCCTTCCAACCCGACCCAAAGCACAACTCTCGTTGCCGCTCCAGCAGCCAAGTCCTACTCCTATGCTGTTACCAATAGTAGTGGTGGTAGTTGTGAATCGGATGATACGACTTGTTCGCAGTACACCTTAACCGCTACCTATGAAGGTACGGTGAATGGTGCTACGACCTATAGTAAGAGCAACTTAGATTAGGCTTAAGGAGCCTGGCTATATGATTTCTTTGAAAAAGCGTGGTCACCGTGGTTTTACCATCGTCGAACTGTTGATTGTCATCGTAGTGATTGGTATTTTGGCACTGTTAGTTATTACAACCTATAGCGGTATTCAAGCTAAGGCCCGTAATGCTAAGCGGCAGACCGATATCCAGTCATTGCAGACTCAGATTGAGGCGTTTTTCAGCCAGAATGGGTTTTACCCCAGCCTAACCAACATGAACACCGCTTCTTGGCGAGCGACCAATATGAAGAGTCTGGATTCGAACGCCTTGACCGACCCGTCGTCGAGTTGCGCTCCGGCAACAGCCAGCTGTTTGGTCGCCGCCCCGGTGGCCAAATCCTATGCTTACGCCGTAACTAACAGCAGCGGGGCTAGTTGTGAATCGGACGATACGACTTGTTCGCAGTACACCTTAACCGCTACCTATGAAGGTACGGTGAATGGTGCTACGACCTATAGTAAGAGCAACTTAGATTAGATCTCCAGCTCGCCCCCAGGTTAATCTCTACGGCAGCGTTGTCCGATGGTAGCCGCTATTTGCTATACTGAAGAAAACCCTTATGCCTAGAGGTGGGCAGCACAATGACAAAAGTCGCCAAAATACCGAACTTCTTCCAGGACAAACCGCTGTTCGGCCTGGATATTGGGCACAGCTCGTTGAAAGTCATGCAATTGGCCGCGCCACTGGCCAAAGGCGCCCATAGCCACCGCGCCGAGCTAATCGGTTACGGTTACGCGGCCTTCGACAAGGCGGCGCTGGATAACGGCGTCGTGGTGCAGCCGGAAATCGTCGCCAAGGCGGCCCACGACTTATTTGAGCATCAACTGATCGGCGATATCACGACCCGGCGGGTGGCGATCGCAATTCCGGCCTACCGGACTTTCACCCGCTCATTGGAATTGCCGAAGTTAAAACCCAACGAGATCACCGAAGCCGTCCAATTGGAGGCTGAGCAATATATTTCGTTGCCCTTGGAAGAGTTGTATCTCGATTATCAGGTCATCAAACAGACTGCTGACGGCACGGCCCTGTTCGCCGTAGCCGTACCGCGCAAAATTGTTGACTCCTACCTCGAGCTAGCCCAATTGCTGGGCCTCGAAGCGGTGCTAATCGAGCCGACGCTGGCCTCGGCCGGGCGGCTATTCTCGATTGACGCCCAGAGCGACTTGCCGACGATTATCATCGACTTCGGGGCCCGGTCGTGCGACATCAGTATTTTCGACGGCCAAGTCCTGGTCACCGGTACGGTCAATGGCGGCGGCGAAGATTTCACGACCTCCATTAAGACCAAGCTGGGCGTCAGCCAGTCAGAAGCCCAGCTCATCAAAACGCGCTACGGCCTAAGCGTTAGCAAGAAGCAAGCCGAGATTAAGAGCGCCCTGGGGCCCACCCTCCAGCAGCTGGTCAAAGAAATCCAGCGCATGATGCGTTACTACGAAGAACGTCAGGGCACCAACCGACCGGTCGGACAAATCGTGACGCTCGGCGGCGGCGCCAACATGCCAGGACTGAGCGAATATTTGACGGACGGCACGCGTTTGCCGGTGCGCCATACTGACCCCTGGCAATATTTCAGTTACGGCAACCTCGTCCTGCCGACCGACGCCGATAAGCCAATGTACGCCACGGCAGCCGGACTCAGTCTAGCCCCGCCCCGAGAGGTTTTTTTAGCATGATTAATCTGCTGCCGCCAACTGTCAAACAAGGCTATCGCTACGCCCGCCGCAATGTCATGCTGCGCCGCTGGGTAGTTATCTGCCTAATCGCCTTGGTCGGCCTGGGTGGTTTGGCGACCTATGGTTTGCTGACCTTGCAGCAGTCAACCACTAACGTCAATCATCAAATCGCGACTAGCGAAACGGCCTTCAAGCAGGAGAACTTCGCCGGCGTTCAGTCGCAAGTCGAGGGTATCAGCAACAGTTTCAAACTCGTGGTTAAGGTTCTAGGACAAGAAATATTATTCTCAGCGCTGATCAAACAAATTGCCGCCGCCATTCCGCCCAACGCTAATCTAACTGGCTTGAACATCGAGCAAACAGATAGCGCCATCGACATTTCGGCAGAAGCCAATAACTACAACACGGCCACCCAGGTGCAGGTCAATCTAGCTGATCCGGCCAACAAGATTTTCAGCAAGGCCGACATTGTCAGTATTACCTGTAACAGCGCTAACGCAACCGATCCGAAATATCCCTGCACGGTTAATATCCGAGCCCTGTTCGCGGCCAACAATCCATTTCTATTCATCAACAGTAAGGCGACGCCATGACCGCCAAGCGACTATACTTCATATTAATTGGCATTGTCTGCCTGCTATTGGCGGGCTTGCTGGGCGGCGCCTACGGCATCAATTCCCTGCTCAGCGGACGATCCGACAAGCTGGTTTCGCTGAAAGCCAAAAGCCAAGCTCTGACCCAAGAGCAACTCAGCCTGGCCGGTGCCAAGCAAAGCATCCAGAAATACAGCGGCCTAGAGCAAATTGCCCAGTCAGTGGTGCCCGAAGACAAGGACCAGGCCGAAGCCGTCCGAGAAATTGTCAACCTCGCTGCCGCTAACGGCGTCAGCCTAGCATCGATTACTTTTCCGGCGTCGACACTTGGCACTAGCACGACCGGCACGAGCGGAGCCACTAGCAGCACCCCGAAAGTCGCCACGCCGACGATTGTCCATCCCGACGCCGCCGGTTCAGCCTTATCGCAGCTTACGCCAGTGTCGAATATCCCCGGTGTCTATCTACTGTCAATCACCGTCGATAGCGATCCCAACGCACCAGTCGCCTATTCGGCGTTCATAAATTTCCTGAGTGCCCTAGAGCACGATCGCCGCACAGCTCAGGTCAGTACCATCACGCTGGAACCTGACACTAGCAATCGCAACCTGTTGACTTTCAGCCTAGTTTTAAACGAGTACATTAAGCCATGATCGAGGTTACCAATGCCTGAATCGCCGAAAACCGATAAGAAAAAGGTTAACTTCCAGCCGCAGGAGATTCCAGCCAAGGCGCTGGATATCGCCAAGCGCCTGGAACCCTACCGCTTCTTCATTTTCCTGATATTCGTGGCGCTGCTCTACGGCTTCGTTTTGCTGCAAATTAATAATCTCAGCGGGGCTGAGCCATCAAGTGAGGCTGTCAGCAGCCAGGTCCAAGCCGCCCAAATCCCACACATCGATCAGTCCGTGATTCAGCAACTGCAATCCTTGCAGAACAACAGTGTCAGCGTCCAAGCCCTATTCAACCAGGCCCGCAGCAATCCCTTCCAGCAATAGAGACTACTCTAGGTATTAAGATTAGCGCCGGGATCGACCGGGGCGTTATAAGTAGGTGGTGGTGTCGGATTAAATGGCGGCGAGCCGCTGTAGTCTTGCATCGGAGCCGGCGCGGCCGGTGGATAGCTAGGCTCAGTTGGATAGCTCGGTTCGGCCGGAAAACTAGGCGGTTGATAGGTTGAGGGCGGCTCAGCTGGATAGGCTGGCGGCGGAAAATTGTCAGGCGGCGGGAAAAAGTTATTTTCCGGAGGCGGTGCTTGCGCGGCTGGTTGCGCAGCTGGATAAAACGGCGGCTCGGCCGCATAGGCCGGTGGCGGCGCTACCGCGGGACCAGGTGCCGGATAATCATAATTGGGCGCTGGCGGATTGGGATTGGGGGCAGACGTCTGAAGCGGGGCCGGCCCCTGGGGGCCAGGATAGGCCTGCTGATAGACACCCTCCTGTCGATACAATCGTTGTTGATCGCCCTCGCCCATTCGGCCCTGCTCGAAAGCCTCGCGGGCGGCCAGAACTTGCTTGGCATAATAACTCGGGTTGGGGCAAAACGCGAACAAGAACTTACTGCGCTCGCCGGCCGTCTCGACGCGCAAACGGCCATAGTTGAACATGTGCGGCAAGATGCCATCCTGCTCGGCCGTAACGTCTTCCAAGTTGCCCAGTGACAGCTGTGATGATTGTTTGTTGAACAAACTAGTCTGGGTGATTTGGGTGATGCTATCGCTGGTGACTACCCAGCTATTTCCCCAGTAGACCTTGTTGGCCACGAATGTGAAAAGGAAAGACACGGTGGCGACAATCACGAAGATCAAAGCTCCAGCGGTGTCAATCTGGCTGCGGCTGGTGCTGGTAATGACGGCCGGCGCGACTACGAAAGACAAGATAGCGATTGCCAGCAACAAGGCACCACTAATAACGTAAATGCCGATGATACCGATCGGGTGACGCTTGATTTCACAGATTACTTGCTCCCCCGGCTCCATGACAGACAACGGATTGGGATTTTCGTGTTTAGTGGTTGTCGGATAGGGCGTTGGAGCCGGTGCAGAGCCAGTTTGATCGGGTGGTGTTAGATTAGGGTCCAAGTTTAGAAATGGATTCGGCGTGGCGGGCGGTGTCGGGTCTTGCGGATACATGTCGCCCCATTATAACTGTTTACTCCTAGTAATTAAACGTTTACAGCAATGCTGACTGCGGGCTGTCGGCAGCTGGTTTTTTGCCGAGATGCTCGTAAGTTTTAAGGGTCACCTTACGGCCGCGCGGCGTACGCTCCAAGAGACCGATTTGCATTAAGTAAGGCTCATAGAAATCCTCGAGAGTGCCACGCTCTTCGGCGGTCAGCGCCGCCAGTGTTTCGACGCCGACCGGTCCACCCTGATAATTATCGATGATGGCTGTCAACAGCATCCGGTCGCCGCTGTCCAGACCCAATTCGTCAATATCTAATAATTCCAGCGCCTTGTAGCTGAGCGGCGCGTCAATAATGCCGTCGCCGTTGACGTCGGCGTAGTCGCGCACCCGTTTCAGTAGCCGATTAGCCACCCGCGGCGTCAGCCGGGAGCGCTTAGCCAGTTCGGCAGCCGCCGGCTTATCAATTTTGACATTCAGAATCTTGGCTGCCCGCATAATAATCTGCTCGATTTCGTCTGTCTTATAGAAATCCAGTCGATGGACCATCCCGAAACGGTCGCGTAGCGGCGCTGCCAGTGAGCCCGTCCGAGTGGTGGCGCCGATAATCGTAAACTTCGGCAAATCCAACCGCAAACTGCGCGCGCTGGGGCCCTTGCCAAGCATGATGTCGAGTTTGAAATCTTCCATGGCGCTATAAAGGACTTCTTCGACCGTCCGGTTCAAACGATGAATTTCATCAATAAATAAAATGTCGCCGTCCTGCAGGTTAGTCAGCAAGCTGGCCAAATCCCCGGCCCTTTCAATCGCCGGCCCGGAAGTAACACGGATCTGGGCACCCATTTCGTGGGCGATGACACTGGCCATAGTCGTTTTGCCGAGGCCGGGCGGCCCGTGCAGCAGGACGTGATCCAGCGGCTCGCCGCGCTTCTGGGCGGCGTCAATCGCCAATTTAATATTCTGTTTCAGCCGCTCCTGCCCGATATAATTGGCAAAGTCGCGCGGCCTTAGCGTAATTTCAATTTCTTCCGGCTCATCCTCGGCATGCACGTCACTAGCAACAATCCGGTCAATCATACTCTTTATTTTAGCAGCAAACTAATAATAAGCTTGTGTCTACATCGTCCGGGCGTATTCGGACCACGTAAATTCGCCAACGCGCGGGCGTAAACCTTTTCCGGTTATTGGATCATATGTTTCATGAGTCCGGGAATTTTTCTGAACAACCATCTCATACGTTTTGGTAGCAATACGTCCAATCCAACGACGAGATCTTTCTTGAATTTGATCATGATCGGTGAATTCCGGGCGAGTAATTTGGTACTTCAGGCCGGTATCCTGCACCACTTTGCTGCCGAGAACCATAATATGCCCCGTCCATAGTCTGTCGAACATATGACTGTGGGGGTCAAAGTTACGGCTATTTTTGCCGACGGTTGACAATACGTATGGCAGATCAAACTCATCATCAAGCATGTCGAGATTAGAAACGACCATCTTGTCCTCGGCGTTTGGTAATATCAGTGACGTAACGTTACTGATCGAAACCTCTGGAATCGGTCGCCCGTACCTATCAAGTGAACGAAAAGCGCCCTTGCGTTCACGATCTTTCGGGAACCACATCTTGCTAAACATCTTTTCTTCGACAGCTTTGGCTAGTTGAGCATAATTGGTAGCATCTTCGACTTTGCCGAGTGTTGTGGCAAGATCAGCCATGATGTATAAGTTCTTGCAGTAGATGGCGTTGGTCCACACGTCATAAATAGAATAAGCTGCCCGTTGCTTGGCTAGATCATTGCCGGCTCGCTTCAGCTTGACGCTGTGGTGCAGACTGTTGGCAAAATCAATTGGGGCATTTATCGCATCGACGATGCGTGGTGTATTGGCGCCTTTGCGAGGTATCAAGAATCGCTTTTCAACGTTTAATGTGGGATCAGAATCGCGGGTCGTAACATGGCCGTGGCTAACGTCAACCAACGGATACAGGGGTCCGATACTGCGCTGGTACCAGTAGCCTGCCAAATTATCGAGTTTAGGGTAAATTTTGGCCAAAAATTGATAGGCCCATCGTTGGTCGACAGTTTCCATGGCAGCGAAAGTTTCCAGCGCAGCCTGCGGAGGGAAGAAAGGTTGAGTATAAATGCTGGCCTTGGCCGATCTTCCGCCGAATGCCAGGATTCTTTCGAGATCCAATTTCCGGCCTTTGGAAACGAATTGAGCGTTCGGTACCATACCGGTGTCGGGATCCTGCCCGTCGAAAAGGGCAAACATCTCCCGTTCGGCCGCCTGTAACCATGGCCGCGGATTGCTTGAATTGCGGGCACCGCGAACGGTAATCTCAATAGCGCTACACGAGTCAGTTTCCCACTTATGCGGATAGTGTCCTACCAAATGCTTATGCTGGCTAACGGCAGGCGGCGTATGAGCCGTTTCTTCTTCGTCTAAGCCTAATGCGTTGGCCAAATGTATGCGTTTGTCTTTCAGCTTCTGCGCCGAAACTTCAGCCTCAGGATATTCTTCAACAGCACCCGGTAGAGCTTCTATCGGATGTGGGATTAATTGTAAAGTCGGTCTTAATGACGGGCCTGTCGTTAAACCAAAGCCATCACTAGGCAATGCTTCCATAAACTTGCACTTCTTACCGATTTATTATAACATTTTACATTTTTATTAGCAAGAGCACTTTCGTGAGCCTTTAGCTCTTCAATGCCAACTTAATGCGCTCGGGCGTGGGCAAATCTTTATCGACTTTTTTCAGGGCGGTGGCGGCGTCTTGCGGCGTGTAGCCGAGGGCGACCAGCGCTTCGACGGCTTCGTCCTTCATAAGGCTATCTTCGCCTTGCAGCAGGCCGGTGGATTCCAGGTCGACGCCGACTAAGCCGACTTTGTCCTTGAGCTCGACGACGACGCGCTCAGCGACACGCTTGCCAATGCCGTTAGCGCGAGTAATGAACTTGGTATCACCGCTGGCAATAGCCTGGCGGACATCTTGGGCTGAGCCAACACTTAGCATGCTAAGCGCCCCTTTCGGGCCAACACCATTGACGCTAAGGAGTTGCTCGAAGAGACTTTTGGTATCTTTGGTCAGGAAGCCGAACAGATCGTGTATCTGTTCGCGGAGGTATTCATATATATATAGCTTCACAGCCTCGCCAACAGATAAGCGACCGAAGTCCTCAGCCGTGACGTAGATCAGATAGCCAACACCGGCCACCTCGACGGTCACCGCCCCGGTTAACTTCTCATCTACCATCCCCGCCAGTGTCGCAATCATAGGAGTATTATCTCATATGCTAGACTTTTCTTATGAAAGCAAGGCCGCTAGTTTCTGTAGTCCTGCCGACTTTTAATCGAGCTTATGCCATCCAAGAAGCTATTAATAGTGTGCTGGATCAAACCTATGAAAACTGGGAGCTGGTTATTGTTGATGATGGCTCAACCGATAATACGGAAGAGATTGTTACAGCAATAGGAGACGAACGCATTAAATATTTTTACAAGAAGAATGCCGGGCCATGTGCTGCCAGAAATCACGGTATCAAAAAGGCTCACGGAAAGTGGATTACTTATGTTGATAGCGATGATATCCTATTGCCAAATTGTTTGGAGGTCATGATAGCCAAATTACAGCAAAACACATGGGCTGTGTTCGCCTTGCCGCGCGGTAAACGCTCTCTTGATCTATTCGAAAACGGTAAACTTGTTAAGTCTGTCGATGATTCAGATGATATGCCACAAGCTTTTACCGTGAAAGATATGTTTATGCGTAACGCACGTTTCGCTTGTCTTGGGTTCTTTCATCTACGGCGCTTGTATGAGGAAGGTTTGAAATGGGATGAGCATATTGGCTCGATGGAAGACTGGGAGTTCATGCTGACGATTGGCGAAAAATATCCGGACGGGTTTCTCTATGTGCCTGAAATACTATATGACTACCATCAACGTTTCGGTGGTGACGGTCGTTGCTCGCAGAGCGACTATGGCAGCTGGGCCGATGTTTTTGAATATGTCTACAAGAAACACAAAAGCGATAAGATGATGGCTGGCCAAACTTGGTATCCGGAAAGAGTTAATAAATGGCGACAGCGCCAAGCCGAGTTCGAGGCCGGCAAACGCCCAGCCTACAAATACCATTACTTTCAGGATGATAGTTTGAAAGTTTGAACGTGAGTCAGTGCCGCAGCCAAGGCGTCGGCACAGTCGTCCGGTTTGGGAACCTCCTTTAACTGCAAGATAACGCGCACCATTTCCTGGATTTGGTGCTTTTCGGCCCGGCCATAACCAGTCAATGCTTGCTTGATTTGTAGCGGCGTATATTCGGCAATCTTTAAACCTGCTTGTTGGCCGGCCAGTAACACTACACCGCGGGCTTGTGAAACAGTCATGGCAGTTGTGACGTTCTGGGCGAAAAATAATTTCTCAACAGCCATTTCCTGCGGCTTGGTCTGAGCAATAATGTCGGTAATCTCTTCGAAGATCGTCTGCAGCCGGACGGCATCATCTTCCTTGACCAGCGTCCGAATCACCCCAGCGTCCACCAGTTGGGCCTTGCCCTTCTCGACTTCAATCACCCCGAAACCGAGGATGCCGGTGCCGGGATCAATGCCGAGGATTCTCACTTCAGAACCTCTACTTTTTGGTCATCAACGATAATAGCTTGAGTGTCTGTTAATGTTTTATATTCCAGATTATGTTTCTTGAGAGCCTTGGCCATATCGTAAGCCCCGAACCAATCAGATTTATAATGTGGCACAATGTGAAAAGGAACGAGATTTAATCCTTCTCGAATGATCTTTTTCTGATAACCTGCTGGAAAGACATTAGGATCATCGCCATACTCAACTCCTGTAAGAGAAGGTGTGGCCAAAATTGCTCCAGCACTCTCACCACCATAGACAATTGAATTATTGTTTAGCATTGCGATTAATAGCTTGTCACAACCGGAGGCCCTCATGGCTTGGCGTAAAACAAAGGTGTTGCCGCCGGCTACCCAGACAAATTTATGTTGTTTTAGTTTATCCTCCAGCCCATGTTGCTTTTCGAAGAATGGCCGTAAATCAAGTTCATGAGCCTCAATATTTAGCTCCTTGAAGAAATCAAAAACTTCTTTGATGCTTTCCTCTCGTTCCAGTTTTTTCGTATAGTCTTTTGCGTTAGCGATAACTAGAACTTTGCGATCACTACCAATAATTTTGTTGAGTCTTTGGCCATAATTACCTGCTCGATAAGAAGACAGGAAAAGCCGCATTATATGTCCTCAGGCACGTCGATGTCGAAGTTGACGTGCGTGCCGCTGACGTCGTCGAGATCGTCGAGAGCTTCCATGAGACGCATGATTTTGCCGGCCGTTGCCGGATCGGTGACATCAATCGTGGTGTTCGGTTCGTATGTCAGCTCGGCGTCGGTGACGGCTAAATTGGCATCTGTTAAAGCCTGGCGGACCTTGGCTAAATCCTTGGGGTCGGTATAAATCAGTGATTCGCCATCTTCTTCTTGGACGTCTTCGGCGCCGGCTTCCAGAGCTTGCATCAGCACGTCATCACCGGTGGCTTGAACGCGAATCAGGCCTTTTCTATCGAATTGGAAAGCCACAGCACCCTTCTCGGCCAGGTTGCCGCCGTGCTTGCTGAAAGCCGTGCGGACTTCTGGTAAGGTGCGATTGAGGTTATCGCTGGCGCACTCCACCAGGATAGCCACGCCGCCGGGACCATAGCCTTCGTATAATACTTCTTGTAACTGAGCAGCGTTCTTGTCCTTGACGCGGTCGAGTGAGCGTTGAATATTGGCGGCCGGCATGTTGGCGGCCTTGGCCCGATCAATCGCTAGGCGCAGCGAAAAATTGGCATCCGGATCGGTGCCGTTACGGGCGGCAATAGCGATGGCGTTGCCCAGCTTGGTGAAGACTGCACCACGGGCAGCGTCTTTGGCGCCCTTCTGCCGCTTGATAGTAGACCACTTAGAATGTCCGCTCATTTCTATCTGTTATTGTACCATTTTTGTGCTTCAGTTTGAAGCCCCGGGCGATAGCTGTGGTGATAACGCAGGCGTACAGCAGCAACATTTGCTTGGCCGACAGGCTCAAGTTTTGCAGAAAAATGTGTGGCACCTTGGCTAGCAGATGCGCCGTGTCCAGCATGTAGGTCAGCACCAGACGCGCCGGCCAGGCCAACCAGCCGGCAATCGAGCCGGCCAACATACCAGCTAGACCGGCTATCAGACTCAGCAGCATGGCCAGCGATACGAGCGTCGTGATCAGTAGGTTAGCTGGCAGACCGATCAGCGACATTTGACCGAAAGTGAACAGGATGAAAGGCAGCGTCATCAGCTCGGCGCAAATACTTTCCAGGGCGACGTTGACTAGCAGGCTGTCTGGCCAGCGTCGCGGCCAACGGGCGCGCAGCAACGGCGCAATTTGTAACACGCCATAGAACGCCAGGAAACTGAGGTACCAGCTGCTGTCGCTCCAGAGGTAGAACGGGTTAGCCCAAGCCGTGATGGCCGCCGCCAGCAGGATTAAATTGAGCGGCCGGAAGCGCCGGCCATAATAGCCCGCGGAAATACTTAACAGGCTAACCATAGCTGCCCGGATAATCGACGCGCTGGCCCCGGCGAATAGCAAGAAAACACCGATCAGCGCCAGTGACAGAAAAGTCGTCAGGCGTTTGGAGCGGCCAGCCAGCAGGCGTTGGCTGGCTTGCAGCATGATGGTCAGGTTGTAGCCGGAAACGGCGATTATGTGCGTCAGGCCGACCATTAACAGGTCTTGCTTGACGTTAGCCGGCAGCGTCGCCCGCTGGCCGATCAGCAGGCCCATGGCGAAAGGCGCCAACGGTTCCGGCAAGGCGCTCTGCATGCCGGCGGTGAATTTACGCCGCAGGTCAGCTACCAGCGTCGGCTGCCGCTCCAGAACCTGCAATTGGGCGAAGCTCATTCGCGCTTGGTAAGAGCCCCGCGACGGGTACAATTGGCCGGTGGCCTCCAGAATGTCGCCCTGAAAGACGGCTGTCGGGCCAAAACCGCTGAGCTCAATTTTGCCGGCTAGAGTTTGTCCGTTGGTTAGTTGGATATCACCGGCGTCGAAGCTGATTTGCGAATTCGTGCCGTAGACGCCGTCGTCAATCGCCCGGGCGGTGATAGTGATTTTCTGGCCATAGAACGGCTGATAGTCATTCAGTTTGCCAACAAACAGATCACCGCGCGCCAGGCCAAGGCTCAATCCGAAAAGCACCGCCCATATCACCGCCAAGCTAGTTCGCCGACGGATAGTTATGGCACAGCCAGTCGCCGACAACCACAGCCAAAAGCTTTCGCCGCGTACACCGGCTCGAGCCAAGCCAATACCCGCCAGGCAGGCCACGCAACTGATGGCGATAATTGTCGTTCGCCGGAAGCGAAACTGTCGCCACTTGCCTGTCATCAGCCAGCATTCTGATACAAGCCAACCACAGCGGCAAGAAAAGTTAAGATTTATTTAATAAATTCTAAAGATTTACTCTGGGGTACGGGCAGCAATTAACAGACTGCCGGCCACGGCGACGCCGGCGCCGATGGCGGCCATCACCCAATAACCGTGACGCGGCCGATCTGCCAAGAAGATAATGCCGAAGGTGATCGGCGCGACAGTTTCGAAGGTCATCATCACGGCGTTGACGACGCTGGCGTGGTGACGCTGTAGAGCGATAGCCAGAGTCAAAGTACCGATTATGCTGTCGGCGACCAACGAGATAAATACCGGGCTAATGACCAGATGCAATAGCGGTTGGTTGAAATCTAATATCCGGCCGACGATGGCCGTGGCGCCGAAGGCCAAGCCGGCCACTGCCGCTAGAACAGTCGTCGCCGTGCCGTTCTCAAGTTTGACATAGGTAGCACCGATGAGCGCCAGGGCGGCTGGTAGCAAGACGATAACAAGTTTGGCTACGCCACCCAACGGTGCCGATGTTTCCGGCTTGGCGCTGATAGCCAGCAACGATAGGCCGGCCACGATGAAAGCCATGGCCAAGAAGACTTCTCGACCGAGACGCTTATGTAAGAAGAAAGCCTCGATCAAGGCCGTCACTACTACGCTGAAAGCAATAATTGGTTGGACGACCAAGAGCGGCAAATTATGCACTGCGATTAAGGTCAGAATCCAAGCCGCACCATCCAAAACTACCGAGAACAGATAACGCCGGCGGTGCAAGAGCCGCACCAGCAAGCCGACATGCAACGACAAGGCTTTGGCCTCCTCGTCGGCGCTGTCTTTCTGCAACACCACCGTGCTGCCGTAACAAATCGCGCAACCAAAAGCACAGAGTAGCGCTAACGCTAAAGTCATGCCGCTATATTATCACGCCCACAGTTTAAAGGTTTATCGATAAGAATGGAAAGAGGAGGTAGTTAAATGGTGGGGTGTGGGGCGCTGGGGGGTGTGAGAAGTGTGGGAAGTTGAAGGGCTGGGGGGGTGTGGCGATCCGCGAGGGATCTTGAGATCTCCTGACCTCGGAATCGCCACACCGCAGCTCCTTTTTAACTTCTACTTCTTCGAGTGCGTCCTAGCACACGATACACAGGCGGACCTGCGGTTGGTTGCCACCTTTTTGAGGCGGCGTGTCGGTTTCGATGAGCTGCAACTTGCCTTGCCGGCCGGTTCGATCGAGCAGCCATCGCTGCATCAGGTCGAAAGGGCCGTTGGGCCGGTCTTGCTCTGCTTTCGCCCAGAACGCTCTTAAGAGTTTGAACTCCCTCATGCGCATCTGATCCGGCGTCAGCTCGATGATCGCGTCCTTGCGACCCTGCCTGGTGAAGAGGCGCTGTAGCCACTCGAGCATCTTTCGGATCTCGGCCCTGCCGCATTTCAGATCCTGGGCGATGCTGGCGACTACCGCGTACTTCCTGGGGGTGAGGGTCAGCGAAGTTGTCTGCTCAGCCGGTATTCCGGGCTGCTGGACAGTCGACGCGACTACTACCATGGAACTACCTCCTGGTACTGGTCCCCACAATTGGGTGACAAACAGATTATACCGTAAATAACACCTTTGTCAATCGCCCCTTGTTTTGTCTTTTTTGGTATCTCGCTTTTCTTTTTCAACTATCAAGAAGGCGCCTAGGAAGGCGCCTAGAGATAACGGAATTACATATAGTTTATTATTAACAAAACTGACTATGCCCAGTGCGCCAAGTAAATAAGTCAGTGCGCTGTATAGACCAGCTTTCATCGGCTGGTGCTTGGTAACTGAGAATGTATACAATGCGAATACGGCATCCAAAATTAATGCGATAAAGAATAGTAGTATGCCGTAGCTGAAGTTGAAGTGTTCCATTGGCTTATGTCTGGAGGGCCCAGTGGGACTCGAACCCACGACACCCTGCTTAAAAGGCAGGTGCTCTAACCGGCTGAGCTATGGGCCCCCATCGGAAACTGGCGAATTAACTCCTTACATTATCGGTACTTTGGGCGAAAAGTCAATCTGTTGGACTGGGTTCAGGCCTTGTGTTTCTTACTGTGTTTGCCGGAAGTAGGCCGGTTCAGCCATAGGAAAAGCAAGCAAATCAGGGCACTGGCGCCGACGATCAAGTCTTGTGCCTGCTGAACTTGCGACCACAGCGACGAGCCAATAATGTTGGCGCTTAGGTTGCCCGGTAACAGCGGTACCACCAACAGGCCGCCCAGTAAACCGACACCGGCTGAGGGCAGAATATTTAGCGCCCGGCGGGCGTGACCATGGACGGTGCGCACCATGAATATGGCCGTCAGCACCACCGGCAAGAGCAAGAGGACAAGTTTGATGAAGTTATCGCCGGTATCTACACCTTTCGGCACGTGTGCCGCGAATAAGGCTGTGAAAGAATTGGCGTCCGGCGCCACGAACTGCACCAACACGTTGCCGAGACACAGACTCAGGAAAACCAGCGCCGCGTTGATGCGTAGCAGGAACAGCACGATGATCGGCACCAGTACAATCGCAGCCAGAATTACTTCGGACGACATATGCTCATAATAGCACGAGCGGAATGAGGAGTTTAGGCGCCGACTTTATCCTTGCGGCGGCCGGATTTGGCCACCAGCTCGGCGTAATCGATGATTTTGTCGGCGACGTTATGGCTGGTTACCTTCTCGATAAGGAAACCGGGGCTGGAATTAACTTCTAATACGAGCGGGCCGCGCTCACTGCGCATCATGTCAACGCCGGCGATGGACAGGCCCATGGCGCGGGCGGCCTTTTGAGCCGTTTTGCGCTCTTCGTCGGTCAGTTTGACCGGGATGCCCTCGCCTCCCTGATGGGTATTGGAGCGGAAGTCATCGTCCAGGCTTTGGCGCAGCATACTAGCTACCACTTTGCCATTGACGACGAAGGCTCGGATGTCGACGCCGGCGCTCTCAGCCACGAACTCTTGGACCAAGAAGCTCACTTCCTCGACGAAGAAAGCTTGCATCACGGCCAGGGCCGATTTGCGGGTTTCGGCCAGCACCACGCCATTACCGTGCGTGCCGCGGGCCACCTTGATAATTACTGGCGCGCCGCCGACCTGCTCCAGAACGTCCTCGAAGTCGGCCGTCTCGCGGACGAAGACAGTCTTGGGAATACCGACACCGGCTTTAGCCAATAGCTGCAAACTGCGCAGCTTGTCACGCGAGCGGACGATGGCGATCGAACTGGTGGTGGTCGGCACGTTCTGCATCTCGAACTGCCGGACAATCGCCGAGCCATAACGCGTCAGCATCGGGGCAATGCGCGGAATAATAACATCGACATCGTGGATTTCTTCACCACGGTAATTAACGACCGGATTATCCCGTTCCAGTGTTACATAACAGGTGGCATAGTTAACAATCCGGACGCTGTGGCCGCGCTTCTCGGCTTCTTCTTTGAGCCGCTTGGTCGAATAATTGCCTGGGCCTTTGGATAAAATAACTACTTTCATGTCTTAGTCCTATCTCGCTAATTTACGCTCTAAGTAGGCGGCGAAGGCGGCTTGTTTCTCGGGAGCAAACTTGCCCGTCGCCAGTTGCGGTCCATCATTAACTTCCAGACAGTACCACAGTTTCGTATTTTTGTCCTGAACAATATCCACGCCGGCCACTTGGCGCTCGAATAATTGGGCAGCCGACAGACACATTTTCTGAACTTTGGGTGGCAGGCTTTCAATCGGCACCAGGCTAGCCTTGCCGTCACGTTTGATAACCAGCGCGATCTTATTGCCGAAAACCAGCACTCGATAATCATGATCGTTGGGCACGAAAGCCTGCGCCATACAGATAACTTCGTCGGCAGCAGCTGTCCGGCAAGCCTTCTGGAAGGAGCGCTCGTTGCTAATCACATAGCTGTGACGGCCACGCCGGCCATTAATATCTTTCAGAATAAACGGTAAGCCCAGCTCGCGCTTGATGAAGTTGAAGCTTTTCTCGAGATACGGCGGCAGTATGAAGACCACGGGCGGCACCGGAATACGGTTGTCGGCCATGACCAAGCTCTGGTACAGCTTGTGAGGTTTCGGTAAATGGCGAACTGCCTGGTCGACGAATGGCACCTGCCGCTTATCCAGATAGACCGCCACGACGGCCGCGATGGCCCGAGTTTTCGTCTTGAAATGCACCATGTCGAAGCTGGTCAGGTCGCGCTGCCCTTTTCTAATAACAATCTGGCTATCACGCCCGACGCTGAAGATCAGATCCTCGTAGGTCTGGCAGCTGACATGCAGATTCGGACTCTGCTGAGCCAAGCCTTTGGCGAACTTCTCGGTAACACCATGCCGTTTGTTACCGAGGACCAGGACCTCGAATGGTCGGCGGGCTGGTTTACGCGAGGCGTCGACCAGGAATTTGCCCTGAATCGTGCGGCGGCCAATCAGGATCGGATACTTATTATTCTTACGGTTGGCCAGAGTGAAGCGGGCCTTGATATTACGGCCGCCCAGAGTCAACTTGAGGTCGATCTTGTAGCGCAGCTCCGACTTTCCGAAAGAGTTCTTGACCGAGATAACCTCATAATTGCGGGTGGTAATGACTTTGCCGGTATAGAAAGGCGAACTCTTGTCAAAAAGTGTAAAAGATAGGGTGTTATCCTGCTCGACGATGCGGCTGACCCAGACGGCGGAACTGTCGGCACCGGTGTCAATCTTGGCCGGGACGCCATGAATCTGGTCGTCCGGTAACGACACCAGCTCAACTGTACCGATCAGGGGTAACTTATTCATATTATTACTTATAAGGGTGTTATTATACCCTATTGCTTAAATTTGGTCAATCTAGCCCTTGGCATGTAGGACACGAGTGTAAACCAGATAAATGATGACCACGACAACCAGCAAAATAGCTATTAACAGCGGTATGAAGCCGGATTGATTCAGGGGCGAGCGCTTCATGACCTCTATTATTAATCCATAAGCGGTGTTTTGGCAACCAAAAGCCCCCCCCTGGGGTTGATATTTATGAGCGCTTATGCTATAATTACAAACAGTATGCCCCGCTACATTGAAACCAGCCAAGCCAAGAAAGTCCACGAAACAGCACCTGCTGTTGTCAAAAGTCCCGGCCGGCCCTTGCTTCAGAAAATTTCCGATCGAATTCACTTCCGTCGCAATAGACATATATTGGAGCGTAGTGAATGGCATGCGCGCCGGGAAAACATATTGTTGCGCCAACAAAATGAGGCTGCGCGTAGCGATGCCCATCATGACGAGCTAACTGGCTTATTAAACTTGCGCGGCCTTAAGGAATATCTCGAGCAGGTTGAATCCCCTGCCGCGCTCTTATATATTGACGGCACCAACCAAAAAGCCGTTAACGACCGGTTTGATCATGATCGTGGGAATCAAGCTATTGAAGGCACGGTCGAAGCAATCAAGCGAGCCCTGCGTCCAGATGATGTACTAGCCCGCATTGGCGGTGACGAGTACCTAGCCGTCTTGAGCAAAGCCCGCCCTAGTGGTGATGATCCCGACAAATCGGCAGCCGACATCTTGAGTGGTACTCTGGGCCGCATAAGGAGCGATGAGAGTCCCTACTTCTTAAGCAGGCATCCGCATTTTGCAGCTGTTGGCTATGACATTGCTATCGGAGGCGCGCTCTGGGAAGAGGGCATGTCAATTGACCAAGTACGTCTAGCCGCCGAAGCTGATATGACCGCAAACAAAGCCGAACAGCACGCTATCCACGGCCAGCATCGACCGCCTACGTCTTAATTATTATTAAATTCTTCTAGAGTTTGCCGCTGCTCGCGGCTGAGTCGGGTCGGTGTATCAACCAGAATCGTTACGATATGCGGGCCGCGACTGTTACCCTTGAGGTGCGGCACGCCGTGATCGGATAATTTGAAGTCGGAGCCGGACTGCGTACCAGCCGGAACTTTCATGCGAACCGGGCCATCGACGGTATCAACGTCAATTTCGGTGCCGAGAGCCGCGTCGACCATGCCGACGTGCTCTTCGCTGAGGATCAAGTCGCCTTCGCGGGTGAAACGCTTGTGCGATTTGACCCGAACATTTACATAAAGATCACCTTTCGGACCGTTGGCGATGGCTTCGCCGTGCTCGCGCAATCTGATAGTCGCGCCGTCATCGATACCGGCCGGGATCTTGAGTTGGACGGTTTGGCGTTTGCCCACGGTGCCTTTGCTGTGACAGACGGTGCAAGCTTTCTCAGGAATTTTGCCGCTGCCGTGACACTTGGGGCAGACGCTGGCCTGCTGGATATTGCCGAAAACGGTGCGCGTGACGTTGACCACTTGGCCGCTGCCGTGGCATTGGTCGCAGGTCTTTAATTCATAACCGGGTTCGACAGTTGTGCCTTTGCAGTGCTCGCAGGTGTCATCAAGGTGCAGGCTGAGGTCGACGTCGGTGCCGAAAACGGCTTGCTCGAAACTTATTTCTACCGCCGCTTCGACATCGCGGCCGCGGGCTTGGCGCTGTTGGCCCCCTGCACCACCGAAACCGCCGCCGAAGAAACTGCTGAAAATATCGCCCAGACCCAAGTCGCCGAAATCGAAGTTGACGTTCTGGCCCCCGGCGCCGCCGTATCCGCCGTCGAATGGATTGCCGGAGGCGCCGCCCACGCCGGCGTGACCGAATTGGTCATATCTTTTCCGTTTGTCAGTATCCTTCAATACTTCGTAAGCTTCGTTCAGCTCTTTGAATTTGGCTTCGTCGCCGCCACGGTCAGGATGGTGCTCGACAGCCGCCCGACGAAAAGCTTTCTTGACCTCGTCAGCGCTGGCGTCTTTCTTGACACCCAGGACTTCGTAATAATCACGTTTCGCCATTTTTTCGAGCCTGTTCGTACTTTATTGAACCTTCAACTTTTCGAAAAACATACTCGCATCTTTCCGGCGGTATACCATATTCCTCTGAAATACGCCTCTCTAATTCATCCAGGCAAATATCTCGAGTAACAGGATCTCCAAAATCTTCTCGGGCAAGCACGCTCAGCACTTCTCGAACTCTCCCATCTCGACACACCTGATGAACTGCCCAATCCTCTTGGGTCTTAGGGGGAATTAGCCCCCAAAGAAAATCTCCTGTAATTTCTCTCTCACCATTCATAGTCCTATCCTAGTGAGATGATTACGCTTCGTTAGCATAGCCTGATGCCGCCTTTCGTACTTCGTACTCTTCGCAGGCGATTGCAAGCGATTCCGATATAATTTGCCTAGTTTGGCCAGGGCTTAAGCCATAAGTCCGTTGTAGATCACGTTGAAGTTTATGCTCTGTCATATCAGTAATATATTGCGCGGTCTCCAGATCAACCTCAGGCGGCAGCTCTTCGGTGGTTTCAAGCCAGCAGTACCAGCGCAGCATGGGATGCTGTCTGGCGCTAAAAGTTCTGGATTGATGGTTGAGAAATACTAATTCGCCCATTGTCTTATTTTACCAGTTAACTTCTAATAAGTTTTTTCTTGCGGCTAGAGATTTCGGAGACAACCTTTTCGACTTTGTCAAAATTGTCAGTAGTTGTTTCTAGTATTAATTTAACCTTGCGCGTTGTACCAATTTGGCCCTGCCAATTATGTTGATTCTTAACCTCCATCAATTCAACATTGGTCACCAAATTTTTTTCCAAAAGCATGTCAGCAATCCGCTGAGCTTCCTGCCAGCTGCCACAGGTCAGAACCAGTTCAACAAAATTAGTCTGCATCTAAACGCGCCTCGACAGCCTCGCCAGAATCCCTGATGGCTGCTATGCCTTTATTAAACTCAGTTTGGAAGTTAAGAAATTCAGCGGTTGAGGCGGGAATTCTATGCGCTCTGCTGTCATCTATGCTCCCCTCATCAGCGTTAATGGATACATCTATAGAGCCATCTCCGTTGACAAGCCTCAACAGTCTTACGGTAATGGGCTCTTCGCCTTTCTCACCAACTAACATGATATCCGCGGCAGTCCAACTTTCGCCGGTTTCGGGGTCAATAGCCTGCCTAGCCCTGATTGAATAGCCAATTGCAGGATCTAGTAATGAAGAGCCCACGGTCGTAAATGGTTGATCGCCGAAAAGTTCATCAACGTCAGGACCCCCAAATCTCTGCCTAGGAGGGGTTTCTGACATGCTAATCTTTCTCGTCTTTGTCGTCGACGACTTCGCCTTCGATGGGTTCGTCTTTGGAACCGGGCTTGGCAGAATCTTCTGAATCTTCGGCTGGGGTTTCTGAGGCCTCGGCGGCTTCGTACATTTTGGCGCCGATGGGCATTAGTTTGTCATTTAGTTCTTTGGCGGCGGCTTCCAGGGCGTCTTTGTCGGCGCTGTCGTCGGCCACGACTTTCTTGGCGGCTTCGACGGCCTCGTCGAGTGTCTTGATGTCATCTTCGGCGATCTTGTCGGCGCTGTCTTTCTTCAACTTCTCGGCTTGGTAGATGGCGCTGTCCAGCAGGTTGCGGGTCTCGATGGTTTCGCGCTTGGCTTTGTCTTCGTCGGCGTGGGCTTCGGCTTCCTTGGCCATTTTCTCGACTTCGGCCTTATCAAGGTTTCCCGAACCTTGGATGGTAATGCTCTGCTCTTTGCCGGAGCCTTTGTCCTTGGCGGTGACGTTGAGGATGCCGTTGGCGTCGATGTTGAAGGTCACCTCGACCTGCGGCACGCCGCGCGGCGCAGGCGGGATGCCATCCAGTACGAAGCGCCCGAGACTCTTGTTGTCGGCAATCATTTCGCGCTCGCCTTGAGCAACGTGGATTTCAACCTGTGGCTGGTTGTCAGCGGCTGTTGAGAATGTTTCCGACTTGCTGGTTGGGATGGTGGTGTTGCGCTCGATCAGCTTGGTCATAACGCCGCCGAGGGTTTCAATGCCGAGTGATAGTGGCGTGACGTCTAGCAATAGAACGTCTTTGACGTCACCCTGCAGAACACCGCCCTGAATGGCGGCACCGATAGCTACGACTTCGTCAGGATTGACGCCCTTCATCGGGTCTTTGCCGAAGATGCTCTTAACTTTTTCCTGAACGGCCGGCATGCGCGTCATACCACCGACCAAGACGACAGCGTCGATATCGCTGGCTTTGAGGCCAGCGTCTTTGAGCGCCTTTTCACAGGGCGCGGCGGTCTTGTCGATTAATTCGGCGACCAGGCTTTCCAGCTTGGCGCGGGTCAGCTTGTGCTCGAAGTGCTTGGGGCCTTCGGCGTCGGCCGTCAGGAATGGCAGGTTGACGTTGACTTCTTGGGCAGTGCTGAGCTCAATCTTGGCCTTTTCGGCTTCGTCGCGCAGACGCTGCATGGCGGCATTGTCATTGGTGATGTCGATGCCGTGCTCTTTCTTAAATTCGTCGGCGAAGTAGTTGATGATGACGCGGTCGAAATCGGCGCCGCCGAGATGAGTGTCGCCGTTGGTACTTTTAACTTCGAAAACGCCGTCACCCAATTCCAGGATGCTGACGTCAAAAGTTCCGCCACCGAGGTCGTAGACGGCAATTTTCTCGTCTTTCTTGTCGGCTTTGTCGAGACCGTAAGCCAAGGCCGCGGCCGTCGGCTCGTTGATGATTCGCTTGACTTCCAGGCCAGCAATTTTTCCGGCATCTTTGGTGGCTTGACGTTGGGAATCATCAAAGTACGCGGGAACGGTGATGACGGCTTCGGTAACTTTGTCGCCCAGGAAGCTCTCGGCGTCAGTTTTCAACTTGCCGAGGATCATGGCGCTGATTTCTTCGGGGCTGTATTCTTTGTCGCCCATTTTGACTTTGACGTCGTTGCCGCTTTTGACAATTTCGTAGCCCATCAGCTTGATATCACGTTGGACGGCTTTGTCGCTGAAATTGCGGCCAATCAGGCGTTTGACTTCATAAATCGTATTCTTGGGATTAGTCACCTGCTGGCGGCGAGCCACTTGGCCAACCAAGCGTTCGCCATTTTTGTTAATCGCCACAACTGATGGCGTGGTGCGGGCACCTTCGCTATTAGCGATAATTTCCGGCTTGCCGGACTGCATAACGGCCATCGCCGAGTTGGTTGTTCCTAAATCGATTCCAATAATTTTTGCCATAAAATTGCCCTTCCCTATTGATTAACAGTTAATTAGCAGTCAAAAGTTACTACTGCCAGTGTAGTTAATTAGCACTCGGGTGTCAAGAGTGCTAGATGTATTGATTTTTACAACTATGGCTTTTAGTCAAGATTGAAGAAAACCCGGATATCTTCTCCTACAGTTATAGGAGGTCCCAGCTCCCCAATATATGTCTTGCGGCCCGGTGGAGTTTCAATATATGACATTTCTTCGCCATCTGGGCTGATCCAGGGATGCCGCGTCACCCAGGCGCAGAGCCCGCCAAATTCTTCTGGCAGCCCGCCGCGCGCGATCCACTCTTCATACAATTCTTCTAGTTCTTCTTGGGCAATGCTGCGAAAGCTATGCGCACTAGGTTCAACGTCTAAACGATGGAGGGCTTCGTCAAGCCGGGCGTAATTTGAGCCAGTGATGAGTGTCTCGCCGTCATCTAAGAAGTCGGTCTGTTCGAGACCGAGGCCTTGGTAAGGATTGGGGTGTTGTTCGTTCATGCGGCTTCCGTCTTGACACGCACGATGGCGTGGCGCAGAACTTCGTCGCCGAGTTTGTAGCCGGCTTGCAGTTCTTCGCTGACGATTTCGTGCTGGCCGGCGCCTTCTTCTATGCTGACGGCCTCGTGCAGGTGCGGGTCGAAGTGCTGGCCGACGGTTTCGATACGCTCGACGCCCATTTGTTGGATAGTCGCCTCGAATTGCTTGACGACGGCTTGGACGCCTCGGATATAATCATTGTTTTCCAGATCTTTCGGCGCGTGCTTGAGGGCCCGCTCGAAGTTGTCGATGACCGGTAGCAGCTCACGCACAACATCGGCTTTCAACCGAGTTCGCAAACCAGTGATTTCTTCCTCGTGCCGACGGCGCAAATTGACGGCATCGGCTCGCTCGTGCTGGAGGGCTTGGGTGAGCTCAGCAAGCCGTAAACTATCGGCTTTGGGTTTCTTGGGCTTATTAGGTTTCATAGCGCTCCAAAAAATTTGCCCGTAAATGCTCAACCAGGGCCCCGGCCAGGACGGCGGTTGATATAAGTAATAATCCACCGACGCCGCTAGCAATGTCTTGGCGCATCAATCCTTCCACCGATTCGGTGGGCGAAGGTGTTTGCTCGAGATGCCAAGCTCCGCCTTCGTCCTTGTAGAAAAATCCGCCTCGACAATCGATAATTTCTCGCTTAGATTGAGAAGATTTTCTCATAGGAAAAGTTCTCCGCGTATGGCTTCAGATCTTTCATGATCTATCATAAATTCAACGGTAGCCACTCCTACCTTGTGAGAAGCCTCAATTTCAGCATCTGAAAATTCTAGACTTAGCAGAGTTCGATATGCTCTTTGATAGCCTTCTATATATCCTGGCACGTCAAAGATCACGCCGGGCTCGCTGGCTTTGCGAGCACTTGGCACCAGGTGGACAAACATAACATCTGAGCCGTGATCAACTCTTTCATCACTGTCGGCATCGACAAAGTCTGCGGCTGTAAGTTCTGGTTCTTCCTCGAAACTAGGCATACAAGCCCTCCTCCAATTCTTGGCCGGCGCGGGAGACAAGGGTCATGACGTCGCGGTAACTCTGACGGGTTGGGCCGAGAGTGCCGATGTAGCTGCGGTCGCTGAATGGGCTACGGAAACGGCAAATGATTAGGCTGACGCCAGCACTGCGACCGATTGGGTTTTCGCTGCCGATGTAGACGCTGAGTGGTTCGTTGGGCGCTGCCTCGCGCAGCCACGGCTCGAGATTGTCCAGTAGATTGGCAACTTGTTGGACTTGGGCGCCGCCGATGAATTCCGGCTGACCGAAGAGGTTGCCTAGGCCACTGATGTAGAGCTGGTTGCCGATGGTCGCCAGGCCGAGGTTGTGGGTCAGCTCGACCAGGGTGTCGACAGCATTGCGGATCATGCGCTCCGGCGCGCCGGCTTGCTGGACACGAGCCGACAGAGCTTTCTCAGCTCGGCCGGGCAGTAGTTGCTCAGTGTCGTCATGCAGGCTGTTGACGTAGAAGCGGTAACCGCGGTCGGTCGGAATGCGGCCGGCGCTGGTGTGCGGCTGCATGATGAAACCCAGACGCTCCAACTCGGCCATTTCGGCGCGGATGGTCGCCGAGCTGACATTGAAAAGTTTGGCCAGCAAGGTGCTGCCGACCGGGCTGGCGACTTCGGCGTACTGCTCGATAACGGCGCTCAGAATTTTCTGCTGGCGTTCAGTCATAAGGCTCTCGTTTATGTCTGTATCTTATAATTTTTAGCACTCGGGTGTCAAGAGTGCCAGCAGGCAATTATAGCTTGACAGTTCCTCTTCTGTGCTGAATAATCCATAAGCAGTAAGCGTAGCTAGTAACTACAAAACCTAAAAACTAGAAAATAACACAAATATGACATTCAAAAAACTCAATGCTCGGGGTTTCTCCCACGACATAGTGATGGTACTCTTCGTAATGATCTTCGCTATCGTTGGTGTTGGATACCTGGTAGCCTCCCATGCCGCTACCTCCACCACGCCTTATACCTCCACCAATCAATTTAGTAGCTTTGTCTATGTGCCGCCGGCTAAAATTACCTGTCGGCGGGTATCGACGGTGCCTAACCTGACGCACTCCAACACCCAAAACCTGACCTTACAGTTCAACACTAATAACTCTTGTTACCAATCTAGTACTACTGCTATGTACGAATTAACTCTGCCAGCTAACACCGTCGCTAATTCCCTCACCATGAATGTCTCCTATATAAACAATGGCTATAACACGGACTTTGTAGCGGCTGGTACTCCCTCCAACATGGTCTGGAAGGTTAATACCCATAGTACCCAAACTAACCAATCAGTCACTATTACCCTATCCAACAGCCCCACCGTTATCTACTTTGGCCTAAGCGGTAGTGGGGCTAGCGGCGGCTTCAAAGGCAGCTACCCAGCGATACGTAACTTCATAGTTAACTCCTACACCTTGAACGGCACGACGACTGTTACGACAGCTAACCCTACTCCGCCACCTTCATCACCACCAGTGTCGACAGGTGGTTCATGCTCAACCACCACTCCAGCTACCCCCAGCACAGACTCCGGACTACTGTTCAATGGAACGCAGATAAGCGAATACAACCTCGACCAATCAGTTCATCTCGTACTAGCACCGGATCCTGTTAGCGGGACCTGCGATTCAGTCTTCGAAATGGCGGTCAATAACGGTGATACAAATGCCAACTATGGGTCAGTCGAACCGACCGATAACCCACGGTCTCAACTGCTGGGGCCAGCAACTCTGACTGCCGGCGAGAATTACTGGTGGTCCACCAAGTTCTTGTTGCCATCAAGTGCCATACTGCCAAGTGATCCCTTCCCGACATCTTTCCCAGCCAGCGGCTGGATGAGCCTCATGGAGGGCGCTTACGGGCCGCCTTTCAACGGCTCCCCACCCGTTTCGTTTGGGGTTGGCGAAGTGAATGGCGTCGAACAGATCGGCTGGCAACGTAACGGTAATGTCAGTGCTAATGGTGCTAACAATAAGTATGACGAGCCCTATACCACGCCAGCGGCTCCATATATTGGCCAGTGGACATACGTCCTATTCAACGAGCAACTCGGTACCTGCCCTCAAACTCAGGCCGAACTGTCGGCCAACACCTGTCCCAGCGACCCTGGGTATATAAAAATGTGGCTCAGTACTGATCCGACTACCTTAGGTACCTCGGCTACTCAACTCACATTCTTCAATAGTGGCATATACAACTTCAACAGTATTGCCCCGACACAACAGGTAAACATGTCAACCTTGGATAATAGCAATGACTGTGCTCTCAGTTACAATGCAACATTTTGTACCACTGGTACCGGCTATAACAATAACTTTGACGTTATCCAGCAGTATCGGGAGTCTAATATGGGTGGTGAGTTCAACGATACTGTCACAACTTACGAGGGACCGCTGATTATGGGACAGACCGAGGCCTCAGTGCTGAACGCTATTACCTCCGACGCCGGCGACTAGGCTGTTCTAGCTCTACTAAACATTCGTTGCTAGATAGTCGCGGATGGCTTTGGTCAGTTGTTGAGCCACCATTCGAGCTTTACTTTCGGTAGCAGTTCCACGCGATTTGTCCTGGACGATCGCCTGAACTTCCTCAAAAGTACCGTCTAAGTCAGCATTAACGACCGCTATATAATAATCAGTGGATAGTAGTTCTTTGATTTCCGCCAAAGCGGTTTCTAGCCGGCGTCGCATATCCTTTTCATCAACTACGTTGTTGCGCTGACGCAGGCGATTTCGCCAGGTTTCAAAATCAGGTGGCAATAAAAAAATTGCCATGATGTTCGGATCAATAGCCTTGTACTCGGCGACGCCTTGGACTTCAATGTCAGCTAGCGCGATCTGGTGGGCGTCATGGGCTGCTTGGATCTCAGCTACACTGGTGCCATAAAGGTTGTCACTGAAAATTTTGGCTTCCACAAAAGCCTGCTCATTAAGCAACTGAGCTGCTTGAGTCTCGTCGATGAAATGGTATTCCCGGCCATCTCGTTCTTGAACGCCGTGGTTGACGCGCGGCGACCGGGTAGTATGCGACACAATGTGATGATAGCCGCCGGCAGCTAGCAATCCATCTTTTAGAGCACTTTTACCGGAGCCGCTAGGACCGACCAATAGCAGGATAGGCGTGCTCTTGATTAACTCGATGGTCGACGGGCTCGGTTGATACGTATCTAACTTTTGAAGGAGAGTCGATTCCATCGCTCATTTGTAACAGATTTACCGCGGAATGGAAAGCCCTTACGCTTCGTTTTAAATATACTTGTCTTGGCCGAACAGCCGTGGGCGCATGAATAGGGCCCGCAACAGTATGATATTTAGGTGCAAAGCAGCGATCAATATGCCACCCGCCAGGACTGGGTAGCCAATCGAGACGGCCAGACCGTGGTGGTTGGCAGCCACGCGGGTTAGGCTGAAAGCCAAAGGCAGGACGCCGTGGATGGTAAAGCTCAGGAAAGCAAACAAGATCAGTAGGGCGACTGCCCGTAGGACGAAACCCTGGGCCGCCGATTTCAATAGGGTGCGACGATTAACATTGACGTACGTCATTTCGGCTTCCAGATCGGCGACGTTGCGCAGGGCGCTGAAAAGTCTGATAGCCAACGGATAAACAATGACGCCGACGCCGGCCCAAAAGATAAACAGCGGGATATCACTGACCAATGTATTGGACGAGAAGTTGTTATTGAGAGCTTGCGAGGTGGTGCTGACCGAACTACCGCTACTAAGGCTATGCAAGTTAAATAATTTCTGGACGCCCTGGTTGCTGTAGAAATTGGCACCGGCCACGCCAATCACGGCGGCCACACTGGCACCTACCACTGCTAGACCGCTAGCCCACGATGGTTTCAGCAAGGTAATAAATTGCTGGCGATTGCCGCCTCTGGCGCCGGGCGATTGTTTGACGTTGTTAGCCATAACTAGTTTTATTGTATGCCAGCCAGTTTTGAAAAGGAAATCAGCGGCCGGTGCATAACTTCTTGACAGCCAGAGTAAGATTGTTATGCTTAGACTAGTTCTTCAAAATTAAAATTGCAGAAAGCAAACGTGAAATTACTGAAGCTCAACCGACAGGGCTTTTCGCACGATATTATGTTGGTTGTTTTCGTAGTCATCTTTGCCGTTGTCGGCGTCGGTTATATAGTGGCCGGCCATGCCGCCGAAGTCGCCCCGGATCTCGGCGTCAACACCGCCAACGGCGCTAGTTGCGCTGGTGGCTTGAGTGGCTGGGCATCTGAAGGTCTATCTAGCAGCTCAGAAGTTATCAATATTTATGTTTATGCCAATGGGGCGCCCGGCAATCCGGCCAATACTGGTAGTGGTACTTTTGTCGGTGAAACTAACAATGGTGGGCATGGTTATCCGGCCACTAACCCGAGCTGGTCAATGGCTATACCGGCCCAGTTTCAATATCAAACAACTACCTATTATATTTACGCCATTAATCAAGGTGGCACAGAGACCGGCTCTGGCGTTGGTGGGTCAATTTACGGCGCTGACCCGATTACTTTGTCGGCCTGTGCTACCCCTCCACCCAGTCCGTCGGCGCCGCCGGTGCTTGGCATAAATTCGGCTTCTTGCAGTGGCGGCCTGAGTGGCTGGGCCTCGGCCGACCTATCTAGCAGCACGGAAGTTGTTAAGATTGATGTCTATGCCAATGGGGCGCCGGGCAATCCGGCCAACACCGGCAGCGGTACTTTTGTCGGCGAGACAACGAATGGCGGGCACGGTTATCCAGCTTATAACCCAAGTTGGTCAATGGCTATACCGGCCCAGTTCCAAACCTCCAATAACACTTTTTATATCTATGCCGTAAACCAAGCCGGGGTAGCCACCGGACCAGCTGGTGGTGGTGTCAGTGGCAGCGGCAATGTTTACGGCCCCGACCCAGTAACTACGACTGCTTGCGTCACGGCGAGTACTGGTGGCGGCAGCAGTGGCAGCACAACTAGCAACACTGGATCGGGCAGTGGTTCCAGCTCCACCAAAAGCGGATCCGGCAGCAGTGGTAGTGGAGGCAGTTTGGACGGCACGACTGGCGGCACGAAAGCCGGCAGTAGCGACAGCGGTTTGGACAGCACTACTGGCGGCACAACGGCAACAGGTGCTAGTAGCAACACTGGCGGTAAGACTGCCAGTGGTTCCAGCGGCGGCCAAGCCACCGTTAAATCCAAGAGTCTGAGTACTACTATCGCCCAGGATACCATTTGCCACATCCCGGGTTTAAGCTCTGTTCTCAAGAGCCTTTGTACCCGGACCCAAGTCGTCCAGGAAACCACCAACTTCGTTGGCAAAGCCGTAATTGACGGCTACTATGGCCTTAAATCACGCCCCGTAAAGACTACTGGCCTCGGCGGAGGCGGTCAATCGACGGGTATCCCAACTGGCCAGCAATGGATAGCTTCCGGCTATAAAGCGCTGCCTAATTACTACTATGTTCAAGGCTGGCAGAACGCTTTGGCAACCGGAGTATCGGCCGAATTAACGCAAAACGATCCGAAACTGGCGGCTTTTAACACCACTTCCGGCGACCATTCATTGATGCAGATAGCTATCCTCGCGCCAAGCGGTCAGGATGACGTGGAATTTGGCTGGATAGTTGACGACTATTCGGCTGGTATGAGCGACAAAAAGCCGCATCTTTTCGTCTACGCCGAGCAAAACGGCTACAACAGCGGCAACGACTGTTACAACAGCTGTGGTTACGTACCGATCCCCAACAGTTTGAACTTGCAGCCTGGCGATAACGTTAACATTGATTCGTCAGCTCAGTATGCCATTCAGTACGTCGCCGGTGTTTGGCAGATTGTTTATAACGGTGTTGAGCTTGGCTACATTCCTGGATCGTACTGGTCACAAGCTAGTAATAATCCTGTTAACTTCACCTTTGGCGCAGATGAAGGCGCCTGGGGTGAAGTTTACACTCAGACACCGAAATTTTGCAGCCAGATGGGCACCGGTATTATGGGACTAGACAAAGGGTCTGCTATGATTAGCAACTTTAACCTCGTAGGAGCGGGGGTGGCGCCAAACTTCAGTCCGGTATTGGCCAGTAATCCAACGGCCTGGAACCTTGGCTTGCCCACCAATACTTCATTCACCCTTGGTGGTCCGGGGCAGTGTTAATATGAAACTACTTATGCCACGGCGCAAATTATCAGAGCAAGGTTTCGAACATCTTAGTATGCTGCTGTTAACGATGGTGATCGTCGTCATTGTCGGCGTTTTCCTGGCTGTCAGCCATCGGTCAAATAATAGTTGTACCGGTCAAACTTGGGCACTCAATTCTAACGGACAATGTGTAATGTATGCCCAGCAGCTGGCTAATGCTTATTTCTCGAAAGCCGCACCGCTACCGATGGACGGCAATTACAGCGCCCAGACCGTTGGTCTGGTCAAGAACTTCCAGTCAGCCATGAACCTTACGGCTAGCGGTACTGTTGACGCCAAGACCTGGGGCAAATTATGTTCCACCACCAAAACCAGCCCCAACCTCTATGGTTCTTGGGCGGCGGCTAAAGCTGCCGGCTGTTAATCACGTTTCAGTAAAACAGTGAAAGCTTCGGCCGGCAGGTCGACGCGGCCAAATCTTTTTAATCTTTTCTTGCCCTTGGCTTGCTTGGCCAGGACCTTCTTTTTGCGCGAGACATCACCGCCGTATAGTCCGGTCGTTACGTCTTTGCGGTAGGCACTAATGTCTTCGCGGGCGATAAATTTGCCGCCAATGGCCGCTTGCAGGCTGACCTGGAAATTCTGGCGCGGGATGATATCTTTCAATTTTTCAACAGTGTTGTGGCCCAGGGATTGAGCTTCGCTGCGGTGCACCATAATACTTAGCGCGCTAACCATGTCGCCGGCGACGTAGAAATCAAGGCGTACTAAATCTTCGGCTCGATAATCGGCCAGTTCATAATTAAATGAACCGTAGCCGCTGGTCAGGCTTTTGAGCTGGTCATAAAAATCAGTCAGCAGGTTGGCAAGCGGCGCTTCGAAACTAACCAGCGCTTGCTTGTCGACATAGCTGAGGTTAGTCTGACGGCCGCGCTTGCCGCTAATTAGCTGGATGACGCCGCCAACGTAAGCCTGGGGCACGACGATTTCGCCGTTGATCCACGGTTCGCGGATTTCCTTGATTTTCGCCGGGTCGGGCAAGTCGGCGGCACTCTTGATATCCAGCTCTTCCCCATTTAGCAAAACCACTTGGTAATCGGTCGATGGGTTGGTGACCAGCAGGTCGAGGTTGTATTCGCGCTCTAACCTTTCGCGGACGATGTCCATATGTAACAGGCCAAGGAAACCAATTCGGACGCCAAATCCCAGGACCGGCGAATTCTCCGGTGCGAATTGCAGAGCCGAATCGCTGAGCTGAAAGTTTTTCGATGGCGTCTTTTAATTCCTGGTACTGCTCGTTGGATTCCGGGAAGAAGCCGGCATAGACGAACGGCTGGACGTTCTTGTAGCCGGGCAAAGGTTGGTGGGCTGATTTGGCCACCAAAGTCACAGTGTCGCCGACTTTGGCCTCGCGGGTGGATTTCAAATTCGTGACGATATAGCCGATTTCGCCGGCTTGTAACTTGGTGCCAGGTGTCATTTCTGGCGTCAGGGCGCCGACTTCCAGAGCGATGCCGCTGAGCCGAGGTGGCCATCATTTTAATCTGGCGAATTTTTGGCAATTTCGCCGTCAATCACCCGGAGGTACAGAATTACGCCGCGGTAATCATCATAATAAGAGTCGAAAATCAGCGCCCGGGTTTCTGGTTTTTCGGAAAACTTGGGTGCTGGGATATCGCTGACAATTCTTTCCAGAAACTTCTCCACGCCCTGCCCGGTTTTGGCCGAAATATGCAAGATTTCCTCGGGCTTACAATTTAGAAGGCTAATAATTTCGGCACTGACTCGCTCGACGTTAGCCGCCGGCAGGTCAATTTTATTGAGGACTGGAATCAGTCGTCAGGTTGGCGGCCATCGCCAGATAAACATTGGCCAGCGTCTGGGCCTGGATGCCCTGGGTGGCGTCGACCACCAGCAGCGCGCCTTCACAGGCCTGCAAGGCTGCGCGAAACTTCATAGCTGAAGTCGACGTGGCCGGGCGTGTCGATTAGATTGAATTCGTAATCCCGGTATTTCATGCGCACCGGCGCCAGCTTAATGGTAATGCCCTTCTCGCGCTCCAGGTCCATCTTGTCTAGCAGCTGGGCTTTCATGTCGCGCTTGGCGACGGTGCCGGTCAACTCCAGCAAGCGGTCGGCCAGCGTCGACTTGCCATGGTCAATGTGCGCGATAATACAAAAGTTGCGGATGTGGTCTTGTTGCATGTCCTGACATTATAAAGCCTACCCGAGGGAAAGCTGCCTAAAAGATTGACAAAGGTGTTAGTTTTCTGTAAACCTTTAAGCATAAATGTAATTAAAATTAATGACTACAAAAAGCAAAAAGAGAGCATATGGAACCAACTAATTCCGACCAACCGCACGGAGATAATGTTATTGCGTCAGAACCGCCTAAAACTAAAAAGCTATCATTCAACAATTCTATCTGGAAAAAGCCCCAGTTTTTCGCAGTTGTATTACTTGTAGCTGTGGTTGGGGTTTATGTTGTGGTTAGAAGCTTCGCTTCAACCGTAGCTGAGACCAATGTCTGGAATACGACTGCCGAATGGAATGCCGGCACCCTCAGCAACGTGGCTGTCGCCAATAACGCGGTTTCGCTGGCGGCTTCGAGCAATGTAACACCGCCGCCGCCCAATCCCACTCCTACCACCAACCTAGCCCTCAACCGTCCAGTGGTTGCCTCATCAATTCAGAATGGGAATTTTGCCGGCGCGAATTACTATTTCCCGGCCGCCAATGTCAATGACGGCAATACCGCCACCCGTTGGAGCTCTAACTATTATCTGAATCCTACCGCCAGCCAGATAAGCTATGCGAATAACCAGTGGATCTACGTCGATCTGGGAGCAACTTACAATGTCAACGAAGTTAAACTCAATTGGGAGGCAGCTTACGGCCAGGCTTACCAAATCCAAGTCAGTAATGATGCCAAGAACTGGACGACCATTTATAACACCACCACCGGCACCGGTGGTGTTAATGATTTGACCGGTTTAACTGGCACCGGGCGCTATGTCAGGATGCTCGGTGTTAAACGCGGTACCCAATGGGGTTACTCACTATGGGAAATGGGCGTCTATGGAACAGTGGCCTCCACACCGACGTCAGACCTGGCTCTTAATAAGCCAGTGACGGTTTCCTCGACCCAAGACGGAACCTATGGTGGGGGCTTCTACAATGAACCAGCCTCCAACGCTGTTGACGGTAATACTTCTACTCGCTGGAGCAGTAACTACAGTGACCCGCAATGGATCTATGTCGACCTAGGTGCAACTTACAATATCAGTGAGGTAAAGCTCAATTGGGAGACAGCCTATGGTAAGGCTTACCAAATCCAAGTCAGTAATGATGCCACTAACTGGACTACTATCTATAGCACCACTACCGGCACTGGTGGTATTAATGACTTAACCGGTCTTAGTGGTTCTGGCAGATATGTCAGGATGTACGGTACCGTTCGTGGCACAGTTAATGGTAACCAGTGGGGCTACTCACTGTGGGAGATGAGTGTTTATGGGACGCCGCCAGCCGCGAGCACATCGGTTCACGCGAATACTACCCCCGTTTATAACTCTGCTGGTACCATTACCCTCGGCTTCGACGCTGGTAGTACAGTTAGCTGGACTGGGCTGACGCCGGTGGCCACGACACCTTCCGGCACTAGCATTACCTATCAAGCCCGGACCAGTTCTGACAATTCAACTTGGTCGGCCTGGAGTAGCAATGTGGCCAGCCTAGCCGGCAGCCGGTACATACAGATCCAGGCCAGTCTTGGCACTACTAATACGGCTATCACGCCCGTGTTGTCCAGTCTGACACTTGGTTACAATATTACCGTTGCCGCGCCGACTGCCTCGCTGCAAGTAGGCTCACCGGCTTCTAGCAGCGCCACTATTACTTCTGGGCAAAGCACCCAATTAACTTGGAGTTCTACCAACGCTACCAGCTGTACGGCGTCCGGTGCGTGGAGTGGCAACCAAGCTACATCCGGTTCAGCTACAATTTCGCCAACGGCTACTTCTACCTATGGCTTAGCTTGTAGCGGCGCGGGCGGCACATCTAGTACAAGTTCAGTAACCGTTACAGTTAATAGCACCACCGGCGGCACAGCCCCGGCATTGCCCTCTGGTGTCACAGGAACCTTCGTCGGCAGCGAAACTGGTGCCCAGCTATATGCAGATTCAGGTTGGCAGAAGTCCACCAACGGCAATCTGACGCCATCATCGGGTTGTGCGGCCACCTCAGCCACGATAACGGTTTCGGGCACCTATATGGATTTGTACACGCCGGCATCTCATGCCTGGGACTGTGCCGGTATTGAGTCGAACGCTACCGTCGAACCGGGCCATATCTATCAGCTCCGGGAAAATATTCCGGCGGCGGCCAATGGCTACATAGCCGACTATCCTTCCTGGTGGACGACAGATGCTCCGTGGGACAACGAGATTGATATGGCCGAAGAGAATGCTTGGAACTACTCAGTCGTTCCCCCCGGTGAAATGTGCCTAGACATCCATCTTAACCAGGGTAGCCAGAACACATCTGCTGACTGCCAGACTGAGGCCGGCGGTTGGCAAATCTACACCTTCGTTTGGAACGCTAACGGTAACGTCACGATGTACTACAACGGCGCCAAGATAGTGCCGGAAGGCGGCCCGACTGCCTCCACCGGGACCAATCAGCACATGATACTTTGGAATGACAACACTGGTGGTGTTGGCATGATCAACTCCACCGTCCAGGTTGACTACCTGGCAACCTGGACAACTAACTAGCGGCTAGATTTGCACCTTGACCGGTTTGAAGATAATTTTGCGCAGGCGGGCGAATAACGGACGCACTTCGTCGAGGCCGAACAGCGCTGAGACGCAGACGTGGACAGTGAAAGTCACAGCCGCAATAATCGCCAGCTTGGAGCCGAGAGCGATAATACCCTTGTCGGCAATTTGCAATGGATAGATTGAAACCATAATGAAGCCAGCCACCACGCTGAAGCCGCTGACCGAGGCGATTCGCCACAACCCACCCCAGAAATAGCCATCGAACAACTGGTGGTCGCGCATCAGCATAATAGTCGATAGGATGAAAACCTCGGTAGCAGCAACGATTGATTGGGCGATTGCCAAGCCGGAGACGCCGTACTCGCCGGGCCGCGTCAGTATGATGGCCAGGAAAATGTTCAAAGCAATGGCGAATAGTGAGACGAACAACGGCGTGCGGGTGTCTTTCTGGGCGTAAAACCAGCGCGAGATGATGGAATAGATAATCCGGAAGAAAATGGCTGCCACCAGGAAGCCGAAAATGGTGGCGATCTGTTCGTTGCCGCGGGCGTAAATCAACCGGGCTAAGTAGCCGCGGCCGAAGTAGCAAACAATCACCAGCGGCGCGGCGATCCAGATCATGGCTCGCAGCACGCGCAGGAAATCACGCCGGAAAAGATCGGGCCGGCCCTGGCTGAGTCGGGCGTTGAGCCGCGGGAAAGCCGCCGTGCTGATGGCCGTGCCGAGCAGAATGATCGGCGCCGTGCTCAGAATGTAGGCGTTGCTGAAATTGCTAATCGAGCCAGCGCCCAGGCCGCTGGCGATGTGCGTTTCGACAATGTCTTCGACTTGGTCAACGCCTTGGTCCAGCGAGCGCGGTGGCAGGTTGCGCAGCACGGTGTGGAAACCGGTGCCGCGCCACTTGATACCCGGCTGCCAGCGGAAGCCAGTCTTCCACAGCCCGCTGGAGATTACGACTAGTTGCAGAATGGCTCCGGCCAGCGCCCCGATGCCAAGGCCCACCAGTCCGATGCTATTCTTGAAAATAAAAATGCTGGCGATAATCGACAAGTTATAAAACAACGGCGCGGCGGCATAGAAAAAGAAGCGGCCCAGAGTCTGCTGGACAGCCGATAGGATACCGGAAATGGTAAATAATAGCGGGTTGAAAGCCAATAGCCGCATAATGGTCGCCGCTGTGTTCAGCTGGGCCGGCGTTAGTCCCGGCGCCACGACGTGCCGGATTAATGGTTTGGCGAAAATCAGAATAATAATCGCTACGGCGAGCATGATCATGGCCAACAGGTTCATTAGCGACGACGACAGCTCCCACATGCCTTTCTTGTCACCGTTATATAGGCGGTCAGACAACACCGGGATGAAAGCCACGCCCAAGGCGCCAGCGGCTAGCGTAAAGAAGAAGAAATCTGGCACGCTAAAAGCCGCGAAGTAGGCGTCGGTGCTATGCGGCCCAGTGAGGGGAAAATTACCATTGACCAACTTAGTGCGCAGGAAACCCAGCAGCTGGCCAGTGAAAGCCGTGGCCATTAATAGCGCCGCCACATTACTGAGGCTGGTCGGTTTCTTTTTTTCTGCGGGGGTTGGGTTCAAATCACTTCCAGTATAAAACAGCCGACCGCGCGATAACAGGCCAAATGGCGCGCTTGTAGACTTTTTCACCCCGGCCTATACTATCTGGGAAGGACAATGCTAATGGATCCGCTAAAAACATACATCACGCAAGCTCGCCAACAAGGTCAAACGAACGGCCAAATTCTGGAGACGCTGGTCGGCGCCGGCTGGGATGCCGGCATGGTCAGAGACGGGCTGGGCATGCCGCCGCTTCGACCAATGGTCGGATCGGTTCCGGTCGAGCCAGCGGTTCGGCCGCTAATCAGTACCACTCGGCCATCCCTGGCCGCCCAGAATAAATTACAAGCCCGACTGAAAGCCGGGATCAGCGTCATTATACTGCTGGCCGTCGTTGGCCTGATCTATGCCTTGGTCAATCGCCAGGCCAGTTATCAGGCTGTAGCTCAGGAATTTATCAGCGCCTTGCAGAAGAAAGATAAGGCCAAGGCCGACAGCCTAGAGAGTCCGGCTCTGAAAACTTTTCTCCAGAAAAATGCCAACGCCGCCAGTTTCTACACTGTTTGCCAACAATCCGGCAGCCTTTGTACGGCCAGCTTCAATAATTCTTACCTGGCCAAAGCTACCAAAACCTATAGGGACTACACGGCTGCCAGTGGCACCAAGGGTAAAGAGATTATCTATACGGTTAAGCAAACGGCGAGCGGCGCGGCCGCTGGGGGTAGCGGCTGCAGTAGCGGCAGCACTGAAACGATCACCCTAGCTTTCGTGCCAAAAGGCCACTCCTGGCTAGTTGATTTTATCGACCAGGACATCGATGCCCAGGCCCAGCTCTGCGGATTAGGCGGCAGTCAGAGCAGTGTCAGCACATCAAACTCAAGCGCCGACAATGACGCCCAGGCCAAGTCCCAAGCTGAAGCCATCGAAAGTATGCTGGAGAGTTACTTCACTAATTACGGTTACTATCCCGGCGATCTGACACCTGGCCCGTTAATCAGCCAACCCGGATTTTCCGGAGGTTCGGCCAGCAATTTCACGGCGCCAAGCGGCACCAAGTTTATTTATAGTCCTTCGCCGAGTGGTTGCACGACCGACAATCAGCAATGCCAGCACTACACGCTCGAAGCTGCTGAAACCAACGGCACGGTCATCGACACCATTAAATCGTTTAATTAAATCTAGTACAGCGCGGCGGCGTGGGGCATTTTGGCGCCCTTGAGGGCTTCGACGACTTCGGCAGCTTCGACGGTTTCTTTGTCCAGCAGGCGATCCTTGAGATGTTCCAGAGCGTGGAGGTTGGCTTTGATAACCACTCGAGCGCGGTTAGCGGCTTCGGTAATCAGGGCTTCGACTTCGTCGTCAATGACTTTGGCGGTTTCGTCGGAATAGTCACGTTCGTGAATTAGCCGGTCAATCATCATGCCGTCGTCAGTCTTGAAAACTTGGTCGCGCAGCTTTTTGCCCATGCCCTGGTTGACAATCATGTCGCGGGCCAACTCGGCGGCGTGCTGCAAGTCGTTGCCGGCACCGGTAGTGATGCGGTCATGGCCAAGCACGACTTCTTCGGCGATACGGCCGCCCAGGCCGCGGGCTAGCATGTCTTTGAACTGGATTAGCGACACGAAAACGCGGTCCTCTGGCGGGATGAACCAGGTTACGCCGCCAGTGCTGCCGCGCGGAATGATGGTCACCTTGTGCACCGGATCGCTGTCCGGTAGGACATGGCCGACCAGGGCGTGGCCAGCTTCGTGATAGGCGGTGGTGACTTTGTCGGCGTCGGTCATTACCTTGCTCTTGCGCTCCGGGCCGATGGCCACGCGCTCGAAGGCTTCGGTGACGTCGCCAGCCGTGATTTCATTATGCGAATTGCGGGCGGCAATGATGGCCGACTCGTTAGCAATGTTGGCTAGGTCAGCACCGGAACTGCCGGCGGCCTTGGCGGCCAAGGCGTCAAGGTCGACGTTCTTAGCCAGCGGTTTCTTCTCGAAGTGGAGCTTCAGGATGGCTTCGCGGTCCTTGCGGTCCGGAAGGTCAATGTTGACGCGGCGGTCGAAACGACCAGGGCGAAGCAGAGCTGGGTCGAGCACGTCGGCGCGGTTGGTAGCAGCGATGACGATGACGTTCTGGCCTTGTTCGAAACCGTCCATCTCGACCAAGATCTGGTTGAGGGTCTGCTCGCGTTCGTCGTGGCCGCCGCCCATGCCGGAACCGCGGCGCCGACCAACGGCGTCAATTTCATCGACGAAAATAATACACGGCGCGTTTTTCTTGGCTTTGGCGAACAGGTCGCGGACTCGGGAGGCGCCGACGCCGACGAACATCTCGACGAACTCCGAACCGGAAATGCTGAAGAACGGCACGTTGGCCTCACCGGCTACGGCGCGGGCCAGCATCGTCTTACCGGTGCCCGGCGGGCCGATCAGCAGCACGCCTTTCGGAATGCGGGCGCCCATGCTGGCGAATTTCTTGGGGAATTTCAGGAACTCAACGACCTCTTCGAGGTCTTGCTTGGCCTCATTGCCACCGGCGATGTCCTTGAAAGTTGCTTTATCCTTTTCATTACCATATAGGCGGGCCCGGCTCTTGCCGAAACTCAACGCTTGATTGCCCTGCCCCTGGGCGCTGCGCAGCATGAAGTAGAGAATAGCGCCGATCAGGATGACTGGGCCAATGGTTTCCAGAATCCCCAGCCAGGTCGAACTACCGCTAGTGGCCGGCGAAGTGTCGATCACCACCTTGGAATAATCGAAACCTTCACCTTTTAGCGTGGCGTTCTGCTCGAGGTAGGTTTTCAGCGTTGGGGTGCTGCTGCCTTTCTTAGTAATGTCCAGTTCATTTCCGTTAACTGAAATCTTGGAGTACTTGCCGGCGTTGGCTTGTTGGACAGCCTGAGTGATCGGGATTTTGGTCAGCGTGTTCGACTGGCTGCTGGCCGCAAAAATGATCAGGGCGAACAAAATTAATAAGGCAATGAAGCCGGCGTTCTTGATACCGCGACGGTTGCTGCTGGCCGGCTTGCGGCCGGAGTTGGATGAGCCGAGACGCAAAGGATTTTTATCCATGACTGAAATATTATACCTCAGCCATTATTTTCTGCCTAGCGCTCCCGGCCTTCGAGTGCCAAATAACTCTTGTGCACCGCCATGGAATGTCCCCGCCGAACATCGAAATGCTGCCCCGGCCGGGCCGTCTTGGCAGCCACCACCAGCCGCTCCAAGCTCCGCCGGTCGAAGCCGGACAAATTATGGGCAATCAACCAGGCGGCCATCACCTCGCGGGCCACCTCGTGTGGCAGGTGAATGAACCAAGCCCGGTCCAGCCGGCCGCGCCGCGACTGGGTGTGCAGCGCCCGGACCAGGGCGTCGTCGATTTGCCGGTTAATCCCCCGCAGCTCTGTGATGTTGCCGGCCAACTTAACTCGGCTGGCGGCATCGAGCCGCGGCAGCAAATGGCGCCGGATACGGTTGCGGGCGTATTTCTCGTCCTGGTTGGTGCTGTCCTCGCGCCAATGCAAACCCTGTTCCCGGGCATAGGCGACAATGTCCTGCTTGGACACGCCGAGCAGCGGCCGCTCGATGTCGTGCCGGCTGGCCAGTGATGTCAACCCACGGCGACCGCTGCCCCGCAGAACGTTGAAAACAGCTGTTTCCAGCACATCGTCGCCGTGGTGAGCCGTAACGATCGCTCGGGCGGCGCTAGTCTGGCGAATTTTATACAAAAAGTCATAGCGCGCCCGCCGCGCAGCCGCTTCACTGGCATTTTCCCCCAAATCCGCCCGGTCATAGACGAAAGGCAATTTGTAGCGCTTCGCCAAATTCTGGACGAACAGCCGATCCTCAGCCGAATCCGGCCGGATGCCATGGTCGAAATGGGCGACGATTAGCTTCAACTTCGGATTTTTCCGCAAAACATCCAATAGCGTCACCGAATCCACGCCACCGCTAACAGCCAAAACGTAGGTGCCTGGCTGCAAAGATAAATCCATCCTATAATTATAACCGTGAAGAACTTATATTATGTACGCCACGGCGAAAGTGAGTTTAATAAAGCTGGCAAATGGGCCGGATCAACTGATACGCCGCTGACCAAGAAAGGCCACGCCCAAGCCAAGCAGGCTGGCCAACTAGCCAAGGAACAAGCATTGAAATTTGATGTCATTATCAGTTCTCCGCTCAGCCGCGCCCATCACACAGCCCAATACATTGCAGATGGTGTGGGCTATCCAATCGACAAAATTCTTATTAAGCCCGAGTTAATGGAACGAGATTTCGGTAAACTGGAAGGTCATAGCCACCTTAAAGCTAGCGCCGCGTATTTGATTGATGAATCCTCAGTTGATAAATATGGCGGCGAGAGTTTGGCTGATATGCAGAAACGGGCCGATAAATTACTGGAACATTTACAAAGTTTGCCACATGACTCGATTTTAATTGTCGGTCACAGCTCTTTTGGCCGAGCCTTACGCCGCGCGATTAATAAAGAGCCGCTACATCACCGCGGTGAAAGCTATGATAACGGCAAGATTGTTAAATTGATATGAACGAGCCTCGGGTTCGTGTCGGCGTCGGTGTTTTCGTCTGGCGAAATGGTAAATTTATTATGGGCCAGCGGCTTGGTTCACATGGCGCCAATACCTGGAGCGTACCTGGTGGCCATCTGGAGTTCGGCGAAAGTTGGGAAGATTGCGCCATCCGTGAGGTGCGTGAAGAAACCGGCATGACTGCCAAGAACGTCCGCCTGCTAGCTGTTACCAACGACCTTTTCCATGGCGATAATAAGCACTACGTAACGCTCTGGGTGGAATGCGATTGGGTGATGGGCGAGCCGGCCATTACCGAACCAGATAAATGGGTCAACCAGGAATGGCGAACTTTCCAAACCTTGCCTTCACCACTCTTCGAACCCTGCTGGCGTAACTTGCGCCTGACCAAACCCGAGCTTTTCGCCTAGCCAACAGATGTAAATCGTGCTATATTAACCCCTGTTGCACGTGCCCAGGCCGGGGTAGCTCAGTTGGTTAGAGCGTAGGACTCATAAGCCTAAGGTCGCGAGTTCAAGCCTCGCCCCCGGTACCAGAATTTTCCGGCACTTGCATTAAAGTCACATAATCTTTAAGCTAAGTCCAGTTTATGGCTAGATTTGAACATTTCACTCCACCGCCAGCGTTAGCCGCATCTGAGAGACGTGACTGGCGAAATAATCCAACGGGACATGGTTTCCTAGTCGGACATCTGCCTGAGCCAACTCCAATCGCCCATACCGCCGAGAACGACCATTTTTTCTTGTACAACCCGGCAACGGATCGTTTCGAAGTTGTTTATCAAAGTTCCTATACTATCGTTCAACAGCTAGAAATCACAGAAGAGATTAACCGGACAATGCCGTGGTTGCCGGACTTGCGCTTGCCGCGTGACAGACACCTGTCATTTATTGACAAGCGCGGCAACTTTTATAATTTGGCGCTATTGGAAGGTTTGAAAACCGAGGAAATTAGTAATGGGGCGCTCCACCAGAAACACACAGCTACATTTAATATTGCTGCTGGCGATACCTACGAACCGCTGACGATTCCCATCGATGATATTTATTGCCTATCGCTCGCGGCTCACCCCAACACATGGGTATCCATGGGCGGCGATAATAGTTAACCCCTGTCTGCTATTATAATCAGCATGCACTTCGGTATTATCATTTTGGTTTTCGGCGTCATTTTCGTCGCCGAGCTGCCGGACAAAAGTCTCTTCGCCTCGCTGATCCTCGGTAGCCGCTACCCGAAAAGTTACGTCTGGCTGGGCGCAGCGGCGGCCTTCTTGGTCCATGTCATCATCGCCGTCACGGCTGGGAGATTACTGACCCTCTTGCCGCACCGCGTACTGGAATTGGTTATCGGCCTGATTTTCGCCAGCGGAGCCGCCTTGCTTTTCTCTGGCAAACACGGTTTCGAAGAGCCGCCCCAGCCGCATTTGAAACCGAAGGAGCTGCATAGCTTTCGCAAGGTTTTCGGCACCGCTTTCGGTGTTATTTTCATCGGCGAATGGGGCGACATCACTCAGCTCACGACCGCCAACTATGCCGCCCGCTACCATGATTCGCTCAACGTGGCGATCGGCGCCGTGCTCGGCTTATGGGCCGTCACCGCGCTGGCAATCTTTTTCGGGACCAAGGCCCTAGGGCTGGTGCCGCCGCGTGTCCTGCAAACCGTCACCGGACTGGTGCTGATAATTTTCGCCGCCCTGAGCCTGGTTTCGGCTATCAAATAGAAAAGTCCCGGGTTTTTGGGCCGGGACTTTTCTTTGGAGTAGCGTCTACAGCTTGCTTAGCAATCTGTCTACTTTTAGAAGACTGCCGTTAGACGTAGTCGCTAATTCAAACGCCAAACCGTTAGAGGTTGCCATATTGAACCGCTCCTATTTTTGTTTTTATATGTTTGTTTGTGATCACGAAACAATACCTATTATACACGTTTTCGACCTTTTGTCAAAGTGTAGTTTTTGTTTCGTTCGATCTAGCCGTATGATAACGCTTAAGCTTATCAGTTGGCAAGTAGATTCTATGAATACTTCGTTGTACTTTTTACAGAGCGGTTGGTGGCCCAGACCGAACCGGCCGCGATAATTAGCAATAATATTGGCAGGCTTAGTAGGGCTGCATTGAAGTGGTGGGCCGCTAGCACCGGCGCCGGTGTGCCGGTTGAGGCCTGGCTGGTGGTGCCGAGCCGGACATTCGGCAGAGGCCCAGCGCTTAACGGTATGCCGCTAGTGCTATTAAGCAGGCCGCTGGCAATCCCCGGCTGGACATTACCGGAGGCCGCGCCGGTGCTGCTGCCGTTGGAAATTTGCGGACTCTGGGTCGTCGATTGGGAACCGGTGTTGGAGGTCGTATTCAGCGCCATTTACTACTCTATTGTAAAGCAAAACGCCGTGAAACGGTTAGCCGAAGGATTAGGGATGGGTCAGAATTTCGCGCCACGACAGAATGTTGTAGCCGGCCGTCACTGGGTAGCTCGGCGGCGGGCCGTATTCCAAGTTGTAATCGTACTGTGTGGTGTCGTTCAGGAAACCAGTGATGTAGCCGTTGGCGCCGCCGTTGGCGGCGTCACCACAAGGGCTGCCGCCGACCAGCCAGCTCCAGGTCCAGGTTTGGCGGGTGGCGACCGAGCCGTAAAAAGTCATCGACTGGTTGTTGCCCGTCCAGCCGCGGGCACAGGTAGTTTGCGAGGTGCGATAACCGGCCGGGTAGTTAGCGCTGTCACCGTTTTCACCGTATTCAACGTTACCGTTTTCAGCCAGCAAGGCGCCGTCGACTTCGTAATTGAACGAGCCGCTGCTATAACCGCTGGCCGAGGCCGGCGCGTAGGGCGCGATGAAGATCGAATCTTCGGCCACCAGGCCGATAGCGTCGCTACCGTTCTTGGTGCTGTACAGCAATGGGCCGGCGATGACGATATCTGTGTTGTTGCTGGTTGCCAGCCGGCCGGAGGCAATTGTTAGCCGGCCGTGGAATGTCGGGTTGCTGAGCACCCAGACATTGTCCTCGACGAAAACCACGCCCGAGGGCGGCAGGCTAATCCCGGTGGCCACGGTGGTAGTCGTCAGGGCCGAGGTGTACGGCGTCAACTGGTCATTTTCGCGTTGACTTTTACAGGTCATAGGTGCCATTGGTGTTCAAGATAATCAGGTAGCCCTTGGTGGTGCTAAAACTGCTGCTGAGCTCCGGAATGTAGGCATTGGTACGGGTATTGGGCACTTGGCTGCAGGGATTGCTGCCATTGTTGAGCGAAGAAGTGCTGGAGTAGTCGCCGAAGGCAACCTTTTTCATGGTGCAGAGGCTGCTGCTGATTTGGTTGAAGTCAATGCTTGATGTCGGATAAATCCAGTCGCTCTTGGAACGCGTGTTGCAGTTGACCGGCGAGGTGACCGACGTGTTGCACCAGACACCGTTCTCGCTGGTTGAACCATCGCCGCCGAGCTCCACTGACGGCACGTAGCTGCTGTTGGCACTGCTGACGGTCGAAGTGTTGGCGCCGTCCATCCTGACCCCCTGATTGGAGAAGACCGGCCCATCGGCTGTTTCGGTGTTGCCGAACCACAGTGCCGAGTCGGAGACCACGCCGTAGCTGGCGAAGGACGGTGAGCCGAGCTGGGCCTGGACAGTGCGCGAAATCGACGAGTTGGCGGCCGTGCCGATGGAGCGCACGGTGGCGATGGTCGAGCCAGCTGCCGGCGGGCTGATGTACAGGGTGTAGGTACCTTCGTTGACGCCGTTGGTATCAATGTACTGGTGGACGTACGGACCGTAGCCGTAGGTGCCGGGTGTCGTAGGCGTCGATTGGCCGTCCTTGTAATCGGTCGAGTTGTGGTTGAGATGCCACAGGTAATAATTCAGGCCGGCTTCGGCGATATTGAAAGCCTGTTGGCTTTTGACGGTGTTAGCGACCACCGAAAAATTGGTCAGCGTCACCTCGATAACAGCCGAGGCCAGGATCGAAAAAGCGATTATGACTGATAGAACGGCTGGTATCATAGGTTGGTTTTCCTGTTTCTGAGACTGACCGTGATGTTCAGTTGCTGGCCGGTCTTGGTATGGCTGCCCGGCTCGGCCAGGTTGACGCCGATTTCGACAACGCTGTGCTCGTCGCTGAGCGGCAGGGTCAGCGCCGTACCCGAAGCGTCATAATAGGTGAACAAATTGCTGCCGCTCGGCTGATAATAATTGGAAATTATAGTGTAGGTTTTCTCGGAGGCGGTAATCGGCGAGCCAGTCGGCGGATTGGCCGTCATCGGTGTGACATCGGCCATCAGCGCTGTACCATTGGCGCTGAGATAGTAATGGACAATTGAAACATAGGTGTCAGCCGGCGAGAAGTAGGCGTAAACACTGAGATCATTGGACGATTCCGAAATAATATCGGTCAAGCCACGCAGCACTTGAGCCACGCGCTGCGATTCGCTAGCTAGCTCGGTGAAATTGCTGGCGTCAGACTGGTAATGCGTATAAAGCGTCAAGTTATTGGTGAAAAAGGTGCCGAAAACGATGAACAGCAACACCGACAAAATGATGACTACCAGCAGTTCGACCAACGTGAAACCGGATTCAGTTCGTGACAAGTATGCCTCCTAACAATGGGCTGCCGGGCAGTGTCAGGGTGTTGCTACCAACTGTCACCACCAGCTGCGTGTTGCCAGCCGTGGCCGTCGATAGGTTGACTGTGCAACTAAGTTGGGTGCCGGCGCTGCTACCAGTGCAGGACGCCGGATAACTACTGCTGCCCTGCAGCAAACTGACATGCGTCGTGCAGCTGCTGGCGGTGCTGCTGCATGGCAGATTGGTGCCGGTCAGCGTGAAGGCGAAGCTGCTAAGCGAATCGCTGAGGCTGGCGGTCGACGGCGTCAGGGCATTGAGCCGCGGGAAGCTGGAATTGGTGGTCAGCATCAACCGCACTTCCTGCAGATAGCCGTTGCCGTTGAAGCTATAGGTCGTACTCGGCGGGTTGCTGGCGCTATAGCTCGGCACGGTTATTGGATAGAGGGCGTTATTGCCGCCATACGGCACGGCGGCCGCCAGATAATAAGTCGTGCCGCCGACACTGCAACTGGTGGCGCCGGCATCGCCGCAGAAAATGTAGTTTCCCGGCACCAAGTTGGTCAGCCCGGCCAGGCCGTTAGTGTCAGTCACCGGCCGCGAGTCGCTGGGCGTCAGGGTGTCGTAATAGTAAGTCGTGTCGCTGGTGGCGGTGTATTTCTTGTAGCCGCCCTTGACGTAAACCTTGGCGCTGGGCAGCGGGTTGCCGCTGGTGTCAGTCGTTTGCAGCAACAGGCTATAAGTGCCCATCGGGTTGATGGTCAGAGTGACGATTGACGAATTCTGGGCAATCAGCTTCTGGTTGGGATAGGTCGGTACCAGGCTGCCCGAGGCCGCGATGGTCGACAGGCTGGAATAGCCGCTCTCCGAAGCCGTAACCACGTAATCGGCATTATTGTCCGGCGTCATGTCGTAGAAAATCACGATGCCGTTCTCGTCAGTGGTGTCGGACACATTAATCGCCGGCGAAACTTTGCTATTGACGGCGTTAACCGTAGCGCCTTCCACCGGATTGCCGCCGCTGTCGACGACTTTGACGAACAAGGCGCCGGTATTGCTGGCTGTTTCGGCGACCAGCGCCGCAATGTCGGTATCGACGGAGGCTAGTTTGGTGCCGTTGAAAGTCACGTTGACGTTGACATCTTTGTAATCAGCCGGATTGGTGTCGGTGACAGGCGCGCCGCTGGGTGGCGGATAATTACGACAGTACTGTTGCTTCAGCGCCTGCGTTGGGTAGGAGCCGCAGCCGTCATAGGCATCGTCGGCGTAGCTGATATCCGTCGTGATGGTGTACGTATCGCCAGCCACTTTCTTAGTAATCGTGCCCGGAATCGTAACCGTCGACGGAATTGGGCCGCCTGCCACGGCCAGGTTGTTATAGGGCAGTGACTTCAAATATTCCATCTGATTGGTGGCCAGCGTCGAGGCCACGGCTTCGCGTTTGGCGGTCACAGCGCTATGCAATAGCGAAATGTAGAGATCGAAGAAGCCGAGGGTAATAATGATCAGGACCGAGAAACTGACTATCAGCTCCACCAGCGTGAACCCACCCTCGTCCTGTTTCATATCCTCCAATTATAAGAAAGCGCCGCGCTTTTGCCTACTGGTTAATGAATGCGGGTCATCAGCCGCAAGTTGGCAACATATTTCAGCGCATCAAGCTGCGGGTGACTATTGAGATAGTTCATGTGCTTCTCGACGAAAGATATGCGGTTATCGGGATAACGGTCGGTGTTGGGCGTGTAGCTCGACACGGTGTTGTACGTCTTATCAGCCGCCATGAGTTGCAATTGGCCTTTCACGGCCTGGCTCTCCTCGGAGTTAACGTAGTCGCTGCGCCTAGTGAACCCGGCCATGATCAAACTTTCACCTGTTTAGGCTTCTTGATCGCTTTGCGGCCTCGGTCTTTGGACACGGTAGTTCCTTGTTTCTCAACTGAGATAATCTACCGCTAATTATACGCCCCTGTTTGACAGAAACCTAATCCCATACCATGACATATAAATGCCCTAGCTTTGAGTTTCAGGCTCTGACAGCCTGTACAGCAAGGCCTCGGGCCGTTTTTCGTATAACTCGAATCCGAGACTCTCAACCAGCGCCTTACTGGCTGAATTGCGCGGCTCCAAAATTCCGATGAATTCTTCAACCTCTCGCTCTTGCCGTGCATATTTAATAATTGCTCGAAGGGCTACGCTGGCGTAACCCCGGCTTTGGTACTGCGGAGCTATCCGGCAGCCAATTTCGGCCTGTCGTTTATCAGTTTCATCTAGATAAAGCATTGCGAAACCAACAAATGGCAGTTTACGGGGAAGTTTGGTATCCCAGATACCCATATTGAGATTCTCAGGATTAGCTTCGCTCTCTCTTCGCCTTTCAGCTCGCAGCGCCTGAAAGGTCATATAATCCGGCGCCTCTGGCGAACTCGGTGGCGAAGGGTGTGTGAAGCGGCGAGTTACCATGAACCAGGCCGCGTCTTCTACCTCTGTAACACTACGCAGAAACGTGCCTTCTCTAGAAGTCGGTAACAGCAATCTTGACATATTGCATATATAATACAATAAATCCTAATTATATACAATGAGCTACACTGTAATATTGCCTTTTATTACATTTGACATAACATAATACCTTGTATAACATAGTAGTGTATGAATGATACTACCGACTACAGCAGCCTCGCCCAATCAGAGACTCAAATGCGCAAAGGCGTACTGGTTTACTGCGTTTTGTTGTTACTAAAGGACGGTAAAGTTTACACTTCCGAAATTATTCGGGCCCTGCGCGAAGCCGAATTAATTGTTGTCGAAGGCACCTTGTATCCCCTGTTAAACCGACTAGCCAAAGATAAGCTACTGACTTATGAATGGCAAGAAAGTGAGCAAGGGCCGCCACGCAAATATTACTGGTTAACCGATGATGGTAAAAAGTTATTGAGCGACCTGAAAGCTACCTATCACCGATTGCACACTTCGATTAAAAGACTAGAGGAAGGAAAAACCAAATGAATGAGGTAACCAAAATCCACCTGGGCCGTCAGCCATTCACTATTTCGGTCGACGCCCATCACGAGTTGAAGAGCTACTTAGCGGCCATCAAGAAGCAGGTGGAGGACAAGGACGTGGTTGACGAGATCGAGTTAAGAATGGCCGAGCTGTTGACCGAACGTGGGATAACTGGCAACAAGGTCATTTTGCCTGCCGACGTCGACTTCCTAAAGGTACAGCTGGGAAATCCGAAGGATTTTACGGATGAAGGGGAGGCTTCCGCGCAGACTGATACCAAGCAACCGGACACCAAACGGTTATTCCGTGACACCGATAATGCCATGATAGCTGGTGTTGCTTCCGGTCTGTCTCAATACTTCGGTATTGATGTGTTGCTCATACGCATTCTGTTCGTCATTGCCGTTCTGGCCACGCTAGGCTGGGGAATATTACTGTACATCGTACTTTGGCTATTAGTGCCTGAAGCGAGAACTTCCAGTGAACGCTTGCAAATGGCCGGCAAGCCCGTCAACGTTGACAGTCTCAAGGAAATCGTTGAGAGAGCTGATGTGAAAGGTGCAGTGCACCGCGCCAATGCAACCCTAGCTGATCCGATTAACGCCTTATTCAGGTTTCTTATCAAACTAGTTGGCCTCATTTTCATCCTCTCCGGACTTAGTGTCATCTTCGGATTAATCGCCGCCCTGACCTACTTTTTGATTAACCACAGTGCTTGGGTTCAGAATAATGTTTTCCCGGTAGGCTTTCGTGAAAACCTGCTACTGTACATGACCATGGCAGTGGTGGCTCTGATCGCATCATTCACCATTCTATTCGGCACCGCCATGTTCCGGCGCAAGTGGCCCATCCGAACTTGGGCAACGGGTGTACTGATTGGCTTAACATTCGTCGGGTTGGCGGTTGGTGGAGCGCTAGCCGGTGATGTTTATCCGAATGTCCACGGTCGCTATAATGCCAACGTTCACTCTGTTATTCGCAAGACTGCAGCCTTCACGGCAGTTAATATTGGTAGGTCTGTAGAAGATATTAATTTCCAGCCCTCGAACACCTACTCTGTCGGTATGACTTATTACGGCAACCCAGATTTGGCCAAAGTTAAAGCCACGGTACAAAACAAGACGCTGCTAGTTGACGCTAGCCAGTTTGATGAGCACCGTGGTTGCCGAGTAATCTGCATTCCACCCACCTATAACCTAGTGATTACTGTTTACGCACCGAATGCCTTACAGCTCTCCAATCAGTTTTTCGGCGCGCCACCTTTGCCCCCGAAACCATTTGACCCTATGCAGCTCCAAATCGACCAAAAATTTCCGTCGCAGTAACCTTGGAACCCAAACCTTTATTTGGGAAATGTCACTCTGTCTTAAGCAGCCAGCTGAAGTTTTTGTCGTTCTTCAGCTAATCTTGTTCGTGCAAGCTTATTCCTGAATTCAGGGCCATTGGCTGTGTCCACAACATCTACCACGCGGGGTCCTGACTTTTTCATCGCTGCCACAAAAAGTTCTCCCCTTGGGTTCATTTTTGCCAGTAAACGTAGTAACTTTTCGGAGCGTTCTATTCGTCTAAATTTATCTAGGTATTCGGCATACTCACCTAATCTGCCCGTAGCTTGAAGTACATCTTCAGCGGCAACATAGCGTAAATTTTCCAACCCATTCGCCTGAGCATGAGTTAATACCCTTTTTGCATGATACCTTAATCCTACGGTCAATACTCCTGCCTCGGGCTGACGAGAAAGATAGTCTGCCAATCCCCTAACATGGAGAACTGTGTTATCCAGCTTTTCCCCTTGGGCCTCGTCTAAGACAATTCTTTTACTAGCGGGAAAATCAGGTTTTAGCTGCAGCACTCTTTTTTCTTCAAGCTCAGAGGTGGACGGAAGGCCAGGATAGCAGGTTTCGCCAATCATTAGTAACTCTGCATCTTGATGATGTTCCCAAACTGCTTCTCCGGCATCTGTACTCGCTCTAGTTGGCATTGATAATACGGGAGTGAGCCTATTGTTAACAACAGTGATATTCGAGCTATAAGGAATAATTGCTATGTAGCCGATGTTACAAGCTGTAGATAGTGCCTCGTCTGCAGAAATAACCTCAGGTCTGCTCATATACTATATTGTAACATATTATGCTTATATCAGCAATCTTCTGTCTCCACTAAAGACCTGGTGGGACTGGAACCTATAAGCCTGCAATCCATGTCCTCAGTAATTGCTTTACCTCGGACTGTTCGTGAGGCTCATAAAAACTATGCTGCGCACCTTTAACAATATGTATTTCCTTTTTGCCCGGTAGTTTTTCGTAAAGAATTTTCTGATGTTCTGGTGGCGTGGAATCATCCCGTTCGCCAACAATCATTATTACGGGCATAATCAGCTTGTCTACGCCATCTAGCAAGTTGTAATTCATACGGTCTTCCATGTGTGACCATTTCAGTCGCTTTTCTTGTTTGCCATCATGGCTCATGGTGACCCGAATGCCATTTCGTTTCCAAGCTTCCAAATCATTAGCTTTGGTTTGCATGCTTAATTCGCCGGATATAACTGTTGAAATTGGTGCCAAGGCTTTCACTTTTTCCGGGTGCTTTTTGGCAAACAAGGCTACAGAAATTCCACCAAGGCTATGGCCGCACAAAATGAACGGTTCGATATACCAAGGTTGAGTAGCTGCCCAGGCAATGACATCTTCTAGGTCAGCGTAGTAGTTCGTAATTGTAGCATCCTCATATTTACCGCCTGTGCTTTCACCAAATGTATGAACGGCGTCCCAGCTAACCACTGTGTAACCACTCTCTAGGAAAGCCTCAGCCATTGCCCGTACATGTGGCTGCTCTTTGTTGCCACTAAGTCCATGGGCCACAAAAGCCAGCTTCCCATTTTCGGCCGATTTTTCGACTAGGACGCTAACTTTATTCCCGTCACGACTGGAAATAAAAGTTTTCATATCATGAAGTATAGCAAGTACCAGGTAAGACTAGAACCGTATTAACAGAGGTGGAAATAAAATGAGACTGGTCTTGGCACCAGCTCTTATCTGAGTTAAGTCGATGGAAAACACTCTCTGGGGGCTATAATCTGTTAGCCTGCTCTAGCAACTAGGAGTGGAGCTATGCCTAATATTGAATATAATGGAACGTTATTGATCGATTACAAATACAATTGGCACCGCAACTGCCAGACAATTTGCATCCTGGCCACCTATAACATGATTATTACAAGACTTGGATTATCTATATTCTGCTCGTATAGTTTCTATATCGGGAAGAAGTTTACAAATTAAGGCTGACCCTATACGCCAGCCATACTCTTCGGGCTCTATTGGCTTGAGACCCCACAAACGACCCCTAAGAGATCTTGCGACGCTTAAACTCTTTGCCGGCATTCCATCTTCAATAGCCGCAGCAGTTGTGTGGCGAATAAGCGCATTAGAAACACTTAAAAGACCGCTGTATTGTGCGTCCTTAGATTTGAGCACGGTGTAAGCCGCCAAAAGACTCAGATTGCTGCGCTTTAGGGAACGCTCTGCACTTCTTACTATTCTTAATCTGTGATTTGTTTCGAATACTCCATATGATTCAAGGCCTGGGTCGGTGAAACCGTTCATCAAATCCTGATAACCTTTTAGAAATTCATTTACATTTGTAGCACGCTCCTGGCCGGAACCAACAACAACAAAAGGTCGCCTCAACAACGGCTGCCCAATTCCATCCACACCTACCATACTCACACCGGCAGCAGCCACTATTATTGCCTCTTCAGGTTCAGCCTCTTCTGGTATATCCCAATGTGCGTAATGTTCATTATCATTACTAGCGTTAGCGTATGCTTGCAAAGACGGTGGAGGGGCGTTAGGTTTTGGCATGGAAACTCACATTTACCACATAATTTGACAAGATTGATAATATATCTAAAAACAAGTGATTGCAAGCAAGAGCAATTAGACCAAGCAGGACTGGAACCAATTAACTCCTTAGGGGATTTCAGGCAAACAAAAACCTCTGTCGTGATAACAGAGGTCATAATGCTTATGGTTGCGGGGGCAGGACTCGAACCTGCGACCTCGTGGTTATGAGCCACGCGAGCTGCCGCTGCTCCACCCCGCACGTCGTCCGAAGGACGTGAAAACGTCAATGTATTTTAACAAACAGGGGTAGAAATGTCAATTGGCACTGGAGCGGTGCAAGAAAAAGTCAACCCAGGACTGGAAATGCTTCTGATATGGCTGGTAGCTGGGCGCTGGCCGGCGGCGGCTGGACCGGGTTAGGCAGGTCGGCTGTGTAGCTCAGCGCCACGCTGGCCGGCACGATCAGCTCTTGTTCGCCAGCAGCCCCCAGACCGAAATTCTGCCGGGCCGCCAGCTCCAGATACTGGTTGCTGTTGTAATAACTGTTTTGCAGCGACAGATTGGTGTTCTTGAGCTGTTGGATATTGTTCTGCTGCTTGAGCACCGAAATTTGTTTCTGCAAGCCGTAGTTGGTCTGGATAGTTTTGATGCCGCTCCAACTGATCAGCAGGACGACAATCACGAACAGCAACTGCCCGACGAAGCGGACGTCGTTGAGGCGCTGCAAGAACGCTAGAACCTTTTCGATGTACTTTTTTATTTTCATGGAACCGTAACCATCATTATATAACTTCTACCAAATTCTGCTATACTCGTCATCTGTTACCAACTGGTCGCACGGGGGTGTAGCTCAGTGGTTAGAGCAGTCGGCTCATAACTGATTGGTCCTTGGTTCAAATCCAAGCACCCCCACCAATTTTGCTGTCCACTTGAAATGTAGCTTATCGGAGCCTATAGTCAGAATTAGTAATAACTTAAACTCTCAAATAAACATGGCAAGCGCATTAGAAGTCAGCGGAGTTATACAGGCCGAGCAAAGAATGGGTGAAGTTATAGCTAAGCGCTACGAACTGCGTGACGTTATAGCGTCCACCAGTCAATCAATTATTCATCGAGCGCTTGACTGTGTCGAAGGCGTGCCAGTGGCTATAAAAGAGTTTTACGAACCCGACAGTGATGCCCGGAATCGGGTAAATTTAGAGATCGCTACTCACCTAGCCCTAACCGGTAAGCCGCATATTGCGCCGTTACATGACAATGAAGTTCATACCATGCCCGGCGACAACCAGCGAGCCATTGTCTTGAAGTTGGCCGGCGGCGGTTCGCTGGGCATGATAATGTCTCATACTGCTGAGTCGACCGGGACGATGGAAATGGCCGCTTTTGCGACACAGCAAGCTGCTAATCCCCGAACTACTAAAGTCGATGTCGATGTCGTGACCGAAATGGCCCTTGATATGGTCACGGCAGTCGAGTCGGTGCACGCCGCCGGCCTAATACACGGCGACATCAAACCCGGTAATATACTTTTCGATCATCAGGAAGGAGCGTGGTGGCTGGCTGATTTCGGCATTGTTCAAATCATGGACGGCGAAGTTTCGTCGGAGCTCAGAAGTGCCATCCAGAGCCTGGGCGCCACGGCCCTGGCGAAGTCATATAATCCATCAGAAACCATCGCAGGGACTTTCGGTTTCATCGCGCCCGAACGAGGCTTCGCCGGAGCTGAGGCTCAGCCGCCGAACGACATTTATGGCCTAGGTGTAACTATGTACCAAGCTACAACCGGAAGCTTACCTTACGACGAAATAAGTGACCTAAGGGAATACTTTTTACTAGTCCAGGGTAATCCGCCAGACGCAATTCGTACTTTCCGACCGGAAGTGCCGGTGGTCTTCGAAGCAGTCGTCATGAGTTGCCTGGAACCCCAACCCAAAAATCGGCCGACTCTAGCGGATTTGCGTACTGAATTAATGTCTATCTGACTCTAGCTGTCTGTAGCAAGTCAAGCAACTGCTCGGTGCTGCTGGCGTGCATCAAATCTTCTCTTAGCTCCTTGGCGCCGTCGAAACCGTTGATATAAATTTTGCAAAATTTGTTGAGCGTCACAATCGGGCGCTCGTTGTGCCTCCAGGTTTCGGCGAATAATTTAACATGCCTTTTGTACAAATCTATTTTCTGCTCAGGCGTGAAAGTTTGCCACGGGCTATCCTCTGCGAAAGCGAACGGGTCGGCGAAGACGCCACGGCCGATCATGATACCGTCCAACTTATATTTTTCGGCCAACTCCAATCCATGCTGGCGGTTTTCGACGTCGCCATTGCCGATAATTAGCGTGCTAACTTTTAATTTATCCCTGATTTCCCGCACTTTGCCGATTTCATCCCAATGCGCCGGCACTTTGCTCATCTCGTTGCGGGTGCGGCCATGGATGATCAGGGCGTCCAAATCTTGTTTTAGTAAAAATTCCGGCCATGACAGATCAATTTCGCTCAGGCCGAGCCGCGTTTTGACCGAAACCGGCAGACCACCAGCGCCTTCACGCGTGGCCTTGATAATTTCGGCGGCTAGCGGTCGGTTATCGACCATCGCCACGCAGCAACCGTTTTTGACGACGGCTTTGTCCGGGCACCCGAAGTTGATATCGACACCGTCGTAACCCATCTTCACTAAATCAGCAGCCGTTTTGCGGAAGTTTTCCGGCTGCTTGCCCCAAATCTGGGCAATGATCGGTCGGTCTTTCTCCGAAAATTTAAGGCGGAAATCCAGCTTGCCCCGTCCGTTGCTCTGCAAACCATCAGCATTCACGAATTCAGTGAAAAACAAATCAGGCGGCGCGCAGTCAGCAATAATCTGACGAAAAACGGTATCCGTCACGTCATACAACGGCGCCAATACAAAAATGGGGCGCCGAGCGTCCCGCCATACATTCATGAAAACTTATTATAAAGGAGTTCTATGGAGCTGTGGAAATGAAAGCGGCTACAACCCTTACTGGCGCCACCCGTCTCAACTCTTCAATCGCTCGATCTCGTGGAGTCTCTAGATCAACTGATCTGGCTTCTACGGGCGGCGATGATTCTGTAGGGAACATTGCGGCTCTCACAGCCATCGCTCCGTTGACATCACGCTTAACGGCATCATCACGAGCGCGCCGCTCCTTAAGAGCACCCGGCGACCAACCACCTAACAGATGCCTGCTATCCGCTATTCTTCGTTCTCGTTGCCTATCCAATATATTTGCCCTCCTTAACATAGAGCAGTATAGCTCTAGGAGCTGGACCCGCGCTGTAAGATTATCGACTTATGATAATTTAAGAATCTTCGTAGCCAGGAATTTGACGCCTAATATGATCTGGGATGCGGCCCCGATCAGCGAAAGCTTGGCCGCGGGCTGATAGGTGACGTTTCGGTAACTCGACGCGTGGAGGACGGGGCGCGGTGTTGACGCCGGCTTCAGCCGGAGTTTGTGAAGTGCGATCGACCATACGCTGGGTGAAGCCAGAGCCATTTTCCAGGTTTTTGGCCTTTAGCTCAACTAGCTCGGGATCCAAGGTCGCGACATGGCTAGTGTCGCCTACGCGGCTGATTCTAATGTCCAGTTCGGCCTGGGCTGCTGCTCGGGCGGCTATTCGAGCAGCCGCTTCTTCTTCGGCGAATAGCTGGAGTTGATGAGGGTGGCCGTTTTCGATTGACATGTCTGTATTATATCACGCTTATGCAAATTTGACAAGAACTCAGAGTTCTATTCCCACTTGAAAACACGGAAGGCGACGGCGTAAATTATGACGAACCAGACGGCGATCAGGCCGAGTTGCGGGCCGATTTGCCAGAGATTTTTGCCCTCGGTGGTTAGGAAGCGCAGGCCGTCAATCACCGGTGTCAGCGGCAGATAGGTAGTAACATGCTGCAGCCAGTTGGGCATCAAGAAACGCGGGAAGAACGTGCCGGACAGGAAAAGCATCGGGAAAACGACAATGTTGCTGAGCGGCGCTGCTTGGCGCTCGTTCTTGGCCCAACCGCCAATCGCCAGGCCAAGACCCAGGATCATGAAAATGCTGAGGGCCGCGAAAATGGCTATTTCTAGATAGTTGCCATCAATCTTGAGATGAAAAACTTCGATGGCGACAATGAATTGGATAATAATCGAGATGATACCGATGGCCGCTTGGCTGAACATGGTGGCTAGGAAATACTGCCAGACGCGCAGCGGCGTGGTGTGCAGCCGGCGCAGGATGCCCTGCTTCTTGAGCTCCGGGAAAACGTTGACCGGGCCGAAAATACCGATGCCGATAATCGAGAAGCCGAGCAGGCCGGAGAACGTGTAGTCGAAACTGGTCAGACCTTTCTGGTTGATCTGTTGGCCGGTCGCCGAGAAAGGTTGTTGGACCTTGACGAATTTGGCGTTCAGCTGCTTGAAGCTGCCCTGCAGCACGGTGGTCAGGGTTTCGCCGGTGCCGGAGGTCGTCTCGTTGTAGAGGACTTCGGCCTGGCCGGAGGGGTAGGCCTGGCCCTTGGCGACGGCGCCGAAATTGGGCGGTAGGACGATGATGCCGTCGATTTGGCTTTTGCTCATCTTGTCCTCGGCGCTGGCAACGGTGGTCAGCGATTTGTCGATTTTGAATGTCTTGCTGGACTCTAGCTGGCTGGTCAGGCTGCGGGCGAAGCTAGTCGGTGACTGGTTAATCAGCGCCACATTGAAGCTGACATTGCCGCCGCCCTTGCTGAGGCTACCGAAAACAAACAGGAAAATCAGCGGGAATAGCACGGTGAAGAACTGGGCCAGCCGGTCGCGGAAAAAGCGCCGAGTACTCAGCTTGGTGAAAACCATGACGGTTCGTAGTTGGTTGATCTTCATACTAAGTCCTCAGCCCCCGGCCAGTTAAATCGATGAAAACGTCTTCCAGATTGGCTTGCTCGACCCGTTGGTCTTTCTTGAAACCGCGTTTCAGCAGCTGCTTAATCAGATTGTGGGGCGTGTCGAGGGCGATGATTTTGCCGTTGTCCATAATGGCCACCCGATCACACAGAACTTCGGCTTCTTCCATGTAATGAGTCGTCATGATGACCGTCACGCCCTTGTCACGGACTTTTTTGGTCAGATCCCAGAGATTCCGGCGGGCCTGGGGGTCGAGTCCGGTGGTCGGCTCGTCGAGGAAGAAGACTTTCGGCTGGTGGACGAGGGCGGCGGCGATGCTCAGGCGCTGGCGCTGGCCGCCAGATAGCTGCTCAGCGAAATTCTCGGTCTGTTTGCCTAGTTGTACATCGTCCAGAAACTCCTGGACATTGACCCGCTCACCATAAGCCGCGGCGAACATTTCAATGATTTCGGTGATTTTCTGTTTGTCTTGGAAGGCTGGCGACTGGGGTTGGACGCCGATGATTTTCTTGACCTCATTGGGGCTGCTCGGCAACATTTAACCCGTTAAGGGTGATTGTACCGCCATCAATTGGTCGCATAGTCTCGATCATCTCTAGCGTCGTGGTCTTGCCGGCGCCGTTGGGGCCGAGAATGCCGAAAATTTCGCCTTTTTGGACCTCGAAGGAAATGCCGTCAACGGCGACTTTGTCACCATAGACCTTTTTCAGATCTTTGACTTTTAGAATTGCATCAGCCATGTACTTGAATCAATTATAACAAAAAAACACCCAGCCGAAACTGGGTGTTTTATAAACTAACCGAGAACTTACTTGCGCTTGACGGTCAGGAAACCGTTGCGTGGGTTTTCGTTAACTTCCATGCCGGCTGGCAGATCAGAGGCTTCTGGGCGCTCATCCTTGCTGAAGTAGTAGATTGTTTGCTTCTTGCCACCGCGCAGGGTAACGCTCTTGGAATTTAAGTGATATGTAACACCCTTGGAGTTAGTGTGCTTGTATGCCATGTAGCTCTCCCTCTCCTTACCGTTAGTAATGTACCCCTAACATACTCTGGTGGGATTTTGTTTGTCAACCCCTAATTGGTTTTCGCTGTCTGTAATTTTACAGTTGCACCGGCCGTCCAGCTATACTACACTGATTGCAGTAAACATAAGTAATAAAGAGGTGGAGTAAACAAGGTATGGATTTTTCGAATCGTCCCGCACAAGCACCGGCCGCCCCGGCTGCGCATTCTAGCGCTGGGTCTTCCAGCGGCAGAAAGGGTAAAAATCGAGATAAGTGGGCACGTGTTGGCGTTGTCTCAGCGGTGGCCTCAGTGGTCATTCTGCTGGTCGGGCTAGTCGTGCTAATCGGTTTCGGCAACAGTAATAACGAGGGAAAGTACGTCGACACGTCCAAACTCCAGGCCGTCTTCCTTAATACTGGCCAGGTTTACTTCGGTAATATCACCGCCCTTAACAGCAGATACTTCGTCCTGACGAACATTTACTACCTGCAAACCACCAGCAATTCTGCCAGTTCGACCACCGCTGCCGCCTCAAGCACTGCCAGCAATAACGTTACCCTAGTCAAGCTAGGTTGCGAGATCCACCAACCGTACGATCAAATGATCCTCAACAGCACCCAGGTGACTTTCTGGGAGAACCTACAGTCCTCCGGTCAAGTCGCCCAAGCGGTTTCGACTTTCCAGAAGGACAACCCCAACGGTCAGAAGTGTAGCGACCAGAGCAGCAGCTCATCTTCGACGACTAACTCTGTACAAAGCGCCGGCACCAAACAGTAGCCAGCTAGCGATGGCTAGTAACATGGTCCAGCCAGCCAGGTCTGACGACCAGGTCGGACTGACGAAATCGAACTCGTATAGCGCCGTCGGAATGGTAGGCAGCGCGGTGTCGTGGCTCTCGACATATTGCTCGATACACGGCACGCGGTAGCGGCCGGAGAAACCGGTTGGGATTTGAGCTTGGCAGTAGCCCTGGGCATCGGTGTAAAGCTGGCTATTGGCTTGGGCGGCGCTAGCGCTCTCGGCGTCAAGCAGCCGTTGATAGGTATACTTGAGCTGAATGGGCGGATAGACGGCGCTCGAGCCGCTACTCAGATTAGTATTCATATGGGTCGTGACGTAGGCCTGCAGCCGCTGTAAGGTGCCCTGGACATCACCATTGTTCTGGTCAGCGGCATAGACGGCGTTGCGCAGCTTGAGCATGTGCTCGTTGTTGGCCCTGAGGGCGAAAACGCAAGTAAGCGTCATAATCACGGCGAAGGCCAACAAATACCACGGCTTAACTTTATGGATTTTCGTCCACAGGTGATGGAGGTGGCGCTTGTTCACGCTTAAGATTATATCTTATGTATACTTAAGCTATGCACATCTACTTTTCTGGGATTGGTGGCGCCGGCATGGGACCGCTGGCTCAAATCGCCCACCAAGCGGGTTACAAAGTTTCCGGCTCCGACCAACAAGCCTCACAATATATTGATTATCTGAAGCAGCATGGCATCGCCGACATTCACATCGGCCAAACGCCTGAAAACATCGCCGCCACGCATGACAAAACGCCCATCGACTGGCTGGTCTACAGCTCGGCCATAACATTAGACAATCCAGAGCTGAAATTTTGCCAGGAGCAGGATATTAAAACCTCCAAACGCGACGAATTTTTGAAACAAATTTTGACTGATCATAAATTACAAATGATCGCCGTTGCCGGCACTCACGGCAAAACAACGACCACAGCTCTGGTGACTTGGCTGTTCACCGAGCTGCAAGAGCCGGTTAGCTATCTGTTGCCGGCCAAAACCAGTTTCGCTGAGATGGGCAAGTTTGAAGCCAAGGGCAAATATTTCATCTACGAAGCCGACGAGTTCGACCGCAATTTCCTGGCTTTCGAGCCATATGTCAGCATCATTACCGGGGTCAGCTGGGATCACCACGAGATTTTCCCGACCCGCGAAGATTATCAGGAGGCTTTCAAGGAATTTATCAGTCAGAGCGAATGGACAGAGTTGTGGCAAGAGGATTACGACTACCTCGGCCTGGAGCCGAATGACCATTACGCCATCATGGACGCCGCCAACCCCGACATCGATAGGTTAAAACTGGCTGGCCGCTACAACCGCCTCGACGCTTGGCTGGCCGCCAAGGCCGTTCGACAACTGACCCAGAAACCGCTGGAAGAAATTCTGGAATTAGTTAATCGCTTCCCTGGCGTATCGCGCCGCATGGAACAGATTATCCCGAACCTCTACTCCGATTACGCCCACACGCCGGAGAAGATCCGCGGGGCCCTGAGCGTCGCCACGGAAATGGCGGCCGCCAAAGGGCAAAAAGTCATCATTGTTTACGAGCCGCTGACCAACCGCCGGCAGCACTACATGCTCGATGAGTACAAGGATGCTTTCGCCGGTGCTGGCCGAGTCTACTGGCTGCCCAGTTACCTGGCCCGCGAAGATCCGGCCCAGCGCGTCATCCCACCAGAGGAGTTAATTTCGCATCTCGACGACCCTAGCCTCGCCGAGCCAATGGCCCGCGACGAGAAGTTGAAAGCCGCCATTCAGAAACATTTAGATAATGGCGACATGGTTGTCGGCCTAGCCGGCGGTGGCGGCGATTCCCTAGATGATTGGCTACGAGAAGAATTTGCCGCATGAAAAAAGTTTATTTCGCCTGTTCGATCCGTGGCGGGCGAGATGATGCTGATACCTATAGCGACTTGGTGGCAGTCATCAAAAAATACGCCGAAGTCCTGACCGAGGTTTTCGCCGACAAGGAGTTGACGACCGCCGGATCAGCCGGACCGTCGGGTGATATTTGGAGTAAAGATATCCGCTGGATAGGCCAGGCGGATGCCTTGATCGCCGAGGTTACTAAACCGTCACTTGGCGTCGGTTACGAAATCGCGCGGGCCGAAAAAATGAGTAAGCCAGTTCTCTGCCTGTTCCGGCCGGAGGGCGAACGCAAGCTGTCAGCCATGATTGACGGCAGTCCGGGCGCCACAGTTTTCGAATACATTGACATGACCAGCGCCGAGCACGCTATTAGTACGTTTCTCGGTCAGCTTAAAGTTTGATTATTTGCCGCGGGTCGGCCGGAAAGTTTTTGCTGTCAAACAACACTATTTTTGTCGGTGACAATTTATAAAATCTATGAGCGTTTTTACCCTCTTTGATATCGCTCAGTAGCGTTTCACGATGGCCATGCTTATGCACAAAGGCTGGGCCGACTTCGTTTGTCAGTGGCTCGTCCGTCATCACGGCATTGCCGATAACCGACAGGCCGATGACGTAATCTTCATCCGCCGTATTTTCATGCACTAGCAAGGCAGTGGCGACTTTGGGGTTTTGCTGCACGTGTTGTGAATGAAGGCGTGCTTCGGTGCTTATCCAGTAAAGGTTGAACTTGTCGTCGGCATAAAAATGAAGGTTGCAGACCCACGGCTGATTATCCATTGCCGTAGCGAGCTGCATGACATTAACCTGCTGCAAATATTGGCGCACTAATTCTTCAGCATTCATAGTCACAGTCTACTCTTTCCAGCCCCATTCGGCATAGGTTTTGCCGAGGGCAACTTGGGCGAGAATAAAACGGCTGTTTGGTACAACATTCTTTGGCAATTCATTTGGATCAAACCACACAAGCTCCCCATGCGTTTGAGGTTCAGCGTTATGTAGCTCGCCTTTCCACTTGGTAACCTCAAAAACTAAGTCAACCCAATCACTGTCATCTCCATGCCGATGAACTGTCAGCACCGGTCTGAGATCAGAGGGCGTATATGAAACACCTGTTTCTTCTCGACCCTCCCTTACTGCAGTCTGCAAAAGACTCTCGCCTATCTCAGTCTTACCGGCCGGCAACGCATAATGATTATTCATCCAGCCGGTGTTTTGGCGCAATACAAAGGCAACTTTGTTGCCTTTCCGAAATATCAAATAGGCGGCAATATACGGCGTTGCAGTAGCATATTTGGCCCGTTTCATCGGTTGTCGCCGCTGCCGCCGATGACGCCGCGCTCTTGGCGGCTTTTGAGCTTGGCCAGATTGTCAGCAGCGACCTTGTCGAAAGATACGCCTAACTGGTGAGCGAGTGTTGCCAGGTACCACAATACGTCGCCGATTTCCTTGGCTAATTCGGTCTTGTCGGCGGCCGAAACTTCGCCGTTCTTGTCGCGGATAATTTTCTTAACCTTTTCGGCGATTTCGCCACTCTCGCCAGTGACGCCAAGCACCCAGTGCATGATGTCTTTTAATTCATCCCCGGTGTATTGTGCAGTGGTCAGCGCCAGTTTCTGGTATTCGTCGAATGTCATTTAATAATTCTCCCTGCCTCATCAATTTTAACAGCTCCCTCGCGGATAATTTCGATGGCGTCGTCAACGATGCGAATGATGGTCGATGGTTGGTGGTCGGACAGATCGCCGCCATCGCTGTAGAAATCAACTTTGTCATCGAAGTAACGTTGGGCTTCGGCCGCGGTGGTGGCCGGTGGCTGGCCGGGCGGGTTGGCGCTGGTAGTCAGCAGCGGACCGGCTTGGCTCAGTAGTTTTTGAAGTTCGTGATCGGCTGGCAGGCGAATTGCTAAGCTCATGACGCCCAGGTGCAAATATTCCAGGTTTGGCTCGCCGCACGGAATGATGACGCTGACGGCGCCCGGCCAGAATTGTTGGACGGCGCTCAGGTAGCGGCGTTTGATGCCCAGCTCGACTAGCTGGTCAATGTTGGCGGCGATGATAGTGCCTGGTTTATGGTCTCTGGTTTTCAGAGCGTAGAGTCGGGCGACGGCCGCTGGATCGGCGGCGCGGGCCACCAAACCGTAAACCGTGTCCGTCGGGATGACGCCAACGGCGCCGGGTTTTAGTAATTTTTCGGTGGCTCCAGCAAGAGACATGCTAGTGGGTTTTGACATAGGCCACGGTGGCCAAGCCGGCCAGAGCTAGCACGATGACGACAGTGGCGAAAATGGCCATGCCAACGCCGTGACCTGGCTGCTTGGGCGCTTTCGGCGGAGGAGGGGGCGGAGCCTTACCGACTGGTTTGTCCGCCGGCTTGTCCGTTGGTCTGTCGGCCGGTTTGTCATCCAATTTGTCAGGCGGCGGCGCGGTGACGACGTCCATAACCGGTGCGGGTCGGGGGTCCGTATCCATATGGCTAGATTGTAGCACGCATTGTATGATGAGAGTTAGCCAATGATTCAATACAGTATTTGGTGGACCAAACGCTTCGTTGTCCTGTTGCCTGGAATTGTCATCGCTTACTTGTCGGTACGCGATATTTTTCCGTATATCCATCATCGGTTGCACTTCGGCGGCTTGGCGATCCTGGCAACTTACGCGCTGGCGGCCTATGTCTTGGTGCCAGCTGTCATTCGTATCATCCGGATTATCCGGCCGCCGGCCCATTTGCCGCTGTACTGCGTGACGCCGGACGGCTTCGCCTCCGATCCGTTGAACGTTGGCATCATCGCCAACCGTCTGGAGTTAATTCAAGTCATGGAAAAAGCTGGCTGGCAATCGGCTGACCGCCACAGCTTCAAGAACGTCGCCAAAGTTATTATCTACACCGTTATCGGCCGGCCCTATCCGACGGCACCGGTCAGTAACATGTACTTGTTCGGCCGCAAGCAGGATATGGCTTTCGAGTCGTCCGTGGAGGGCAACAAAGCTGGCCGTCATCACGTGCGCTTCTGGGCAACGACTTATAAGGACCAGGCGCCGCTCAGTGTCCGGGCAATTTCTTGGCAACATCGCCGGACGCACGTCCAGGGCGATAACCTGCTGTGGGTCGGCGCGGCGTCGATGGACATTGGTATTTCGCTAATCCGTCATAACTTCCAGTTCACCCACATGATTGACCCCGATACCAACCGCGAGCGGGAAATGATCGTTGCTCAGCTGCGCCAAGCGGGGGCGGTGCGCAAGGTCGAATCGGTTCGTCTCAGCAAAGCTTACCGGCTATTAAACCGCGTTTGGAACGGCTCGCTACATTCCGATGGCCAGATGGCGATCGTCCACTTGCGCCAGAAAAGCTAAATTCTACAGCCCACCGTAGCCGTAACCATAGCCGTTGAAGTTCTGGGCTGGTTTGTAGTAGTCGCTGATCTTGAGCGGTGATTTGCCGGTGGCTAGGCCGCCGACCGGCATGATGTAAAGCTCGCTGCTATTCTTCGACACCAGCAAGTAGTTGTCGCTGTACCAACCGTAGGGTGAGTAATCGCTGAGGGTGGCGATTTGCTTGGAGCTGGCGGCGTTGGCGTCGCCGGTGAACAGCGTGTTCTTGCCGTCGCGCAGTTCGGTCCAGAAAGTTTGGTTGCCGGAGGGTGATAACAAGAAGGTCGGGTAGGTTTGGTTGAAGTCGTTTTGGGTCAGACTGGACGTCGAGATCGCCTGATTGGCGAAAGTATAGTAGGTCGTGGTGTTATCGCTGTTGAAAACATCGTAGTAAACGGTTTGCGGCTCATAGAGCACGCCTAGGATAGATACGACACCGCTAGCGGCGAATGATTGGTAATCTTTCTTGCCCTGACCATTGGGCTGGATACCGCGGATGGTGTCGGTCAGGCTGCTGAGATCGAAGCCGTTGCCGGTCGTGTCATAAGTCTGCCACTGCGTGGTGTACATTAGCAGGTTGTTAACGATGTAGAAATTCTGGAACGATTGGTAGCCGTAGCTGGTGGCCACGCCCTGGGCTTGGTCCTGGTCCAGCTGGTTGAGCTGCGCGGTGTCGGCGTCGTAGCTTTTGATAGCTTCATGGCCGGTTTGTGACAGCGCCGTGGTGTTGCTCTCGGCATCGTACAGGAAGTCGTGCCCGTCCCAGCCGATGAGCGTGAAATTGGCATCGCTACTATCGAACTCCGTGACCTTGGCATTGCTGGTGTTGATGAGGTAAAGCGCCGGCCGGTTGCCGGCGCGTTGTGATTCCAGGACCAGGTAGCGCCAGTCGCGTGAAGCCAATAGGGTCGTGTTGTTGGGATCTTCTTGACCGGTGCCGGCCAGGACGGTCTGACGGCCGGAATCGTCGAGGTTGGTTTTGACGACGTCAATTTTGCCGCTGAGGTTGGACAGGAAGTAAACTTGGCCGCTGGCCAGTAGTGGAATGCTGTTGGCCGCCACGGCTTTGTTAGTCACCGTCAGACTGCCCTGCATCGTATTGTAGCCGCTCAGACTGGCGGTGAACTTCGCGGTACTCAAATCGGCCGGCAGGACTATGGTGGCCTGGCCATCTTTGCCAGTCTTGGCCGAGGTGTTCAGGACTTTGATATCGACGTTGGCCAGCGCTTGGCCGCTGATTTCGTCAAGCACCGTGATCGGTACCTGGCGCCCGGTGGCCACCAACTGAATGGCCGCGGCCTTGGCCTTCAGGCCGACAGACAGGCTGCCGGCATAGCCGGTGTAATACTGCTTGGTGATGGTCAGATGCTTCTTGCCGACCGGCACCTTCAAGCTGACCCTGCCCGCAGAATCGGTCTTCCCCGTGGCACTGCCCAGACTGACGGTGGCGCTACTGACAGGCGTGTTGGTCTTGCTGTCGGTAATAGTCAAACTAACCGGCTCCTTGATAAACAAACCAAGCACCGCATAGCGCGTGAACGGCAGGGCGAAAATAATCACCAGTAGCGCGACTACCAAACCTACCCAGGCCCGCCAATCGTGAGCCCAGCGCTCCAGCTTGCCTTTCCAGCCGTGGACGAACTTCCGTTTGACCGGCGGTTTCACTGTGGCGTCCTCGACTTCCAGCATAGTGTCAGCGTCAGTGGCAGCGATATCGTCGACAGCTTTGCCGGTAGCATCATCATCGAAACCGGTAGCATCGGGATCGGGCTTGGCTGGCTCGCTGGGGCTGCCGGCCGGTTGGCTGGTAGACGGCATCGGCTCAATATCGGCGTTCTTCTGGACACCGAGCTGCTTGAGCAGTTTGTCGGAAACTTCGGTCGCCGTCTTGGGATCCTTGAAAATATCAATCGGCGGCCCGCCGACACTCGGTTTCTGAATATCGCCGGGTTTCGGCGGCTGACGCCGGGCATCCATCATGTTGTCGACCCGCTCGCGCAGAGCCTGATCTTCAGGCGGTTCGGCTGAGCGGGAGTCTTTCTTGCCTAGCATAAGCTTAATTACCTCTCAGTCTAGCAAAAATTCACGCTAGAGGTAAGTGAAATGTCCTTTACAATGGAATCATGCCCTTAGCCTCGCCGTCCGAATTGAAAAAAGCAGCTGAGCATTTGGCAGCCGCTGATCCGGTGCTGGCGACGATCATTAAGAACATTGGCTTGGCCACGCTAAAAGCTCATAAGGATTACTACGGCGCTCTAGTCAATTCCATCATCAGCCAGCAACTGAGCGTCAAAGCCGCCGATGCCATCGAGAAGCGGTTCCTGGCTTTGTTTGATAATAAATTCCCAACGCCGGAGCAGATTTTGACTATTTCGGCTGACCAGTTAAGGGCCATCGGTTTCAGCTACATGAAAGCCAACTACGTCCATGATTTGGCGCGTCACATCCTAGATGGAAAACTGAAATTTGAAAGTTTTGATAAATTGAGCAACGACGAAATCATCGCCGAGTTAACCGACGTCAAGGGCATCGGCGAGTGGACGGCGCACATGTTCCTGATGTTCTGCATGGGCCGGCTGGATGTTTTGCCCACCGGCGACTTGGGCATCAGAAACGGCGTCACGAAATTATACGGCCTGAAAAAAGCCGCCACGCCGGAGCAAGTCATCAAGCTCGCCAAGAAAAATAAATGGGCGCCTTACCAATCCGTGGCCAGTTGGTATATCTGGCACCCGCTGGACAATAAGCCGGTAGTTTAGTTCAGCTGTAGCGATTCCAGAATGGCTAGCGTCTGCTGGAAAATAGTGGCGTTCGTCCAGGTACTGTTGGTGATGGCCAGCGGCGTGGCACTGGTGCCAGTGCAGGCTGTGCTGGCGCAGTCGTAGAAACTGGCACTGATAATCGGGTCGACGGAAATTGCGCCGGAGCTCAAGGCAGTGCCAGCCGCCATCTGGTTGATACCGCTAACAATTACTTCTTGGAAAGAGCCGCTCAGCGCGCCGGTGACTGAGAAATGCACGAAAGTCAGGTACGGATATTGATGCTGGCTGGCCGTCGGCTTGCTGTAAGCGAACTGCACCGAGTTCTGGGCCACCGTCGGCGAGCCCTTGTCCAGTTCGCTAAGCGTGTCGGTGCCGGGCCGGATACTGAGCACGACCTTGCCGGTGACGCTCTGACTGGCCGCCGAGGTTAGGCTGACTAGCGGCGAAGTCAGGGTGATGGTCTGGTCGTTGGGGTTGCCGTTAGAAACCGGCGTCACGCTCCAATTGCTGGGATAGCTAAAACTTAGATTCAAATCTTTGCCGTTGGAAACGTAATTGGTCAGTGCGGCCGAGGTGCCGGTGCTGCTGGGCACGACTGTGGCGGCCGTCGTTTTCTTAGCCGGCGGCGCGGCGGCTTTGTGCTTGCTCAAACCAAAACCAGCTGCAGCAATTACGATAATCAGCACAACCGCGATAGCAGCGTAACGCGGCCACTTAGCTTTCGGCTTACGCGGCGGGACGACATTCTTAAGATAATCGACCCGTTGCTGACGCTCCTCATCGGGCGTCAGCTCGGGCTCTTCGGGCGACTCAGTTGGTTCCGGTGTCGGAAGCACTGGCGCCGGTGATGGTGGATCATCCATATCTCCAGTATACGCTGGTTATAACAGATTAAACTGAATATTAATTAACTTCGGTGGCCATCTGTTGTTTTATTCTTATATATATGTCACAAACAGTGCTCTCTGAGCCAATCTGTAATAACAGATACGTCCAGATGCTCAGTGGCTACCTGCACAGCGAAATCTTCCAGTTCTTCCGGCGAGCAATTGAACATTTTGCCGTTCATGATTAGAAAAATGCCGCAAACCGTCACAGCTGTCCGCTTGTTGCCATCAACGAAAGGATGGTCACCTATCAAATTACGTAAATAAACAGCTGCCTTTTCATAAATGCCCGCATACTGTTCTTTGCCAAAAGCTGATTGGCGCGGAGCAGCAACGAGCGCTTCTAGCCGATGCTCGTCACGCACGCCATGACTGCCGCCATAATCCTCAATGACTTGAGAATGCAGCCGCAGAATTTCTTCGAGGCTCAAATAATTCATTAACGGTCGGCTAGATTTTTGAGCGTCTGACCGTACTTAGCGACAAAAGTTTCGTAATCTTTCATCAGCTTGTCATGCTTGGGCTTTTGAGTTGGCTCAATAGAGTATTTCACTTCGTCGCCAACACGCAAACCGAGCTCCTCAAGTTGTTTCTTGGGGATAGTAATACCGGCGCTGGTGCCAATCTTAATGATTTTCTGTGTCATACGGACATTATAATAAAATTATAATTTCTTGTCCAGTGGTTTTGCGGATTTCTTAAATTTGTGCTTCAATAAATTTGAATGTGGCCGTCCGCATCAGCCCATGCGCCCTACCGTTCCTGGCGACTAACATGGCAGGACATCCAAGACCACCGAACGGATCTTCATTAACATAATAGGAGATTCGTTATGGCAGGACATCAAGGCGTTAGCGCCCAGGATGCCAAGTTTTACGACGAGCACATGAAGCACTGGCGTGCTTGGGGCTCGTGGTTTAGCTGGGGTTCGCCAGTCGGATTGGGATTATTCTTCATCTCAGTCGGCTTCACGCTCTGGCTCCTCAGTCAAGCTTTCGGCTGGAATTAAGCTTCCCCGCCGGCAGGAAAACAGCGCAGCTTAGGTTGCGCTGTTTTGGTAATAACCTTACGGAATTAATAGTTAGGTAAACCTTGGCGATGCCTTATGGCTAAGGCTGTTAGATTGTCCCTCCAATATCTATCAGCGTAGGTTTGCACCCATTTTGTCCCAAGATTATTTTCCCGATGAGCAACGTAAACAGTTCTGTTGCCCTCGCTGACATACACTTGTTGCGGGTTCGCTTTTACGTAGTTGTACGCTTCGAGCCTGGTCCACGTGCCACGCGAACCGTTGTCATCTACCCACCAAAAAGTCCCTAGGTGGGCATGGTGAGTCCCGCTTGAATTTACAAAAGCGGCGTCATATATGCGTTTCACGGTTTCATCCTTTCGGCGGGAAAGGGTCATTCCCGTAGCTGTTACGTTGACTAATTTTGCCGTTTTCGTTGTGGATCAAGTGTTCGGATTTATTGTTAATGGCCATCTGACGGCCAGCCGCTTGCGCTTCTGCCTTCGTCTCATAGACCTTTGAAGGCTTATTGGCGCCCTCACTGACATTCCGCCAGTTGTGCGCCTGATGATTATATGTTGTGTGAATATTTTTGTGTGCCATAATGGCACCCCCTTATCTCTAGCAACTGCTAGGTTATTTGGTGTGCTAGAATAAGGGCGTACCAGGGTTCTCAATCTTAGTACACAGACACCAGTTCGCGCTGGTGTCTTCTTAATTTCTAGCTCTTGTTAATGACACTGGAATGTACCCTCCAGCATTCGAGCCTCAAATTTTCGTTTGAATACTCTTTTCTGATTTTACCTCACTGCTCGCAAATTGCAAGTAAAACGCTAGTTCTAAGTAGAGAATCTTTATATAAGACATGCCTCTTAGAGATATACCTTCTTAGATTTAACTTGTACGTTTCGTTTGCTGAGTGCTATAGTATGGCTAGATTATGGACGATGATAATTCGAGTACGCGATATAACGCTGAGCATTACACGCCGGAGGCGAAGAGAGATCGCTTCAAGCGTATTGCCGAAAGACGGACCAACAGAATCCTGAATGACCTTCGCCTACTTGGCAATACAGGCAATAAAACCTTATACCAATATAATCAAGTTGATATTGATAAAATCTTTGCAATTATTGAAACAAAGCTAACTGAGACTAGAGCTAAATTCCAGACCAAGAAAAGAGAAGATCCTTTTACGCTTGATTAGGGCGCTAAGCGGTTGATGTCGCGGGTCATTTATTAATTAGTTTAATAAACATTGTTTTGCGGCTTGCCGTCTAGACAGGCTTTTATGTTGGCGATGAAAATTTCTTGTTTGGCGATCCGGGCTTCGTCGCTTAGAAAAGCAATCGGCGGATAAGTCACGGTGTTTTTGAAACCTTTGATTTTATCCAACTCGGAGGCCTCCATTTCGTCTGGGTGGTCAAAAATAAAGGTGATGTCATTCTTCGATAACTGTTCCACAAGCGCGTCGGTTTCGATAACTGGCGGCGGCACTGTGCTAATCAAAATGCTGCCCGATTTAATCAGCCCGAGATTTTTACCGTTCAACAAACCAGTCGTTTCTTCCGTCTCAGCCACATTAACTGAAATATAGGTACAGGTTTTGAGCAACTCATCGAGCTCCTGATAGGTAAAAGGCACTTGTTTCTTATTGCGGGACCAGTAACTGACGTTGGCACCAAAACCGGCGGCCAATTCGGCAACACGGTTACCGATACTGCCTAGACCGATAACGCCAAATTTACTATTCTTGAGTTCTTGTGCGGTAATGCCGTCAAAGTCATAGTTACCGGCTCTTGCTCGCTTCAATCCCTCTTCAATGTCTCTGATTTGATAAAGAATGGCGGCAATCGTAAACTCGGCGACTGATTCGGTGCTATAGCCGGCAAGGTTGCAGACTGGAATATTTCTTTTGGCGGCAGCCTCTAAGTCAACCGTGCCGTAGGCGGTGGCTAAAATGTTAATGAGTTTCAGGTTTGGCGCGGCGTCGAAAATATCTTGGCCGGTCGGTATTTGAAAACCAAGCAGCAAAGCGTCGCAATCCTTGAGCTCTGTCATCAGTTTCGGATCATCTCGGCTCAATGAAACTTTTATTTCAGCTAACTCATTCAATTGATCCCAATATTTTTTATCAAACGAGTCGTCCGAAATATTAACTAAAACTGCTTTTTTAAACTTCATGGCCGCCTCCGGATTATGGTGTAATTATAGCACTCACAGTATGGCCGGTAGCGTGTAGCCAGCCATAAGTATGCCTAACCCGTGACCGACGACGGGCAGACGCCGATTATCAACACCGGGTATCAGCATGGTTTGATGCGGTACTACGAAATCAAATAACTGATGAAAGATAAAGAGTCGTTTTTTCTGATCGTCAGTCAAGTTAGGCATTGTTTCCGTTTCGCAGAATTTTACCGAATCATAAAAACTTTGGCTGGCACGCGACGTTCCACGGTGCGCCATGGTTGATAATTTACGCCAATCCAATGGATTTAGGTCGCCTTCGCTAAGGCGACCGCACATATTTACGGCCATAACGTTCTTAGTTTTGAGCTCCCCAAAGACATTGAAGGCCATACTGCCGCCGGCACTCGAGCCAATGATAGCCAACCTTCCCTGTCCGGCCAGCAGTCGTTCGGCTTTTTGGGTAGTTTCGTCTAAATGTTCTTGGAAGCTTTTGTCGGACAACCAATCCAAATGAGCATGCTCAATCTTATAACCGTGGTGTTCCAAATTTCCCAGAACCCAATGTTGTCTTTGCTGCCACTCCCCATTGCCAAGGCCATTAATATAGAGAACGGGTGTGGCCATTTTATGGCGCGAGGCGGTTGATGTCGCGAGGGAAGAGGATGGCTTCTTTGATGTTGGCCAGGCCGATGACTTTTTCGGTGAAGCGGTCAATGCCGAAGCCGCAGCCGCCGTGGGACGGCAGGCCGTGCTTCATCGCGGTGACGAAGTGGGCGAAACCGGGCGAAGCCGGATCGACGCCGGCGGCTTTCATTTGGGCAATCAAATTATCGTGACGGTGTTCGCGCTGTGGCACGGTGGCGATCTCTACGCCGCGGAAAAGTAAATCGGCGGAGCGGGCAGTGTCGTCCTCGCCTTTCATGTGGTAGAACTTCATTTTGCTGGACGGCAGGCCGGTGGCGAAGACCGCTTCGCAACCGTCATGTTTCTTAGCGTATTCGCAAATCCACTTCTCTTCGTCGGGCGTCAGGTCAATTTCCTGGCTAGTGTCTTTGCCGGTTTCTTTCTGGTACAGTTCGTGGATTTGCTTCATGGAGTAACGTGGGAATTCCGGTTTAACTTTCAGCTCCGGGGCATTCAAACTTTTCAGCTCGGCGCCGTGCTCTTTGTAAATCCGGGTCAGCACGTCATAAACCATGTCCTGAACCAGGTTGAGCACATCATTGTGGTCCTTGATGAACCCCATCTCGATGTCCAGCATGGTGACTTCCGATACGTGGCGGGTGGTGGCGCTGAGTTCAGCCCGGAAAGCCGGCGCAATCTCGAAGACGCGCTCGAACACGCCTACCATGATTTGCTTGTACAGCTGTGGGCTCTGGGCCAGGGTGGCTTCTTTGCCAAAGTAGTCGAGTTTGAAAACTTCAGCGCCGCCCTCAGCGGCACCGGCAACTATTTTCGGCGTGTTAATTTCGACAAAGTCATTTTTATAAAGAAATTCACGAATATAACGAGTCAGCTCGCTGCGGATTTTGAAGATTGCTGTTTCCTGGATGTTGCGCAGGCCGAGCACGCGGTGGTCGAATAGGGTATCGAGGTTGTCCGGTTTGTGGCTAAGCGGCTTGTCGATTTCGATTGGCGGCTCGTCGGTGACTGGCACCAGAATTTCCAATTTGGCTTCGTGCAGCTCGGCGCCTCCGGGAGCCCGAGGCTCTTCCACCACTTTTCCGTCAACCGCTAAGACAGTGCCGATGTGCAGGCCGCGTAATTTCTCGACTTCTTTCTTGTCATCAAGCACAACTTGAATCAGGCCACGGCGGTCGCGGACGTTAATAAAGGTCAGGCCGCCGAGCAGCCGCTTCTTGTGCAGCCAGCCTTCGATGTGGACGGTTTGGCCGGCGTGGTCTTGAACGTCAGAACTGAGGACTCTCATAATCCTGGCTATTTTAACACTTCCTCATCTGTTTTGACAGGGGTCTCTACCATTTCTTCGGAGGTTTCTTCTGGCTCGGCTTTCGGCTGGTGGCGACTGGCGACAGCGGCCCGGTCAGCGTATTGGTCAAATTCTTCGCCCGGCAAGTGGCCAAGCAGCTGGCGCAGGATGTTCTCGACAGTGACGATGCCCAGCACGGCTTCCTGCTCGTCGACCACCACGAACACCGGATGGTTGGTGACGAAGAAAGCCTTGAGCGCCTCGCTCAGCGAATCCTGGACGTGCAGATAATAAACGATGGCGTCCATCGAGCCGCGGACCACGCCGCTGCTACGGATGCCCAGCTGATCGATGGCCAGTGTCCCGAGAACATCGCCCTTGGGCGTTTCACGGACCAGGGCGTATTGCTGGTTGGTCTGGTGCAGTTCGTCAATCAGTACCGGGCCGACGGCGTCCGACGGCTTGACGGTTTTGAGTTCCTTCCGCGGCGTCAGAACGTCGGCGATGGTGTGGTCGTCGAAGCTGAGCGCGCGGCGGGCGATTTCCAGTTCATCATTACTGAGACGGTTGTCGGACTGGGCCTGCTGGCGGGCAATTAGGCGCAACAGGTCTTCCCTTTCATACAGATGGGTGTGCGAGGGCCGGTGAAAACGGTTAGTCCCCACGTCGCCCAGCCGACTAAGCAACGGATTGAAATGGCTGAGTAACCAGACGATTACCGGATTAACCAGCGTGGTCAGGCGCCGGCCGAGACCGCTGACCTGGGACGCTGGCAGCAACGCGAAGAATAGCCATAGCAAGAAACCGATCACCACCAGGCTCAGCCAGACTGGCAACGCCCGGACGAAGAAGTCGAAGCTGGCGGCGGCGGTCAAGCCGATGTACAGCCACAGCAAAACCCGCAGGCTGCTACCATAGGCCACGGCCTGGTACAGTTTGGCTGATTGATGGTCCTTCTGGCGGGCCCGGCGCTTGAGCTCACGCGTCGGCAGGTGGTAATAAGTTTTGCGGACAATGACGCCGCCAATGGCCAGCAGCAGGAAGACGAGCGCCAGGATAATGTTCATGCTCTTAGCTTAATACCCGGACAGCTTGATTTGCAAAACATAAACGGTTTTGATACTATCTAAGCACTTCGGAGATCCTGGGAGGATCAGAAGACAAAAACAATAAAAAGTGTGAAAAGAGTGCTAATGACGGCTATAAAAATAAAAACTGTTAATACTCAGGCCACGGCCGTGATGGTCAGTGTCGATCGACCGACCTGGCGCGAGTTTCTGTATTACTAGGCTTTGGCTTTTTTGGCGATTTCGGCGTTGATCAGCTGCTCGAAAGCGCTGACTGATTCGCCGGGGCTGACCGCTTTGCCGTCGAGGTAGAATGACGGCGTGGCGTTGACACCCAGCTTGTTGCCAGCGGCTTCATCAGCAGTAATTAGGTTGTTGACGGTGTCACTGGCGTAATCAGTCTTGAACTGCGTAACATTGAGCCCCAGCTGTTGGGCGAAAGCGTTGAAGTACGGCGTTGGGTCGCTGGCGCCAATCCAGCTGTTGGGCGGCTCACCGCCGTTATAGTAGGCGTCGTTCTGCTCGTACAACAGGTCATGCATTTGCCAGAATTTGTCTTGCAGGCCGGCAGCTTCGGCGGCCCGGGCGCCGGCGAAAGCGTTGGGGTGCAGGCTGACCAGCGGAAAGTTACGGAACTGGAAGCTAATCTGAGTGTTATATTCGGCTTGAACCTGCTTGACGATCGGGTAGTATTGGCCGCAGTACGGGCACTGGTAATCGCCGTACTCGACCAGCGTGATACCGTCCTTGCCCTGGCCTTCGACATGGCTAGTTGGCGTGCTAGAACTGGACTTACTGCTACTAGGGGTATTAGACTTGCCACCGAAAACGGCGATGCCGACGAAAATCAAGATGATGGCGGCCAGGATGGCCATGAATTGCTTGGACACTGCTACTTCCTTTCAAGTCACTTGCTGCGTTTCAGTATATCGCATTTCGGCGGCGAATGTGTTGAAATTTTTCTGGTGCGTTTCAGTTATTTTTCAGCTCTAATATTTCACGGTCTTGCCGCATGTCGTACAACCTTTTTTTGTCTGCTTTAAATCATAGTAGACCGTTTTAGCACCGCACTTACATTTCCGTTCTGTGTCTTTGATAGAATCCTTAACATTGAAACCAAGCTTTTTGATATCTGATTCATCACTGCTCCCGGCAATTATTGCTTCAAGCCCGCAACTACCGGCGCCACAGAAACCACCACCCGGTGCAGCTGTTTCAACTTTTTGATATAGCTCTAATGCCTCTTGGCTACGGCCGATTGATTCCAGGTAAATTACCTGGCGCAAGCCTTCGGCAGTCTTATCGTCAAACACTTGAGAGGCCAACGCCGTGTTATGGCGAGCCATGTTCATTAGCATTTTTTTAACAAATTTTTCGACTATGGCGGGAGCTTCGCGTGGATCAGTATTATTCACGGCCAAGCTCAGCACAAAGTCCGCTACCATGCTGGAATGGCTCTCCAGCTTTTCTTGTCGGGCTCTGGCCTCAGCCCGAACATTGCCGTAATTCTTGGGGTGGTCGGGCGGAACTTCTTCGCCCATAAATATGTTGGTACACCATTGCTCACTAGCGACCGCATCCAGAATCGGAACAAAACTTGTAACCAAGTCATCGCTTGCCAGCAACTGCGTGCCGTGCAGGCCAGTTTTGTCTTTATCCATCAAGTCGACACCTAAGCGCTGCAACGCATCTTGGAAGATTTCATGGGTGAAGTATATGCCGGGTAAACCAATCTGTTCCTCAAACCGACCAGCGCTGGCTTCGTCAAACAAGAAATCACGAATCATGACTTTCTCGATTTCCGGCACATAACCGTTATAGCCGCGATGCTCGGCGCCAGCTATCAGATCGCTTCGATAAGCTTCAATGGCTGCGTCAGTACATTCGGAGATAGTCCGGATACGCATGCCCTCCAGGGCAATACCGCCAATTCTTCGAAGAATTTGCGGCGTCGCCTCCTCGACTCGTTCGTTGACCCGACGATCTTCATCTTCTGGTGTATCTTGAGGAGTCAGGGCGTTCTTAGTCATTTGACCAATAAACAGGCCGTGTGAATAAAAATCCTCGGTCGCCGGATCAAAGCCATGATAAACAACCGGGAAATACTCCCCGGTATTTTTTCGATACCATTCGGTTAATAAACGATGGCAGTCGAGCCACAGACCAGCCGATAATTCTTGATGTTCGGCACTATCTTCGCCGTGCTGGTCTCGAGCAGCTAATACTTTAGACGCGGTAGACAGAACATCAATGGGGAGAGGTACGTATTGCCACTCGCCATTCTCGATCTGTTGGCGACGTGCTTCCAGTGTCGTCCAGGCTTCGTTACGCACAGCCAGCCGCGCAGCGGCTACCTCTGGCAAATCATCAATGTTTGTGTATCGAATTGTTTCGGCTGCGACGGCCATGGAAATAAAAAACCCTCTGCTCTGGGAGCGAGGGCGAAAAAGTCCGAAAACTTTTGACTGCTCTTGCTCGAGAGACTTGATCGCCAGATCGGACTTATCACGTCAATTAATCGACGCGAAACACCGTTGCGGCACAGCGTGAGAATCGCACTCACTTCCGGCTTATTTGTTAAGTATCCGCAGTTTACACCCGCGCCAGCAAGTTGCATATGGTATTAATTACGGCGGATTGTCAGGTGGTTTGGCGCTGCTTGAGCGCCGTCAGGCGGGGCATGAAACTCTGGGCCGCGCCCTCCATACCGAGAACTTTGAGCGCGCCGATTAGCACATACAAATGGTCGAAGCCGGACTCCGCCAGCTCGCCGCCGAGGCTCTCGACTTGCTGGAAAGCATGCTCCACCTTCTCGACCAGCCATTTCTCTTCGCTGGGTGCGATTTGGTTGGAGCTGACCTTGGTGGTCGTGCTGCCGGCGACCAGCTCTAGCGAGCGCGCCGAGCGGTCACGTTTGCGAATATGGCCGCGCTTGATCAGATTATTGACGTGCAACGCGACAGTCGCCACCGAGTTATATTTCAGCCCGCTCATGATTTCGCGGTAACTCGGGCTGTAGCCGTGCTCGTGAATGAAAGTTTCAATGAAGTCTAGTAATTCTTTTTGCTTCTTGGTCGGCCGTACTGTTTGAGTTGCTGTTTGCTTTTCGTTCATGCTTACATTATGCCACACCGTTCAACGTTGTAATAATACATAACTTATTATATAATGAAGAAGTTATGCGTCGTTCTACGGCCAAGCTTATGCACCAAGCCACCAACATTGCCTTTTGGATAGAAAATCCAGAATGGAGCACCGACAATGCAGTGGCTGACTTTGCCCGGCGCGGTTTGTATCCGCTGCCATTTAAGATTCATGATGTTTTGAAGGAATTATTCTTTGATACCGACAAGGTTGCTGCCGTTAATGGCGAGACCGTTGTTACCTATAATAATGGTAACGATACCGTTGATAAGTTTATGCTTCGCTACCCGGGCAAAATGCCGCTCGAAACTTTTCGCGCCAAAGTGACTAGCGAAATTGGAACAGTAACACACTATTTGGCTGGTGTAGCCTTACCAACTCAAGTTAGTATTAAAAATGCTCGGGTATTTCGTTCACGTGATGCTGCCGTGCCCGCTGTCACTCAAACTCAACAGCGAGTCGATCTTGCCGCTAATCCGGTTTTGGATCTAGAAATTGCCCAAGCCGCACCATCAAAGTTGCGCGATCAAACCGCCATCAATCTAGAACAGCTAGTTAATGGCGCTGGGTGGCTAGCCGAAGATTATGGCTATTACCCAGACACTGCTAATTCTGGCGGCAATTTGCGACGCAACATACTGGACGGCTCGGTAGTACTGATTGACGTTATGCCCTTTTATGCTAACGGTAGCCGGCTGGTTGGTGATAGACCGCCCAATGTAATCGAACACGTTACTGAGAACTTAGAATCCTATCGAGATTTTGTTGGTCAGTTTGGCGGCTAAGTAGTCTTTTTCTTTTCGGGGAAAACCCAATACTTGTACCACAGCCAGCTCCAGACTGTGAAGAAGCCAGCGGAGATGAAGAAGCCGACGTAGGGCGAAATGCCGATGGCTTTCAGGGCGCCGATGATGGCGTAGTCGATGATGAAACCGATTGATTCAATGAAAACATAGCGGCCGGCGTGTTGCATTTCGCTGAGATGGTGTTGCTCGGAGAACGCCCAGAAGCGTTGGACCAGGTAATTCAGCGACCAGCCGATGACGTCGCAGACAACTTTCGACGGGAACCAGCTCCAGTGCAAAACCGAGTAGCAGAAAGCGAAGATGACAAAGCCGGACCAGAAATACAAGCTGCCGCCGGCCATATATTTGGCGAATTGTTTCATGGTTTCGGTGCCAGGGCGATGCCGGCGAGGCCCCACCAGACGTAGGCTAGGGTATCATCGGCCCAGGCGTGGGTTAGCAAGTTGACGACAGTCAGGCCGATGAAGCTGGCCAGCAGCGCCAGCGCCAGCGGCTCGGCACGCCGCAGCCAGAGCAGGTAGCCGACGCCGAGGTTTATTAATAGGAATACGGCCAGGCCGAGCCAGCCCATTTCCTGGCCGATTTGTATGTAGAAATCCTCGGCGACGCGGACTTTGTGGCCGTTATAAACCGACGCCGGTCCAGCCGTGCCCGGACCGCGGCCTAGCGGCTGATGGATAATTTCGTGCAGGCCGCTGCGCAAGGCGCTGGCGTGGCCTTGGTCGGAGGTCGCCGCGACGGCGGAGTGGCTTTGGGTGTGCAGAAAGATGTTTTGGACATAGGCGTTGTGGCGGAAGCCGACAGCCAGAGCGGCTACGATCAAGACCACGGCCGCCAGGCCGGCCAGAAGTTTTTTACGGTAGGGTTTTAGTTTGTCGTGAAGCAAGCAGACGGTTAGCAAGCTAAGCAATAGCCCGAGCCAAGCACCGCGCGAGAAGCTGAAGAACAGTACGACCAGGCCGGCCAGGAAGAAGACGAGTAATTTCCATTGGCGCCAGCGGTTAGCCAGCAGCACGACCAGTGCGCTGAGCGGTACCAATAGGTAGGCGCCAAGCGGATCGGCGCCACGCAGCGTCGACATGATACGGATGTAATGACTGTTATGGTTAATGGTTTCGTAGGGCGCAATGGTGGCCGGGCCGTAACCGAAATGGCTGAGGAAGTCGCGCGGCAGAATGAAAGCTTGCAGCAGGCCGAAGACGATGACCAGCGCCGCCGGCCACAGAATTAACTTTTGCCAGCTGCTCCGCAGGCGGCTAGTGCGCACCGCAATCGCCCAGGTGATTAAGAAAAATATCGGGAAGCGCGTGTCAACGATTAGGCCGTAGCCAAGGGCCTTGGCTGTAACGTTATGGTGAAGGTAGGCCGCCGCGCCCCAGACTAAGACGATGGCGATGTATAGCAAGATTAGTTGAATTAGCCGGCGCGCCAGCGTCTGGCCGCGGATTCGGCGGTCGGTGAATACCAGGAACAAGGCGCCGATTATGCACAGTAACAATAGGATTTCTTTCCATAAGCGCAGCGCCGTGTAGTGGCCGACGAGGCTGGAACCCCAAATGGTCAGGAGGGCATGGAACGGCAGCAACGCGATAATCAGCATGACAATCGTCGCCATGGCCGACAACACTCCGTACTTGAGGCTGGCTACCTTCATAAAAACTGCTTCTAGTATAGCGCGTCTAGCGTGTATCATAGAGGTACCATGCGCGTGGGCAGCATGAAATTATGAGAAATAACGCTTCCCTGGTTTACAACTTCTATCTGGTAATCGGCGATGCTCTAGCAATTACCATAGCTTTCACCATTGCCTATGTGCTGCGGGTTTCACTGGACCACCAGCCATTGACCGCCCACGTCCACGCCCATACCTACATCGGTATTCTGGTCAGTCTGCTGCCGTTCTGGATCCTGATTTTCGCCCTGCTCGGCTTGTACAACGCCCGCGTTCACGACAAACGCTTCAGCGAGTTCGGACGGCTATTGGTTGGTTCGTTCATCGGCATATTATTCGTCATCAGCTACAGCTACGTCACCAACACCACGATTTTCCCGGCCCGCCTGGTGACGGTTTACGGCTTCGCCCTGGCCTTTTTCTTCGTGCTGCTGTTTCGTACCTTCGCCCGTGGCCTGCGGCGGCAACTTTTCAGCTACGGCGTCGGCATTAATCACGTGCTACTGGTCGGCGATACCGGCAGTACTTGGCGCTTGGCCGACAATCTGTTGCCGACGGACATTACTGGCTACAAACTGGCCGGCATTGTCAGCGGCAACAAACGGTCCCTGGCAAAGGCCGATTACGCTCACTATCCTAGCTTCACCGAAGCCATCAAACATTTGAGAAAACAGCCCCTCAGCACCATTATCCAGACCGAACTCTACGCCGATGGCAGCCGTAACGATGAAATCCTAACCTACGCCCAGGAAAATCACGTGGCCTACCGTTTCGTGCCGGGCAATAGCGAATTATTCGTCGGCAAAATCGAGGTCGATCTTTTCCGCTCGGTGCCAATTATTGCCGTCCACCAAACCGCCCTGATCGGCTGGGGCCGGGTTGTAAAAAGATTGAGCGATCTGGTTTTCGGCGGCCTGTTATTGATTGTGGCCTCGCCGTTCATGCTGCTGATTACGATCGCCGAATTGCTCAGCGGCGGTCCAGTTTTCTTTCGCCAGGTCCGTTTGACGCGCTTCAACACCAAGTTCAAAGTTTTCAAATTCCGCTCCCACAGTAAAAAATATACCAACATGGAGCCAGAAGCGGCCTTTACCAAAATGGGCCGGCCAGAGCTCATCAAGCAGTACCGCAACAACGGCGACTGGTTGCCGAATGATCCGCGCGTCACCCGGCTAGGGCGCTTCTTGCGCAGCACCAGCCTGGATGAGCTACCGCAATTATTTAATGTAGTGCGCGGCGATATCAGCCTGGTCGGACCGCGAGCCCTGGCGGCTTATGAGCTGGAGAAGTCAGCTCAGAAAAATTTGATCCTGAGTGTCAAATCCGGTCTTACCGGCTTGGCCGTAATTTCTGGCGTCCGCGACATGAGTTTCGAGGAGCGCCGCCAGCTGGATTTGTACTACGTCCAGAATTGGAGTTTCTGGGGTGACTTGGTGATAATTATTAAGACTTTTTGGGTGGTGCTGTTTCATAAGGGCTTGCGCGGATGAAGGTCGCCATTGTTTGTGATTGGCTGACCGGCATCGGCGGCGCCGAGCGCGTCGTCCTAGAACTGCACAAACTCTACCCCGAAGCACCAATTTACACTTCGCAATACGACCCCGGCAAACTCAACTGGTTCGAGGACGCCGACGTCCGCACCACCTCACTACAGCGGCTGCCGAAAAGCCTCAAGAAATTCTTGCCGCTGTTGCGGGCCTGGACTTTCAGCCGGCTAGACCTCAGCGACTATGACTTGGTGCTGTCGTCTAGCGGCGCCGAGGCCAAGGGCGTGAAAACCGGACCCGACACCGTCCACATCTGCTACTGCCACTCACCCACCCATTATTATTGGGTGCGCAGCAATGAATACCTGGAGCGGCCGGGCTTCCCGCTGGGTTTCAACTGGCTGGCCAAGCTCAGCTTGAAGTTGTTGATGGGCCCACTGAAGCGTTGGGACTACCGCGCCGCCCAACGGCCGGATTTCCTGGTCGCCAACTCGACCCACACCCAGGCCATGATCAAGAAGTATTATAACCGCGACTCAACGGTTATTTTCCCGCCGGTCGAAACCGACCGCTTCAAGCGCAAGGGTGAGGCTGAGCCGCGCCACGGTTTCGTGACCGCCGGTCGGCAGACGCCGTACAAGAAAACCGACTTGGCGATCGCCGCCTGCAACGAGCTGAAAGTACCACTGGTAGTAATCGGCGACGGCCCGGAGCACCGGCGCCTCGAGAAACTGGCCGAGCGCAACGTTACCTTCTTGACCGACGTCAATGACCAAGAAATCATTTCGCATTTTCAGACGGCACTGGCTTTCATCATGCCCAACATGGACGATTTCGGCATCGTCGCCGTCGAGGCCATGGCGGCCGGCACACCGGTCGTGGCCTACCAGAAAGGCGGTGCCCTGGACTACGTCGAACCCGGCCGGACTGGCCTCTTCTTCGACAAGCAATCCGTCAAAAGCCTAGTCCCCGTCCTCCAAGAAGCCCTCGACAAATCCTTCAACCACGAAGCCATCGCCCGTCATGCCCAGCGCTTCTCGGTAAAAGCTTTTCAGGATAATATGCGCGCCTTTATCAGTAAAAATGTGAAGGCAAAATGAGCGAAGCTATAAAGAATATTTTTAAAGCCTATGATATCCGCGGTGAAGTTGGCAGTCAGTTGACGCCACAAACGGTAGAGCAAATTGCCCGTATCTACGCCAACTGGTTGCCGGTGAAAGGCATCGTCGCCGTTGGTCACGACATGCGCCCGGACTCGGCCGAATTGTCGCGCGCTTTTATAAAAGGTTTGACGGAGCAAGGCCTCAACGTTTGGGATGTCGGTATGCTGACCAGTGATATGATTTATTTCGCTGTCGGTAAATGGGACTTGGCCGGCGGCGCGGTGATTACCGCCAGCCACAATCCGGGTAAGGATAATGGGATCAAATTGTACCGCGACCAAGTTATCGCGGTCGGTTTGGATGCTGGCCTGGATGAAATCCGCGACCGTTTTTTGGCTCATAATTTTGGAACGCCAGCAACCAAGGTCGGGAATGTGACCAGCAAATCAATTACCGATGACTGGGTAACGCATTGCCTGAGCTTCGTGACGAAATTGCAGCCTTACAAAATTGCAATCGATGCCGGCAACGGCATGGCTGGCGCCATATTGCCGCACATCTTGCCGAAACTGCCGCTGAAGGTGATAGAAATGTATTTCGAGCCGGATGGCACCTTCCCGAACCACGAAGCCAACCCGCAAAAAATTGAAAACCTCCAAGACCTCATCAAGACTGTTACCGAAAATAAGCTGGATTTCGGCATTGCTTTCGACGGCGATGGCGACCGGGCAGCTTTTGTCGATGATTTGGGGCGCCCTGTTATGGGCACAGACCTTATTAGTCTGGTGGCCAACCTTTATTTGAAAAAATACCCAGGCGCGCAGATCGTGCACGATGTCCGGACTAGTCGAGCGACGCAGGAATTAATCAAAGAATGGGGCGGCAAGCCAATCCGGACTAAGGCGGGACGTGTAAGTATTGGCGCTCATATGCGTAAGGTTGGCGCGCCATTCGGCGGTGAAACTACCGGCCATTTATTCTTCAAGGAAAATTACGATGCTGACTCTGGCTTGATTGCCGCACTGTTGACTATGCAGGCGCTGAGCGATAGTGGCCAGAAACTGTCGGCGCTTATTAATGAATACCGCCGCTACTTTATGATTCCGGAAACCAATTTCGAAGTCGCGGACAAAGCCGGTGCGCTAACGAAATTGAAAGCCGCTTTTGCCGATGGCCGACAAGATGAGCTGGACGGCCTGACGGTAAACTTCCCTGATGCTTGGTTCAATATGCGCGTCAGCAACACCGAACCGGTGATGCGCTTGAACGCCGAAGCCAAAACTCAAGACGAGCTGGATCGGCTGGTTGCCAAAGTTACTCATCTTATAGAGGTGGCCTAGCTGTTATACTAATGGGTATGAAAATCCTGGTTACTGGCGGCGCTGGTTTCATTGGCTCGAACTTCGTCCACTATTTGGTGAAAAAATACCCGGACTATGACGTCACTGTGGTAGACTCCCTGACCTACGCCGGTGACCGCGACCGTTTGAAGTCAATCGCCGACAAAGTAAAGTTCGTTCAAGCCGACATTTGTGATTATGAAAAGATGGTCGAGTTGCTGGATGGCGTCGACACAGTTGCCCACTTCGCTGCCCACACCCATGTCGACCGCTCGATCGCCGATCCCGGCCCGTTTCTGCAAACCAATATTATGGGTACCGACTCGTTAGCTCGGGCGGCCATCAAGCAGAAGGTCAAGCGCTTCCATCATGTTTCGACCGACGAAGTTTTCGGCTCACTGGAAATCGGCAGCCCAGAACGTTTCAACGAGCAAACGGCCTACGATCCACGCAGTCCCTACGCCGCATCCAAAGCCTCGAGTGATCATATCGTCAGAGCTTATGGTGAGAGTTACGGCCTGCCCTACACCATCACCAACTGCTCCAACAATTACGGCCCGTGGGATTCGCCGGGCCGGGTAATTCCAGTCTTCATCACCAACGCCCTCAACGACCAGCCATTGCCGGTCTACGGTAACGGCCAAGCGATTCGTGATTATTTGTTCGTCGAGGATCATTGCGCGGCCATCGACCTGGCAATTCACAGTGGTGAGCTGGGTGAAACTTACTGTGTCGGCGGAGCCGCCCAGCGCAATGGCGTCCAGACCGCCGAAACCATTCTGGAAGTCCTCGGCAAGCCCAAAAGTTTAATCCAGTACGTCGACGACCGGCCCGGCCACGATATGCGCTACGACATCGATCCGTCATATATTGAAAGCAAGTTGGGCTGGAAGCAGAGCGTATCGTTCGAAGAAGGCATCAGCCGGACAATTGATTGGTACAAAGCCAACCAGGACTGGTGGCAAGCTTACCAAAAACGCTTCGACCTACAGCGCGACAGCGGCATGTACAAAACTAAAGCTGCTACGCGGGGGAATAATTAAATGGCTGCTGACTTGGCCGTCCATGAAACTGCCATCCCCGGATTTTTCGAGGTTGACCTGGTGGTGCTCGGCGACAACCGCGGTTGGTTCAAAGAAAATTATCAGCAGGCGAAAATGGAGGCTCTCGGTTTGCCGAACTTCGAAGTCGTCCAGAACAACTTTTCATTCAACGCCGAGAAAGGCGTGACCCGCGGCCTGCACGCTGAGCCGTGGGAGAAATTTATTTCGCTGGCCAACGGCCGGGTGTTTGGCGCTTGGGTGGATTTGCGTCAGGGTCCCGGTTTCGGCAAAATCCTGACTATGGAGCTGACGCCGTCCAAGGCCGTCTTCGTGCCGCGCGGCGTGGCTAACGGCTATCAAACTCTCGAGGAAAATATCACCTACACTTATCTGGTCAACGCCCATTGGTCGGCTGGCGCCAAATACGCGGCCGTTAACTTGTTCGACCCGGCGCTGAAAATCGACTGGCCGATTGCCAAGGAGCAAGCCATTATTTCCGAAAAGGATCAAAAAAATCCGCTGCTGGCCGATATACAGCCAATGGAGTTTGCCTGATGGACGATTCGACTTTTTTCATCGTCGGCGCCAATGGCCAGCTCGGTCGGGCGCTGCACGCCAAATATCCCAGCGCCCAGAGCGCTGACATTGACGAGCTGGACATCACCAGCGCCGAGTCGGTGGCCAACTTCGACTGGAGCAGGGTGAAAGTTATTCTCAACGCCGCCGCCTACACCAACGTTGACGGCGCCGAAACGGCCGAGGGCCGGATGGCGGCCTGGCAGGTCAACGCTTCGGCCGTCGGCAATTTGGTAAAGGCCGCTCTACAGCATGATTTGAGCCTGGTACACATTTCCACCGATTATGTTTTCGACGGCACCAAAAGCCCGCACACTGAGACCGAGCCGTTCAGCCCGCTGAGCGTTTACGGACAAACCAAAGCCGCCGGTGACATTGCCGTCGGTTCGTTGCCGAAACACTACCTGCTGCGCACCAGCTGGGTGATTGGCGACGGCAAAAATTTCGTCCGCACCATGCTGGAGCTAGGTAAGAAAGGTGTCGCCCCAACGGTGGTCAGCGACCAGATCGGGCGGTTGACCTTTACCAGCGAGTTAGTGCGCACCATTGATCACTTACTCAGCAGCCAGGCCGCGCCCGGCACCTACAACATTAGCAACGACGGCGAGGCTGTCAGCTGGGCCGAGATCACCCGTGCCATCTTCCAGGCGGCCGGCTACAATCTGACTGTCACCGATACCACGACAGCCAAATACTATGAGGGCAAACCGGATATCGCACCGCGGCCATTGCAAAGTGCCCTCGATTTAAGCAAAATTAAAGCCGCGGGCTTCCAACCCGCCGATTGGCATGAAGATTTGAAAAAATACATCGCAAAGGAGACAGCATAGTGAAAGGTATCATCCTGGCCGGCGGATCGGGCACCCGGCTGTACCCGATCACCATCGCTGTCAGCAAGCAGCTGATCCCGGTTTACGACAAGCCGATGATTTATTATCCGCTGAGCACGCTGATGAGCGCCGGCATTCGCGAGATCTTGATCGTTTCAACGCCGCACGACCTGCCGCGCTTCGAGCAATTGCTAGGCGACGGCTCGCGCCTTGGCTGCCGTTTCGTTTACAAAGCTCAAGAACAGCCGCGCGGCCTGGCCGACGCTTATATTGTCGGCGCCGATTTCATCGGCCAGGACAAAGTCGCCATGATTCTGGGCGACAATATTTTCTACGGTTCGACGATGCCCGAGCTGCTGGCGTCTTCCGTCGATCCGGATGGCGGTATTATTTTCGGCTACCAAGTCGCTGACCCAGAGCGCTACGGCGTGGTCGAATTCGACAGCCAAAATAAAGTCATTTCCATCGAAGAAAAGCCCGCCCAGCCGAAATCGAATTACGCCATTCCCGGCCTTTATTTCTTCGACAATAACGTCATCGAAATCGCCAAGCAGGTTCAGCCCAGCGAACGCGGCGAAATCGAAATTACCGAAATTCACAACACTTACTTGCGCCAGGACAAATTGAAAGTCGCCGTGCTCGACCGCGGCACGGCCTGGCTGGACACCGGCACGTTTGAATCGATGAGCGACGCCTCGGAATACATCCGCGTCGTCGAGAAACGCACCGGCGTCAAAATCGGCTGCATCGAAGAAGTCGCTTACCGTCAGGGCTTCATCACCAAAGAGCAACTGCACGCAATCGCCGAACCGCTCAAGAAGTCTGGCTATGGCCATTATCTTTTGAGCCTGGTTTAATTAGCTATAGCTGCACCGGCTTCAACCAAACCTTTGAAATAAGGGATAGTTTTCGCTAGGCCTTCATCAAGATTAACTTTCGGTTTCCAGCCTAATTTTTTTCTGGCCACGGTAATATCTGGTTGCCGCTGCTTCGGGTCATCTTGCGGCAACTCCCTATGAACAATTTGGCTGGAACTACCGGTCAGTTCTAGGACTTTTCGCGCTAGTTCGAGAATGGTGAACTCGTTGGGGTTGCCAATGTTAACCGGTCCAGTGAAATCTTCCTGATTATTCATCATCTGTATCAGGCCTTCCACCAAATCATCGACATACTGGAAGCTACGCGTTTGGCTACCGTCACCGTAAATCGTAATGTCTTCGTTGGTCAGGGCTTGCATGATAAAGTTGGAGACAACACGTCCGTCCTGAGGGTGCATATTGGGACCGTAGGTATTGAAGATGCGTACTACTCGAATATCTAAGTCGACTTGTCGGTGATAGTCGAAGAATAATGTTTCGGCGCAGCGCTTGCCTTCGTCATAGCAAGAGCGTGGTCCAATTGGATTGACGTTGCCCCAGTAGCTTTCTGTTTGCGGATGCTCGGTTGGGTCACCATAGACTTCACTCGTCGAAGCTTGCAGGATCGGTATATTCAAGCGCTTGGCTAGCCCCAACATATTAATCGCGCCAAGAACGCTAGTTTTCGTCGTTTGCACCGGATCGCGTTGATAGTGAATTGGTGAAGCTGGACAGGCAAGGTTATAGATTTGGTCTACTTCGGCATAGTAAGGAAAGGTGATGTCATGACGGACCGCTTCGAAACTCGGATTTTCGAGCAATCCACGAATGTTCTGTCGCCGACCGGTAAAGTAGTTATCAACACAAAGAACTTCATTCTCATCCTCTATTAACCGCTCACAGAGATGTGAACCAATGAAGCCGGCACCGCCGGTGACCAGGATACGCTCTGCCAAATTTTACCTCCAGTTAGCTAAATCATAAACTTTGCGTTCAGCAAATACAATGATTTGCCGGGTTGTATTGTTGTCTTTTAGTCGATACGGATCTGTGGAGCTTGATTAAAGCTTAAGTGTGGTAGCATAGCTTAGACATGTGTGAGGCTAACCATGCTGCCTGATCCTAGGCCGCTATTCTGGCGACTCTACCGCCATAACGTCATCCGCTACTTATGCGTCGGCGGCACGACAGTCATTATTGATGTTTCCCTGCTGCGCATTCTGCATGGCACCCTGCACGTCCATTTAGCACTAGCGACTGCCATAGCTTATTGGACAGCGCTAGTTTATAACTTCACATTAAACCGTTTTTGGACTTTCAGCGCTGCCGAAACCAGTAATTTGTTGCACCACCTGATGCCATACGGCGCCCTGCTGGGCTTTAATTTCTTATTCACCGAGGCTTTTGTCAATATTTTTGGCCATCACATAATGTCGCCGTACCTAGCTAAAATTATTTCCATTCCCATCCAGATGACTTGGACCTACCCGGTTTATAAAAAGATCTTTACGCCCAATGTCCGCAACTCAATTGACGTAATATAGGCGGCGCTCACCGTATCTGTTTGACCAGTAGTCGGTTCTTTCTTTATACTGACAGTAACAGCTAGTTTGGGGATTACATGAAAGCACTTGTGACAGGGTCGGGTGGACTGATCGGTTCGGAGGCGGCCAAGTTTTTTGCCGGCAAAGGTTTCGAAATTATCGGCATCGATAACGATATGCGCAGCTATTTTTTCGGCCAAGAAGCCAGCACCGCCTGGAATCTCAAAAAGGTGGAGAGCCAGCTAAAAAGTTCTTACACTCATTACGCCGTCGACATCCGTGATGACGCCGCCATCAAGAAAATTTTCAAGAAGCACAAGTTCGACCTCATCATCCACACTGCAGCCCAGCCCTCGCACGACTGGGCAGCCCGCGAACCGTTCACCGATTTCAGCGTCAACGCCAACGGCACGTTGGTAATGCTGGAGAATATGCGCCAGCACTGTCCGGAGGCGATCTTCATCTTCACCTCGACCAACAAAGTCTACGGCGACACACCGAACCGTTTGCCGCTGATCGAGCTCAAAACTCGCTGGGAGCTGCCGAAAAGCCATCCCTACTACAAAGGCATCGACGAGTCGATGAGCATCGATGACACCAAGCACTCGATCTTCGGCGCCTCGAAAGTCGCGGCTGACATCATGGTCCAGGAATACGGCAAATATTTCGGCTTTAGGACAGCTGTCTTCCGCGGAGGCTGTCTGACCGGACCGTCGCACTCGGCGGCCGAGCTGCACGGCTTCCTGGCCTACCTCATCAAATGCATCGCCAGCGGCAAGAAATACACCATCTTCGGCTACAAGGGCAAACAAGTGCGCGACAATATCCACTCGCACGATCTAGTCAACGCTTTCTACCACTTTTACAAAAAGCCGCGCGCCGGCGAAGTCTACAACATGGGCGGCTCGCGCAATTCCAACATTTCGATGCTCGAAGCCATCGCCCAAATCGAAAAACTGCTCGGCAAGAAGGCCAACTACGAATTGTCCAAGGAAAATCGGGTCGGCGACCACATCTGGTATATTTCCGATGTTTCGAAGTTCAAGAAGCACTATCCGGGCTGGAACTTCGAGTACGATTCTGATGCCATTCTCAAGGAAATGTGCGCCGCCGTGCAAAATAATCCATGAAGTACAGAAACATTTTAATTACTGGCGGGGCCGGTTTCGTCGGTTCCAATATGGCGCTGAAGCTGAAACACGATTTCCCGAAAGCCAATATCATCGTTTTGGATAATTTGAAACGGCGTGGTTCCGAACTCTCATTGAAAAGGTTGAAAGCCGCTGGTGTCGAATTCGTTCACGGCGACATCCGCAACAAAGAAGATTTGGTTTTCGATAAAGTCAACTTGCTGATTGAGTGTTCGGCCGAGCCATCAGTGCTGGCCGGTATACATTCCTCTCCGGAGTATTTGTTAAATACTAACTTGGTCGGCACGTTGAACTGCCTGGAAGTCGCTCGTGCCCACGACGCTGACTGCCTTTTCTTGTCGACCAGCCGCGTTTATCCGATGAGTTATATTAATGAACTGAAGTTTGATGAAACTGAAACCCGCTTTGCCATTCTCGACCAGCAAAAGCACCCCGGCGCTTCGTCCAAAGGTATTGCTGAACATTTCCCGCTTGATAAGCCGCGCTCCTTATACGGAACTACCAAACTGGTTTCGGAACTGGTGATTGCCGAATACGTTGATGCCTACGGCATGAAAGCTATCGTCGACCGCTGCGGCGTGATTACTGGGCCGTGGCAAATGGGCAAGGTTGACCAGGGCGTCTTCGTGCTGTGGGTAGCCAAGCATTATTTTCAGCAACCACTGTCTTACATTGGCTATGGCGGTCAGGGCAAGCAAGTCCGTGACTTCATCCATATTGACGACTTGTACCGGGCAATTAAGCACCAGTTAGAAAACTTCGCCGACTATAGCAGCGAGGTCGTTAATATCGGTGGTGGGCTGGAGAACAGTATTTCGCTGCGAGAGCTGACGGAACTTTGCCAGAAAGTAACTGGTAACATCGTAGAAATAAAATCAGTGCTTGAAGATCGTCCAGCTGATTTGCGCTTCTTCATCACCGACAGCAGCCGGTTCTTAAAACAATCAGGTCTGGCTTGGCAAAAAGACGCCCGCCAGACCGTCCAAGACATTTATAATTGGATTCGTGATAACGAAGCCGATTTAAAACCGATTCTGGCCTAAATTATGAAATTGTCACTCGTCATTCCCGCCCATAACGAAGAAGTCACTATCCGCCAGACGGTCGAAGCCTTCCACAAAGAATTGGCCAAGGAGAAAATCGCCCACGAAATCCTGGTCGTCAACGACAATAGCCATGACAACACCGAAAAAATTCTGGAAGAACTGGGTAGTAAAATTCCAGAGCTTCGTTATATCAACAACCAGCCGCCGAACGGCTTCGGCTTCGCCGTCCGAGCCGGCCTGGATAATTTCAAGGGTGATTGCGTGGCCATCGTCATGGCCGATCTGTCCGACCGGCCAGTCGATTTGGTAGTCTACTTCCGCCAGATGGAAACCGGCCAGTACGACTGTGTCTTCGGCTCGCGCTTCATTCGCGGCGGCAAAACCATTAATTACCCTAAGACGAAATTAATTCTGAACCGCTTCACCAACACACTCATCAGAATTCTCTTCGGCATTCGTTATAACGATGTCACCAACGCCTTCAAAATGTACAGGCGAGAAACGATCGAGGGGCTGAAGCCGCTGCTCAGCCACCATTTCAATCTGACTGTCGAGTTGCCCTTGAAGGCTATCGTGCGCGGCTACAGTTACACTGTTGTGCCCAACCATTGGACCAACCGCAAAGCTGGCGAATCAAATCTCAAAATCAAAGAAATGGGCAGCCGCTACTTCTTCATAATTCTGTACTGCCTGGTCGAGAAATGGCTGTCGCGCGGCGATTACCGCAAACGCGCCTCTCAGTAACCGGCCCAATGCACCGATTGGAGATATTGCAGTCTTGTTTTTACTACGGCCTCCGAAGGATAGGTTTGCAATAGACAAGTATCGGAAGGGGCTGTTTGATGAGTGCACTGTTTGATAAACGTCATCATCTGATTCCTGGTACTGAAAGAGTGTATGCCCCAACCGGCATTGATAACTACTGCAATAAATACGATCGGCAGAGCGATCTTAGCCGCAAAGTCACGAGTAATCCTCCCTGGTATAGATTTCTTGAGGATATCTGCATTCTGCCAATATAGAACAATGGTACTTATCAATAGGAGCGTCGCGACAGTTGTATAGCGGCTTGATGTTGATTCATAGACGCCAAAACCTAGTCTAGCCAGGCCTGTGACGATGGCACTGGCCACGGCATACAGACCCAGGAAGATCCACGGTATCGAGCGGTCGAGCTGTGCCCTATGGCGAAACAACAAGTAGAGACAAATTCCCAGAAATGCTACTAGCAACAATAGACCAAATATCATATCGATACCGTGGATAAACGACAGTGGGCGTCCTAGATAAAGCAAAACATATTTTATATATATGGCTGGCTCGTGCAGAGCCAGAGACCGGGATGGTGCTCCCTGGGGAGTAATATAGTGCCGGTAGTAAAGAAAGCTGGTAAGCGCGCCGGTCGCCACTACAATGGCAAGCCGTTTGAGAGGCACTCTTTTGTACAGCAAGAGCACGATAACAAGCGGCCACACTAGCGTGCCGTTGGCGAGAGAAAACTGAGCAATTATGGCGCCACTCAGCAACAGCGCAATCGATTTATAAGACGCTTGCGCACCTTTCATCATAGAGAGACTCAACCCTACCACTACCACCCCCAGAATGCTCAAGAACCATTCCAGCTGCCATCCCCATAACCAGTTTTCGACCTGGACTGGCGAAAACCAAATTAGGCTCAAGAGAAACAGGAGTCCAAATGACTTCTTGGATTTTAGATCGGCGAATTTGAGCATCCGGAAAATCATCAGGAACGACGCAAGGGCAATCAAGAAACTCGCGAAACACTCTACAACCACATTCCAATGGGTTAATTCATCAAGGGCGACCAGAATGGCTGTCGGGAATAGCAGCCGGTGTTCGTTGTGCTGTTGCCAGAAATCATTGAAATACAGATGGCCAGCATGAATATGCTGAAAGATGGGTGCCAGTTCCCACTCATCCCAGTAAATTGCATTTACGGCTTTCAGCGAAATCAATACGCCCAGGAAAATAATTGGTATGAATATGACAGCGAGCGCCGCCTTGTTCTTGACTAGAAATTTTCTGGTTTTTGGCATAAAGTACTCGACTATTTTATCACGCGCGGTGCGCTCACCTCCATTTTCGAGCTTGATGGAAACGGGCTATACTAAGCCGAGCCTGTTATGCAATTTATACCGAGAAAAATACGTGCTTTAATCGTGGCCCACAAAGAAGTGAGGTACGTTATATCAGGCACGGCCAGTGAAGCCATCGAGTATACCAGCTTCCTGCTGCTGCTTCATCTGACTAAGCTGTTGTACGTGTCCAATTCTATAAGCTTCGTTCTGGGAGTGGTTAGCGGTTTTATATTTCATAAGACTTTTTCTTTCCCCGGCGACCAGCAGTTCAAAACCAGACACCAGCTCACTGGTTATGTCAGCCTGGCAGCTATTAATTTCTTTGTCATCAATGCCGTTGTCGGTTACATGGTTTACGATCTGAACGTTAAGCCATACATTGCCAAATTTATAGCCATTGCCGTGGCCGCTATTTGGGGATATGTGTTCTCAAACTACTTATTCTTTCGGCACAAAAGAAATAAAGTCCAGGGCTAGCCGTATACGCCGCGCGCAAATCGGACGGCCTTTTCTACCCGAGCAAGATTCTCGCTCGCTTCGCCGGGACGCATTTCAATCGAAACATAGCCTTGGTAATCAATAGCCTTGAGTGCCGTCGCCGCACCTTTATGATCAACGTCCGGCCTGCCCTCCACTTGCTCCAAAAACGGCGAGCTAATATGGAAGTGCTTCAAAACTTCCTTAGAGTCTATGATGGCGGTCTTAAGATTGTCCTTCGCCAGCGTCATGCCGGCAATGTCTAAATGTAGGCCGAAACCTTCGCTATTCACGGCCTTAACTAAGGCCAAGCCTTGCGCCGCATTGGTCACGAAGTCACAGGCGTAATCAGTTGGATTCGGTTCAATGCAGAAGCAGACGTTGTTTTCTTTAGCCGTCTTCCCAAGTTCGCCGAAGAATTCTTTGGCAATTGCCTGCGCTGTTTCGTCATCCAATTCACCCTTTTGCCGGTTTTTGGGTGATCCGAAAACCATTCTGGTAGCGCCGAACTTGCCCGCCAAGCGGATAAAGTCTTGCAGATATTCTAAGGTCTGTTGACGGTTTTCTTCGGTTTCGAAAATCTTGAGGTCTGGACGGTTGAATAACATTGATTGGAAAGCAACAACCTCTATGCTATGTGCCTGCCAAAACTTTTGGTAGGTCTGGATTTCGGCCGGGGTAGCCTCGGTCGGACTATTCCATTTTTTGGTTGGTGCAATTTCGACATATTTCACCTCGAGCTTTTGGAGCAAGGCGGCTATATCTGGTTCCTCTTCGTTCGTCCACGCAATACTAGAGACCGCTAATTTCATATCTTCATCTTAGCATGTAGATATTTAGGCTTCGAGGGCAGCTCCGTATTCTGCAGCCGGTCTTAAACCGACCAAATTGCCCGCAAGCGTACCGAGGCGATCGGCAATGCGCAGCATTGCGGGACCCTTGGCCCAGCCGTAAACAACTTTTGACTGGCGCAACAGACGCTGTTCGGTTGCGACGACCGCCGGGTCTTCTTCGCCAGGAGCCTCGATAATTGTAAGTTTAGTGCCAGGGTAAACTTTCTTGGCACAATACAAGAGGCGATCGGCCTGTGATAATTGTGTAACTATGGCTATCGAACCGGCATTTTTGAAAAAGCGTCTGGCGTCCAGACAATTACTCATTGTCGTCGTAGATTCAATGCCCTCAGCCGCGTATTCTTCTGGCATCCCAATCTGGAGCGCCAGATTTCTCATTAATCGTCCCTCACGAAACTCTTCAGGTGGTTTATGCATGCCGGCCGCAGCTTTGGCATAGCCGCCTTCAAATAATACGAGACCGCCCTGTTCGGCAAAGGCATCGGCCATATCCCGGTAGTAATCATATGCCGTATTAACCCGAGCAATCGAAGATTCGCTCAGACCCAGGCTACCATCCGGTAACACCTGATGGGCCCGGCCAGGCACTAACACATTAATATATGGGGAAGTCTCACTATAGCTCATAAATCTATCAGCTTAACTGATATATTATACATTATTTATAGAGAAGTAGCAATATTACTGTCTCGGGCTCTCTTGCTGTACAAAACTCTTCATATCATCGAGTTCTTGTTGCTTGGTGTACATATAATCACCCTGCCCGCCAAGTAATTTGGCGTACTTAGTGTGCATGTCATAGCTGCCGGCAGCTACGCCTTCTGGCTCGTTGTCGAAATTATTAATGCCGAAACAGTATTGTGCAATCTCATCCGTCCTGACCGGTTCTGTCGCGAAGTTAACCAGACTTAGGCTATTGTCTAATGCCGTTTGCAGATCGGCCCAAATATTTTTCAGATAATAGTACTGGAATGAACCGGCGTGGTGTATACGGTCGACGTTATTGTCGTGCATGAAGTCATAGATTACATTCTTTTTCAGCCCCGGTCCGAACAGGCCGGGTAGACGCACAATCAAGCTATCGAACTGATCCGCACAAAATTGCTCGAGGTGATAGCGGTTAGCGCCGTAGGCATGTAGCCCCTCGGTCTCGATTGCCGTATCTTCGTCCACGCCATTAGGATCTTTGTAGACATCAATCGTGGATATCAAAATAAATTTTTTAGTCTTAACGTGTTTAAGATGACTGATTAGACTATTGATCTCGGCCAAATCTTTTTCTGGCTCCTGATTAATACGCCACTTCTCGGCCCGCGCCCCGGCAGACACGATCAAATCATAATTTTTGCCCTCAATCTCTTGTATATTCCGGGAGTTATAACAATCCGCAAAATCTGTTTGCGAGGCAATATTGGAGCCGACGAAGCCGGTATAACCTATCAGTGCTCGTTGCATATATTCTAAGTATAGATTGCTTGAGGCTGTACGTAAAACTCTGTCTGTAGCCGACGGGTTCGTGTTATTCTACACACTAGCAATGAATCGGCCATCCGTATTCGCCACCATCGAGAACTTTTTACTAAATTTTGTTCTACTTTTCTTTTCTTTCTCAATAGCCGTCGCTCTCTCGGTCGTCGTTAAAATTCTGCCGGCTAACCATGGCCTGCAGATTTCCAATGCCTACCTCGCTTCCGGCTATAACCCTGAGGAGAATTTTGCCAAGGTTATTTTTGTTATTTTCGGAAGCGCCCTTCTCTTCCTGGGGTTGAAAAAACTGGCGTTGTCTTACAATCGATACTTCCGACTGCTGTGTGTGGCTATATTGGCTTTCGGTGTGTTCGCTATAACACTAATGCCGAATGTTGAAAGTTATATTGGCAACATTGATACATTTCATCAGGGCGAACAATTGTCACCGGCACAGGCGTACGGCAATGGCAAGAAATTGTATAGCGGCTTATTCGTACTGCACGGTGCTGGCGATGATATTATACTACCGCATCTTTCGCTCCATTTGCCGGGCACCAATCCGCAAGGGGGCATAGGTTCATACTTCTTCGTGCAGGTTACCTTTGAGGTCATTAGCGCAATCCTGTTTTTCCTGGTCTTGTCCCAACTATTCAAGTCCACGGCTATATTCCTAGCTGCGTCGCTCTGGTTTACGCTCTCAGACTATTCGCTTTTCTATTACATACGAGATATCTTCATCTGGCTTACCTGTCTGATATTGATTCATATACTACTTCGCAAACCCAGCCATAAAACCAAAATGTGGCTAATGGCCGGTTTGGGCTTCATTGCCTCGGGGACTTACTTCTATGCCATTGACCGCGGTTTTGTTGCAAGCTTCGCAGTCGCCCTGACCGCTGTAATATTGGTATTTTTCCTGCCCCGTGCCAATAGCTGGGAGCTGGACTGGCACCTTAATTGGAAGCGGATTCTGCCAGCTGCTTATACACTGGGCGGTGCATTGCTAGCCCAACTGATTGGTTTGATATTGTTAGGCTCCAGCGAGTACGCCGCCTTCCTGAAGACAACCTTTATTTATATACCTAAGTTTGATGGCTATCTCTTCAACTATCCAATACCAGATCTCGGTCCGGACACCTATACGATTTGGCTGCCCCTGCTTGTTGCGGCGGCTGGGCTCATTCTGCTGTATTTCTTGCTCAAGGATAAAATCAAGAAGAAAATCAGACTCGAGCCATCGGTTATATTGGCTATCATCCTGTTTCTAACAGGGATTATTTTCCTAAGAACTGGTTACGGCAGGCCGGACTTTGGTCACATAGCCTATTCCACACCGCTACTGTTTATTTCGATCTTCTACATTTCGTATTTAGCCTTTCAGAAGTATCACAAGGTAGACATACAATATCTCTGGCCGGTCGCCCTGATTGTTCTGCTGCTTTTTTGGCCGATGCAGACTGTACCGCTTGAACGCATCACCTCGTTTGCCGACATGAAGGCGAGCCACCTGAAGATCTATTTGAAGCTTCCCAGTTATCCGGACACTACATGGCTGCCCGCCGGCGTGCAACAAATTTCTAATTATATTAAACAAAATACAAAGCCAACTGACCCTATTTTTATCTTTACTCAGCAGCCTATTTATTACTACCTAACGGATCGACCGAATCCTACTCGGTTCTATATTCCTTGGTTTGCCGATCCCGGCGCGTTAACGTCGGGCATGCTGAGTGATCTCAAGAAAGACCCCCCTAAGCTTATTCTCTACACCATCAGCAACGGCGCTGGCTGGGACATGCCCGACGGCTACAGCATGGCGCAGAGAACTCCCGACGTTAACGCTTGGATTCTGGCCAATTACCCCAAGCAAATCCACATCGGTGGCGCCCTGTTACTCGAAAAATAAAACTACGTTTTCGGTTGACGGTATTTCCGGCGGGCGGCTTTTACCAGAACGCCAAGCACATGAGCGTTGCCTTTAATCGGGCTAATCTTGGTCGGTGTCTTGCCTTTCTTGGGATATTCGCGGGTAACCGGCGTTTCGATGAGTTTAAATTTCTTTGCCCGGGCGCTTTCGATGGCTAGATGATAATGAAGTTCATAGGTTTGAAAAACGTCGCGGAAAATAGCGATTTCAGGATCTTTCAGCAGAGCTGCGCTATAAGCCCGAAAGCCGTTCGTCGTATCAGTGTGACGATGGCGGGCCGCCAGACTAATTAGCGGTGAATGGACAAGCCTCACAGCAACTAGTCGCTCGAGTGGTGTGTTTATAGCGTGGCCGCCCTTAATGAACCTCGAACCTTGTATGTGGTCGTAGCCCTGATCGAGTAACTCGACGAATTTCGGGATAGCGCTTATGTCGTCCTTGCCATTGCCGTCAACCACAACCACGCCCTCATAACCCTCGGACAGAGCCCAAGCCAAAGCCATACGCATTTGAGCGCTTAACTTACCGGGTCCGGTCTTGGTTAGCAGAGCTCTGACGTTCACGGTATTCAAAAATTCTTTGTCCAGCGAGCCATCAGTGCTGCCGCCATCGGCTATTACAATGTCTATGAGATTGCTGTAACTTTTCATCCGTTTAAGTTGTTTTTGGATTTTCTGGCCCTCATTGATAACGAATACACAGACGCAATAGGGATGCTGCTTTTTGCGAAGTTGCAGCTCTTCGAAATCCGGAATCTGCCAATCTGGATGCTGTTTGCGAATTTGGGTGGGTGTTGCCATGATGATTTAGTGGGTCACGTTTCTGCGCGTCTCGTCGGCCAAACTGATCGTGCTGCTTAGTTCTTGCATAACATGGTAGGCGGGCTCGTTTCTGGAATCAACCAGTAGCTTACCGATATATTCCGACAGCACGCCCAGAATTATAAATAATATGAAGAACATGGCTGACGATTGTAGCGATAGGGTGGTCCAGCCCTTAGCCACATTTTGATTATAAAGGTTAACGATGACAACGTAGACAGCGTAGAAGAGGTTGAGCAAACCTGCGATTATTCCAAAATATGTCAAAACCCGCAGAGGGTGGCTCGAATAGCTCGATATCATATCGAAGGCTTTTAGGACGAGGTTGCGCCGTTTGGATTTGGTATATACGACATTTTTGGGTAGATCGTAATGCAGATTTGTGGAATCGAAACCGATTAGTTTGGCTAAATGTCTGATGTGACGTACATTGCGGCTGCTGCGGGTCAGCGCATTGGCGGCATTCCGGTTAAGGCAAATGTAATAGGTTGAGCCGGCGGGAATGTCGACACCAACGTATCGCTGGTTGTACCAATAGAAAAGCTTCGCCCCAATCCTCTCGAACAATGTTTGTCTTTTCAGGTTGTTAGCTACCCCGAAAACAATGTCTTTATCGCGGTTCTGGGCCACGAATTTGGGTATCAGCCGCTCCGGGTCATTGTTATACAGAATGCAGACGTGGTCACCAATCGCCGCTTCCACTCCACCGTAAACTGCCGTATCAATGCTTTCGTTTCTAGTTAGTCTGATGACCCTAATGCAGGCTACGCTTGAGAGCATGGCTTTGACGGCCGATAGTTCGCCAGCGTCCAACCCGTTGTCGACCACGACTATTTCGTAGTTGGCGTAATTTTGCTGCAAGATATCAGAAGTCTTGGCAATTCTAGACTGAATTTTTCGAGTGTCAGCATCGGTAATCAGCACGACGCTGATAAAAGTATCAATTAGCTTGGTCATAGGTTTGCCCCAACTCCCTAAAAACGTCATATATATTATCTATTTTACCGCCCATGATACAAATGTAGTTATCGATTCCGCCATGATTAGCTCTGTACAATATCGGCCGGCTGTCATCTTCCTCGCTTTGCGGCAAAACTGTCTTGATTTCCCATAGAGATTCGCCGCTGTACTTTATATCCTTGGCCAGCGGCATATAGCGTTTGACGTCAGCTATCATTTGCGGGAAATGGCTCTTTTTTTGTGCATTGGCCAGATGGGCGTGTGGATCTGTGGCATTTTCGTCCCCGTCGTACCATTCACTATGTGGCGTATAACGAACATGGGAAAGCGTGTACATATCTCTGTCCGGAAAGGGCATCAAAGAAAAGAACGGACCACACATAATAGTAAAGGCTCGGTTGTTGAGCCCACGAGGAACCGTCACCAGGCACATCTCGGTCAGCTCGTGCTTCACCGGAATAATCGGCAAATGCGAGTTGCGATTAATATTATTAATAGAGGAGTACGAGGTGTTCAGTACATAGGCCGCTTGATAAGTCGCTTTGTCCGTGACGACTTTGATATGGTCACCGTTTTTACTAATGCTCCGAGCTTCTTCATTGGTATGAATCGTGATATTAAGCTCCTTGAGCTTGGCAGTAAGAATTTTTTTCAAGGTTTTGGCATTAAAAACGTATTCCTGAACCTCGAAGACTTCCTCCACTAATCTTGGATTGAAGTGTTCCATAGCTTCGGGCGACGGAGTGATCTCGGCTCCTATTCTTTGATAAAACCGTAGGAATTGACGAGCTGAAACCTGAGAGAAATCAGTCGCGATAGCATAATATTTGGTGAAGTCTTTTACGATTGCCTGCTCGTATTCTCTTACGAAAATTGGGAAGTTGACCCGCGAGCGTAGCGCCGTCAAAACGCTCCGTGGATAGTGATAGCCGTTATGGACTCGGGCCTGGTTGTTGTATGACGCCCGCGTCATGACGTCATTTTCCTTCTCGAGAACCAAAATGTCTTTGACGCCGAGTTCACTTAGGAACTGCGCGATTCGCAAACCATAAAAACCACCGCCAACAATAATGGTTGACCGGCTCTTCGAACGAACGGCCTGATTTTTATCCATAGCCATATCATTATATAGTATAGCTAATGACGCTTGGATGATATAAATATTACTTCATCATTAATGGCGCATGAATGCTAGACTTATATATATGTCGGGAAGTAAAAAAATTCTTAAAGCCATAGCCAGAAGAACGCCGCCGACCCGACAAATCGTCCTGAAATATGAAAACCTGATTCAAGAAAACGAAAATCTCAAACAGCAGCTGGGGAATACTCGGTTGCCGGTGGATGAAATTAGAACGTTGCTGTCACATAAATTTGTCCATGGAAGCGGCCTTGAGATCGGCGCATTACACATGCCGCTGCCGGTGCTGTCCGGCGTCAAAGTCAGCTACGTAGACTATATTTCGGTTGACGGGCTACGCAAGCATTACCCCGAGCTGCAGGACCTGCCGTTGGTTAATGTCGATATCGTCGACAATGGTGAGCGATTGTCCAAGGTGCGCAGCAGCTCGGTGGATTTCATTATCGCCAATCATTTCATAGAGCATTGTCAAGATCCCATTGGTACTATAATAACTTTTTACAAAAAGTTGCGGCCGGCTGGCATACTGTACATGGCTGTCCCCGATAAGCGTTATACCTTCGACATGCACCGGCCGCTGACACCTTATTCCCACTTGCTTGAGGAGCATAAAATATACCCTTCTAAGAAGTTTTATCGGCAGCACATGCGAGAAACAGCCCGGCTCGGTGAACTAGTCGTCGGTCAAAAGCGGATCAACGAACGAGTCCAGGAGCTAGTTGACATGAATTACAGTATCCATCACCACGTTTGGACTCAAATAGAAATGGTAGAACTTTTTTATGAAACCGCCAACCGTTTCGCGCTCGATATTGAGGTTGAAGCCATAGTTAATAATATTCATGAAGTGGTTTTCATTGTCCGCAAACGCGATCCCAAATATGAAGCTAGGCGAGTAAAAGATATTGCCAACCAGTACTTCGGCAATCGGCGGCCCTAGATCGGCCAAAGCGTCTAGTCTAGATTGTTTTTATTGACTAAAAGTGCTATTATTTAATTGACAATTTAAAATAAACATATGGCTTTAAAGGTTATAAAATCACGGCGGTCACGCATCAATTGGAAGTTGATGTCGTTTGCCATGGTTCTGGTCATCTTAATCGTTGTGGGAGTGCTGGACGTGACCCACACTACCAGTTTTTTCCGCAAACCGGTTCCCATTACTCAGGTAGTCATCAAAGCCGGCAAGCCGGCCGCGAAACCACAGAATAACGCATCAGCGGCCACCATCACGCCGGCCGCGAAAACTCCCACCTCAAATACCGGCAACGTTATCAGTGGTGGCACCGACACCAACGGCAACGCTACTTCGACTACCAACTCTAGCCAATGGGTCGTCGCGGCCTCTGGCAACATTACGGTCAAACAGCCAGTAGCTAATGCCACACTACAGCCGGGCGGCGTGCTTAGCGGCTCGGCCAAAGTTAGTCAGGTTAATTTCAGGTTGATCGATAACAGTGTGGGGGTAGTATCAGAAGGCACTCTCAGTGTCGTGAACGGCAACTTTTCCGGCAACTTAAACTTCACTCCGCATTCGTCAAGCGGCCGTCTGGACGTTTTCAGCACTAACGCCCAGGGCGTAGAATTAAATGAAGTGCAGATATCGGTAGATTTCTAAATGAAAAGGTTTATAAGCATTCTCGTGAGTGTGGTCGTGGTCTTACCGGCCATCTTGGCCGGCTGCCTGTTATTTGATTCGGCGCTAGCCAGCGCCGATCCGGCCTATAACCCGGCCTACCTGATCAGTGATCCCATTTTCACCGACACCTCGACGATGAGCGTGAGTAGTATACAAAGCTTCCTGGTCAGCGAAAACAGCGGTCTGCAGAGCTACTCCGACGTCGAAAACTGCAACCCGCCGACACCAACGTTGCCAGACCCTTATTCTGCTTCTTATTATCCCCATTGCGGTTCCTCGGAGTCGGCAGCAACAATTATTTATGATGCCGGCCAAGCCTATGGCATCAATCCACGCACCATAATGGCGACTCTCCAGAAAGAACAATCCCTAATTACGACGCCCAACCCAACCCAAAGCCAGCTCAACTGCGCCATGGGCTACCGTTCCTGCGCCAGCGGTTATCTCGGTTTCTTCAACCAGGTCGACAATGGGGCGTGGCAGTTCAGGGATTATATTGAGCTAATGAGCAATCGCAATTGGTGGGGACACACGCCCGCTTCTTATCCCTGCGCTAACGCCAGCAGTCTATATTCGACCGGTTTATATCCGGGCAATACCGTAACTTTTACCAACCCCGGCGGTTTGGCTCAAACCATAACTCTGGGGGATGCCTCCACCGCAGCGCTTTATTGTTACACCCCGTATGTTGGCCCCTATAGCCTGACTGGCTATTCGGGCAGCTACAATTTCGTGGTCAGTTTCGAAACGTGGTTCGGTTCAGTGGCCAGCCCTTGCTACAACAGCACCAACCTGAGTGGCACTGGTACCGGGATCAAAGTTGTGCCGAATAAATATAGCCCCACTGAGACCGACGGACTCGCCCTGACACTCTTAAACAACACCGGCTCGGCTTGTGCCGAGGTACACACCTGGAACCCCGGCCAGCAGAGCTTCTATAGTGATGTCGCCACCAACCTACCGGTTGCCGACCCGGCTGATGGCGAAATTATCTCGGCCGATCTGTTCGGCAATGGCATGAATGAGCTCATTTTCGTGAAGTACCTTAACACCGGTAGCGGCAACATTGAAGTTCATATCTGGAACCCCGGTGAGCAGACATGGTACCAGCATATTGCAACCACTTTGCCGAGTAGCTACGCAGCCAATGGCTACGTGATTGCTGCTGATATGTATGGCAATGGCCAGGACGAGCTCGTTTATGTGGAGGACAATAACACCGGCAGCGGTGACTTGGAGCTTCACGTCTGGAACCCCGGTGAGCAGACATGGTCTGAGCAAATAGCAACCACTCTACCACTAGCCGAGGCTGCCAATGGCTACGTGATTGACGCCAACATCGATGGCCAAGACCGACTCGTCTTCGTCAAAGACCTTAATACTGGCAGCGGTGATATTGAAGTCCACGTCTGGAACCCCGGTGAGCAGACATGGTACGCGCATATTGCGACCAATCTATCTAGTGCCGATGCCCCGAACGGTAAAGTTATTGGCATAGATGACAAATTGGCCTTTATTAAATACACCAATACTGGTAGCGGCCATATAGAAGTTCATACCTGGAACCCTGGCGAGCAGACGTGGTACAGCCATGTCGCAACTAATTATTAGTCTTGGGCGACAGGGAGCGCTAGTAACCTTTGTTCATCAGTTGCCATAGGTACTTTTTGGATATCGATCGGCGGTAAGGCAGCATTTTAATAATGTCTGTTATATAAAGTGGCAATCTCAGGAAACCGAAGATCCTGCCTTTAATAACCTTGGTTATGGCCCGCGTCTGACCAATACTGTGCAGGCGCTTCATAGTTAGGTAGTCAGACCTCACTATGGCTGGCAGCATCCTGACAAGCAGCGAGAATGGAACGTTCTTCACGAGCAAGGGCAGGTTGTTGCGGTAGGTCATAAATAGCGAGAAGCCAGGTTTCTTGCCTGAACTCGCAGAGCCCATGTGATAAGCTCTGGAGCCGGGGACAACATAGTTGTCCCAACCCATAACAGTCGCTCTGGCGGCCACGTCAACATCCTCCAAGTACATGAACATTTTTTCATCGAAGAGCTGTCCAAACGGTTGGCTTTCGATAAATGCTCGGGAATATATGACGGCCGCGGCATTACATCCGAAAACTTTTTTCGGAGCAATGTCATTACCGTCGATTATTGGGCGCCGCCACGATCCCTGAGTCGCTTGCCCGCTGTGCGCTATATAGATGTGCGTTGAATCAATGACCGCACGGTCATAGTAGTCCAGGGTGATAGTTTGGTATGAAGCGCCCTTGGGCTTTCGCTCGGCGAAATGGACAATTGTTTCTGTCCAATTATTAGCTATCCTAGCATCCGTGTTTAATAGAGCGATGTAGCCGACATCCTGATTCTCTAGGGCTTTTTTGATGCCAAGATTGTTGCCTTTGGCGAAGCCCAAATTTTCCCCCGAATCAATAACTTCTGCTGTGGGATATTTTTGCTTGACGTGACTCGATGATCCGTCGTGAGAATCATTGTCGACATAAATAATCGAGATTGGCTGATAGGTTTGTTCGGTGATTGATTTTATGCATTCGTCAATTAGGCTGAGATTATTCCAACCGACGATGACAAACACTACTTCGGGGGTTTTAATTTTCATCGAGATCTTCTTCTAGTTTTAACAAAGCGTCCAGGGCTTGTTGCTGGCTTGGGGCTAGCTCAAAACCGGAGTGAGCGTACGACAAGTTAGGATTAAAGAACCGGGCCTGAGGCTGTTGGGTATAGCCTCGTAGCTGTAGTAGGGGGCTGGTCGCTAAAACGGTGTTGTATTTATCGCCTTTATTTCTGGTATACCCTTGGGTCAGTTCTATAATATCGCCGCCATGCATGGCCGTCAGCGCTCGAACAAGCTCGCTGCGCCTAACGGCAACTATTTTACCGCTAAGCTCGTCAACGTTTCTGGTCCAATCAGTGTCCCCGAAGTAAGTGTTGACGTTTCTTTTCTCACCCTCGAACAAACTTTGAGTTAGCTTGCCCGTGTAAACGATGCCCGCATCCTGGATTGTCTTGTCTGGGCGATAAATAATGGATGTCGCCGCGTGAATGTGGTCAAGTTCCAAGAGGCTGGCTAGTGACTTCGGCCAATCTACCGATTCCGGGAAAACAAAATCATTGATTAGAATTACGTGTTCACCAGCAGTTTTGAGACCGGTTTGCAGGAAATCGTGCGGCGATAGATTATGTGCGTCGTTTGTTTCCGGGAACCTGATGTCCGTATTGCTGGGCAAACGTTGTTTTAGTAATTCAACATAACGCTTGATAAGAGTTATATTGGCGAAATTAGTAATAATAACTGTTGGCTTTATCTTGGAGGTGATCGTGGTTTCATAAAATCCGGGTTTGTCGATCAGCGGTCTTACGCGCGCTTTTATTTTCTGGCGATCATAGTGGTCGCTCAGTGCACGGACACCGGCCTCCTTAATGTACGGTTTGTTAGATATATCCGCGGCCGTCGAACTTTTGGCGATGCGCCAGTGGTATAAAATTTTGGGTATGTGAACAACCGGCAGTCCAAGATCAGTGATTTTGAGAGCAAAGTCATAATCCTGGGCGCCATCTTTCGCGCTATCGAAGCCGCCGACTTTATCAGCTGCTGATTTACTAACCACCATGAAGTGCGTTATGTAATTAACATGCGTCAATAAATCCGGTGACCAGTCAGGCTTAAAGTGCGGCCCGAGATAATGTAGGCCATCATCCGTTACTTTGTCTTCATCGGAGTAAAATATGCCGGCTTGGGGATGGGCGTTAATCGCTTTGGCGACTTCGTAAAGTGCGTCATCAGTAAGCAAATCGTCGTGGTCTAAGAAGCCTGCGTAATCTCCTGAGCATTCTTTAAGCCCGACATTTGTGTTTGCGGCAATACCCTTGTTGGTCGCTTCTACAACTTTGATTCTTTTGTCGGTTTCGGTCAGGGCCTGGATACGTTGTCGGCTATGTTGATCGCTTGAGGCGTCAACTATAACGAGTTCCCAGTTCTGGTATGATTGGCCAACCACCGAATAGACACACGGCAGTATATAGCGTTGCGGCGTATTGTAGGCGGGGATGATAATACTGATGAGAGGATTGCGCGCCAGCTTATCGCTTTCTACAAATCTGATTTGATCATTATTCTCCATTGCCCAGCGTTCGTAAGGGTTCATATCCGGTTTAAAAGTGATGAATCTGTACGTCTTGACCGCAAATTTACGTCTGGCGCTGCCTCTGGGGAGTATTGCCGCAAGCATATTTAGGTATTCCGCCTTTTAGATTTTAGTCGTTTAATATGTTCATGCCCACGGTTAAGCAGTCGATTCATAGGATGCTGCAGTTCAGCCTTTAGCCGATTATTCTCCTGAAGGATTCGACTTCTGTCCTCGTCAATTTTTGTTAAATTTACCTTTAGATCGTCTATCGCCTTTTGATAGTCTCTCTTTAATTCTTCAATGTAGGTGCTGACAATATTAGGCGGGCTAGAAGCCGGTAAGGTTTGGCTTTCGTATTTACCCTTTGCCGCAACTCCCACGAACTGGTAGGCCGCAGCATTGGTACTGACGAGGAGCTTAGAAAATATTTTATTTGGCGTCAGACCTAGGGCTGCCAGGCGTTTTTTGACTACTGGAAGCGGCATATCGTTGACTGTGTAGTCGAATTTCGTAATTTTAAACCCGGCTTGGTTGAAAACTCTGTAGATTTCTTCCTGATTATAAAAATGCAAATGTGTCTCGTCCAGCAGACCGGTCCGGCCATATTCGATTTTACCCTCCAGCAGCATCAGCCTAACCAGCATGTGTGTGATGTTGGGGATAGAAAACACCAACACGCCATCGACTTTCAGCAGCTGGCGCAACTTACGAAGAGTAGTAATTGGCCGCGCCAAGTGCTCCACCACATCACCCATAAAGATAACATCGTAGGTGGTATCTATTGTTAGCTCGTCGGTTTCGACATCGAACTTGTAGACTTTCCTCAGCCGTCGGGCCGCTTGACGAAAATCTCCTTCATCGATTTCGATGCCATCGACGGTACAATTCTTCTTTTTTATCAGCTCGGCACCAAATGTCCCGGAGCTGCAACCGACATCGAGCACAGCGGAGCCCTCTGGGATCAGCTCGAAAGTTTTTGCCCAAGAGGTATTGCGGTCACCCTGATTAAAATTAAAGTCGGAGCTTGAGTAATTTGACACGTCAGGCACCTCTAGTGGCGGACTTGCTCATAGCCATTTATTCTCCAGATAACTCGTGCCTTGCCATTCGTCGTCATGGGTGCCCTTGGTTGGCTGATTATAAATAAGCAGGGTTTGCGGGCTGCTGCTAGCCATAACGATTCTGTTGTTGGCACCGAAAAGAGTCGCTGAGGTCTTGTAGCGTCCGTTGCCGATAGAGCCGGCCACTCGTAAACCTATACTGCCCTTGCTGAGATCGCATTTCTGGTCAAGTGTATTAACGGCAAAGACTACTTCCGTGCCTTTCGAAATAACTACCCCGACAGCACCGGGCTGGTCCTTTTTGGGCCAGGACACCTTAAAGTTAATATCCTCACCGTGTTCGAATTTCTCGGTATTTTTCCCCTGACTGTTCCGCGTTCTCAAGACGATTCGTTCGCTCTTTGATGTCTCGTCTTTCTTTTCAGCCTCGGTTTGGGCATAGTTCAGGCGATCATATAGTTGCGAGGTATTCTCAGGCTTACCAATATGCTGAACCCGTCCTTCGTTAATAAGAAGTGCGCGGTCGCAGAATTGTTTGATGGCGCTCATATCATGGGTGACTAGCACCATTGTTCTATTTTCTTCTTTTAAGCGGTCGAAATACTCATAACATTTCTGCTGGAAGGCAACGTCGCCCACGGCGAGAACTTCATCAATCAATAAAATATCGCTCTCGGCCCGTATGGCGATCGAGAAAGCCAGGCGAACTTGCATGCCGGACGAGTAATTCTTGAGCTTTTGGTCCATGAATTTTTCCAGTTCGGCGAAATCGACGATGTCTTTGTACATCCTATGCACCTCTTTGCGATTGAAGCCAAGCAGGGCGCCGTTCAGGAAGATGTTTTCGCGGCCGGTCAGCTCCGGGTTGAAGCCGACGCCCAGCTCAATGAATGGTGTCAGCTTGCCGTTGATCTGAATGGAGCCGCTATCCGGCGAGTAAATACCGGCCAGTAGTTTCAGCAGCGTGCTTTTACCGCTACCGTTGCGGCCGACAATACCGAAGAATTCGCCTTTCTTGATCTCGAAAGAAACATCCTTGAGAGCTTCGAGTTTTTCGTAAGTCTTGTTCCGGCGATAGAAGTTGAGAACCGCCCCCTTGATGGAAGTATTTTTGTCGTGCGGCAGCTTGAAGGACTTGCTAGCATTCTCGACGCGGATGGCGATGTCATCGTTCATCTAAATATTCTCCGCGAAATATTTGGATTCTTTGCGGAAGTAAAACAGGCCGCCGACCAAGACAATAGCGACTATTAAGAAAGGCACCAGTTCGTGCCAGCCGCCGTCGAAGAGTTGGTTAGGTGTAATCGTCTGGTGGGTTATCGCGCTATAGCGGGCATCCTGTATGGTCTGCGCCATCGGGTTTAGTAAAATCAGTTTCTGGAATGAGACATTGGTGATGCGCGCCAACGGATATAAAATCGGTGTCAGGTAGAAGCCGGCTTGCAGGATCACTTCCCAGATATAGCCTATATCACGAAACTTGACGAAAGCCGCCGATAAGAATAGCGACAAGCCGAGAGCTAACAGATAGATTTCCAGGAATAGGAGCGGTAGCCAAACTATGGTGCCCATCAGTGGAACGTGATTGACGATCATGAAAATGGCAATCACGACTAGATTCAACAGAAGATTGATTAGTGCTGAGATGCTACTGCTAAAGACGATAATCCAGCGCGGGATACGAATTTTGCGGATCAAGTCACCGCGGCCGACAATCGAGCCGAGGCTCTGCATCGTCATTTCATAGAAAAAGTTCCACATCACGATGCCGAGCAATAGATAAACGGGGTAGTGTGGTATGCCGGCGCCGAGTTTTAGAAACTTCACAAACACGACATACAAGATGATGAAAAGCAGTAATGGGCGCAGCAACGACCAAGCATAGCCGAGAACTGAACCTTGGTAGCGCAGCTTAAAATCGGTGCGCACCAGCTCGCTGAGCAGCGCGCGGTTCTGCTTGGAGAAAATGCGTCTCATTATTTTAGGGTATTATAGAGGAAATGACTGGTCCCGTCGATGTCTAGAGTTGCCATAGTCGTACCAAATTGGAATGGTGCAGATAGTTTGGCGGGTTGTCTGGACTCACTTCTGGGGCAATCTGACAAAGCTCACATAATTGTCGTCGATAACGGCTCGCGCGACGGCTCACTGAAACTACTGGAAAAATATCCGGCTGTCGAGATTATAAAGCATGAGCATAATCTGGGTTTCGCCGGCGGCGTCAACAGCGGTTTCCGCAAAGCTATGACTGATGGTTGCACGTATGTGGCAACACTCAACAACGACGCCGTGGCCGATAAGCATTGGTTGAAGTATTTGGTGGCAGCACTCGACGATAATCCTAAGCTTGGTATCGTGACATCAAAAATTCTGAATGCTGACGGCACGGCGCTCGATAGTACCGGCGATTACTACACGGTATGGGGTCTACCTTATCCGCGCGGCCGCGGCGAAACCGACCTCGGTAAGTATGACGATGCAACCGAGGTTTTCGGCGCCAGCGGTGGGGCGAGTTTGTACCGAGTGAAGTTACTGGAGGAAATCGGCCTGTTCGACGAAGACTTTTTCGCCTATTACGAGGATGTCGACCTTAGCTTCCGCGCTCAGCTGGCTGGTTGGAAAGTCGGTTTCGTGCCGGACGCCGTGGTCAATCATCAGATCGGCGCCACCAGTAGCAAGCTCAAGGGTTTCACGACCTACCAAACGATGAAAAACTTGCCCCTGTTGCTGTCCAAGAACGTCCCGCGGCGCTATTTTTACCGTGTTGGCTGGCGATTCATGCTGGCTCGTTTCTTATTCTTCGGCCGGGCTATCAGCCGTGGTCAGGGTTGGCCGGCACTGAAGGGCGACGCCGTCAGCACCTGGTTGTTATTCAGGAAGTCCAAGGCGCGCCGCCGGGTTCAGGAGCACAAAAAAGTATCGGACGAATATATTTGGGGCCTGGTTATCCACGACCTGCCGCCAAATGCCCATGCCCTAAGAAAACTTCGAGCTAGCTGGTGGCGACTGCGAGGCAAAAAATCATGAGCCGTATTGTCATCGACGCCCGCGAGTCGGGCACCAGCACCGGACGCTACGTTGATAAGCTGATCGAATATCTGTACAAGCTGCGGCCAGTGCACGAAATTATTGTGCTGACCAAGACCCATCGGTTGGATTATTTGCGCGAGCTGGCGCCGGACTTCACTATCCAAGAAAGTCCTTACAAGGAGTTTAGTTTCGGCGAGCAGCTGGGTTTCAACGGGCAACTCAGCGGCCTGCGGGCCGATCTGGTGCATTTCAGCATGACACAGCAACCGCTGCGTTATCGCGGCAAAACGGTGACCACCATCCACGATCTCACGACGTTGCGTTTCACCAATCCGGCCAAAAACGTCGCGGTTTTCAAGTTCAAGCAGCAAGTTTACAGATACGTCACTATAAACGCTGCAAAAAAATCGTCGGCCGTTATTGTGCCCTCAAGCTTCGTCAAAGACGATGTGGCCAAATTCACGGGGGTAGATCCGTCTAAGCTCATCGTTACCTACGAGGCTGCTGACCAAATAATCGTGCCGACAATTCCGACCGTGGAATTAGCTAAGTCTAGGTTCATCTTGTACGTCGGCCGCCCAACGCCACACAAGAATTTGGAACGCCTAGTCGAGGCCTTCCAGCTTTTGCAGAAGCAGCAACCCGACCTCAAGTTAGCACTGGTTGGCAAGCAAGACAATAACTATCGGCGGCTGGAGGCCTTCGTCCGGAAACAAGGCGTCCAAAATATTGTTTTCATCGGTTTCGCCAATGACGCCAAATTGCGCTGGTTATATGAAAACTGCCAGGCTTATGTCTTCCCCTCGCTCAGCGAAGGTTTCGGCTTGCCCGGTTTGGAAGCCATGGCCCACGGCGCGCCGGTGGTTAGTAGTAACGCCACTTGCCTGCCGGAAATTTACGGCGAGGCGGTCGAATACTTCGACCCGCTCGACGTTCAGGCAATGTCTCAGGCCATTCAAAAAGTTTTGACCGACCCTGCTCTGCGCGCCGGACTGATCAAGAAAGGTGCCGCCCAGGTTAAGAAATACTCCTGGCGGCGAATGGCTGAGCAAACTCTCGCGGTTTACGAAAAAGCTCTAAAAATTTAGCTGGCGTCAACCTTCAACACGATGTGCCGATCGCGGCCTTCGCCAACTGATTCGCTGGTCAAGCCGTATTCAGCGGCCAACTGGTGAACAACGCGGCGGTCGGCGGCGTTCATTGGCTCTAGATCCATTGGTTCGCTGCTGTCGCGGACTTGCTTAACCCATTCTTCGGCACGCTCGCGCAGCCGGTCGGCACGCTGCTTCTTGTACTCGGCGATGTCGACGTTGACGCGCGTGAACTGGTGATTATTATTCTTCAGCGCCGTGCTGGTTAGGTATTGCAAGGAGCGCATGTTGTCGCCGCGTTGGCCGATTAGGAAGGCGTTGAGGTGGGTGCTGGGTACGTTGAGCTGGATGACTTCGTCGTCGCTGGTGGCGTGGACATCGGTGTTGAGACCGAAGAATGACAGCAAATCTTCCAGGTATTTCTTGGCGTAGATAATCGCTTCCTCAAGAGCGGCGTGGTTATCAATGGTCGCGGCATCACTGTCGGTGGTCATTTCTTCCTCCGGCGCTTGGCTTTCTTGGGCTTGGCGGCAGTCTTAGCTTTCGGAGATGAAACGACTTCGGCCTCCGGAATTTTGGCCACATCCTTCGACGGTTTGTCGGCCAGAGTTTCCATCTCGGATTCGTCTTCGCGCAGCACGATGCTCTGCTGGATGAAGGCTACGATACCGCCGGTCAACCAGTAAAGACTGAGGGCGGAGGCCAGATTTACGGTGAACAGGAAGATCATTACGGGCAACAGATAGCGTGTGCTGCGGCCGACGGCAGCATTGACTTCGGACTGGTCGGCCTGCTTACCGCTGCCAGCGTCTTTCAGGATAGCCCGCAGGCCGCGCTGGTCGCTGCTCGTCGGCAGTAGTTGTTTGCCCTGGAAATACTGAGCCATGGCGCTGCCCAAGACGATAATTAGGGCCGGCAAGTAAACGCCGCCGCCATGATTAAGCGCAGCCCGACTGAGGTTGACGACACCGAACAAGGTGTTATCGAAGCGATGAATGTTGTGCGCCAAGGTTTGCATCCAGCTGAGATGCTGGAGGCTGGGGTAGGCGAAGCTAATCAGCTGGTGCGGGTTAGCGATTACTCGCCGCAGACCGCTGTACAGGCCGATTAGAATGACCAGTTGAAGGATTAGGATGGGGAAAGTCCCAAAAGGATTGATGCCGCGCTCTTTGTAGAGCTCCATCAGCATGGCTGATTCTTTTTGCTTGTTGCCCTTGGTAAGCTGCTTGATCTTCTTCAACTCCGGTTGCAGCTTGCGCATCGCCTTGGCCTGATGCAATTGCCTTTTGAGCAACGGCCACAGCAACAAACGGATAATAATTGTGAAGATAATCAGCGCCAGACCGAAATTGTGCCCTGGCAGAAGCGCGTAAACCAGCACCAGCAAGTTAAAAATCGGCTGTACTATCAGAGTCGTAAACATGTCTTGAATAACTTCCCGGTTATTTTCTTCATACCACTATACAGGAGACAGCGGCCGCTTCGCTAGTCAGTCGCGACCGGTTTTGGTCAGCAGTTCGATGACCAGCCCGCGCAACTTGGTGGCGTCCAGGCTGGCCAGCTGATCGCTGAAAACCGTAAACACCAGATCCCGCCCGACGGTTAGCTGGGGGTCGGTCTGGCGCAACACCTCATAAAGTCGCCGACGGATGCGGTTGCGCACTACGGCCGAGGGGCTAACCTGGCGGCTAACCACCACAGCTGCTCGAAATGGTTTGCCCGGCCGGCGATTTAGGGACTTGAGGCTCATTTGGGCACCACGGACTGTCTGGCCATGGCGGTAGACCGGTCGCAGGCCGCCGAGGCCGTGGAAACGATGGCGCTGGGTAATCATCTTAGAGCTGGCTTAGGCCGAGAGTTTGGCCCGGCCCTTGAGTCGGCGCCGACTAAGTACACTGCGCCCGCCGCGGCTGCTCATTCTTTTCATAAAACCGTGCTCCCGCGAGCGGCTGCGTTTCTTGGGCTGATAAGTTCGTTTGGGCATTTACGGCTCCTGGTGTATTTCTAGTGGATATCTGGGGTATTCTATCTGTTTCAGCTCTGTTTGTAAAGCCGGCGTAGTTTTGACAATATTTAGTCACCAAATCAAGAAAGTTTTCCACTAAGCCTAGTGAGTTGTGCACACATTTCTAGATAGGTTATAAGCCTGTGTATAAAATTACGGTGTTTGCCAAAATTAAAGCGTCAACAAGTTGAAAAAAATTTGGGGTGTGGAAAACCGCGGGCCGCTGCCGTATATTAAGGAGGTATGGGAGTGACAGTGCAACAAGATAATTTGTGGCAGGCGGTGTTGGGCGAGATTGAATTGACGGTCTCAAGAGGGAATTTCATGACCTGGTTCAAGAACACCTGCCTACTGAAACAAGCCGACGACACGGTGGTGGTCGGCGTGCCTAATATCTTTATTAAGCAGCAGTTGGAGCGCAAGTATAACGATCTGATCAGCACCACCCTGCAGAAGAACGGTGTCACCGCCTCTGTAATCGAGTATCGAATATCAGTGACTGCCGGCCGCAAGCCAGACACGGAGCCGGAAATTGGCGAGCCAGTGGTTGACGGTATGATGCCCACGCCGCGGCCCGCGGCCAAAACCACCAACGCCCTGGCCCACTCCTACCGCCAAGGCCTCAACGAGCGCTACACTTTCGACAACTTCATCGTCGGCGCCAGCAACGAGCTGGCTTTTGCCGCCTGCCAAGCCGTCGCCCAGCAGCCCGGGAGCCGTTACAACCCCTTATTCCTCTACGGCGGAGTCGGCATCGGCAAGACCCACCTTATCCAAGCCGTCGGCAACACGCTGGCCAAGCGCTCGCCGGACGCCAAGGTCTTATATATTTCGACGGAGCAGTTCGTCCAGGAATTCGTCGACGCTCTGCGTTTCCGCAAGACGCCAGAGTTTGCTGGGCATTATCGAACGGCTGATGTCTTGATCGTCGACGATGTGCAGTTCATCGCCGGCAAGGAAAAGATGCAAGAAGAATTTTTCCACACTTTCAACGCCTTGCATCAAGCCAATAAACAGATCATTATCAGCGCTGACAAGCCGCCCAAGGATATCCCGACGCTGGAAGACCGCTTGCGCTCGCGTTTCGCCGGCGGCATGAGCATCGATATGCAAATTCCGGATTTCGAAACCCGCTGCGCCATCGTCCAGACCAAAGCCCAGACACACGACATGGACCTCGGCCAAGAGGTCACCGAGTATCTGGCCAACAACGCCCAGACCAACATCCGCGAGCTGGAAGGTGCTCTCAACCAGTTGCTAGCCTACTGTGAAGTGCACAACGTCGAGCCCAGCCTGCCGATCGCCGTCAGCCTGCTCAGCAGCCAACGTGGGCGACCGAAACACCTGAGCGCCAAGCAAATCATTGAGCGCACGGCCCGTTACTTCCAGGTGCCGCTGGAAGACATTGTCGGCCCCAAGCGCGACAAGGACATTGTCGTACCGCGGCAGATTGCCATGTATATACTGCGTAGCGAGCTGCACCTTAGTTTCCCCAAGATTGCTCGCGAGTTGGGCCGCAAAGATCACACCACGGCCATCCACTCGGTGGAAAAGATCGCCAAGGAGAGCCAGGTGGACGCCGCCATGCGTGAAGCGATTACTAATATTAAGGATCATTTATATGCGTAAATTAGTCGTCGGAAAAGCTGTGCTTACCACTCGGAAGGTTTGTGTACAAACTACGGTTTCATCCACAGCGCTTTCGTCTGGCCAAAAAGCTCTGTGCAAAGACCGGTTTTTATCCACGTTTTATACGCGGCTTTTACCAATCTTTTCCTGGTTCCCGAAAGTATCTTTCGTATCTTTTAAATCCACCTTTTTACCCATTATCAACAGGACCTATAAAGATAACTACAAGGTTTATATAAATAACTCATTATTAATTATGGAGGTCTCATGAAACTGCAAGTTACCCAAGAAAACCTCAACCGGGCGTTAAACTCGGTGGCCCGGGTGGCTAATAGCCGCGGCACTCTGCCAATTCTGGCCAATGTGCTGATTAAAACTGATAACAACCGCCTTAGTTTGTCAGCCACCAATCTCGATATCGCCATCAGCCACTACATTGGCGCCAAAGTTAGCCAGGAGGGTTCGATAACCGTGCCGGCTCGTCTGATGCAAGACTTCGTGGGCAGTTTACCGGAGGGGGTGATTGAGCTTGACCTGCAAGAGACCAAGCTACACGTCAGCACCGACCAGTACCAATCTGTGGTCAACGGCATTGTGGCCGACGACTTCCCGGTCATGCCCGCGATTAGCGGTGGCAGTAGCTGGTCCGTCGGCAGCCAGCTGCTGCGCAAAGGGTTGCAACAAGTTGTTTTCGCGGCTTCGGGAGACGAAACCAGGCCCGTGCTTACGGGGGTATTGCTCCAAGCTGCTGAGGGCAAGTTGGCGATGGCCGCCACCGATAGTTATCGCTTGGCCGAGAAACAACTCGGCACCAGCAAACAAACCATGCAACTGCTAATCCCGGCTTCGGCGCTGCAAGACCTACTGCGCGTTCTGGGCGACAATGATGAACTGGTACGAGTTACCCACAACGACCAGCAGGTCCTGTTCAAAGTTGGCGACGTTGAGCTGACCACCCGTCTGGTTGAGGGCAAATACCCAGATTACCGCAAATTAATCCCGCAGAAATTTGCCACCGAAGCGACACTCAAACGCGGCGACCTAATCAATGTCACCCGTGTTTCTAGCCTGTTCGCCCGCGAGAGTGCCGGCAGTGTCACTATTCAAGTCGATAATAAGGCCAAGCAGCTGAGCATCCACTCCGTGGCCTCGCAGCTAGGCGAAAATACCGCCCAAGCCCCCGTCAGCAAGCTCAGCGGCAGCGGCAGCATTACGCTCAACGCTCGCTACCTGCTCGACGCCCTTAATGCCCTAGACGGCGAGGACGTCGTTTTCGGCTTCAACGGCAAGCTGGAGCCAACGCTACTACGCGATCCAGCCAACGACGACTATCTGCACATCGTCATGCCTCTCAAGAGCTAAACGGCTACAATAGCTATATGATCAGCGACTTGCGGCTGCAACACTTCCGCTCTTACCGCGACGCGTCGTTCGAGCTGGCGCCGGGCGTCAATATTATCGTCGGCCCGAATGCCAGCGGTAAAACCAACCTGTTGGAAGCCGTGCTGGTGCTGGCCCGCGGCAATTCCTACCGCGCCCGTGACGCCGAGCTGGTGCGTTTCGGCCGGCCATGGGCGCGGATCGACGCCGACCTAACTGAAGGTCATCAACGAACGGTTAAAATCGTTAACCAGCCGCAGCCGCAGAAAACTTATGAACTAGGTGGCAAGATTTTCCAGCGCCTGACTCTGGCGCACAGCCTGCCGGTGGTTTTGTTCGAGCCGAATAGCTTACAGCTACTGATTGGTAGCCCAGAGCGCCGCCGCGATTATCTCGACGATTTGCTGGAGCAAACCATACCCGGTTACGGCAGTCTGCGCCGTCAATACCGCCGGGCGCTGGCCCAACGCAACTCGCTGCTCAAGCAGGGCGGTGCCAGCCGGACCAGAATTTTCCCCTGGGATCTGCGCCTCAGTCAGTTAGCTGGCCAAATTGTCCGAGCCCGCGGCCAGCTGGCTACCGAGATCAACCAGGGCATCGGCAAACTGTACAAGGAGCTGTCCCACAGCAAGACGCGCGTCGAGCTGGTTTACCAAAATCGCTGGCCAGCCGAGTCCTATGAAACGAAATTTTTGGAGGAGCTGGAGAGAAACCTCGACCTCGATCGCTTGCGCGGTTTCACCGGCGCCGGCCCGCACCGCGAGGACCTATTGGTCCTGTCCGACGGCCACCCTGCCCAAGAGGTCGTCTCCCGCGGCGAGACCCGCACCGTCGTGCTGGCACTGAAAATCCTGGAGCTCAAACTGCTGGAGCGGGCGCGGGGAATGACCCCGCTGCTACTACTCGACGACGTCTTCAGCGAGCTCGACGGCAAGCGCCGCCACGCCCTAACCGACTACCTGGCGCCGTATCAAACTTTCATAACCACGACTGACGCCGACCTGGTCGTCCAGCACTTCACCAAGAGCTGCAACGTGATTGCGTTGGGCTAGAATCTATTCCCCCCCGCCTTCCTGCGGCGGTTGGGGCGCCGTTTGTGCTCCGCTATCGTAATTATAAGTGGTGCTGTTGTTCGGGCCGGTAACCTTTAGATCCACTGTATACAAATTGTAGAAATTGATATTCAAATTCACGAGTATGCTAGAATTGCCCAGACGCATTTTGGCATAGATATTGTTGCCCGTACTTTTAAAGCCATCATTTAAGATCGCCACCTGCTGATATTGGCTGTGCAGCTGCTGATGTACATATGTGGTGAGTATCTGGGTAGCAAGGTTGAATTGAGCCGTTGTCATGCCAGCTTCTAGAAATTTATTAGTGCCTAGAGTAGTGACCTGATTGGTGCCACCGCCATTTTCGGGAGTCTGATTCGGGGTCTTGATAATGGTCTGCCCGGTATCTTTATTGACGCTAATTTGTTCGTAAGAGGCCTGGTGGTGCCGGTGGTAAATCGAGAAGGTGAAGTATGCGACAACAAGAACCAGGACAATAATGACAACGGCTCTTTTTTGCGACTTGTTCATTTCGTTACCCCAAACATGGCCTGCAAACCAGCACTTTCAATTTGTTGGGCACTGTATTCGGCGGTTGGGTCGCCGGGATTACTTGCCGGTGAATTGGGATCACCAACTAGGAAATTACCGTCACTAGCGATGCCGCGTAATACCAAAATGTGTCCGTCGGCCGTAAACGGCGCCGACCCGGTCCCGGCTATGATGACTAGGCCACCACTATTCAGGACGTCGATCGCTTGATTCATGTCACTCCCCAGCTGCGTAACGTGCAACCCCCAGTTCTCCGGTCCTTGCACTAACATAATAGACCATATTGATCCCTGCCCTTGATCAGCATTATGGGCCTGACCCCAAGCCGCTGTTTGGGCCGGAGTAACTGAGCTGTCGGCCAAAGTAGCCACTACTTCAGCTACGGACGTAGGGCCACAGCCACTGCTGGCGACGGTTGTACCTGGCCCGTACGGGTCTGTTGCCCAACGCGGGTCATACTGGCTGTAGAAAGTAAAATTGGAGGCGGGCCCGGTTGATGTAGTGCCGCCGCTACCACTACCACTGCACGAGCTACTAGAAGGAGCTACAGTAGTAGTTGGTGTCCCGGAGCTGGAAGCTGGCCCGCCATCCTTAGTCAGATACATTTGAAAGTCCGGCGCGCTGGCGTAGAGGAGGGGCACGCTACTCAGGGCCTTGCCATCTTCCTGACCGCTGCTCACAGCTTGCGCTATGGTGTCTCCATATTCTTTGAGAGTTAGACCGTTATTGCCCGGCGGCGCATAATTAAGGCTAGGGTCATTGGGGTTTTTTAGGGCTGTCTGAAAATCGGCAGGATAATAGTGATCTATAGCCATGGCAAAAATGTCACCATTAGCTTGTTTATACACCGGGTCGTAGACAAGATACATAAGAGCATCCTGAACCTCTTCGGGGGCAAGGTTTGCGGTAGCGAATTGTTGAGCAGGAGGATAGTATTGCGCGGCATCACCCTGCCAAGTTGATTGTATAAACTGATATTTACCGTAAGCCCCATTGCCGCTGTCAGACGTGGGAATGTCGCCGCTTTCGTGTATGGCTATGGCTTGCATGAACTGATCAAGCGTCCCGCCGAAGCCCGTCGTGGAGCCCGAGCCGCAGCAACCACCAGTGTCAGTGCTGGTTGATGTGGTTGAGCTGCTGTTTTTGAATGTTAGAACCTGGCTGTCAGCACTATCAATTTTATTGCCCGAAACGCCACTACTAACAGCGCTAATAATCGATTGTATTTTGGATTCAGCCGTAGCCTGATCGGTCGTTCCGATACTGAAGAGTGGCATATCAACGCCAGCATTGAGGGCGTCCGTAACAGCTGTTGGCAGATCAACTGCCTGAGCTCCATAATTTGCTAAAGCACTCAAATCGTCGGTCGTTATAAGACCACTAAAGCTTAAATTACTTCGTAAATAATTAACGGCGTCCGAACTAATACTAGCCGGCTTACCATTTGTTAAATTGGTGACAAAAAGATTACTGAGCATAACGCCAGCATTACTGGTTTGGCTCTGGTCGAGTAACTGTTTATATGGTGAGACATTCTGGCTTAAATCATAGGAAGATGGTGTTGTGACTGGGGTCGTGTCGGTGTCGCCAGGCCCAGCACCGCCGAAACCCGGAAAATGTTTGAATACGGGTGTTACACCACTACTCTCTAGCCCCTGGGCGAAAGAGCCGGCCTTGGCAGCGACCGTTGACGGGTCGCTGGAGAATGATCGGTCGTGCTGACTGATAAAATTCGTGCCATCATCCAGATCAAGCACTGGCGCCAGGTCCGCTGTCACGCCGTCAGTCGTTAGCTGTTGACCAACTTCCTGCCCGAGCTGCTGTACTTGCGAGTCGCTCATGGTGCCCATGGTTTTGGCGCTCGGGAAACCGCCAGTGATATTCGGGTAGGTAAAACGAGTGACTTGACCACCTTCTTCATCACTGGCGATGGTCAGTGGCGTGCCGGCGTCAGTACCCAGTTTGTCAAAAAATGCTTTGGTGAAGCCTGCCCCTGCAGCATCTGAGGTACCGACGAGATAAATACCGCCGATATGATATTTCGTGGCAATATCATCAATAAGGGATTGAGGCGTGCTGGCATCGAAACCGACAACGAAGGTCTGGGCAATTTTTTGCTCGGCAGTGGCGTTGGTCGGCAGACTAATAGTTGTAGTGCTGGCAGCAGGTGTGGTGTCGGAAGCCGAAGTAGTGCAGCTACCGGTGCTTGAATCGAAATAGTTAATACCCTCTTCATAGAGCGTTTGCTGAGCTGATGACAACGCCAACGAATTAGAGGTTAGTTGGCTGAAAACAAAAAGGGAAAACACGGCTGCAATACCTACTCTTTGCCAGTGCCCGCGCATAGTGTTTATCATGGCGTCCCCGCTGGTACCTGGACGTGCAGATGGTTGCAAGTATCGTTGAAGGTTATATCGCCATCCGGTAGCTCAGCATTCGTGGAGTATTGCGACCCGCATTCATTTTGACCAAAGCCCGAGCCGCTGGGCAAGAGGGGAAACGCCAACTGCATAATGGTGATAGCCGGAGGATTACGCCCGGTTATTAGAGTACCGTCTAACTCTCCAAAATCTACCGCATCACCGTTATAGTGGGGATCATCAGGGCAAGCGGATTTCGGGGTAGCCACACCATTCTCAATACAATGTCCCGTACCACCGCTCTGAATAGCGGTTATCACCACGCTATGGCTTTGCCCGACGGTGGCGATTAACTTGAGGATAGCAGAGCTGGTCGGCACGCCGGCCGTGCCTGGCTGTCCATTAGCAGCATCCTGCACGTCTTGGGCTACGTCCGTTCCCTCCAGAGAAATTTTATTGTTAGCCAAAATTTGTTGGGCCAACCGCTGAGCATTTCCCGAAACTGGCGTTGTGGTACCAGCTCCCGTACTACCACCAGGGCCGGTACCTGTCGTGCCACCGGTCGAGTCACTAGCGCCGACGTCGCTACATGACGTATCGTCGCCTTGGTAGCAGGCGATAGCTTGCATGGTGCGGGTGTCGAATACGAACAACATGATCCTTGGCCAGTTGGGGTCGCTCAGGTCATCGCAGCTGGGGCTGGCGTTGGCATAATTGCTACTGCTAGTATCCACAATGCTGCCAGGCATAACATCCCAGATTGGGGTCGTGCTCCCGGGGCTAGCAGCGTTGACAATGTTTACCCCAAAGCAGGTCATGGCCCGGGAAATATACGGACAAGAGGAATTGGTTGTTCCGTCAGTGTTGAGGCATCCGGATGTATCCAATACCTGCGCGACATCATCGGCGTTGGCGTAGGGATCAGCCATGGCCGGATTATTCAATACGCTGGCCGGGATGCCATACTCCGGCGAGCCCCAATCGTATGGAGCAGATGCGGCCTGGCTCTTCGGCAAGAATATCGAGGATAGGTTGGAGAGCAGGCCGCTGCCAATATTGACTATGCCGCTTGTAGCGCTAGCGACATTGTGGATGAAGCTGGGGTTAATCGAGTCGGCCAGTTTGCCTAGCAGCGAACGGGAATCATCAATGTCGAACATTCTAGCGAAGAAGCCTTCGGAGCGGAATTGCCGCTCATCCTGCTGTTGCTGCTGATAAGTCAAAGCAGCGGTTGCCGAGCCAGCAAGTTTAACCCCGCCTTCGGCTATAGAACCAATCCCGGCCGCCGCCCGCGCCCCATAGGCCAGCAAATCACCGCCCGCCGGGCCGCTGAAGGCGTCCTTGGCTAGTGTGGCGTCAGTAGTTTTGCCAACAACGAAATTCTGAAGAAAATGCAACGAGATAGCAGATTCGCCAACGTTGGCAGCTTCCTTAGCTCCGAAGAACGCGACTAAAGCAGCCGAATCAACCGGTGTTAGCGCCCCACCGCTGACCGCATCACTAATGGCGCCTATGGCACCAGCAGATAACGTGATAGCTATTTGGATAACTGTCCCGGCTGCACTACAAACAAAACTAGCGCCAAGCGTCCCGAGGGTAATATCATGGATCACGTCGTCGGCTCCTTTCGATATAGCTTCGGGCGTGCCCTGGCCGGAGAAAGCTTGTTTGTACTGCCCTGATATATCGGGACCCGAAGGACTTGCGTTACCTTCTGTAGCCTGAAGAGCCTGGCCCTGCCAGACGTTTTGGCCTTGCGAATCGGTTAGACTTTCCTCCACCGCGCCGGCCTGTGACGCACTAAGATCCTGGCCAGACTTGACCTGCTCACCAACTGCTATAAGATTGGCCGCCGCAATAACAGCCGGCAACACTATTCTGTAATGGTCAATGGTTTCGACGTCTTTAGCGGTTGAGTATACAAAACACGCGCCGCCTGTTGCCGTCAAAGCACCAGCCAAACCGCCATTGAAACCCGAGCCATCAACAGCTTCAACAGCCGGCTCGGCTTCCGCTTCTGTTGGAGCTGCCTGGGCCGCCTCCTCGTCTTCAACAGCTGATTGGCGCTGAGCCTCGTTAAGCAATTGATTATACTTCGACTCCAGGGCCCGGGAAAGCGGGTGAAAAAGAGACGGAAGACCCAAGTAGTCACCCAACAACCTGTTTTTTAAGGCGGTTGCTATGGTGCCATCGCCCAGCAGCCCCAACAAGTTGCCCTTTAGAGCTGAAACGGATTTTAGAGGGAAATCGCTGGCGTCAACAGACAATGTTTTGCCGTCGGGTAGTACGGTAACATCGCCCGGGGAGAGTTTGAGTTGATCCGTCAAATAATCTGCTTGTTCTTGGGGTGACATGCCGTTGAGCTCCGGGTAATTGGCGGCGAGCTTATCCGGGTCTATAGTTGCCGAACGCAAGCCACTATTAGCATTGGTTTGCAGCTCGATGCCGATATCACTCAGGTCATCGAAGGTGGTGCGCAAGTACTGCCTGCCCAATAAACCGACCCGCGTCTCACCTACGTCATTCGCACCAGCGTAACGGAGCAGATTATTACTACGAGTGGAGGAAGTATTTTCCGAATTAGTAAAGTTACGCTGCAGGATTTGTGATAACTGTATCAACTGGCCGGGGCCAGATAAGATAGTGGCTCCGAAAATGCCACCGCCAATTAGGAAACTGCCAATACTGCCAAAAATTGTCCGGCGCCTTCGGCTGCTGGTGCCCCAGAAAAAATATTTTACGCCGCCGGGGCCGCCCCCTGTAGCGCTAGAATTATAGAGACCGCCACCGGATTCACGGTCAGCCAGATCGCCAGTACTGACTGGCGTGTCACCTTGAGTACTAGTAGTCGAGCCACCGCTTCCAGCACTAGTGCTACTGGTACTCCCGCCGGATCGGCCGCCAGCAGTGCTGTTGATGCCCTCGTCTTTGCGTAATTGTTGAATCGTCGGCGAGGAGGCCGGGTGCTCCGAAGTCAAAGGGAATTCATGGTCGTCATAGACGGGATCTTGCTGTGGGTTTTCTGCCATGTTGGTATTTCCCGGCTGCCCTCAACCTGAAGTTTGCTTAAGCATTACTGGCTATATTATACCCGACCGGCGGGGTTTAAGGGTTTAATATCAGGCGTTGCCGATAGCGGCGCCAGCGCTGCCTGGCGCCAATCGATTATTGAGGTCGATGGTGCCTTGCGGCTGGTTAAATTCGCCGGCCTGGGTGCCTGGCGTACCGGCTGCCCCTGCCTGCCCCGGCGTGGTGGTGATCAGCCCATACTCGGTGGGGCTGGCCACGACTTGGATGTGAACGTGGTTCTGGCCGGCGAAGAATAGGCCTTGGCCGACCGGGAACTGGCTGAGGCGTTTGCGCTCTTCGCTAGTCAGTTTGAAGACGTCAGTCAGCACGTCGACGGCCGACGGCGACTGTTTCAGCAGGAATTGCATCGAGGCGTTGGCCACAATTGCCCGGCCCATGCGTGAGCCCATGAAATCCTCGACGTCCTGGGTAATGGTGGTGATGCCCAGGTTATATTTGCGGGCCCGCTTAGCCAGCGAGAACAGGAAGTTGGCCGAATCCTCGTACTTCATCAGTTGCCAGGCTTCGTCAACGATCAGGATGCGGCGGCGCTGGTCGGTCTTGGTCTTGTTCCAGATGTAATTTAGGACGATGTACATGGCCACTGGCCGCAGCTCATCTTCCAGGTCGCGGATGTTGAAAACCACCAACGGGTTGTTGATGTCGATGTTGCTCTGCTGGCTGAAGATGCCGGCGAACGTGCCGGTGGTGTACTTGCGCAGACGCTGGCCCAGCTGCGGCCCGGTGCCGCCCATGTGCAGCAGCGTGTCATACAGGTCATTGATGGTCGGTGGTGTGCCGGTGTGGGTCAGCGGATCGTTGGTGATGCCGGCCCGGGCGTAGGTTTCGATTAGGGCGGCATCGAGGTCGGCCTCCTCAGAGGGCGCCAGAGCCGGCATCAGCGCCGCCGCGCCGCCCACCATTTGGGTCTGGGCACCGCCCATCATCAGGCGCAGCAAACCGTGCAGGGTGATTAGGTTGGAGCGCAGGGCGTCATCAGCCTCCTCATTGTCGACGACCTTCGGCAAATCGAAGGGGTTGATACGAGTCGACGAGCTCAGGCTCAACCGCACGTAAGCGCCGCCAACGGCCTCACTCATCCGCTCATATTCGTTCTCTGGGTCGATAATGAAGATTTCAGTGCCAAACATCATGCTGCGCAAGGCCTCTAGTTTGACAGCAAAACTCTTACCGGCGCCTGACTTGGCGAACACCACCGAGTTGCCGTTTTCCAGAGAGAAACGGTCGAAAATTACCAGCCCGGAGTTGTGCATGTTGATGCCGTAGAGGATGCCATTATCCTGAGTTAAATCGGCGCTAGTGAACGGGAAGCTGGTGGACAGCGCGCCGGTGCTCATGTTGCGGCGGATTTGCAGCTGGTCAACCAGCTGCGGCACGGTGCTGTTGAAACCTTGCTCTTGCTGCGACGAAGCCGGTTTGCTGTAAACCAGCTGCTGGCCGAGCATCGACTCGACTTTGTGGCTGACGAACTCCAGCTCGTCCATCGAGCCGGCATAGATTGTGAAGTAGAGGCCAAAACGGAAGAAGCGCTCCTCACCGACCTGCAGCTTGTCGCGCATTTCCTCGGCGTCCAGGATGGCGGCCTGTTTGCCCGGATCGCGCACCCGGCCTTTCTCGGAGTCGATTTGGATGCCAGCCTCCAGCTGGGTGACTTTCTTGCGCAAATTCTCCAGCACCACCTGGCTTTCCACCGGATAAATATACATGCTCAGATCAATCACTTCATCCAAGTTGACCATGCTGCTCAACCAGCCGGTGTACAGCTGCCGGGGGTAGCCGTAAACGTAGTACGTCCGGGCGTAACGCGTGCCGAGCTGGAAGTGGGTGCTTTGGAATTCCAGCGAACTGGGCGCGATGAAATCGCGCAGCGCAGTGATGCCCTTCTGAAAGGCGGCCTGTACCTCTTGCTCTTCTTGGGCCTGCTGGGCCTGGGCCGTGGTGACCGGATCAAGCCCCGCCTGTTTCTTGCGTCCGAACATTATTGCAGCTCCCTTTGTAGATGGGCTTGCGGTGCTGCGCCGGCACCCTTGGTAATAACGTCGGCCGACAGCTCATCGAAGTTTTTCAGCTGCTGCCGGGTGGCAGTGTCCGGATTATAGGTGTCGTAATACAACTCGATTAGCTCCTGAGTATCAAGTGGCAAGCCCTGGATGCCGGCTTGCTGCAAGCCGGACAGAGCGGCTTGCACGCGGTTACGCAGTTCGGTCTTGGCGTTTTCCAGGTCGACTTCGTTGATGACGACGTGCTGCTCCTTACTGTTCAGCAAGCCGCCCAAGCCGGTCAAGAAATTCTTGCTCTGGCTCAGCGCTTTCTGGACGTCGGCCACAGGGAAATAGGGAATCACGACGTAGAATTTCTTATCCATGATGTTGGTCTGCTGGCTGAGGGCGTCGATGTAACCAATGTAATCTTCCATTAAGAGGGCCAGCAGCATGTTGTCATGTTCGGTGCGGATCTTATCCAATTTCTCGATATAGGGTTGCAGGTCGATCTTCTGGGAACGCAGGAAAATTTGCACCGGGAAGTACAGCGAATTCAGGAACCCCTGATAACTATATTCCACGGCCTCTTGCTCCTGCTGGCTCATCAGGTCGAAATTTATACTTTTGACCATTACCACCGACCGGAAGCTGCCATCGTTCATGATGACGATACCATCGCGAATTTCGGCGATCTGCAGGGCGTTCTGGGTGCTATTGGTGCTGCCGGCGGCTTTGGCACGGGCGGGTGCGCCGCCGGTAACAGCGTGGCCAGTAGCCGTGGGCGGTGCGGTTGGGACGCTCAGCTGAGCTGGAAGGGTCGCGGGCGGAACTGGCGGAGTTGGCACCCGCAGGACGTCGTTAATCGGCGGTGCGGCCTGCTCGGGCGGCAGGGAGCTGGGCCGCGGCAGGTGCTCAGGCACCGTCAACGGTTCGGCCGGCCGCGGTATGGGCATTGGCTCCGGCACCGTCAAGGGCTCTCGCGTCGTCAGTGGCGCTAGGAAACGGTCGGTCGGGCTGCGCGGCAAGCCGACTGGTTGGACGTGCGGCACGACCAGCGACCCGTCACTCTGCCCGCCGGCGGGAGCGGTTGGTTGATTAACTGTTGAGGGATCCATTTATCGTAAACCCACCTTTTGGTCACGCCTACACTGCAGTGGAAATCTCAGTGTAGCGAGATGACAACCTCATCCGGCCCTTCGCCTTTGGCTTTGTGGGCTTCGCGGGCCAAGGTCGCCACGTTCAAATCGTTGTTATTTGCCAAAGATAGTATAGCAGCATCCGCCGGAGCAGTGCCAGGCGCTGGACCACTCGGTGCGGGCTGTTGACTAACTGTTGGAGGTGCCGGCTGGCTGCCCAGCGGCCGCAGGGTGCGCAGATGAGAATTAGATAAATTAACCCCCTGGCGGGCCCTCTGGCCGGTGGCCAGCGCAGCGGTGTCGGCCTCGTCGGCCACTAAAGTTTGGTCATTCGCCCCACTGCCCGGCCGCACGACCTGCGCGCCCACCCCGGCTGAACGCCCAGCGGCGTCCATGAACCAATAATCAGCTGGCGCTTGGGCAGTTTGCTGCTGCGGGGTTGGTGTAGCTGCCGGAGCGGTACCATTCATCTCATTAACCAGGTGTTGACGATGGGCCTGTGACGAAGCCGTAATCATGGTTTCGAATTGCCGAGCGATCGGGTTATTGGTTTCGTCAAGAATGTCGTCACCAGCCTGGACATCATAGCTCGGCACTTCCTGTGGGATGTTGCTGATATCAATCAGCCGGTCCGACGGCGCGGCCAGCAAAGGGTTCGGCGCGGCATAGGAATTAACGTTGACGTTCTTGATAGCCCAGCCGCGGCTGTCGATGGTGTTGGCCAAGGCCGTCAGGCGACTCTGGACTTCGTTTGGCGACAAGCCATTTGTCAAAACCTGCTCAATCTTCTTGGGCGCCGTGATGGTCACCAATTCCTTGATCCCGCTCTGATCCCACAACCGTTTGCGCGGTTTGATGAAAAACCGTATCTTGGCCAGAGCCCACACTTCGGTCGGTTGATCCTGGCCGAAAGGCACCGCGAAGAAGCCGAAAAACAGCGCTGGCGGCAGGAACAGCACCAGCAGGAACGCCGCTCCCTTGGTCAGGCAAATGAACGATATATATAAGAATAGGGCCGAAATCAGGGCGAAGATGAACTGCCGGAGCGTCAACGGCCCGAGGATATGGTCCTCAGCCTCGATATCCTGGATTAGTTTGTAGGTTGCCATCTTCTAGTATTCTACACCCACCATGGGCTTATCCATCTAACCCAAGCTTAGCCACCATTACCATTCCCATTAACGCCTCGACGATTCGTAGCCGCAAGATTTATGAGATTTTCAATCTCTTCGCTCACATGTCCGGCAGCACCCGTCTGTGACCCGGATACAACGCTTTGGTCAGGACCTTCCCCTTGAAGCGCGAAACCTCCAGTTTGCTGCCGTCGCATATCCAATGAATTGGCTGTTGATTCAACATGGCGCATGATTTCTTGTGCGTCTTCTATGCCGTTAATCTTGGGTTGTACTTTATGAGTCCTGATTTCAGCCATATCGCTAGCAGCCTGTAGCCTTTGTTCCTGAGTAGCATTCGGATCACTCGACCACACGATAGCACGAGCCGCCTTGTAATCATCTTGCTCTGCCTTTAATGTTGAAGTACGCATATTAGATAGGCCCCAGTTGCTGACGTTCTCGGCAATCTCGCGCGAGGAGGCGCGGCTGCTCCTGGTATATGTACCAGTGCCGACATCAAGATCTTCGTGTTTCATCTCTCGGCGGGCTTGCTGATGACTAAAGCCAGTGCCTTTAACAATACCTGCACTTTCTTGGCGCAACCATGGACTTGATTGAATATTGCTGGCATTCACGCTTCGAATAGTATCAAGCACGTCATCATCTCCAGCTTTGCCCACCTCGTACGTTAGGCCAGCTTGATAGAAAGAAGCATCGTGGGACATAAGCCCACGCGCTTTGTTAACCTCAAATTCGGAAAAGTCAGGTGCACTCTTCCCGGTCGCTAGGCCATTGGCGACTCGAGTATCGGTGCCAAAATAACCGCTTTCGCGCTCCATAATAGCATTTCCGTTTGCGTCTTTCTGGCCAGTATCACGCATGTAGTCTAATTTTCTTGCGAACATAGCTCGCACTGAACTGTCATTGCCGGTTGCCGTTTGTGATTGAATATAATCGGCGGCCTCTTTATTCCTGATTGAACGTTTCTGCTGGTAATTACCGAAGCCGGCCACCGAAGCTAATCCACCACCCATTACTCTACCGAAGCGTGAACGATTACTCTTTTGCATATTTATACCGCGATTTACCACATTTTCCCTTTGGGCCAATGTTCGGTTAGCCAACTTCCGCCGTGTCATGTTACGCCAGCTGAACTGATCATTGGGGTTACCTTTGATGGCCTCGTGAGCCTGCTTACGGCTCTGAGTAGCAAGCTCGTGGAATCGACCAAGCAAGCCGCCCGCCAGGCGGAAACTGAACGGTATTAGGAATAGGGGCACGAATAAAGCAACGATTGCCAAAAAGTCAGCAATAGTTTTGAGCCCCCCAGTAGACGTTTTATCAATAGTTACGGACAAAACATTGGCAAGCGCAAATATGGCAGCTATCAGCGGATAGACGAGCAACGTTTTGAGTAGCAGGTCCCACCACTGCCTGAAATATTTCTCCGTATTTGGCAGACAGTACAAAGCGAAGGCTATTGGCGACATAAGGATTAGCAAAAGGATAAGACCGCGCCGCAGAAAGACGGTCACGACAATAGCTAGCATGGTCAGAAAAGCAGGTATTAGCACGAATAAGAGGAGGAATTCTACAAGAGGGCCAGCCGCGAGAGCTGCCCAAATACCACCTCCCACCAGCGCGGCCATCCCGAGATCGCCAGTTGAGCCGTTGATGTTGAGAGCAAAACAAGGAGTCCCCGTGGCTAGGTTATTAGCGGTAGTACAAGCAGCAGTTTTGAACGGCGCTTCGATCAAGGCGCCGATACCGTTGCCTAAAATATTAGTAATGTCCACGGCCAGCGCCACTAGGTAGATAGATAAGTTGATGAGTATGGCGGCGGCCAATAAACGCGGCAGGATTTTCTTAGCGGCGTATGCGTCAATCAAGCCCCCACCAATGCTTTCACCGAAGACAACTACCAAAAGCGCTATTACTAAGAAAATGTCACCGTAAATCCGGAAGGTTGACCAGATTTCATAGGTGTGAGACGGATCACTTTGCGGACTCGAAAGATTGACAGGGTCGACCTTTAATAAAGGCTGGACAATGCTTGTATAAATACCATCTGATGCGTCTGCCAATCCATTAATAATTGGGCAGAAAATCCACGACAAACTGAAGCCGGAAGATTCGCAACTCGGCTGAGAAGAATTGGTGCCGTTATTGGTTGCGCCTGCTGCTGGCTGACAAGCCGACGCTGACCCCAGGCTATCGCCAGTAGCCGATGTGCCATCACCGACTAAGCAAAAATTAACGCCGGTTGTAGTCTGATTGGCTGTTACTGTTTGTTGAATAAGGGCGCCGCCATATACCTCAACACCAGCTTGATTAGGGCCGTTATAACAAGTTAGCTCAACCGTGTAGTCGCTTGGCGGTATGTCCATTTGGGTCCGGTAGTTACCGCTATTATCAGGGCTAACTTTTTCTATGAGGTTGCCATTGGTTGGGTTGACAACTTTAATAGAGCTGTCAGTGCTACAACTTCCAGTTTGATTGGTGGAGCTGTTGTCGTATTGCGCGCTGCCGCTTATGGCACCATTTTTGGATGGATTTGAAGCAGTGTTTATCGGAATGTTGACGCTATGTATAAATGCGCCGTTAGTCTCAGGAGAACCTGTGCACAGATTAACACCGTTGAGAGAGCCAGTTGCGGCGCCACCAACCGTGATATCAAAAGTACCTTCAGCCTGATTACCACCTGCTGCACAGACACCACCATTATTGCTATTCGTGTCATAAATACCATAATATGACGTGAATTGATGGGCCCCCAGCTTAGTATTGTTAGCAAAGGTCTGGAAGCCATTGAGGTTTGCCGGGAGACTAGCTTGGTCGTCCAGGGTGACTGTGTTGTCAATCGAAATTGGCGCGATGCCATTGTCGGAAATTGCATGTCGCTTGGCAGTAACAGTTACACCACTTGTCGGCGGGGTACCGCTGCCCGTTAAGGTAACGACCAAAACTACGCAAGTGTCACCGTTGCCACTACACTGGTTGGCGGCCACGGAGGCGGCTTTGGGTGGGTGGAGGGTTAAGCCGACGCCCAGGAATACGGCTACAATGGCGCCAAACCACAAAAAGTAATACTTTGACAAACGGCTACGCATTTTTGCTTTCATAGCGACTACTCATCTTACTATAGCACAAGCTTTATCGGAAAAAGGTCTCCAGAACTTCTATGATTAGCCGAAACGCCTAGCTTGCTTGCTAAGTCGTTTGAGCTATAATATTGACAATGCATAATACAAAAAGTTTGATACATAAAATCCGACGTCCGCTACGCATTCTTTGCACGCCAATTGTTATAGGTATGGTGCTACTCGCATTTTCGGCTAGCGCCTCTGCCGAACCCGTTGGCCCTGTCGCTAACGGCCCCAGCAATGTTCAGTATTGCTCGGATGGAAGCGTCGCGCCGAACGACGACGCCACGCAGTGCTTTCAGAATGTGCCACACTGCGGTGGCGGCTCAGAGGCTACCAAGATGAGCTTCGACATTGGTTGTAAGGGTGAAGGCAATCCGATTCCTGACGCTCTTTTCGCTATCATTCGTTTCTTGTCGGACGGGGTCGGGTTGGTGATCATCGCCTCGATGATCGTGGCCGGTATTCAATATACGTCTTCGCGCGGCGATCCGCAGTCCACGGCCAAGGCCGTACACCGAATTCAGAGCAACTTCACGGCGCTGTTAATCTTCATCTTCGGATACGCGATATTGAATTACCTAATCCCGTCAGCAGTTCTGCACTAATGAATAATTTCTTGCTTTTACATTTTGCTGCGGCTCCCAAACCGTGCCCTGGTGGCAGCTTTCTGGGTTTCCCAACCTGGTATCACTATCTCCCTGGGGTCACCGATTCGACAACTGGCTTGTGCAGCCCGCAGATTACTAATCTTAGCGACGCATGGTTAATCGTAGCGGCAATTATCGAGATTCTGCTACGCGTCGCCGGTCTGGCGGCTGTTATCTTCGTGATTTATGGCGGCGTGTCATTTGTGACGAGTGAGGGCGACCCCGAAAAAGCCAAAGGCGCCAGGAGTACAATTATAAATGCCCTCATTGGTCTAGCTATCGCAGTTGCTGCCTCGGCAATCATCGCCTTCATCGCGGGAAGTATCACATGATCAGCCTATTATTACCGATATCTAATTTTGGTGGTCCCGCGGGAGCATGCAGCGTCCTTACGGGCACGGATTGCACGACTGGCTTACCGGCCGTCTCGGCTAGCAATTCCGAGCTGGGGCAAATATTGCAGATCGTCTTCGCCGTGGTTGGCGCCCTGGCCGTACTCTTCGTAGTCATTGCCGGCTTGCGCTTCGTGGTCGCCCAGGGCGACCCCCAAGACGTGGCCAGAGCTCGTAGCACTATTATCTATGCCCTAGTCGGTCTGATGGTAGCCTTGGCTGCCGAAGCAATAGTCTCTCTAGTACTAGGAAAACTATGAGGAAAATAATCGTCACGTTGTCGATAATCGCCGCCCTGCTTTTCCCGGTGGGCGCGCTTGTTGGTCAGGCTGGCGCTGTTGACATTTTCCAGAACTGCAACAATCCGGACAGTACCAGTACGCCGACGGTTTGTACCGACGTCACGACCCAGCAAAAATCCGGCACCAACCCAATCATCGGCCTCATCAAATCCATCATCGAAGTCTTGTCGATCGTTGTTGGCGTGGCCTCCGTCATCGGCATCCTTATTAGTAGTATCAAGATGATCACGGCCGGAGGCGACAGCAATGCTGTGGCCTCGGCGCGCTCGGGCGTAATTTTCTCCTTAATAGGCATCATGATTGTGATTCTGGCCCAGACCATAGTCATTTTCGTGCTCGATAAGGTAACATGAAAAGAGCCATGAAAAGCATGAAGAATATAGTCATGACATTAAGTTTGGCGCTACTGCCTTTTGTTGCATTATCGCTTAGCGGTACGGCTTCTGCGCTGGACACCTCAGCGGCCTGTAGCGGAGTTTCGCAACTCAGCGGTACTAGTAATTGTGGCTCCGGCGCCGGCGTGGACGACGTGGTACACACCGCCATTAACATACTGAGTATTATTGTCGGTATCGTGGCGGTTGTTATGATTATTGTTAGCGGCCTCAAGTACATTACTTCCGGCGGTGAAGCCAACAAGGTCGGTTCGGCCAAAACAACGCTTATCTATGCTCTGATCGGTTTGGCGATAGCTGTTATTGCCCAGGCCTTGGTCCACTTCGCCTTTAATACCGCAACTCATGCGGTCTAGGACAACAAGGCATGAATAGGCATTAGCAGCTTGATTTATATAATCCCAATGTAGTATAAGTAAGATAAGCTAAAGATAATGAAAGGTACCCGATGATTCAAAAATTTAAAAGACATATGGTATTAATAGCTGCTAGTTTAATGATGCTGGCTCCCGGCCTGGTTCCTGGAATTGCTTCGCGGGTTGTGGCGGCAGATGCGATCCAAGACAGTCTCTGCGGCGGTATTAATGCTGCGGCCAACGGTACCAGCACCACAACCACCACCGGTTGTAGTGGCGGCACCAGCAATACTGACAACACACTGACATCGATAGCCAAGACCATCGTCAACATATTCTCCATCGTCGTTGGCGCAACGGCCGTCATCATGATTATTTATGGCGGTTTTCGCTATATAACATCTGGAGGTGATAGTAATAAGGTTGGCAGTGCCAAGAACGCCCTTATTTATGCCATCGTCGGCCTAATTATTGTGGCCCTGGCCCAAGTCATCGTCCACTTCGTGTTGAACGAAGCACAGAGTAATACGTCGACCTTAAACTCAAACTAGTAAGTTTAGCTAAGTAAATTAAAAAGCTCCCATAGGGGAGCTTTTTAATAATGCGGAGCTTGCTTCTACAAAACCTGGATCTTCTTGACGGTGTCCTGCTGGACTTTGCCGAAGCTGATGGTCAGCACGCCATCTTTTAGTACGGCTTCGATCTCTTCTTCTTTGACCGGGACCGGCAAGGCGATGCTGCGTGAGAACTCACCCCAGTAACATTCCTGCAGGAAGTAATTCTCAACGTCTTCTTCGGTACCGGAACTCAGCGTGCCGCGGATGGTTAGCTGATTATCGGAAATGCTGACGTCCAAGTCGCTCTTGTTGACGCCGGCGGTGCGGGCTTTGACGACCAATTTCTCGCGGGTCTCGTAAACGTCGACCGCCAACTGGCCGGCGATTGGTTCTTCTTCATCCCACTCATCGGCCGCTGCCGCTGGGGCACTGGCTGGCTGGCTGCTGTCGGCTGGCGCGGCTTCGTCACCCAGGAAAGCTGCCGTTAATTCATCCTCCTCGAGTAAAAGATCGTCATCGCGATTGCGTCGCGCCATAATGCCCTCCGGTGGCTACTGCATCCCCAGGTGGGAATTTACAGATTAAAATATAATTAAGTAGGCTTGTCTTTTTGTCTTGTTAGCAGTATAGCTTAGGTTGTAAATAGTCTGCAACTTTTGAACTACTTATTTACAACATATTAAACACAACGCTGACAGCTATGAGCTTAATTGACCAGTTAATCGGAGTCATGGCGCCACATAATTGTCTCGGCTGTGATGCCGAGGGTGATTTAATTTGTTCGGCGTGTTTGCGGGGTCTGCCGGCCGTGCCGGAACGTTGCTATCGTTGCCGCCGAGCCTCGGCCGGCGGTTTGACCTGCCTAGCTTGTCGCCAAACCAGCCAACTAATTCGGGTGCGCGTTGGCACGACATATGAGAAGGTCGCCAAAGATCTGATCTGGAAATTAAAACTGGCCGGTACCCAGGTAGCTGCACAGCGGATGGCGACCAGGTTGCGTAATCTGGTCTCGGACCAATCCGCCATAATCGTGCCGGTGCCAACGGCTACGAGCCGCAGCCGACAACGTGGTTATGATCAGGCTAAATTGCTGGCTCGGGCCCTATCCAGGCAGACCGGTATGGTTTATATGGATACGCTGGCCCGTTTGACGCAAAGCCACCAGCACGGCTTGCCGCGCGCCCAACGACTGACCCAATTAACGAACGCTTTTCGTGTTACCAGGCCAGCCAGCCTGCGCAGCGCCCATATTATTCTGGTTGATGATGTTATAACCACCGGCGCCACGCTGGAAGCGGCGGCCGCTATCCTTAGAAAAGCCGGTGCTGGCGTCGTCGAGGCTCTCGTTTTCGCCCAACCTTAGTCTATTATTCAAGTCTCAGCGAAATGCCTGTTACTTGGATATTTGCCAAATCGTTAGGGTTAACTATATGTAGCCCATTGAGGCTGCAACAACTTGGTTGGTTTGGGTGAAAGTCATAACTTGCCGTGAATTGCTTAGATGCGTAAATAAAACTATAGGCTAAACCTATATAATCGCTTGAACCTAAAGGGCTCTTGTGCGGCAATGATTCGTCCGAGACCAAATGATAACCGTGGCTTACTAAATCAGTCACTATAGCTTCATAGGCTATACCGCCGGCCACGTTGCATTTATATTCTTGCTGAAAATGTGTGGCAATGTCTGATCCAAAGCCCCCGGCTTGATAATAGCCATAGTTTTTTGTACAGCCTGGCGGAATAGCCAGTTGGCCTACTTCTTGTTCAAGGTTATGCTTCAGAGCTTGGTGACTTATAAGTCCATGCCCGATAAACACCGCAACAATTAATATCGGTATGCCCAAAATAACTCCGAAAGTTAAACTGGCCCTGCGTAATTTAGACATTCTCATCCCAATCTGAATAATTAACGCGGCTTGGCCAAACTATGTTCGTTTGGCGGAGAGAGAGGGATTCGAACCCTCGCGGGGAATTACTTCCCCCTATCGATTTAGCAAACCGACCCCTTCAGCCTCTTGGGTACCTCTCCTCGTCAAACCATTTTAACCTATTTGTGTGGCGGAAGGGGTGGGATTCGAACCCACGATACCGTTGCTGGCATGCTGGTTTTCAAGACCAGTTCCTTAAACCGCTCGGACACCCTTCCGTAACAGAGGTGATTATAGCATCAGGAAGAGGTAATCCCAAATTCAGGCGCTGGCCATTTTGCCTTGATGAGAGCGGTTGCGGTACAATAACGCTTATGGCATTGAGGAAGAAAAAAGCCGCCGCCACGGAAACGTTGCCGGCGGCGCAGCCGGGCACGGTAGTATCACCCGGTAGCAATGCGGTTCGGCCGACCGGCTTGCCACGCCAGGCTGAAGACCGTTTCGTAGCTTCAACAACGATGAAGTCAGCGGCTGCTCAACCCCAGAAAAATCATCAGGCGGCCAGTGGCGGCTTGTTTCAAGATAATGAATCGGAGCAAGTGCCGGCCGAAGCCCAGCCAGAAACAGCCATCGACGACGCGCCAGCGCCGGCAACTACCGATGGCCCGGATGGCATCAGTTGGACGGCTTCGGAGTTCGTAGCCCATGAAAAGTCAGCCACTTGGTATCTGGCACTAGCCGGTTCAGCTGCCGTGATCGCCGCACTGATCTACCTACTGACCAGGGATAAAATTTCGACGGCCGTCGTCATAGTCGGCGCCCTAACACTAGGCTTTTATGGTGCCCGGCAGCCCCGGCAGCTAGATTACCGCTTGAACGCTGAAGGCGTCAACATCGGTCAAAAGTATTACCGTCTCGAAGATTTCCGTTCGTTCGCGGTTGTACCAGAGGGTGCTTTCGCTAGCGTTATCTTCATGCCACTGAAACGCTTCGCGCCGCTAGTCACCATTTATTATGCGCCGACCGACGAAGATAAAATCGTCAAATTACTCAGCGACAGCCTGCCGCTCGAGCCACACCGCGCCGATGCCGTCGACAACTTCATGCGGCGTATCAGATTCTAGTGTCGGACTAATTGTTCCTTGCGGCGGAGTTTGTGTTCCATACGATGCAGAAAATCATGCTTGGCTTGTTTGACGTCCCATTTATCAAAAGTTTCCATTAGGCTTTCGGCTTCTTCGTTGGACATAGCATTCTCCTTTTGTTAGCCATTCTATTATTGTGCTCGTGGCTTGAATCGAGCTGTAAAGTTTCTCACAAGCTGGCCAAAACAGCGGTAGTGTGCTGTAATTAAAGGTAATTAGCCAGTACCAGCCAGCCAAAATGAAACAACTCGACGGCCTAGTCCGCAAACTCGACGAACTGCAGCAGAAACACGCCTGGTCAGCTTTCGTTTACGGCGTTATCAAGAAATACAGTAACGATCAGGCCGGCCGCCAGGCGGCCCTTTTGACTTACTATGGCTTCTTGTCGCTGTTCCCGCTGCTGCTGGTACTGACAACGCTGACGACGACGCTGGGCGCCGGACATCCGCATCTTCAGAGCGTGATCATTAATAGCACGACCAATTACTTCCCGGTACTCGGCAGTCAGCTGTCGGAGCACATCCACACCCTGCACCGTAATGGACCGGCGTTGGTCATCGGTATTATTTTGACGCTGTATGGTGCCCGGGGCGTGGCCGACGCTTTCCGCTTCGGTGTCCAGCGCATTTGGCGAGTGCCGAAAAAAGAACGTGATAACTTCGGCCGAGCGCTGCTCAAAGACGCTATCATTATGATTATTGGCGGCAGCGGTTTCGTGCTGGCGGCGGTCTGTACCGGCCTGGCGGCCGGCGTCGGTCATGGCCTCGGCTTCCGCTTGCTGTCGGTGGTGATTGATCTGTTTATGCTCTTCTGGCTATTTACTTTTCTGCTCAATATTTGCGTACCCAAGCATGTGCCGCTGCGCAAGACGCGCTCGGCGGCGGTAGTGGCAGCTCTGGGGCTGGTCCTGCTGCAGGCGGCCGGTGGCTATCTGTTGAAACGCGAACTACACAACCTGGACGCCCTGTACAGCTACTTCGCCGTCGCCCTCGGCTTGTTGTTCTGGATTTACCTCCAGGCCCAACTGCTGTACTACGCCGTCGAAGTGGCGGCCGTGCGTGTCGGTCATTTATGGCCGCGCAGCTTCGACGACAAACCAGACCAAGCGCCCCTGGCCGGCTAAACCAAAACTCTCAGCTAATTACGCTAAATAAGTGCGCCACCAAACCCGCGGCTGACCGGCGGCTTTGTGGCGTATGGCTCGTTCTCTCGACATGACTCTATCCTCCTCAACTACCGTTAGCATAGACCCTATGCCTGAGAGCGCGCTGTTAAGTTTTGTACACCATATTTGTGATTTTATTCCCAGCACGATTCGCTGGAGTACCACGGGTTCGTGCCCTGGCTGGTGTATAGTGTTTCATTAAATTTGTTTTGCACGGCTGGCGGCGCATCCATGGCCCGTGGGTAACCTTCATATTTATTCCAGGTCGAATCAAGATCTTGAAATCCTCCCGATGCGGTACTATGTGGATTAATCGCGGTGTAATTAATTGGCGCAGTAGGTGAATTTTCGCTTTCGCATCCGCCGATTCTTCGTAATATAGCTGGCAAAGGAGGAGCTGCCGAATGGGCTTTTACGTCGATATGATGTGGACGCCGGTGTTTACGATGGTGTCGGTAACGCCTCGTGGCTGGAATTTCCGGAGACACGGCTAGAGTATGTACCTCATCACCAATCCGCAAGGCCATTAAACTGACAGCGCGACTCGCTGACCATGCCAAAGCTTCCGCTTTTAGCTGGTTTTTGTCGCGGGGCGTAAGCTGGGCTTCAGCCGCTTTTGCTATCGCCAACGCCGAAGCGCACACAGCAATAGCCGTACCCGTTCTCCGCGCCAAGGGAGAACGAGCTAATTCGGAGTATGAGGGCATACTCTCTCCTTATAGCTTGAGATTTATGGTGCTGGTGCCTGAGTTTAGTGTTTGCTGGCTAGATTATGTGGTGCGGCGAACCGCGCGTTCAATCGAATTAGCAAAGACTAGTGAGTAGGCTCCACGTATCATTATAAAGGACAGGTTTTATTTATGAAAGTCACCGGCGAAAAGTAAACTTTGCCAAGTCCTCCACATTATGTATAATTATGCAAAGAGAGCCACACAAAAAAATGCGCTTCAAAACAAAATTGACCATTTTCGGCGTGCTAGCCAGCCTAGGCGTCTGGTTAATGCCGGGTACCACCCTGGCCGGTACTGGCCAAATCTACCTATCGCCCTCCAGCGCCAGCGTCCAGAACGGCAGCAATATTACCCTTGCGCTGCGTATTAACCCGGGCACCTCAGTTAACGCTGTTCAAGCCACTGTTGGGTATAATTCGTCCCAACTTCAGTTTGTATCGACATCACTGGGCGTGTTTTCGACCTGCGCTCAAAACTCCGGTGGAGGCGGTAGCGTCACTCTCGGCTGCGCGATACTAGGCAGCGATACTAGCAGCGACAGCTTGATCGCCAACATTACCTTTACGGCGCTCGCCGGCAGCGGCAGCGATAGCCTGGGTATCAGTAATGCCAACGCCGCCGAGAATGGCACCTACACCAACCCTTCAACAGCCGGTGCAACCGTCAGCTTCACCACCGCAGCGTCTGGCGGTGGCTCGGGAGGCTCCTCGTCCAGCAGTTCCAGTTCTAAGACGACTAAGAAGACTGCCGCCACTACTACCACGACCACGGCTGCCACGCCGACGCCGGCTGCCACACCTGTTGTTAAACCTACTCTGACAACTAAGCAGAGCGATGTTCAGTTCAGCCAAGCCTCGATTGGCGTGGCCAGCAGCATACCGGTGCAGGTGGCCTTGCAGTACGGTACTTCGTCAGCCGATCTTGGTTCAACAACGGCTTTTAGCCCTCTTGGTACCGCTGAAACCGTCAACCTAGCGCCAGGCCAGCTCGTGCCCGGTACGACGTATTACTACATGATTGTTGCCAAAGACGCCGCTGGTAATGTTACGGACAGTACCATCAAGTCGATTACTACCAAGGGCTTCACCCTCCAAGTGACTGTCCTAGACGGCGCTTATCATCCCATCATCGGCCAGAAGGTTAGCCTGCACTCCACGCCGATGACTGCCAAGACCAACGGTGGCGGCGTCGTGACCTTCACCAACGTCGCGCCTGGTGTCCACCATGTGGAATACAGTCTCGGCTCCAAGACCTACAGCCAAGCCGTTTACGTCGACGACAATATTGTGACCAAAGCGGCCATCCAAACCGCCACGCCACAGCAAGTGGCAGTTATCTTCGGCAGTTACAAGGCGCCGAAACTCGACCTCGGGCCAGTTATTCTGCTATTAGCCATACTGGCGGCCGTCGTCATCGGTGGCACGGTTTTCATGCTTCACGAAAACCCGCTCAGTGGGCAGGTGAAAACCAAGTTTACGGCCGGCAAGAGTTTGTTATCGTCAAGCCTGACAGCTGTGGCCGTCAAACCCGCCCCGCCGACGCCCGACCAGACTGCCACCGCCAAGACCGAGCCGCCGGCCGACAAGGGCGACGAGCCTAAGCCCAAGACCTAACTATAATCCGTACTGACTAGCTAGAACGCTAAGGTCCAGCAGGTTGACCGTGCCATCTTGATTAATATCAGAGCGGCCCAGTCCGCCGCCGCTCTGGCCGTATTTGCTAGCTAGAACGCTAAGGTCCAGCAGGTTGACCGTGCCATCTTGATTAATATCGGCCGTGTAGCGTGTCGTGCTGCCGGCGGTACTCGAAGCGGTCGAGGTATCGGCTACTGGGTCGTAGGCCACGACGTAGTACGTGTAGCCAGTATTGACGCTCAAGCCGCTATCGTTGTAAGTGGTTGAGCTGGTGGTCCCAACCTGAACACCGTTACGATAAATCTTATAGCCGGTGACGCCCAAATTGTCCGTACTGGCCGTCCAGCTCAAGTTAACTGCACCTTGATCGACATCCGTGGCCGACAAGCCAGTCGGTTGGGTAGGCGGCTGATTGAAGCCGCCCAGACCATTAGGCGAGCCGAGTCCGCTCGGCGTATCGAAACCGACCCCGGCCGTACAATTCAGCTGTCCTCCGCTGACACAGTTATTACCGCTAGTGATATCGCGAAAATTAGCTGACGTATATGAAGAGTATGGGATACTCGAGGCCGTGACACCGCTGGGCACGCTGCCAACCAGAGCGAACATGCTAGCGATCAGCGGGCTAGCCAGCGATGTGCCGCCGATATCATACCAATTGGACGTGGAGTTGCTGGTCGCCATGTTGATAATTGCGCCGGTATTCGGATCGGCGTCGGCTGAGATGTCACCGAAGGCCTTGAAACTGCCGCAACCGGCGGTATTCCAATTGGCCAGGCTGGTTTGCCAGGACGGCGCCGCATAATGTGTCGAGCAGCTGCCGCCCGAACCCGACCACACCGTCTCGCTAGCCCAAGTGTTATCGCCGTTAAGCTGCAGCGTGGTGCCAGCCGCGCCGATAACGTTTGGATTATCGGCTGGCCAGGAAATGTTGGTGCTGCCGACATCGCCGGCGGCAGCTATAAATGCTATGCCGGGATGATTGAAGTCGGAATCCAGGCCTGTGTCGTCCGTAGAAGTGGCGTACCAGCTATTAGACACTACTACCGGGTTAAAGGTCACCGCCGTGGCATCCCCGGCCGCCAAATCGCTCAACAGGTTACTGTTAGTTTCGACCAAGATGACCTTGCAGGTTTGGCAAGCCATGTGCGCCGTTTCAACATCCAGCGTTATCTCCATGCTCCAGCCCTGGTCCGAGGGCAGTGGCGTGGTCGCACCTGACTGATTGACTATATTCAGACAGCCATCGGCAGCCGTACAGGCGGGCAAGCTGTAGTTAGTATCGTAATTTTGCAATGATTCTTCGAGCGTACCGGTGCTGTCGTTATAGCTACCGGCATCGACGATGGCAATGGTCTGGGGACCGTAACTTCCCGGCGTGGAACAGGCGGTTTGGACCGCTCCGCCTGGCTTGCAGGGCAGATTGTAGGCGGTATGAAACTGCGCCGGGCCGAGGCTGCCGGTTAGGGCTGGCGTACCAGTTAGCGGTTGGCCGCTGGAGGCGAGACTGACGTAAGCCGCGCAGCTGGCCCGGCCGGCGGCCGGTTTGCCGCAAACGGGGCGGGAGTGATTATGCAGTATTGGGCGAAGCTTTTTGGTGTGGTGGGCTGGGGCGGCTAGGGCTGGTGACGGCGATGATGAGACATAAGCCAGGCCGACAGCCAAAACCATGACAAACAATGTGGCGCCCGCCAAAACCAAGCGTTGCCCACCGAAAACCAGTTTTCGGCTTGGCTTACCTCGATGCTGCTGACTGTTCTGCCTCATTTTGTCTTCGTGTTTATTACGGTAGAGCTTATTAAGCTAACAATAGCATAACTTGCCCCAGTAGTCTAACTATAAATGCGTGAGCTCCCGCTGCCCGTGCTATATTAATAAACGTAAGCATTAACTACTGAAACCAAAGGGGCAGACCATGGCCAAGAACAGTAAACGCAAAATGATTGATAAAGTCCTGACTTCGTTCGGCATCGTCACTATGTTTGTATTGCTGGCCGTCGGCGGCCTCTCGTGGTGGGCGCACTCGTTCGTGGCTAATAATGTCCAGACGGAGTTGGCGGCCCAGAAGATTTACTTCCCTCCGCTTGGTAGTCCGGCCTTGGCCAGCCCGCAAGTCGGCCCCTACCTTAATCAATATGCCGGCAAGCAATTGTTGACCGGGGCTGAAGCCAAAGCCTACGCTGACCATTTCATCGCCGTGCATTTGTCAGAAGTTGCCGGGGGCCAAACCTACGCTCAAGTCAGCACCGCCTCCTTGGCAGATCCCGGCAACGCCCAACTCAAACAGGAATCCCAAACTCTGTTCCAGGGCGAAACCCTGCGTGGCTTGCTGCTTGGTGATGCCTATGCCTTTTCGACTGTCGGCCACATCGCCCAAATCGTCGCCGTCGTTCTCTTCGCCGCTGCCGCTGCCATGTTCATTCTTGTCTTACTCGGCTTCGCCCACCTGGCCCGCACGACCTGAACGCCATCGATAAATAACTTGTGAAATTGGTACGCCCGATAGGATTCGAACCTACGACCTCTGGCTCCGCAAGCCAACGCTCTATCCAGCTGAGCTACGGGTGCGCGCGAACAACAGGGGTAATTCTAGCATCGTTCAGAGATAAAAGCCAGCCTGTCTGCTAAAATAAGCTGGTTACGGAGAGGTCGCATAGTCCGGTCTAGTGCGCTGCACTCGAAATGCAGTATGGGGGCAACCTCATCGAGGGTTCGAATCCCTCCCTCTCCGCCAATAACGTATAATGAAGAAATACTAAACAAAGGAAAAAATTATGGCACCCCCTGACCAACCAGCCCCTAATCAGCCGGCTCCAGTAACACCGCCTTCCGCACCACCCGCATCACCGCAAAAAACCAAGGGTTATGGCAAGCGACCCAAGTGGCAATGGGCGCTGATCTATCTGGTCGCCGCCATCATCGTCTATGGCTTGATTTACATAATCTTCATCCACAAGAGTGGCAGCACCGGCAACGGCTACTAAATTACTGAGTTACTGAACTAGGCGCGGCGGTTTGGACCGCGGAGTTGGCGGCGCTGCTGGCGTGGCTGCCACGGCTGCGTCAGGTAACGGAGCCAGTTTTTCCGGCCGCAAAGCTTTAGGGCCCCGCTGTTTGGTGGCGAATAGGGTGCCGAAACAAATTATCGCCACGATCAAGAAAGCAATGCCAAACCACAAGTCGACTTTGACCAGTTGGCTTTCCAGGCGGTGCGCGAAATCGGTCAGTGACTGCTGTAATTGGCCGACACTGGAGCTGTTGAAAATGCGGCTTTCGAAGTGCTTGAAGGCTTTGTCAGCGCCAAATTTTAGTGCCACCAGCAGAACGCCCGCAACCAGGAAGACTTCGCCAATCCGGCGCAAACCACGCCGCCGCCGCGGGGCTATGAAGAAAATCCCAACTGCGCTGAGAATGGCTAACACGGCGGAGGCCAGTGGCAAATGTATGGCGGCTCGATACAACTGAGGTGCCTTCGATAACTTCTGATAATACGGTTGATCGCTCTGATGGCTGTGAGTCGGGTTAATATTGTTGGCCGTTATCACAGGGTTACTCAAGAAACTGCTGCTGCTCGATAGTTGTTGAGTAATTTGCTGGCCTTCGGTTTGGGCACCCAGACTGGCTGGCCGACAGCTCAGGGACAAGGGATCGTTGTTGGTGGCAGCTGCTAGCTGAGCTAGCTGAGCATTGGTGCAGACCGGCAGACCAGCGAGGTAAGTGGTCACGTATTTACCAACCGTCTGGGCGAAATTCTGCTTCTCGGTCGTGAAATCGATGGTGAAGCTAGGCGTGCTGGTTTTACTCTCCAGCCACGAATAATTGCTGTTCAGGAAGGTATTAACGTCCTGCTGCAACGTCTGCGGCGCGAAACTGGAGTTAGCTGCTTGCTGTACCACGACATCGGTCAAAGCCACAGAGCTGGCATTACCACCGGTCGATTTCTGGGCTTGGTCGGTTACATAACCCACGAAATGACTGTAAACGTTACTTTGGCTGAGCCAAGTTTCAATTTTGGCCGGGTGGCTGAAAGCCGAATTAGCGCTGGTGCTCAAGGCGGCGCCCAGCAAGCTCAGGAGCAAGATCAAAGACAGTAAATGAACAACACCCTTACGCAGCCAAATCATATCCTCTTATTGTAGTTGAAAACTGCTAGTTTTGGTAACGCCAGATCGACGATTGATATGGGATTCCAGCCATTTCAGCGACAACCAGGCAGCGGCTACAGATAACACGATCGGCGACCATGGAATCTTCGGCGGATTAAGCCCCGTCGCAGTAGCGCTAGAGCTGTCAGTGTCCGGTGAAGCTAGTATCAAACGTACGTTTTTAGTTCGCTTTTTGTCTTGGATTAATGGGTTGCTTGGGAGAGCTGCAAAGCTGTTCATGCCCAGAACCCCACCCAAGCCACCCCCAGAACTCATTGGGTAAACGGTTGTCCCCTGCCCTGTTCCGTTCTGATCTCCCGTAGCACGTGACGAGCCAATCAACGGATCGCAAGCGTCATCAATGCCGTCCTGGTCGGCATCCACGCCGCTGTCAGGCGCGCCGGGACAACGATCCTTGGCATCCGAAATGCCATCACCATCGCTGTCGGTCTGGCTGGCTGGGACATAGGCAGGCTGGTTGATGTCGACCGACTCGCCGGCCTGGTTCAGGCCGATTACATCGATAGTGTGTTCGCCGGGCAGAGTATTATCGGGGATAGTCACCACCGATGAAATGCTGCCATCAGCATTGCTTGTAACCGTCGCTATAACCAGCCCGATGGCGCCGTCCAGCCGGACAACATAAGAACTGTTCGGCTGCAGACCATCTTTTAGCCCGCTAACGCTCAGCGGTGTGCTCCCCCCGTGCTCCAGCCAGCCATTAGTCAGGCTGTCATCCGGTACGAGGATGTTGATTGGCCGGCCTGTTTTGGGGGCATCTAACAGAGTTTGGGCGCCAGCTCCACGACCGCCACTAGCCGCCAGAACGCCGCGGAAATTGTCCGTTTGCCTTAAAACGGTCTGCTCGATCAGGGCCTGACCGAAAGCGTTTGGATGATAACTTTCCGAGCCGAAAACTTTCAAACCCGGCGGCCCGCTGTCCGTGCCAGCCGTCAGGCCGTTCATAGCTACGTCATAACTGGCCGCTTCACATAACCGATGGCCGGACAGAGCCTGGGAGATATCGACGTATTGCGTGCCAGCCGCCGTGGCTGCTTGCTGCACGGCCATATTCATATAATCGATTAGCTCGCTGGCGAATTGCAGCTCAGCGGCATTGAGGTGCACATTCAGCGCGCAATCACCGCCGGCCACCGCGATTTGCGGATAACCAATTACATATAGCTGACTCAGGGGCGCTTCAGCCTCCAATTGCTCGTATAGAGCGCTCAGCCGCGGTTTTGTCCGGTCGATCAAATCGACCAGCTCCTGACGACCCTCGTAGCTGCTGTAACAGGTATTCGCGGTCGAGCTCAGACCTAGATGTGGCTCGACGCAGCGCCGGACAATATCGCCGAAGCCAATGTCGTTGCCACCAACCGATACGGTGACAATACGTGGCTGATACCAATCCACAAATTGCCGCTGGGCCAAATAACCTGGCAAGAAGTTAGTTTGCATAGACGGCGGCGGTGAGCCACGTGCCTGACCTACATAATTATCACTCTGGTCGCCGATGTCATTGATGATAGCGCCGGAGCAAGCCACCGAATGACCACCGTCAGTGAAGAGCTGGCTACTCAGCAACAAAGGATAAGAATGAGCTGACTGATGGCAATGGTTGTCACCAGTATCAGTGCCCAATAAGTAGTCGAAGGCGCCTTCACCGGAACTATAAGAATCGCCCAGCCCCAGATAACTAATAAGCGAGCTAATGTTGTCCGTAGGAGCCAATTCATACGTATCCGCCAGATCATGGTCAAGCATTTCGAAGCTCAGCAGCCCGTTATTAACGAAGCGCAGCCGCCTAATGGTGCCCAAGTTGCTGATACGGCTGCCGATAAAAGACCAATAATCATACGATTGGCAGGCTTCAGGCTGTAAATTTAGCTGAGAACCAACGCAGCTCGCCAGATCATAAACTCTAAAGTAATCCTGGTCATTACTCTCAATCGCCACATATCGGCCATCGCCGCTGACTGCTACTTGCGACTTCGGTAAAGCTGGAAAACCGGCCCGACTATCGCTTGGCGCAAAAGCTACCATATCAAGCGTCGCCAGATTAATTCGCACGAATGACCCCGATAAATCTTCGGCCACCAACCAACCGCCGCCGGCCGAGAAAGCCAGCGTTTGAGCGCTAATTACCAGCGGTTGCCCGGCCGGATCAGTCAGTTGTAGATCTGGCGGCCGACTCAAGCGTTTATCGATTAACTGCCCCGAGTCACCATGATCGTCCCGCAGGGCGCCTAGTGGATTTCGGTACAGACCGATGTACGAACCACCAGTGTCGGCCGCGCTCAGCGACACTAGGTCCAGCGCGCCTGGCCAGGGCGCCAGAACCTGGTGCGGCGAATAGCCAATCAACGGCAAACCCTCGTCGGTACCATTGAAGATCACGACATTACTATCGCTATCGAACAGACCAAAAGCCGTCGTGCTGAAACAGCCGCTCTGCATTTCCGAGCTGCCCGTCAACCGATATGACAGCACCTCGCAGTCCAGGTTGCTGAACAGATTGGGCTGAGTCAGCAGCGGGCTCATGTCACTGACCTCCTTTAGCGTCATCACTGATGGCCGTGCCCAGTCTAGTACTTCACCCACGGTGGTCGCGCCCGCCAAGGGCAGACCAATCAGTAGTCCGACCCCCGTTATTAACGGCAACCAGCGTGATGTGACCCTCAGTTTTGTCATGGTGCCGATAACTATTTGGCTTCACCGCCCCTAGTGCAAGCATAAGCGGCCGAATTCTCGGAAGACTTAATAATAATTTAATTAAATCCCCTGCCCCGCCTCTGTTGAGGTGCCCTGCTATACTCATATATATGAGTGACAGCATCTTCACGAAGATTATCACGGGCGAAATCCCCTGTCATAAGATATACGAAGACGCTGACACCTTCGCCTTCCTCGATATCCATCCCAAAACTCCAGGCCACATCTTAGTCGTGCCGAAAAAGCAGGTCGAATACGTCTGGGACCTATCTAACGATGATTATCAGAAGCTGATGGCTACCGTTCGGAAAGTTGGCCTGCGTATTAAGGAAGTGCTGCGACCAACAAGGGTTGGCTTACAGGTCGAAGGTGTTGGTGTGCCACACGCCCATGTGCACGTCTTCCCTTTCGAAACGGTCGCCCAGTACCATTTCGTACCAGACCAGACTGCCGAACCTGACCACGCTGCCCTGGCCGAAATGGCCAAAAAGCTAGCGTTCTAAGCTACAATAACCTATATGGATTTGCTTTATTCTGTCTTCTTCGGTGCCGGCGTGGCCGCGGTTGCTTATTCGAAGCTCGGCCGGCGGGTTGGCTACGGCAACGCCCAAAACGTTTGGATGCTGGTGACAGCGATTTTCGTGATCGCCACCATTTTCTTCTACACCATCTTGGCTTACGTACTGAACATTCACTAAAGATAGCCGCTTACTACTAATTTTCTTGGCTTTTAACAGAGTAATTGGTAACATAAGGCTATGGATGAGAAAGCTTTGGGTAAAAGGCTTCAGGAAGCACGCCAAGCGGCTGGTTTGACGCAGCAACAGCTGTGCCAGAAAGCCAATCTCAGTTTCTCGACGCTAGCCAAGATTGAACGCGGAGCCATCAAGGCGCCGTCGATTTTCACCGTGCAGGCAATTGGAGTGGCGCTGGGTCAAGGCCTCGATGAATTGATGGGCGATGTCGGGGTGAGCGCTCGTCAACTCAGTAAGACCAAGAGTGGCGCCAGCTTTATTTACTTCGACGTTAACGGTTGTCTGGTACATCTCTACCAGCGGGCTTTCACGAAGTTGGCGGCCGATACCGGCGCCTCGGCCGACATCGTTGAAACAGCCTTCTGGCACTACAACGACGAGGCCTGCCGAGGCACCATGAGCATGAGCGATTTCAACGCCAAATTGGCCGAGCGTATTGGTGTCGCCAGCGTCGATTGGCCGAAGTGCTATCTCGAAACTATCGAGCCGATTGCCGAGATGCAAGAGCTAATTCAGTGGGCTGCTGAGCACTATCGCATCGGGCTGTTGACCAATACCATGTCCGGGCTGCTGGGCACCATGCGCCAGAACGACCAAATACCCAACCTCCATTATGACGCCATTGTCGATTCCTCAGAGGTGGGAGTAATCAAACCAGAAGCCAAAATCTATGAAATCGCCCAACAGCGCGCCGGCGTCCCAGCTAACGAAATCCTCTTCATCGATGACGACCGCGTCAACCTGATGGCAGCTGAAAAATTGGGCTGGCACGTGCTCGGCTTCGACGATTCTCATCCCGAAGAATCAGCCGTGCGTGTTCGCCAAGCCTTGGAACCGACGCCTGAAACTGAAAGAGAGCCTGTTGCTGAGACCTCCGAGCCCAAACCAGCAGCTATGACTGAAAGCGCTTTTGTTCCTGCTCAATAGTTTTCAGTAGTTCCTGAGCTGTTTTTAGCTGATTCTTGGTCTCCGCAACGACCTCTGTTGGAGCGCCGCTAACATAACTCTTGTTGGCCAAGCGCTGCTCTAACTGGTTAATCAGTGCCTTTTGCTGACTCACCTTCCCTGCCAGCTCTTTGGCGTAATCACGGGCTTTGGCCGGATCAATGTCCAGCCAGCAGCGGTATTTGGTACTTGTTAAATACAGACCATTGCTGGTGTCTTTGGTTTGGCTAACACCTTTCAAACGAGCCAAATGCTTGATAGTATCGGCGTTTTCGTGCAGAAATTCGACGTTGTCGTGGTGAAGCGTAACCCCGGAAACTTTCAGAGCCCGGATTATATAACGAGCCTCCACAATAATGCTTCTTAAGTCTTCGAAATTTCGAGCCTGTTGTTTATCGGAATCAATAACCTTTTCTAGCTCGCGGCTGGCCAGGATCGAGTCTTTTTCCCAAGCCAGGGTTTGCCAAATCGTCTCTGTCACGAACGGTGCGAAAGGGTGTGCGAGGAGCAAAGTTTGCTCAAGCAAATACGCCAATAAAGGCTTATTTGGCACGCTCTTGCTGGCTTCAATGTGCCAGTCTGCCAAATCATCCCACACGAAGTGGTATAGACGATTATATGCATCATGAAAACGGAAATTTTCGAGGTCGAATGAAATATTTTGTTGGTATGTTCGTATTTTGTCTAGTATCCAGTGGTCGGCGGCAGATTCCGGTTTCGGCCCTTCCCTGCCCGACCTTTCACCGACCGTGTCTTCAACGTAGCGCGCTACGTTCCAGAGCTTATTGGCGAAGTTACGGTTGGCAATAATTTTGCTGCGGCCCATGCGCTGGTCGTTGCCAGCCGACATACCCTGCACCAACGCCAGGCGCAGCGCGTCGGTGCCGAATTCCGGGATGACTTCCAGCGGGTCAATAATAGTCTCCGGATCGCTTTTGCTCATCTTGCGGCCGCCCTCAGTTCGAACCAGACCATGCAAGTAGACAATCTTAAAGGGAACTTCACCTGTCATATAAGTCGTTGCCAAAATCATCCGCGCCACCCAGAAAAACAGGATGTCCCAGCCGGTCTCCATCACAGAGGTCGGATGGTAAGTTTGGAAGTCGACACTCTTCTTCAATAAGTCATCAAACGACAGACTATAATCGCGAGCCAAATTCTGATCAACCAGCGTGCTCCAAGTCCATAGTGCCGAGCTAAACCAGGTGTCTAATGTATCCGGATCCTGCTCCCAGGCATGCCAGCCTTCGCTCTGGTCGGTCGGCGGCTGGACGCCGACGTAGGTCTCTTCGCGGCCGTCCGTATCACTCCGGTACCAAACCGGAATACGATGCCCCCACCAAATTTGCCGGCTGATGCACCAGTCCCGCAAGTTATCAATCCAACTAAAGTAAACTTTCTCGAAATTCTTGGGAATAATATTGATATCACCATCGCGCACGACGCTTTGCATAACTTCTTTCAGGCTATGCTTCTTCCCTTTCCACTTAACGGCCGGTTTGTTGACGTCAACAAACCACTGCAAGCGGATTTGGGGCTCAATAACACCTTTGCCACGGCTGTTAACGGAGATATTATGGACATAATTGTCATCGACTTTGATTAACAGGCCTTTGGCTTTCAATTTGTCGACGATCTTCGGCCGGGCTCCTTTGATGGGCAAGCCCTCGAACTCGCCAGCGATTGGCAGCAGTTTCCCGTGAAAGTCGATAATCTGTTCGCGATCCAAATTATGGCGCTCGGCAATGTCGAAATCGGTCTGGTCGTGCCACGGTGTAATAGTCATGACGCCGGTGCCAAATTTGGGATCGACGGCCTTATCCTTGATAACCGTCGCTGTCACCTTGCCGTTAATCCATTCGGCTTCGAAAGTGTCGCCTTGCCTGTACTTGGCGTAACGTTTATCGTCGGGGTGCATGACGACGTATTTGTCACCGAACTTGGTCTCCGGCCGGGCGGTGCCGATTTCGAACGGGCCGTATCTGAAAGTATAAAATTTGCCTTTTTCCTCCTTGTGCTCGACCTCGTCGTCGGAGACATTGGTTTCCAAAACCGGATCCCAGTTCACAATGCGATGACCTCTGTAAATCAAGCCATCGTTATACATTTTGACGAAGGTCTCGTTGACGCAGCGCGTCAGTGCATCATCCAGGGTGTAGCGTAGACGAGTCCAGTCAGCGCTGGCACCCATCGCCCGCAACTGGAGCAAGATTCTATCCTGATTGGCGCCAACAAACTCTTTAACCCGAACGATGAACTCTTCACGACCGATTTCATGTTTGCTAGTTCCCTGTTCAGCCAGCATCTTTTCAACTAGGTTATCGGTGGCAATGGCGGCGTGGTCAGTACCTGGCAACCAGAGTACGTCTTTCCCCTGTTGACGGGCATGTCGGGCCAAAATATCCTGCAAAGTTACAAACAACGCACTGCCAATGTGCAGCGTGGCGGTCTCGTTCGGCGGCGGCATGCTAATCGAGAAGTGTTCTTTGTGGCTGCCAGGATCGGCGGTGAATACCCCGCTCTGCTCCCAGAGCGCATAGATGTCAGTCTCGTACTGCTTGGCCTCGTACACCTTAGGCAACTTCATGATTTCTACTATACCACCTCTGTAATTATTCCTGAAATGGGCTATTCATATATATATGAGCGAACAAAAAGCAAACTACATCGACAGATTAGGTTCGATGGCCAGGGTATAGGGGTCGGCTTCTGGGTGCTTGGCCTTGGACATGAAGCAGCCCAGTGTGGCCACCATGGCACCATTGTCGGTGCATAATTTCATATCTGGAAATTCGATGGATAAGGGAAGTGCCTCTGATAATTGGCGACGCAACTCGCCGCTAGCGGCCACGCCACCGGCGATGACGACGCTCTTAGGCTGAAATTCTTCACAGGCTAGCTTGGCCTTGCCGACAATCGTTTCGATGGCAGTCCGTTGGAAGCTGGCCGCAATGTCGGCTTTCTGGGCTTCGGAGAGGCGTTCTGGCAGCTTCGTAGAGGGGAAATCGTAATTCTCCCCAATTTGGGCCTGGGCCAGGCGCAGAACGGCCGTTTTCAGCCCGCTGAAGCTGAAATCATATTTATCCATCTTGGCTTTCGGGAGTGAGAAGGCTTTGGGGTCGCCCTGGGCGGCGGCTTTTTCCACCGAAGGGCCGCCAGGGTAGGGCAGGCCGAGCATTTTGGCGATTTTGTCGAACGCCTCGCCAATAGCGTCGTCGTAAGTCTCACCCAGCAAATCGTAATCGGTGTGGTTGTGGAACAGAACAAGTTCGCTATGTTTACCGGAAACGATAATCGCCAGCATTGGGAATTCCGGCTGGGTTTGCCGGAGTTGATAACCGGGCAGGGAAGTCCTGGTCAAGAAGTTGGCGTAGACGTGAGCGTGGACGTGGTTGATAGCATAGAGCGGCTTGTCGTGAGCAATCGCCAGGGTGCGGGCGGTCATCACGCCAATTAACAAACTGCCGCCGAGCCCGGCGCCGTAAGTGACGGCAATGCCATCGATGTCTTGCCAGTCGCATTTCGCGTTCCCCAAAGCTTGGTCGATAACCGGCAGGATCACCTCGATATGACTGCGGGCAGCGATTTCTGGCACCACGCCGCCATAAGGCACGTGCAAGTCGATGCTCGAAGCCACGACGTTGCTGAGTAATTTGTAACCGTCTTCGACCACGGCCGCTGCCGTCTCGTCGCAGCTAGTCTCCATTCCCAAGATTTTCATCTTTTCAAGCATATCACGGAAGAAGCGTTAAATTGACAAAATAGCCCTTTTTTGCTACAATATGTTAATTGCTTTAAATATTAAATTATGACAGAAGTAATGCAACCACCAGTTATACCAGACCAAGGGCAGCCCAGCTTTGAGCAAGTCCAACCGTCACCGCACAACATTGTGTTATATAAATCAGGTGAAAATGCTCGCAAAGTAAGTGAATTTGGTGTCGAAAAAAATGCCGGGGAATTTCTGCCGCATGAGCTGCTGGCCTATGACGGTTCAATAATTACTACCAATACCGGCAACCGTTACTTCTTAAAAGCCCATAACCACGGCTCAAGCTACCGAGAGCGTATCACCCAACTTGATACCCCCGAAGGAACGGTCTCAGAGTGGGTATTGGATGGTTCAAATGATGCCAGTGTTGTCGTCGGTGAAAAGTGGGGCTTCGATATGGCTAGTTCTGAAGAAGACGAAGACTTTGTTACAAAAGTAGAAATAGACGATGGTCTCGTTAACCCCAGAACTTTTAACGCAGACGGGTTGCTTCACAGTGTTCATGAAGTATCAGTAGGTCATGGTAAAGAAGACCCATTCTTGGAGGCTGAACGCCAAGCTCAGGCCATGGCAGCTGATATTGAGGTGCCAACCGAACCAAATCAAACTGCTGCCTCAGAAACCGTTAAGGCCAAGCCAGAACGAATTGTCTACCCCTTAAACCAGAACAAAGACGCGTTTATTGTCTCTGAGTATGCCCAAGACGGTATGGAAGTTGCTTTCGCCAACCTGCCTGAAGCGCGAGTAGTAGAACGCCGCATTTTGATTACTACTAAGAGCGGCGAAGAGCTCTATATCTATGATGATAAAATTTTTAATCCTAAGGACAAAACCCCCGAAGGGCAGCTGCGCCAGCATGCAATAGGTGACAACCGTATGTTGCCAACGTTAAAAATCGGAGAAAAATACGATCTCGCTGGCATTAGCACTGATGAAGTCGCTAAGGTCGAAATATTTGTTGCAAAAATTAGTCGTGACAATGTTGAAGAGTTTGAAAAATTTGGCAAAAGCCCTAATGCTGGCGACCGGATCAATCGATTCGCTGAGTTAGAAAAATTCTTATCAGATACGGGTTACATAGCAGAGTATCCGCAAAAGACTTCTCGGGGACTGTTCCAAAAACCCGAAAAGCCTGAAAAAACTCCGCGCATCAAACGCAATTTGAAATTGCTTGGTCGTAACGCACTCTTGGCAACAGGCTATACGATTCAGAATCAGTACGAACTTGGCAAGAACGCTGCAAGTAAGACTAGTCGTGTCGCTACAAGTTTGAGGACTGGTTCTATGAACATAGTTCGCGGTGTAGTTGAGGGTCAAAAGCGCGATATGGCTGAAATCAGAGAACTTCGACAACGACAACGTGCAGAACGAAGAGCACATAAGCAAGTATCCAGCACGGATAACAATACACTGACCAAGAAAAAGCAAAGCACTGGTCGTGGGCGCAAGATTGAGCCTGCGAAACCAGTTGAACCGCGCAAAATTACTTAGGCGATCAGCTATACTTTAGTTAATGAATCTTCGCTCAGTCGTCAAGAAGTTTATCCCTGTCGGTCTATTTGCGGTGGTTGAGCCTTATGGGCATTTGGGCGAGGCCGTGCTGGAGAATATTGCCTACGGTTTCCCGGCGCGCAAGCTGAAAGTTATCGGTGTTACAGGCACAGCTGGCAAGACCACGACCTGTACGCTGATTACTCATATGTTGCGCGAAAGCGGCTACAAAGTGGCGATGATGACAACGGTGGCCATCGATTACGGTGACGGCCGTGGCGCCCAGCACAATACGACGCGGATGACTTCGCTGGGATCATTGAAGTTGCTGCAAGCCATCAAACAGATTCGGGCTAACAGGGTGGAGTGGTTGGTGCTGGAGACGACCAGCCACGCTCTCGTGCAGCACCGTGTCTGGGGCATTCCATATAGCATTGTGGCTTTCACCAATCTCAGCCACGACAACGTCGATTATCACGGGACTTTCGAGAACTATCGGAAGGCCAAACTGATGCTGTTTCGGCAGTGCGACCGCAATCGGCGCGGTAAGCGGATTGGCGTCACCAATATCGACGATCCCAGCGGCGAGATGTTTGCCAAGGCGATTAAGAACCCGGTTCGCTATGGGCTGAAAGCTGGTGATTTGCGGGCCTCGGATGTTAAATTGTCGTCCACCGAAAGTCGATTCAAGGCCGTGATCGGCGAGGACGAATACGATATTGCCAGTAATTTGCCTGGCACCTTCAATGTCTATAACTGCTTGGCGGCGATTGGCGTGGCGCGGGCCGCTGGGCTGAGCAAAGACCAGATCGAGACGAGCGTTGCCAGCCTGAAGAGCGTCGAAGGCCGGATGAATATTATTGATGAAGGGCAAGATTTCAGCGTGATTGTCGATTACGCGCCGACGCCGGACGGTTTCGAGCAGGTTTACGCCGCCGTTAAGCCGACGGCGAAGGGCCGGATTATTACTGTTTTCGGTTCAGCCGGCCGGCGCGATACGCTCAAGCGGCCGATTCAAGGTGAAATTGCCGGCAAAAACTCGGACATCGTGATCTTGACCGAAGAAGATGACCGCGATCAGGACGGCATGAAAATTATTGAAGAGATTGCGGCTGGCGCCGAAAAAGCTGGCAAAGTGAAAGACAAAGATTTGCTATTCATCCACCAGCGCGAAGAGGCTGTCCAGAAAGCCATCGACTTGGCGCGCAAAGATGATCTGGTGCTAGTGCTCGGCAAGGGCGAAGAAACGGTGATCATTACCAACAAGCCTGGTTTCAAACCGGCGCCGGGACATATTTATAACGAAGCGACGGATGCCATTAGGCGGTCCTACAATGATACGGCCGCAACTCGGGCGGCGCTCAAGAAGCGTTTGAAGAAAAGCTAGAGCTTGTTGCGTTCCATGTAGCCGGTGTACCAGCTGTATTCTTTGCCGAAGAAAGTGGCGATCAGCTCGATGCCCAGCTCGGCGGTTTTCTGGTCGACATCCTGCAGGGGGTTGTACTCGACGACGTCGATGCCGATGACCTTATTTTTCTTACCAATATATTGAGCAAGGACGGCGATTTCGCGGTAGGTCAGGCCCTTGGCGTTGGGCATACCGGCGCCGGGCGCGTAAATCCGGTCGATGGAGTCGAGGTCCAGACTGACCCAGATATTCGGCACTTTTGTGGCCAGCTCGTCGATCATTTTCAGGACCGGAGCCAGATTCTGGCTGAGTAAGTCGAAAAGGGTGAAAGTCCGGAGTTTCTCGCGTTCAATCAGGTCGATTTCGCCCTGGTCGAGGTCGCTGGCGCCGATGTGTAGCAGATTTTCCTTATTGATTTTGACCTGTTCGCCGTGGACGTGAGCCAGTTCCGGGGCGCCGAAACCCATCAGTGAGGCTAGGTGCATGCCATGGATGTTGCCGCTGAGCGTCGTCTGGTCGGTGTTCATGTCGCCGTGGGCGTCGAAGTAAATCAGGCCCAACTGGCCATTTAAGGCTACCGACGCGCCGGCTACGGCTCCCAAGCAGACAGAATGGTCGCCGCCGAGGACAACGACTTTTTGGCCTCTTTGGACGGCGAGTTCCGTTTTGCCGGCCAGGGCTTCGTTGACGCGAACAATTTCGTCGAGGTAGCGTAGCCGGGGGTTGCCAGGTTGCAGCTGGGCGCGGTCGCGGACGGCGACATCACCATCGTCGGTCACCGCCAAGCCGGCGGAGGCCAATTTCTCGCCGATTTTCTGATAACGGAAGGCGTCGGGGCCGACATCAACACCGAGGTTCTCGGCACCCAGGTCGAGCGGCGCGCCAATCAGCGTGACGGATGTGTCGGGCATGTAAAAATTGTAGCACGGCGGTAGAATTGCAAAATCACCACCAGTGTTGTATTATATGTATATATGTCTGAAGGAAAAACTGATTTAGGTTCAGGAAATGAACTTTCTGGGCGAGAGGTGCTCGATATCTTCATTGGGCATCGAAACGCCATGGCCGCTAATATTGGAGCGGATGACATCAGACATGAGGAGCTTAGGACACGCCACCCAGAACTTATCTCAAAACCCTACTTCATCAGGCGCGAAGGCCGAATTGCCGGTAGGCGCGAAGAGCTCGTAGGCATGACGGCACTGATAGAACGCGTAAGAGCTGAAATACACGGTGATGCGATTGGAGATGCGTCAATGCGGCAACAGCCAGAGAGCCAAGCCGACACTCCGGAGAGTTGACAAACATAAGCAGGTAGAGTATAATCTGATTATTGTTTACAAAACAAAAAAGATAAACAAGGGCAAAAAATGAGTCACGAAGCACCACAACAAATTTCTACGCAACAAGAATTTATCAACGGTATGCGTGAAATAACACTTACACCAGAAGATGAGGCGTATGTAGCTGAAATGCAGCGTGAACATAATGCCAATCGGGAACGTATCGGCCGACCGCTCGAGGATCCGGCATACGAGCACATTCTTCCGGCTGATAGCAAAACGGGCGTTGCCTACAAGGTTGACAGCGCGGGCCACGTACATAACGCTCATGAGGCTGCCGAAGACCTCGGCCCCTACAATAAAGGCCGTCGTTATTAAACCCCAGGCTTATTAAGAAAAGCGCTTCAATTGCGAGGCGCTTTTTTTGTGTCCGTGCTCTTGACGGAACTTTAGCACTCGAGTATATTGAGTGCTAGAAACAGGTGTTCCGTGCGAGAGAACAGCTGTTATTAGTTTACGAATGAGTAGAAGGGGTAATAGTTATGATAGTTCCTGTTAATCCTATGCCTGATTACATTTTTGTTAGACATAATAAAGCTGCTAAAAAAACTGCGAGCGGTATTTTATTACCCGAATCACAGCGTGAAAAACCAAAAACTGCAGAGGTTCTAGCAATTGGTGAGAACGTAAAAACAGTAAAAGTAGGTGAGAACGTAATTTATAACGATGACTATCAAGCCGCTAACGTTAGCTTTCCTATTGATGGCGAAGAGTGCTTTATAGTTCACATAAAGAACATAGTAGCGACCGTTAAATAGGAGGATTGATCGATGGCCAAGAAAGTTTTTTATGACGATGACGCCCGCAAGCGGGTGCTGGGCGGGGCAGAGATTCTTTATAACGCAGTCAAGACGACCATGGGCCCCAAGGGCCGCAATGTCGTGATTGGCAAAATGTATGGTGCGCCGACAGTGACACACGACGGCGTGACTGTCGCCAAGGGCGTCGAACTGCCGGATGCCGACGATGAAACGCTGGGCTACAAAGTTGGCGCCGAACTCATCAAGCAAGCGGCCAGCAAGATGAACGACGTGGCCGGCGATGGCACGACGACCGTGACCGTGCTGACTTATCACATCTTGAATGAGGCCAATAAACTGATCGCTGCCGGGCACAATCCGATGCAGTTGCGCAAAGGCCTGGAAGCCGCCGCCCAAGACGTAATCGCCAAGCTTGCTAAGCTGTCCGAAGATATCCAAGGCCAGAAAAAGCGGGTCGCCGAGGTGGCCACCATTTCGGCCGGCGACGCTGAGATCGGCAACTTGATCGCCGACGTCATCGACAAAGTCGGCAAGGACGGCGTGGTGACCGTCGAGGAAGGGCAGGGACTGGAGCTGGAGACCGAAGTCGTCGAAGGCTTTACCTTCGACCGCGGCTTCGTCAGCCCCTATATGGTGACCGACACGGCGCGCATGGAAGCCGTTTATGACAAGCCGGCGGTGGTTATTACTGATAAGAAAATCTCCAGCATCCAAGAATTTCTGCCGCTGTTGGAGAAATTGGCCCAGACTGGCAAGAAAGATTTAGTTCTGATCGCTGAAGATGTCGAAGGCGAAGCGCTCGGCACGTTGATTCTGAACCGCCTGAAAGGCGTTTTCAATACCGTCGCCATCAAAGCGCCGGCTTTCGGTGACCGCCGCAAGGATATTCTGAACGACATCGCCATCCTGACCGGCGCCCAAGTCATCAGCGAAGACCGCGGCATGACTTTCGAAAACGTCGATGTCGACGTCGTCGGCCAAGCCCGCCGAGTGATTGTTAACAAGGACGAAACGACCATCATCGAAGGCGGTGGTTCGTCCGCCGAAGTCGCAGCCCGCGTCAAGCAAATCGATGTCCAGATTGTGGCGGCTACCAGCGAGTATGACAAAGAGAATCTAGAAAAGCGTCGAGCGGCATTGAGCGGCAAAGTCGCCGTTATCAAAGTCGGCGGTGCCACCGAGACTGAGATTGAAGAGAAGAAATTCCGCGTCGACGACGCTGTCCATTCCGTGAAAGCGGCGCTGGACGAAGGCATTGTCCCCGGCGGCGGCAAGACTTTAATTGAGCTTGCCAATACACTTGCTAATAAATATCGTTCAGGGAAAAGTGAAGATGTTATTGCAGTTCTTCAGGGGTCAGGAAAAATTACTGATGATCCTGGTGCAGATATATTAATATACAGCCTGTATCAGCCGTTTAATCAGTTAATGGCGAATGCAGGGTACAACCCTGCTCTTTACGTAGCTCAGATTATGCAGAACCCGGGTAAAGGTATAGATGTAACCACTGGTGAAGTAATTGATCTTAAGCAGAGAGGTATCGTTGATCCGACCCGCGTTACCAAGGAGGCGATTCAGAACGCTGTCAGCATCGCCGGCACGGCCATGACTATGGGTGCCCTAGTTGTAGAAATTCCCGAAGAGAAACCCGCTGCCCCGGACATGTCCGGCGGCATGGGCGGGATGATGTAGCCTACCGATCGACCATGTCTATTGACGGTCCTGAATTTGCGAACGAATGGGATGGTTTCGATCCGACAACAGCACCGATTATTGGTCGACTAGCTTCTGGCGAGGTCGTCGTCGACCGGCCAAATAGCCACAATCATTTGATAGAGGATATATCTCGGGGCGCAGCCGCCATTATTCTGGCTTCTTCACTAGCTAGTGTTAATGCTTCGGAACGAGATTTTATTAGGCCTGTGGTAAAACCACCCGTGGGAAGGAATCGTTTGCGGACAAGATGTGTTGAAACTAGTGAACTTGACGATATTGTTTTCGCCTATCGCCTTGGTAGATCGGGACAGTCTCGCATTGTCCTAGACCGTCAACCAGAAAGAACCAATTATATCTCCATGACCCTAAGTCGTAGCAAACAATCGGCATCCAGAATGATTCTAATTGCCGCTACGCCTGGTATAGCCGAACCTGAGCCATGGGATAGGCATCTAACCAATCGATCGCGCTTAGCCGCCAGGAGAGTAGCCAGTGAACGCTTTTGGCTCAGACATGCTCTTATACTAGACCCGATGGCGATTGATTTTAGTAGACCTCATGGCGAAGAGCCCCATGATCTGATATGGCGCGACATACTCGACCTGCCCAAGCTGACAGTCGATGACGTTAGTCATTGATTTTCTCTAGCGTCTTAAAGATTTGCCGTAAACTCTCGGCAATATGTTTGTTCTGAATAATAACACCCATAATATCTTCGTGGCTATAGACGAGAAAGGCCACTTTATCGCCATAAACATTTATTTCGACAGGCGCGTTGTAATTCTCGGGCGCCATCCAGGTTCGAATTATTTTATTAGCTCTGTCCTCCGCGGGGGTTCCGCTTGAGATCGGTGTTTGGCTCAGAGCATGTGTCGTTATACCCAGCGCGGCTCGCCGCTTTTTATACCTTTGGAAGTAATCTTCACCCATAAACTCGGCGTCTGCTTCGGTCCGTAAAAAGTAAACGTCTTTTTTGGTACGCAGCGTGTCAGTATAGATCTCTTTTAGGCCTTCGAGGCCTTGTAGCAAGCGGATGCCTGGCCGGTCGGTAAAGGACGAGTAGTAACTCAGCATCTGGGGCATAAAATGTTTGACGCGCTCCTCAATCATTTCGCTTTCGTGGCGGCGCTCCTCGACTAGCTTTTCTAAAGCCACCGGGCTGGTCGGCTGGTATGATACTTTTTTGGCTTTGCCAAGCTTCTCGACTAGCCCGAGCTCTTCTAGCTTCTGCAGGATCATATAGGCGTTCGACCGTGACTCCTTCGTCAAAGCTCCAACTTCTGGCGGGGTTAGGTTACCCTTTTCGACCAAGGCTAAATACGCTTTAGCCTGGCTTTTGGTTAATCCAATTTCCTGGAGCAACTGGGGATTCATAAGGTACAATGTAGAGCATTTTGCTATAAATGTAAATTTTATTTTTACAAAAATCTAATCTGTAAAATTAAGAAATGATTAATACATTTTGACGACTACTTAAGCGATCCATTATGCTGATCAATAGTTTATGAAGGAAATAACATGGCAGAACAACTAACGTTAGAGCAGGAAAGAGAAATCTGGCGATTTAAAGGTTTACTGCGTCACATTGTCGGAGTAGACGATATGTTTCCACCAGACGATGGTATTCGCGAACTAAGACTGGTGCCACCCCCTGTTATGCCGCCAGGTGAAGAGGAGCTTTGGCATGCTGTCATCCGCCGCTGCGCGGAACCAGAGCCAGCACTTCTCGTAGCTTGAATCGATAGATCAACGTATGTCCGGCGGCATGGGCGGGATGATGTAACTGATCACCTGCAAAACTTTGAAACTATGGCCAGGCGCATGTATAGTCCCCATTCGTTCTGCTTGAAATAGTAAGCCTTGGGCGAGTCATCTACCGCGATATCAATTTCGTCAATTCTCGGTAAAGGATTAAGAATTATGCATTCTTTATCCAGCGCGTCAGCATCCGCCCTTGTTATCCTGTACTTCCGTACGACACTTTGCGAAAAAGTACCTGACGGATTTATAGGCGGAAAACCTGCGCTATAAAGTACTTGCTCCTTTCCTAGATCTGACTTTTTGATACGCCCCGGATGATTATTTTTGCCGAAAGCCTTAATATATTCATCCTGTATCATAAGCTCGTTGGGGCAAATAAAGTTTACGCTGACCCCTGAGAATTTAGACAATAACAGCATGAGCGAATGTACCGAACGTGAGTATCTACAATCACCAATTATGGTGATCCTGAGGTCGTCGAGCCGGCCAAATTTTAGCCAAATAGCGTAGGTGTCTATCAGCGCTTGTGTAGGATGTTCGTCATAACCATTTCCGCAATTAATAACTGGCTTGTCGGTGTATGGAACAACTTGGTCAAAAATCGCGCTATCTGGGTGTCGAATGAAATAGAAATCAACATAGGCATTCATTGCACGTATGGTATCGGCCATGCTTTCTGACCAGCCTTCAGAAATACTGGGCTTGGCTTCATCAAGCAGAATAGTCTTATAGCCTAACTTCCAAGCGGCCGTTTCGAAACCTACGCGAGTCCGGGTCGACGGAGCAAAAAAGAGCAAGCCGCCTAATATCGAAGTGTTGATTGTCGCTTGAGGCAGCCGTTCTTTACGAAAACTGTCCGCGCACCTGAACAAATCAAGCACTTCCTTTTTGCTAATGTCTTTTATGCTGAGAAAATTCATGACTTATAAAACTCATTATACTCAGCTGTCTGCAGGCCTAGACAAAAATTAGAAAATAATTTTGAATAAGCATCATACGGTGCCAAAATAAGAGCTAGATGGGCGTAAACGCTGAAAAATTATCATCACCGAACGGGAGTACTCTTTGGCTGGGGAGCAGCGTAGTCGAGATAATACAGACGCGCCGCAGCTTGCGCGGTGGTTTTACGGATGAGCCCATTCCCTCGGAAGTTATCACTGAAATTGTACAAAGCGGGTTAACGGCCCCTTCGTCTAAAAACGCTCAACCCTGGCGAATTCATGTTGTCCCGCGCGGAGAACAATTGACCGATATAGCGGCCGCCGTAGAAAGCGCCAAAGCCGCCGATAATTATGTGCCGATAGATCCCAGCACAGGTTTGAAGCGCCGATGGTCTTCGACAGTCGCTGAATCGGCCCAGGTCTTACGTGAAGTAGCGGCTGGCCTCTTCGTAGAGAATCGTGGTTGTTTCAGCGGTGGCCGGCAATCAGTCGCAAAAGCATCGGACGAATTTCGCGGTACGGCTGTCACTGGCTATAGCTTTGAAATGATTGGGATGGGCGCCATGATGCAAAATATGTGGCTGAGCGCCCGCGCGCGAGGTCTAGAAGGAGTATTTATGGGAGATGTGCTTGTTGCTGAACCGGAGATTCAATCAATGCTCGGTTTTAGCGGTGACTTGGTAGGTGTTTTAGCGCTGGGCTATACGGCCCAACTACCGCACGAAAAAATACTCGCCGCGGACACAGTTGTTTATCATGCGCCTAATCCGGGGGAGTGGTAGCATGGCTCAGAATAATCCCGAACGATTAAAAGTTGAGCTAATGTCTGAGGGATTGTTTATTGATCCTGAAACCCAACGGGCCCTTGTAGAGACAGAAAATACGCCTTTGACACTAGCCGATTACGCGTCAACGTCGGGGGTTACTCTCAAGCTGCCCGGTGATGTATGGGTCAACGCGCCGATAAGTGAATTTAATCCTAACTTTGTGGAAGCTCCTTCCAGCCGTTTGGTTATCGAGGGCGGGGAAACTTATATAGTTAACAGAGGTGAGGCGCAGCCAGTTGAGTTTATACAAGTGCCTTCGTACCATGACAAAAAACTCAAAGACGGCAGTCCGGTTAAGTGGATTGCTATCACACACTCCGACCGCGTGAGATTGTCTCCCGTAAAGGGCTGCGCAATACAATGCGACTTCTGTGATATCCCGTTTGACCGCCAACCAACGGAACCCCGCTATCGCGGGCAAAAATTAATCAACAATATCTTGGAGGCGACAGGCGTAGCACTCGAGGATCCCGTGCTGCCCGCGCAGCACGTTTTAATTTCCGGTGGCACTCCGAGCAGAAGAGACTACGGCTACGAAAACGAAGTCTACGAAAAAGTCGTACTGGAAAATCCGGGAATTGATGTGGATGTAATGATGGTGCCCATGCCGGGACTGCTGGACGTCAAACACCTTGGCCGAATCGGAATACATGGCTTGAGCATTAACCTGGAACTTTGGAACAGAGACATTGCTCTCCGGACTATGCGCAGTAAAGCCAAGGCGTCACGTGAACTTTACTTTGACTTCATTGAGAAGGCTGCTCAGGAGTTTGGCCCCGGCAACGTCCGATCCCTGCTATTGGTAGGCATTGAACCCATCGAAGACACTTTAAGGGGCGTGGAAGCCCTTGCCGAGCGCGGCTGTGATCCGGTTTTAAGTCCCTTTCGCCCCGATCCGATTACACCGCTGAGAGATATGCCGCCGCCGACCTCCGCGGACCTTTTGGAAGTCTGGCAAAGAAGCCTGGAAATTGTCAGGAAATACGATGGCGTAAAACTCGGCCCTCGTTGTATTCCATGCATGCACAATACTCTAACCTTTGCTGACGGGACCGAGGATTATTATCATTCGAAACCAAGTTCCAGCCGCGTAAGTACAGTTCGGAATGATAGAGTCTAAGCTTTCGCCCACCCTGGCAACCGATGAGTACGCTTACTTTTTCACGATGCTCACTGACAGATTCCAACCTCTGAATACACGCTGGCAAAAGGGTTTAGAAAAGCGTTTCCACAAGCCCTTTAAGCCTATATACATACTGCTTTTTCGTCATAATCATTACTTCGAAGAAGAAAACTACATTGTTTTAAACGAACGGCTAGCTGATCTTCACAAGATGAAGGGACGCAAAGACATAATCAATTTGATCTATCCCGAGGACCTTAACAAGCAGTTTTCCCAATCAGAATTCATCAAAGACCTGACGCGGAAACTCATCAAAAAACAGGGCAAAGTTTTTGTTTTGAGTTTCACGAGCGTCTGGCTCGATATCGACGATCCCAATGTTTTGGTTCTTGGCCCGGATGGTTCCGTGGCCTCGAACTATGACGCTAAGACAGAACACATTAAAACATTTGAAAAGCTTGGCATGGACACGATCAAAACAACTGTCTATGAGAATATTCAGGAACTACGCGACAAACAGGCTGAATACCCGTTCTTCCTGTCGGCGACGTACTCTTCGGGCGGATTTGAGAGCAAAGCCATTTTCACCGCCGAGGACCTGGAAGCTTACTACTCTAATCTTAGATCAATCAATAAGGCGCAGCCTTTGATTGCCGCCCGGTTTATTGACGACATCGTGCTCGCGCCAAATACGAGCGCCATTGTGACGGGCAAGGATAGCACTACCATGGTCTGCATATCGGATCAGATTTTACGCAATAATCAGTACATGGGGAATATTTACCCGTCGCAAACTTCGTCAGCCCAGAAAAAACTAATTCACGAGATGACAGTTAAAGTCGGTAACTATCTATCCGGACAAGGTTTTCGGGGCTTATTCGGGCTGGACTTCCTGATTACAAAATCCGGTAAATGCTATCCGGTCGATCTTAACCCGCGGCGGCAAGGAGGCTATTACTGCAACGTTATGTCTTCTAATCGTGACCTCATCGATCTGGAATTAAGGGTAATCTTTAACGAACCGCTGCCGGAGCTTTCATACGAAGACTTCCAATCCGACTATTGCTGGGCGCACAGTAAGCTCACGCCCTACTTCCCGAATATGAAAATAATGGATGAAATAAAGGAAGGTGATCCGATCAAGCCATTTAAAAAACCAGGGACCACCTACAGAGCAATTTATTATCCAAAGGATTGTACTTTGCTAATGGGCAATCCTGGTTTTTACCTGACCAGCGGAAAATCCTACAAAGAAGTAAAATTGAGACTCTTCAAAGAAACGGAAAAAACAATTTCCAAAAGCTATGAGCTGTACGAAGGCTAAGGCTTAGTCGGCTTTGTCTTTGGGCTGGGTGAAGTAGTTGATTTCGTTGATGACGTCTAGGAGGGCTTGGGCGCGGGCTTTTTCGTCGTCGATTTCCTGGGCGGCGTCGTAGGCTGTTTTGATTAGGCCCTGGTTGTCGCTGGCCTGGATCATCATCATGGTGGTGCGGAATTTCTCCTCGGGAGTCTGGTCGAGATGGCCGACGAGCGGTGAGAGTTTGCCGAGGGCTTGTTGTTTGATGCTGACTAGGTCGTCACCGGAAAGATTGTCGGCCGCACTGCGATCGTCGTGGTCGTCATTGAGCGAGCCGACGGGCGAATAGGTGTGCGGCATCGGTTTGTCGTCTGAATCCTTGGAGTCGTCTGAGGCTCCGGCATCATCGGATCCGGAATTGTCGGGCATTGAATCGTCGGCTTTGTCAGCCGAGGCAATAGGTGGTGCGCTGGGCTGGTCGTCGTTATCTAGCGGCGTGCCTGGATGTTGCCAATCGGCGCCGTTAGCGGCGGCCGGTTTATCCGGTGTGACGCTCTGGTCGTCTGGCATATGGTTGTCTTCGTCTTGCTGGTTTTGGTGCCCGAACATTGTTCCCCCTGATGATTTTTGACCCTGCGGCCGTAGGTTATACTTAAACTATATACAATAGGCGGCTAAAAGCACAAGCACTATGGGAGGGAAAATGCTCGACGACGTGAAATTGATCCACCAACGTGATCCGCAAGATGCCCTGGGAGTGGCCGAGAAACAGGGGCAGCAACTGGAAATTGACTTCGGCGTCGCCGAGCCGGAGTTTCGGGAACCGCATAACGTGGTGCTCGGCGGCATGGGCGGCTCGGCCCTGGCGGCGATGATTGCCCAGAGTTGGCCCGGCGTGACGGTACCGTTCGAAATCGTCCGTAATTATAATTTGCCTACTTATGCTGGACCAGAAACGCTGTTCATCGCGTCTAGTTATTCTGGCAACACCGAAGAAACGCTCAGCGCTCTGGATGAGGCCGAGCAGCGCGGTTGTCACATTGCGGTCATCGCCTCGGGGGGCAAATTGGGCGAGCGCGCCGCTGACAAGAAATATCCATTCTATAAATTGCCCGGCGAGCTGCAGCCCCGGCATGCTGTGTTGTATAACTTGGCGGCCCTCATGCAGCTACTAGAACCGTTGAAGTTAATTCCGGCTGGCAGTGTCGCCGAATTGCGGGCCACGGCGGCGTGGCTGGAGGTGCATTTGAAAAGCTGGCTGCCAACGGTACCGACCGGTCAAAACCCGGCCAAGAAGTTGGCTCTGGAGCTGATTGGCAAGTCGGTCGTCATCTACAGCGGGCCGAAGTTTTTTCCGGCCGCCTACAAGTGGAAAATTAGCTTCAACGAGAACGCTAAGCACATCGCTTGGGACAACCAGTATCCGGAGTTCAGCCACAACGAAATGCTGGGTTGGACACAGCAACCGGTCGACAAGCCATATGCCGTCATCGAATTGCGCAGCCAGCTGGAGCACCCGCGGGTTCAGAAACGCTTCGAGGTCACCGAGAAAATGCTGTCCGGCCTGCGTCCGGCGCCTCATGTCGTCGTGCCGGAAGGCGAGACGCTGCTGCAGCAACTACTATGGACGATCGCCCTCGGCGACTTCGTCAGCCTGTACACAGCTATTCTTAATGGCATCAACCCGACGCCGGTCGAGCTGATCGAAAAGTTCAAGAAAGCGCTCGACACCTGAGGCAAATCAGGCCGGCTTGATATAATGGCATTAGCATGAAACCGCGGACAGACGCCCGCCGACAATTTATTCTGGCCCTTGTAGCCTCATCCATCGTCAGCAGTGGCTTGTTCGCCTACGGCGCTTGGCGCAACCGCAGCCTGAATTATGATTATCTGTTCCTGGACCTGCTGCTGGCCTGGCTGCCGCTATTATTCGCCGTTTGGCTGACTAGAGTGCTGCAGCGCAAACTGTGGTCCAGCTGGGAGGCCCTGCTGGCCAGCGTGCTGTGGCTGGTTTTTCTGCCCAATAGTTTCTACATGATCAGCGACTTCATACATCTGCAGGACGTCCGGACGGTCGACATTCTATACGATGCCGTGATGTTCACGTCGTTTATTTACACCGCCGTGCTGCTCGGTTTCAGCAGTTTGTATCTGATACATCTACAATTGCGGCGGCGTTTGTCGGCCAACTCGGCGATGGTCTGGATTGGGCTGACACTGTTAGTCAGCAGCGTGGCAATTTATCTGGGCCGCGACCTGCGCTGGAATAGCTGGGATGTGCTGACCAATCCCGGCGGCCTGTTATTCGATATTTCTGACCGGCTGCTACACCCCTCGGCCTATCCGCAAATGTTCCTGACCATTATTGCGTTCTTCGTGCTGCTGGTTAGTATGTACAATCTGCTGTGGCGCAGCGCGCGGCTGCTGCGGCGGGAATAATCCCAAAACCGGCCACCGTTGCTATACTTAACGTTATGAAACGGGAATTGGAAGCGGGCATTATGATGGCTGTGAAACAAGTGTTTGCCGTCGACACCAAGGTGGAGCTGACGCGGCCGGACGAGCAGCACGGCGATTACGCCACCAGTGTGGCCTTGCAACTGGCCGCCCAGGTCCACAAAAAGCCGCGTGATGTGGCCGAAGCTTTGTCCGAGAAACTGCGTGCTGGCTTGAAAGACACGGTCTCCGAAATCTCTGTCGCCGGCCCCGGCTTTATTAATTTGAAGCTGAATGACGCGGCGCTGCGCCAGGCCGCCGACGTTAAGCCGGCCCGGAGTTTTTCGGGCAAAGAAATCCTTGTCGAATTCGGCGATGCCAATCCCTTCAAGGCCATGCATCTTGGGCATTTATACACGGCAGTTGTCGGCGATGCGATTTCGCGGCTGTTCGAAGCCAGCGGCGCCAAGGTCGAACGGCTCAGTTATCACGGTGATGTCGGCTTGCATGTGGCCAAAGCCGTCTGGCAGGTACGCCGGCTACAAGGCGAACACTCGAATTTCCTGTTTGACGCCGCCTATGCCGGCGGTTCGTACGAGTACGACCACAACGAGACCGCCAAAAAAGAAATCGAGGACGTCAACGAGCATATTTATAAGCAAGACGATCCGCAGATTAATAAACTCTACGAGCTGGGAAAGAAATGGAGTTTCGAGAATTTCGACAAAATCTTCGAGGAGCTCGGCATTCATTACCAGAAGCGATATCTGGAGAGCGAGTCGACCAGAGCCGGACTGGCAACGGTCGAGGCCAACCTTGGCAAGGTTTTCGAGAAGTCTGATGGCGCCATAATTTTTCGCGGCGAAAAGGCTGGACTGCACACCCGCGTTTTCATTAATTCGCGTGGTTTGCCGACGTATGAGGCCAAAGATCTGGGGCTGGCGGAATTAAAAAATAAAGACTTCCCGAAGGCTGCCAAGTCCGTCATTATTACGGCCCACGAACAAAGCGAGTACTTCAAAGTCATGCTGGCCGCGCTGCGTGAGATTGACGCCAAACTGGCCGACAAGACGCAACACATCGCCCATGGTTTCTTGAGTTTGACCACTGGCAAAATGAGCTCCCGGACCGGCGAAGTTTATGCTGCGACAGATCTGCTGAGTTCGGTGCAACAAGCTGTTCGGCAGCAATATCCCGAAGCCGCCAAGCAGGTTTCGAAAGATGCTTACTTAGCGGCGGTGAAGTACGCCTTTCTGAAAAACCGTGTCGGCGGCGATATTGTGTTCGACGTTCAGGAATCGGTCAGCCTGGAAGGCAATAGCGGGCCGTATTTGCAGTACGCCCACGCCCGGGCGCGCAGCATTTTGGTCAAGGCTGGCGAGGCCGCCGCGCCGTCAGACGAAAAATTGGAGGCCGGCGAGCGCAGCCTGCTGCGCAAAATCGGTGAATATCCAGAAGTTGTCGACCTGGCCGCGGCCGAGCTGCTGCCGCACCACGTCTGTACCTATCTTTATGAATTGGCCCAGACTTTTAACCGCTTCTACGAGCACAATCGGGTAATCGGTGATGCCCGAGAATCTACACGTTTAACTCTGGTCAAACAATATGCCGAAACCCTGAAAGCCGGTTTAAATTTACTCGGTATCTCGGCGCCTGATAAAATGTAAACAAAGTTTAAGGAGAACCATGGCGAAATCACGAAAATCAGCAAACGTTAGCGCGGTTGGCGGCTTCGTCAACTTTTTGCGCGAGCACGCCGTAGTCACCCTGGCCGTCGGTTTCGCCATCGCTACCCAGGCTCAAGCCGTCATCAAGCAACTGATTTCCAGTTTCATCGATCCGCTCTATGGCTTACTGTTCGGCCAGACGCTGAGTGCCAAAAGCGCCACCCTGCACCTGCACGGCCGGACTGAGCACTTCGCCTGGGGTGCTTTCGCCTACACGTTGATTGATTTCCTCTTCGTGCTGGCGGCTATCTACGCTATCGTTAAAGTTCTGAATCTCGACAAACTAGATAAACTACCAGAGGAGGACTAACCATGACCATGCCGACAACTGATGACGAGTGGAAGCAGAAGTTGACGCCGGAGCAGTACCACATCCTGCGCGAGAAGGGGACCGAGCGGCCATTTACGGGTAAATTATTGAACGAGAAAGGGACCGGCGACTTCGTATGCGCCGCCTGCGGCAACGTGGTTTTCAAGAGTGATACTAAGTTCGAGAGCGGCAGCGGCTGGCCAAGCTTCAACAATCCGGCCAACGCCAAGGCTGTGATTCTTCAGAAGGATGACTATCTAGGCATGCACCGTACCGAAGTAATCTGTGCCAATTGCGGCAGTCACTTGGGCCATATGTTCGAAGACGCGCCAGACCAGCCGACCGGTCAGCGATTCTGTATCAACTCGGCGGCGCTCGATTTCAAAGCCAAAAAATAAGTTAGTGGCTAAAGCGATGGTACTTGGTGCCCCAAGCGGCCATTTGCTTGAGCACTGGCATTAGGTCACGGCCTTTTGGCGTCAGAGTGTATTCGATGCGCGGCGGCACTTCGGCGAAACTAGCTTTCGTAATGATGCCGTACTGCTCTAGATCGTCGAGGCGCTGACTGAGCGTCCGGGGATTGATGTCACCAACGGACTTTTCTAGTTCACAGAAGCGTTTCGGCCCGCTGAAAAGGTCACGCAGAATTAACGCCGTCCATTTATTGCCGATAATTTGCATGGTCGACGCGATGCAGCCCGTTTTGGGCTCTAGTTTTGACTTAACAGGGGTAAATTTCATACTTTACAAAGTATAGTAATGAGCCTATACTTGATTAAGTTAGTAACTATAAAAAGTATAGCACATAAAGGAGAACAATTTATGAAAGTACAAATTATTGTCGGATCAGTCCGACCCGGCCGAGTTAGCGAACGAGTCGCCAAGTGGGTGGTGACTGAGGCCCAAGAATACGAAGATTTCGATATTGAAGTCGTCGACCTGAAGGATTACCCGATGATGCCGTTCGACGAGCCGATGTCGCCGCAGTTTAACCCCAACCGCCAGCCGGCGCCAGTGGTCAAGCGGTGGCTCGACAAACTGGACGAAGCCGACGCCTACATCATTGTCAGTCCGGAATATAGCCGGTCGATTCCGGGTCCGATGAAAAACGCGCTCGACTACCTAGATTTTCAACTAAAGCAGAAACCAGTAGCCCTCGTCGCTCACGGTACCAATGGCGGCGCCCAGGCGGTCAGCGACTACCGAGTGATCCTGCCGCAGCTGAAAGCCATAACCGTGCCAGCCGCAACATATTTACGTGGAGCTTCTGAAATGTTTGACGAAAATGGCGTGCTTAGTGATGAGGCTCAGGCCAATCCTTACGGCCCGGCGACAGCGCTGAAGAACACGCTCGACGAACTGGAATGGTACAGCAATGCTTTAACCGAAGCGCGTCAGGAAGCCAGCCTGGTATAATGACCGGTAATGAGCGACAAAGAAGCGGTGCCAACGCGGTTATTATGGGTCGACCTGGAAATGACTGGGTTGGACCCCCAGAAAGATGTCATTCTGGAAGTCGCCGCCGAGGTGACGGATTTCGATTTCAAAACACTGGCTAATTATGAAGCGATGGTTAAGCAGCCGCGCGAATTGGTTGCCGAGCGGATGCAGAAAAATACCTTTTGGACGGAATTTCCAGCTAACCGCGACGAATTTATGCGCAAATTGGACAGCGGCCAGCCCAGCCGGGACGTCGAACAGGCGCTGATCGAATTGGTCGAAAAAAACTTCGGTCACGAACCGGCGATTTTGGCGGGGAATTCGATTCATAACGACCGTCAATTTATTAAAAAGTACTGGCCGCAGCTCGATTTAAAACTCCATTACCGAATGCTCGACGTCAGTGCCTGGAAAGTGTTGATGGAAGGCAAGTACGGCGTGCATTACGAGAAGAATAAAATGCATCGGGCTTTCGACGATATCCAGGCCTCGATCGCCGAGTTGCAGTACTATTTGGAATGGTTCAAAAATGGATCACAAGACGGTTGAAGAATATATCCTAAGCATGCCGAACGCTCGGCTGGAATATCCGTTTGGCCAAGAGGCGGCGGTTTATAAAGTCGACGATAAAATGTTCGCCTTGATCCGTGATGGCAAGCAGCCGGTGCAGCTGAGCCTGAAATGCGACCCGCAGCTGGCAGTGCTGCTGCGCGACAAGTATGAAGAAGTCATGCCGGGCTATCACTTGAACAAAAAGCACTGGAACACGCTGACGCTGACCGGCCAATTACAATGGTCGGAAGTGCAGGATTTGATTCGGCATAGTTATAATCTGACTACTGGCGTTCACGGTACATTGCCGGCTTAGCTAGCTGGTGAGCCTAGTTGTTTGAGCAGCAGCTGGGCGCCGTTATAGTCGGCATTGAGCAGGGCTTTGCCCCTGGGCCCGGCGCCGTTATAGGCCTGTTTCATGGCTTGACTGTAGACTGTCAGCTGGCTCTGCATAATTTGCTGAAATGTCGCGTCGTAGGTGCTATCGCCGGCAGCTGTGGTTAGTTGTGAATCGAGGCTAGCGCTGACTTTCTGGCCTAGTACCTTGGTGCTGACCTTCTGCCCGTTGTTTTTCAGGTAAGTTAAAAGTTGGCTCTCGGCGCTGGTTAAGCTCAGCTGAGCGGTGATGGCGAAGTTCTGGCTGGTCGTGGATAGGCCTTGCTGCTGGGTGGCATTGGTGCTGAGATGGATTAGTTCTTGCTGGTCCTGAGCGATAGTTATGAAGGGCGCGTAACTGGTCTTGGGGGCCAGCAGACCCTTTACGACGACAACAATAATTATCAAAACTAGCAGTCCGCCAAGCACCAGGGCCAGGCGGCCCAGCGTGCCGCCACCAAACGGAAAAGAAAATCGCTTAGAGGGTGCCCCAGGATTGACGATAAATTCGTACTCGTGGGGTTGCGGAGTAGCGGGTACCTGGGGAGGTGGCAGATTAGAGCTGGTCGGCGGCATGCCTTAATTAAACCATAAGCCTCTCGGAGAAGTGAAGCGCCGCGGCAATTGTCTGATATTCTGTAGGCATGACGAAAGCACAGCGGCTGGTGTTGGTGGTCAGCATTTTGGCTTCGTTCGTGGCTTTTCTGGACGGTGCCATTGTCAATGTTGCCTTGCCGGCCATCCAGCGCGACCTCGGCGGCGGCCTGGCCGCCCAACAATGGGTGGTTGACGCCTATCTTTTGACTCTCGGCTCGCTGATTTTGGTTGCCGGCTCGCTGTCCGACCTGTTGGGCCGGAAAAAAATTCTGACACTCGGGTTAGTCGGCTTCGGCCTGGCTTCCTTGCTTTGTGCCGTGGCGCCGAACGCCATTTTACTGATAATTTTTCGGGCGCTGCAGGGCATTGCCGGTGCCTTGTTGGTACCAAGCTCGCTGGCGCTAATCATCTCGACCTTTTCCGGACCGGCGCAGGGCAAAGCCGTCGGCACCTGGACGGCTTGGACCGGCATTGCGTTCCTGATTGGCCCGTTGCTCGGTGGCATTCTGGTCGACCAGGCCTCCTGGCGTTGGATTTTCGCCATTAATGTTCTGCCAATTGCCGTGACACTGTATCTGTTGCGTGGCGTTAAGGCTGGCCGCGAAGAGAAAACCCACGCCAAGGTTGACGTCATTGGCGCCGTACTCTGCGCGCTCGGCCTGGGCGGTCCGGTTTTCGCACTGATCGAGCAATCACGTTACGGCTGGGGTAGTCCGTTGATTTATATTCCGCTGGTCGCGGGCGTATTATTGTTCGCCTATTTCTTGATTCACGAAAAGCGGGCCGACAAACCGATGCTGCCGTTGGAGCTTTTCCGAAACCATAATTTCAGCGTTGGCAACATCGCCACGCTATCAGTCTATGCCGGCTTGAGCACGGCAACTTTTCTGATTATTGTTTTCCTGCAGCAGGTCAACGGTTACTCGGCGCTGCGGGCCGGTTTATCGCTGTTACCAGTGACTTTAATCATGTTTTTCGTGTCGCCGCGGACGGGTGCCCTGGCCGGCAAATACGGCCCGCGGCTGTTCATGGGCATCGGCCCCATCATCGCCGCCGGCGGTTTCTTGTTGATGCTGCGCATGGGTGCCCAAACGAATTACTGGACCCAGCTTTTCCCAGCGATAATTGTCTTCGGCATCGGCTTGGCGCTTACAGTTGCGCCACTGACGGCCGCCATCCTCGGCGATGTGCCACCAGCCCAAGCTGGCATTGCCTCGGCGGTCAATAACGCCGTCGCCCGCGTCGCCGGACTGCTGGCGATTGCCGCTATCGGCGCCATCGTGGCCGCCCAATTCAGCCACATTGTCGACCACAAAATGTCGGCCACCACCGTTTCCGCCAGCGCCGTGAACTCCGCGAAACAAATCAGCCTCGACATCTCGCCTCCGGCACCTTACCGAAATGACGCGGTTTTCAAACGCGCCCTGTCCGACGCTTCGGTCTCGGCATACCACACCGGCCTGACGACAGTTGCCGTCCTACTGGCCGCCGGTGGTGTCGTTTCGCTGATCGGGATTAGAAACCCGAAGCACGTCTAATTAAACGCGAATACCGAGGGTATCTTCTTTCAGGATTAGTTGAAGCGGCTCGATTATAACCTGCCTTGGGCCAGTCTCAACAGTGCCACCGTCCCAGGCGTCGAGGCCGCAGTCATTGATACAGGCAATCGTTTCTTTAACTTCTGATTTAGGCGTGTAAACAGCGTAACCGGCGTTCATATTATAGGTGCCAAACATCTCCGCGTCGTCAGCCGGCAGATTATCTCTCAAGAACTTGAAAATCGGCAAGGTTGGCGGCAGGTCGTGCATGCGATGAGTAAATGGTTGAGGCGCGCGCATCAATTTGCTCCAGCCGTGACCAGTAATATTTTCCAGCCGTTTAATATCTATGCCCCGATCAAGCAGCGCCTGGACCATATCAGAATACAGATTGGTGGGTTGCAGCAGAGCTTCGCCGAAAGTCAAATCGTCAGAGATCTTGGTTTGGTAACCGTCTGGCAACTTACCGGCAAGTTCTCGTGTCGAAGTATAACCATTAGCATGAAGGCCGCTGCTGGCAACCAATATAATGGCATCTCCGGCTTCGAGACGATCGCCGGTTATGTGGCGCTCCCTGGGGTTAATTTCGCCAAGCAGGAAGCCGGCAATTTCTGAAGCGCCTGGTAAAATCATTCCACGCAAGACCGGCGATTCACCACCTGCCCAAGTGATACCCGATTTATTACAGACCGCTGCGATACCCTGATTAAAAGCACGAGATCGCTTTTCGTCAGTAAACCAACGCGATTCGCCGGCGGCGACGTATGTCCAGACTATTTGCGGCTTAGCCCCACAGGCTATAAGGTCGTTAATCATCGTGCCCAGGGCGCATTGAGCAACGGAACCGTAATGTGATTCGGCCTCCGGATTCTGGGCATCAACCGCATCGGCCGCCAGGTTTTTGGTGCCCAAACCTTCTATAACACCAGCCCTTTTTCGGTCGCCGTCGTCCCAGACAAAAGCTGATTCGCCACGGCTACCCGGCACTTCTTGATAGCCGAAACGTTCCAGATTTTGCCCGGTTGTAGCGGCCGCTTCAATCGCACTGACTTTGAAGGGGTCGATTTCTGCGTAGTTAACGCTCTCGCGGTATTTTACTGGTTCGGCCATCACATCTCCTCTTACCAGAATTATCTATTTATTACATTATAAAGACAAGCATAAGCAAGATGTTGACGCTGTCGATAGCGTACAATTAAGTCATGGACGCTGTTGAGGAAGTGAAGAGCCGGTTGTCGATTGAGGACGTCATTAGCGAATACGTCCCGCTGAAGCGTGCCGGGCGGAATTGGCGTGGGCTGAGCCCATTCAGCAATGAGAAAACGGCCAGCTTCATGGTCAGCCCAGAGAAGCAGATTTGGCACGATTTCAGCTCGGGCAAGGGCGGCAACATGTTCAGCTTCGTCATGGAAGTCGAAGGTCTGGAGTTCAAAGAAGCCTTGGAGTTATTGGCCCGCAAAGCCGGCATCGATATCGAACAATACCGCTCCGCGCCACGCGCTGGCGGCCCGAACAAGGAGCGGCTGTATCAATTATTGGAACTGAGCACTAAATTTTATCAGGTGCACTTTTCCAAAAGTAAATCGACACTGGAATATGTGTTGCAACAGAGGAAATTCAGCAAAGCCACGGCTCTGGAATGGCGTCTCGGTTACTCGCCGAATAATGGCTCGGCGCTGCTCAATTTCGCCAAAAGCAAAGGTTTCAGCGAGGCCGAAATCAAGCAAGCCGGATTAAGTGCGCAGAATTACCGCGGCGGCACGCAGGATATGTTCCGCGGCCGGCTGATGGTGCCGCTGCAGGACGCCCAAGGCCGGGTGATCGGCTTCACGGCCCGACTGCTGGATGATGATCCGCAGGCGCCCAAGTACATCAACACGCCGCAGACCGTGCTGTACGACAAGAGCCGCCATGTTTACGGGCTGCATTTGGCCAAGGAATCAATTCGTAAAAGCAATTTCGTGGTGCTGGTCGAGGGCAACCTCGATGTTATCGCCAGCCATCAGGCCGGCGTGCGGCAGGTGGTGGCCACCGCCGGCACGGCGCTGACCGAGCAACAATTGAAGGCTCTCAGTCGTTTCACCGGTGATATGCGGCTGAGTTTTGACGCCGACAAGGCTGGCCTGGCCGCCACAGAAAGGGCGATTCCGATCGCCTCGCGGGTCAAAGTTTCACTGAGCATTATCGACATCCCGAGCGGTAAAGACCCTGACGAGTTAATTAAGCAGGATCCGAAGTTCTGGGAGGCGGCCGTTGGCAAGAACAAATACGCTCTGGATTGGCTGATTGACCGTTACTCGAGAGAGCTGGACATCAGTTCTGCTCAGGGCAAACGGCAGTTCAGCGACGTTTTGTTACCCGTTGTTCGCGGTTTGTCAGACGACGTTGAGCGCGACCATTACTTGAACCTGATCGCCGAAACCATTAAGGTCAGCCGCGAAGCGCTGGGTCAAAAGTTTCAGAAAACAGCCGGCCCGGAGGCTAATACCCGTCAGCGGCGGGTCAAAGTTTCGCCGCAACAACTCGACAAAGCGGCGATTGACAACCGCAAAACCCAAGATAATTTCCTGAGCCTGATGCTGCTGCGCCCGACGCTGCGCGAATTCCTGGGGATTATCACGCCGGAGATGCTTTTCACCGAGGAAGGCCAACAATTGTTCGAATTTCTGCAAAAAAATCCCGACTTCGACGGCAAAGGCAGCAAAAAGTTAGTGCAAAACCTGACCGATTATGGTAAAATACTATCATTACTCTATGAGGAACTCTACCAGGGCCTCGAGCTTAACGAGCTTCATTACGAAGCCGCTCGATTGCAGGCCGACTGATAGAAAAATTTGTCAAAAGCCAAAAAACCAAACTGTCCGAAGCCCTAGAATCTGCTGACCGAGCCAAAGCAGCCGATTTCCTGGGCCAGGCCAAGCGCTACAATCAATTATTGAACCAAGTGAAAGGAGCCGCTAATGGCTAAAGCTAAAAGTAAGAAGCCGGCTGAAGAGCCGCAGAATTTCGACCAGCAACGTCAAGAATTACTCGACAAAGCCAAGAAAGCCGGCCACATTGAGCAGCGTGATATCTTCGCTGCCATCCCGGAAACGGCGGAGAACGCCGAAGTCCTCGACGCCCTGTACACCGACCTGGCCGACTTGAACTGGAAATCACCACTACCGAACCCAACGCTGAGACGCTTCACCGACGAGTGGGAAGCTGAGGAGGCCGAAGAAGAAGTCGCCAATAATACGCCGGTTTATCTCGGACGACGACGTCGCCGACGACTCCGTCCGACTTTATCTGCGCGAAATCGGCAAAATTCCGCTACTCAATGCCGAGGAAGAGTTGGCCCTGGCCCAGCGCGTGGTCTCCGGCGACAAAAAAGCCAAGGACAAAATGGCCGAAGCCAACATGCGCCTGGTGGTCTCGCATTGCCAAGCGCTACGTTGGCCGCGGTCTGGACCTACTGGACCTCATCCAAGAAGGTAACACCGGCCTATTGCGCGCCGTTGAGAAATTCGACCCCGACAAAGGCTTTAAATTTTCAGCACCTACGCCACCTGGTGGATTCGCCAGGCTATCACCCGCGCCATCGCCGACCAAGCCCGCACTATCCGCATCCCGGTGCACATGGTCGAGACCATCAACAAATTGCTGCGCACTCAACGACGCCTGACACAGGAACTAAACCGCGAGCCAAGCAACGAAGAAATCGCCAAGGAAATGGAAATCGACGTCGACAAAGTCGAGCACATCATGAAAATCAAGCAGGACATTATCTCAGCCTCGATGCTTCGATTCGCGACGACGAAGAAGATTCCGTCCTGGCTGACTTCATCGAAGACGAAGACACTGTATCGCCGGAAGAATCAGCCACCGGCCAGCTGCTCAAAGAGCAGGTCAAGGACATGCTTGGCGCCCTAACCGAGCGCGAGCAGAAAATCCTGAAACTGCGCTTTGGCCTGGAAGACGGCAAAAGCCACACTCTAGAAGAAGTCGGCCAAGAATTCAGCGTTACCCGCGAGCGTATCCGCCAGATTGAAGCCAAAGCCCTGGCCAAACTGCGCAAACACCGCGACGCCAAAAAACTCCACGACTACATCAAGTAACTATGGCCAAACCAAAAATCATCGGTCTCGCAGGCACTAACGGCTCCGGCAAGGATACCGTCGGACACGTCTTGGCGAACAGCGCCAACTACCTTTTCATATCTGTTACGGAGCTGCTGCGTGACGAAGCCAAGCGGCGCAACTTGCCGGTGGAGCGCGAGAATTTACGGGCCATTAGCGCCGAGTGGCGACGCGAATCCGGTCTCGGCGTGCTTGTCGACAAAGCCATTGCCGAGTTCAACAAGCAGCCGGGTAAATACGCCGGCGTTGTCATGGCCTCCTTGCGCAATCCCGGCGAAGCCGATCGCATCCATGAACTGGGCGGCACCATGGTTTGGGTCGACGCCGATCCGCACGTCCGCTACGCTCGGGTTGTCAAAGGCGGCCGCGGCCGCGACGAAGAAGACGCCAAAACTTTCGAACAATTTATGGCCGAAGAGCAGGCCGAAATGAACCGACCAACCGACAGCGACAGCGCCACGCTGGATATGGCCGCCGTTAAGCAGAAATGCGATATCTTCCTGCTCAACGACAGCAGCAGCTTGGAGACTTTCCAGAAAGCCATCGAGCAAGCGCTGGGTCTATAGACCTAGTGCTTGCAATTCACAGCAGCACTATAGACAATTAGTGAAAATGAGCGAGCTATCAACTGCAGCTGGAGCTGTTTGGGAAGATAATCCCGACAGATTGCCGCGGCAAGTTGCCGCCGCCGCGAGCGAGCAGATTAGTCTTGTCATCGAGGCGACCGCACCCCAATACCCTTTATTAACTAGAGAGCAGGAAGTAGAACTAGGCCTCAGAGTTCAAGCTGGTATACGGGCTGCCGAGCGCTTGAAAGACTATAATCGTCCAGAAGAAGAACGAACAACGGACGAAATACTGGTAGCAGACGCTGAGCAGGCAAAAGAGACATTCCTGCTCTCCAATGTGGGCCTTGTCAAATCTGTAGCCAATTCTTACTTTTTGAACCATCCTGGAGCTTTCACATTTGGGATGGAGGATTTGTTTCAAGAAGGATTTATTGGGTTGGTTCGAGCTGTCGAGAAATTTGACCCTGCTCGTGGGACCAAGTTCTCAACCTATGCAACTTTTTGGATAAGAAATGGCATCGGTGAAGCTTTGGAGGACAAGGCCAGTAGTGTACGCATTCCCTCTAGCATGCACGATCGCTTACACCAGATGCGGGCTCTAAAAAAGGCCGGTAATACAGATAGCGAAATTCAGGCCAGTATGGGGGTAGACGCACAGGAGCTATTTGTTATGCGGGCAGCCCAGCGATTTTACAGAGAAACAACTTCCCTTGACGACATAGTAAACTCCAACCATGGCCGCCGAAAAAAAATTCTCGCAGACACGGTAGCAGACGAACGCAGCACGGCTGAGATCGAATCCGTAATAGACGACTCAAATGGTAGCAGTGAAGAGTCTCCAGTAGCAACTGACCTTTTAGATATATTGCGACCATACCTTACGGATCGAGACGTTGAACTTCTGACAAGAATCGCAGAGGGTGAACAACTAAGCGATAATGACACAAGGCAAATGCGACGCTTGAGAAGTTTATTCCAGCACCCAGCCATCTATGCCAAGATTAAGAAATATTCTCCCGAGAATGCCGATGAAGCGGATTGGCGGGACGGGGCGGCTTGTATCGACTATCCAGCTGAAATTTTTGTGCTCCCGCGGGCTAACCAAAACAGAAGGGAACAGGCTATCGCGATTTGTGGTGGTTGTGCCGTGAGGCCGCAGTGCAATCTGTATTTTATTAAGGAGAGACCTGAAAAGGGTCGATGGGCTGGTTCTCACACTATAGCCCAACGTTACGGTAGTCGCCGCACCAAGACCAAGGCTATAAATGACTAAGCCAACGAGCAAACGCTCAGGCTCTAAACTTTGCGTTTGGCCAGCCGAGGCATTTTCTTATAATCAGGTTGGGCACGAACCGACCGGTCTATGATGTGCCACAATTGCTGAAAAGCCCGCGCCACCGTCGGATTGACAATCCGAATTGCCGAGGGTTCACCCTCGAAGCAGGTAATGAGCAGTTCGTCGCCGCTGACACTCCACTCTACCGGAGCCGTATAATCACGCCCGTCAATCCAGGTGCGAGTTAGGTTGGTTCGACGATCAATTGCTGGATTGAGAGAGGCTTCGGCAGAATCTGGTGTAATGCCGAAGCGCGCCGTGCCTAATTTGGCTGGCAAACGACGTGCGTAGCTCATGGTTTCGAAACCCATAGCGGGTATATCAGCTCGTGTTTTGATGAAATGAATTGGCTGCCGACGCATTGCCTGGTCCTCGTAGAGCGTCATTACAGCCGGTTTGCCAGTGTAGGCGTGGACTTGATTACTATTGTGCAGTCGAAAAGTTTGCTGCAACCCCTGCATAGCCTCTTTGACGCTATGCTCGAGGGCAATGACCCGGTTTCGTTCGTCAGCAATCAGATTAGCGAGAGCTATAGGATCCTCGGCGTGATAGACGAATTTTTTCTCGATCTCGGTCCGTGAAACGAGCCCAAGTTCAACCAAACTATCTAGAATTTTATAGGCGTTGGAGCGGGTGAGCGATAATTTTTTAGAAATTTCCCGTGGCGCGGCTTGGCCGTGCTCCAGCAGGAATAAATAGATTTTGGCTTGGGGCTTGGTGAGGCCAGCTTGTATGAGAGTGTCTTGCATGGTCTTAAAATAACACATTTTGATAATTCTGTGAATATTAAATTCACAAATAATATTTAGAATAACATCTATGATATGTATTTTGGTAATTGTCGATTGACGAAAAGCAATGTTTGACAATATACTATGTCTTCAGTAAATGAGGTTATCATAATGTCAGAATTACATATCGATCAAGACCCGCAGCAGCGACTCCGGGCAGCTATCGCCGAGCGCGCTCAAGAACAACTAGGCTGGCTTCAAGAAGCTGCCGAAATTATTGGCGGCCCAGGAGCTCAAGTTACAGAAGTTTTTCCGGCACCGGTGGTTGAGGGCGATAAGGCTCGCAACGACGCGCCGATACCTGATTGGACAGAAGAGCAGACCGAACAAGTATGGGTTATAGGCCGACGTTTTGGTTATGGTGCCAGAGAAACGGTTCAGTCCGGTTTGTCGGGTGGAATGAGAATTGCCGAAGGTGGCAAAGTTTGGAAAATGCTGGCTGAAGTTGAGGCCTTTAAGAGTGAAGACAATCCAAACACCGAGGTAATATGTGGCTCACCATTCCGTCAGCTGGGCGAAGATGAGCTGACTTTTCTAACAGAAAAGCGCGGCATTCACTTATCTAAGGGCGCAACTGAATATGACTTTGCACTTGCTCTCGGCAGACTGGAAGTCGATGGACTAGCTGCAGATGAGCCGGTACCACAATCGTTAGGCTATGAAACTTCTCCGGGCAACCCGACTACCACTGATGCTACTGGTCAACTGGTCTACATCGGCAACAAAGTAAACGGTCAAGGAGTTTTGGTGTTGCGCATTGAAGGCGAGCAGTATGTCGATGATGAAGGCAAGACCAGAGAAAGGAATCGCCCGGATACAGCCCGAGTGATGACTATGATGGCCGAGAAATTAACCAATGAAGGCAATCTGACTGACCCGATAGCCGAAGGTACCAGCAATACCTATGCTTCGCGAATGCCGGATACTGTGCGAGCCAGTTTAAGCCTCGATCCACCTCGTCAGTTTGGAGCTGTGTTTTATGGACGCGAAACACTTGGTAGCTTGGGCGCGCCGGTGCCAAACGAGATGGGGCTCAATCATTTGCCGGGTGACTTGCGGGTGATGCATGACAAGCTACAGCAATTACTGGCTGAAGCTAAGACTTAACTGGAAGAAATTTTCGAATACGCTTAAGCTCGAGAAGCGAGCGCCGATGACTTATACTTATAGGTATGAGTGAGGCACGCAAAAAGCTGGTGGTGATTGACGGCAAGTCGGTGTTTTACCGCGGCTACTACGCCATGCCCAATCTCAGTACCCAGGACGGCACGCCGACCGGCGGCGTTTTCGGCTTTGCCACCATGGCCCTGGAAGTTCTCAAGCGCTTGAAGCCCGATTACGTGGCCGTGGCCTGGGACAAGCCCAAGACCAACATCCGCAAGCGCCTGGCGCTCTATCCTGAGTATAAAGCCGGCCGCAAGCCGGCGCCGGCCGACTTCAAAGAACAAATTCCGGTGCTTCAGGAATTACTGAAGGCTTTCGGCTGGCCGCTCTACGAGCTCGACGACTACGAAGCCGACGACATTATGGGTGCCCTGGCCGTGCAGGCGACCAAGAAGAATCTGGAAACACTACTGGTGACCTCTGATATGGACATGCTGCAGCTGATCAACAACGATGTCCACGTTTACGCGCTGAAGACCGGCCTCAGCAACATAGAATTGTATTCGCCCCAAAGCTTCGAAGCCAAATACGGCATCCGCGTCGACCAATTCCTGGACCTCAAATCGCTGAAAGGCGACAGTTCCGACAACATCCCTGGCGTGCCGGGCATCGGTGAGAAGGGCGCCCTGGAATTATTGAAAAAATATGAAACGCTGGACGGCGTCTACGAAAATCTCGACTTGACCAAAGAATCGACCCGCAAAAAACTGGAAGACGGCAAGAAATTGGCCTATCTCAGCAAGGAACTAGCTCGGATTTGGACCGACGCACCGGTGAAGTTAAATCTGAAAGACATGGACGGCCACGACACTAACCCCGAGAAAATCATGGAATTATTACACAAGCTAGAATTCCGGCGTCTGGCTCAGCAATTACCGGAAGTCATGCAGGTCAAGATCAGCGATGCCGGCTTGTCAGTCCATGCGGCCGCCAATTTAAGAGTCGGCAAGCATGTCATTATTGACAGTAGTGAGAAGTTGAAGCAGGTGAAGATCGGTCATTCCGATGTCATGTATATTCACTCGCGTTCGGCCGGCAAACATGGCCGCGAGCCGCAAGTGTTAATAATTAGTCCCGACGGTAACCCAATTTACACCTTCGATTTAACTAAAGTTAACATCAAAACAGTGGTCGACAATTTCAAAGACGTCCGGCCCCTAGTCGGCTATGACCTCAAATCGACGCTTCAAGTCCTGCTCGAAATGGGCGTCAAGGACCTGCCAGCTGTCGGCCACGACGTGCTGGTCGGCGCTTTCCTGATCAATTCGCTGCGCCGCGAGCAGAGCCTAACCGAGCTGGCCCAGACTGACTTGGGTTATGAGGGCTCGCCGTTCGAAGACCTCGACCGCGAAGAAGTTATGACCCGGGCACCGGAAATTATCGCCGTGTTGCATGGCCTGCATCAGAACCAGCTAGAAGACTTCGCCAAATTGCCCAAGCTAGAGAAGTTGGCCGCCGACACCGACTGGCCAGTCATCCCGGTGCTGGCGCGTATGGAATACGTTGGCATCGAGCTCAATAGCAAATATTTAATTAAATTCGCCGACGAAATTAATGATTTAATTTCTGATTACGAGCAGAAAATTTATGGTTTCGCCGACCAAGATTTCAATATCAGTTCGCCAACGCAATTGGCCGAAATTCTGTTCGACAAGTTGAAGCTGCCAGACAAAGGTATCAAGAAAGGCAAGACCGGCTACAGCACGGCAGCCAGCGAACTCGACAAACTGCGCGGCCAACACCCGATAATAGACCTGATCACCCAATATAGGGAGGTTACCAAGCTCAAGAACACCTATGTCGACACCCTGCCGGCCCAAGTCGACGAGCAGTCGCGGCTGCACACCACTTTCGGCCTGACCAATGCGCAAACTGGTCGCCTGAACAGTTCTGATCCTAATCTACAAAACATTCCAATTCGCACAGACCTCGGCCGGCGGATTCGGACGGCGTTCGTGGCCGGCAAGGGCCAGCGGCTAATCAGCGCCGATTACTCGCAGTTCGAGCTGCGGCTGGCGGCGGTGCTGGCCGGCGATCAGAACATGATTGACGCCTTCAACCGCGGTGCCGACATTCACACCCTGACGGCCGCCGAGGTCTATGGCCGCACGCCGGAAGATGTTACGAAACAGATGCGCCACGCCGCCAAGGCGGTCAACTTCGGCACCATGTATGGCCAAGGTCCGCACGCCCTGAGTCAGCTGACGGGCATGGATTTCGCCGCCGCCAAGCACTTCATCGACCGCTATTTCGAAATCCGCCCGAAGCTCAAGGAATTTATTGAGAAAACCCGCCAGCAAGCCATCGACCAGGGCTACGTTGAGACCATTTTCGGTCGCCGCCGGCCAACGCCGGACGCCCATTCCAGCAATTTCGTGGTCCGCGAGGCCGCCCTGCGGGCCGCCGTCAACATGCCTCTGCAGGGCAGCGCCGCTGATATCATGAAGCTGGCCATGGTCAAAGTTGACCAGCTGCTCAGCGAACACGACGGCTGCAATATGTTATTACAAATCCACGACAGCATACTGGTCGAGTGCCCGGAAAAGGTCGCCGAGCGCGTCGGCGAGCAGATCCAGACAACCATGGAAAACGCCTACAAACTGCCCGTCCGCCTCGACGTCGACGTCACCATCGGCAAAAATTGGGGCGAACTGTGAGCGATTTACGAGTGGAGGCTACCAGCCCGACCCAATATGATGACGCAGACATGAATTGGGCGCATGAAGGCGATTATAATTCACCAGTACGCACTTGGATGCGCGAATATGTCGAGCCAATTATCGAAGAGGTTAAACCGCTAAGCGTATTAGATGTTGGCAGTGGCACTGGTTGGCTGGCACGAACGGTTTTTGAACACGGCGCTACAACATATGTCGGAATTGATCCGTCAGAGCGTAACTGCCGCGAAGCAAGCGCCACCTATCCTCAGGGACGGTTTGTGGTAAGCGGCATTGAAGATTATCAGACTGACCTGAAATTTGACCTGATTGCTTGCTTGATGGCGACGGAGCATATCGATGATCTCGCAGCGACTTTTCGGAAGTGGCACGGAATGTTAAACCCAAACGCCTTACTTCTAATTGTGGCAGCAGGCAAACAAGCCTTTACCATGGAACGCTTTGGTTATCATATTGAGATACAAGATGAAGGTGATGAAACTGTGGTCCGTACACTTCGTTCCTCCTATCCCTCAACAACTGATATTATTCGAGACGTTAAACGTTTCAATGAAATTGCCACTAATGAAGACTTTATCTTAAGAAGCAATACACCGATGTTTGCCACGGAGCCATTCGTGAAAGCTCGTCCACATTATCAAATCTATTTCAAAATACCCTTATTCCAGCTGCTAGAATATGAGCCGCAAAATTTATAACAAACTAGTTCGGGACAAGATTCCGGAGATAATCCAAGCAGAAGGGAAGTCGCTGAAAACGCGGATTTTGACTGACGAAGAGTACCTAGAAGCCTTACTGGCAAAATTAGAGGAAGAAGTCGCTGAATTAAAGGAGGCTCGCAACATCGAGGAAATGGGCGATGTTCACGAAGTTCTTAGGGCTCTGGCCGATGTTTTGGGGATCGACCGTGACGAATTGGAGAAGGTCCGGGCCGACAAGGCTGCCAAGCGCGGCGGTTTTCAGCAGAAAATTTATTTAAAAAGCGTAGAATAATCTAATGGACAACCAGGTAACGGTCAAGGCGATTATTCAAAATCCGGCAGGCAAGTTCCTCATCGTTCGCGAAAAGGAGCGTTGGCAAGCAGTCGGCGGCCGGCTAGAGAAAGGCGAAAAGCTCGAGGACGGCCTGCGGCGCGAAACAGAGGAAGAAACCGGCATCACGGACATGGAAGTCGGCAAAGTTATTCACGTTGACGAGTGGTTTTCGAAGCCAGAAGGCGAGCTGAAGCACATCGTAGCGCTGTTTTTCTTATGCAAGGTTAAGTCGGACAAGATTACGCTCAGCGAAGAGCACAATAAGTACGCCTGGATCAGCCCCAACGAACTTGGCGATTACGAGGGTATCATCGAAAAAGAGATCGTGCAGGCGATTCTGATCGCCGGGCGCGCCGTCTAAGCAGCTTGAGCGAACGGATAATAAACCTGCGGATCTTCGGTCATGCTTTTTGGTTCTAGGAAGGGCACGGCTCGGAGATTGCCCCGCTCAGCAGCGACATAGCCGATATAGTCAACAACTAGACCAGTCCATGCTTTTTGCAGATTGGCGCCGGCGGCTATAGTCGGAGATTGCTCTTGGCCAACATCATTGACGCCTGTGGCGTGTAGCAGTTTAATAAATTTACGCTGCACTTCATTTAGGGTCAAAGTTTGACCTACAAGCTCGTTAAATGATAGCCAAGCCGAGCTTACACCACCGTCCGGCTTTGGAGGGTTTACACCAAATAAGAGGGGTAACCTGTCAGCTACAGCCGCACCCAAATCAATACCCGTATGGGCACCCTCAAGTCGCCGACGATAGTAGTCGTCCTGGTCAGTGGCCTGCATGTGACATTGAATACGGAATAAACCCGACAAGTACATCTGAGCGCACAATATCTGCCTGGCCATAGCATAATCCTTTTGCTCCGGACGCATATCAAAATAATGATCGCTTAAACCGGTGGTCCATTCTTCTAGACGGTTGAAATGACTGCGATTTTTTTCGGCATCATTGTTGCCGGGAGCTTCGTAAGGTAGCGACAGCTGTGTTCGGAAATCATCAAACTCATCCAGAAAATGATTGCGGCCGGTTGTTGAACTGCCAACCTCTCTCATTAACCAACTGCTTAGACCGCTTGCAATAAGCGTAGCGACCGGCTCAAACTCAGGATCTTGAACGCGCTGCTCTGACATAGGCGTACATTGTAACAGAATTATTGATAAGAGTAAATATAACGAGCCCTTTGTCAAGTCTGTTAAAATTGAATATTATGGCTAACGAGAAGCTATTCTATATTGGCGTGAAAGGCCTGGTTGAGGATGAGAAAAGCCGTATTCTGCTGTTGCTAGCCGATGTTTCCAAGCACCGTGGCAACACCGAACCTTATTGGGATATCCCTGGTGGCCGGATTAAGGAAGGTGCCACTGTTTTGGAAACTTTACAGCGAGAAATCGATGAAGAGACCGGCCTGAAAGCCAGGTTGCCGCAATTCCTAACAGCCGTCGTTTCCAATCACCAGGTGCCAATCGACGATAAACAGTGGGCGGGGTTAGTATTAATGGTTTATAAAGTGAAAGTGCCCGCTGCTGCCGAAATTACCATCAGCCCGGAGCACACCGAATTTCGCTGGTTCACCAGAGATGAGGCCAAGAAGCGCTTGGCGCACAAATATCCGCCAGAATTTACCGACCAACTGTAGGCTTGCGGCGTTGGCGGGGGCGGTTGTGGGCCGAAACAATGCGGTTGCCGCCGGCGCGCATCAGCCGCCAGGCTAACGAAATGATCCAGACGGCTAGAATCAGGTCGATCAGACTGGTGCCGAGACTGAGATAATCGGTGTAGTGCTTAGCGTTGAGCAGGGCAACCAGAATAATAACGACTTCGGCGGCGATCAGCAGCTGTGCCATCCGTCGGTTGCGCTGATCTTGGGCGGTGTAACCGACCACCCAGACGATGGCGAACCAGCCAGCCGTCAGCAGGAAAAAAATCAACGATACGATCAGGTTGCTGACGCAGTCGCCGTGGCTGTCGCGGCAGGTTGTGACGATGGAATTGAGGCCGTTGGCGAAGCCGAGCAGGCTGAGGACGATGAACTGAATAAGAGTGGCCAGGCCGGTTTCGTAGGTCAGCTTCATGCCTATTCATTATAGCGCTAGCGTTTCCAGAAAAGCATAAAAACCTTGCAAAATACAACTAATAATGTTAATATAAGACTATTCTCAAGGGAGTCGACCACCTATGATTCGTTATTTCGTCGGTTTCGCGCTGACCATCGGGCTGATTATCATCCTGATACTGCTGCTATTCGGCGGTGGGGGTGGCAAGAGCAAAGCTCCAGTAGTACCGCGAACGCTTAACAGTTACGCGGCCACTGACGCTATGGCACGACTGACGATTGACGGTCCGATTAACGCGCCGCAGAACCACCAGGAAGTGCAGGTTAGCATTGGCCAGGACGGTACGACCTTCGAACAGCTGCAGGGCTACGACGGCACCGTTGTTAACCAGCAGACTTTCACCAATAGCCAGACCAGTTACGCTGTGTTCTTGCACGCTCTGACCTTGGCCGGCTTCACCAGAGGCAACACCAGTGCTGCTCTCAAGGACGAACGCGGCTATTGTCCGCTTGGTGACCGCTACATCTTCGAGTTTGTGAACAACGGCCAGGACCTCGAGCGTTTCTGGGCCACCAGTTGCGGCAACCCGAAAACTTTTCTAGGCAACACCAATCTGACGATTGATCTGTTCGAAGCCCAGGTGCCCGGCTATGCTACGCTGACCCAGAACATCCAGTTCTAACCCTTCATATATATACGTATAATAGATAGATGATCAAAGCTGTTATCTTCGACTGCTTCGGGGTGTTGGCTACGGAAAGCTGGATTGCTTTTAAGGATAAACACTTCGGCGACCAGCCGGAAAAAATGAAACGGGCAACCGAGCTCAGCCGCTTAATTGATACGGGCGCTATTAGTTATGACGAATCAATTCTAGAAATTGCTGATATGGCTGGGATTAAGCCTCAAGAACTAGACTATCTTTTCAAGAACGTCACGGCCAATGACCAATTACTAACGTATATTCGCAAGGAGCTAAAATCAACATACAAAATCGGCATGCTCAGTAATGTCGGCAGTGACTGGCTGTATTCAATTTTCGACAAGTCAGATATCGCCTTGTTCGACGCGACTGCGCTGTCTCATGAATCCGGTATCGTTAAGCCCGACCCACGAGCTTATAGAGCGATTGCCGATAAATTGGGGCTTGAACCGCAAGAATGTGTGTTCGTGGATGACCTGCAGCGCAATATTGAAGGTGCTCGCCAGTTTGGCATGCAGGCGGTATTATACGAAGATTTTGATCAGTTTAAGAAGACACTGGACGAACTGCTGAAGGCTTAGCCAATCCGAAAAGTTAGGCGTTTGGTCAGCTGACAGCGGCGTTTGATATCGGGGCCGCGTAGCCTGAGAGTGTTAGCCAGAGCGGCGCTGGGCACTTGGATAACTATGTCGCGCTCGCGGATTAGCACGCCGACGGTGGTATGGAATTCATCCTGGACGTACTTCTTGATACTGACCATCTCCGGCGGCTCGTCGAAATTTTTGTCACCCAAGATATTACTCAGACTGTCCATGACTCCATTATAATAGATAAACTATGCCGGAGTTGCCTGAGGTTGAAACGGTGCGGGTGGGGCTGCAGCGTTTGCTGCCGGGCCGCGCTGTGGCCAGCGTCGACCACGACTGGCCTAAATCTTTCCCGAATGCGCCGGCCGATGTCCAAGAATTTCTGGTCGGTGCCAAAGTTGTCACCGTAAAACGCCGCGCCAAGGTGTTATTAATTGAACTCTCGTCGAAGTATTCATTGGTGATTCATCTCAAGATGACCGGCCAACTGGTCTTCCGCAGCCCGACAGAGAAGTTCGGCGCAGGGCACCCCAGCGACAGCTTGATCGGCCGGCTACCGGATAAATCAACTCGCGTGACCCTAACTTTCGCCGACGGCGCCAAGCTGTTCTTCAACGACCAGCGCAAGTTCGGCTGGATGCGGCTGATACCGACGGCCGAAGTTATGAATCTCGACTTTTTCCAAAAAGTCGGACCCGAGCCACTAGCTGCCGATTTCACATGGCAAGATTTGCGTTTAGGTTTAGAAAGGCGCAAGAACTCTAATATCAAAGCCGTCTTGCTCGACCAGACAGTGGTTGCCGGCATCGGTAATATTTATGCTGACGAAGCCCTTTGGGGTGCCAAAATTCACCCCACAACACTGGTCAAAGACCTCTCAGCGGCCAAATTTCACAAACTCTACGACGAGTTAATTTACGTCTTGAAATTGTCCATCGAGAAAGGCGGCTCCAGCGACCGCAACTACGTCAACGCCGAGGGCAAGAAGGGCAGTTACATCAGTTTCGCCCGAGTTTTCCGGCGCGAAGGCCAACCCTGCCCGCGCTGCGGCACGACGATCATCAAAACCCGTGTCGCCGGCCGCGGCACCCACCTCTGTCCGAAGTGCCAGAAAGAGCCGAAATGATTATCACCCTGACTGGCGAGAACAGTTTCGCGCTGCAGCAAGAGCTTTCCAAAATTACCCAGGCTTTCGTGAAAGAGCAGGGCGATTTGGCTATGGAGAGAATTGACGGTGAGGAAGCTGAGTATGAAAAAATTCGCGAAGCACTGACCAGCTTGCCGTTCCTGGCGAGCAAAAAATTAGTCGTGCTGCGAGCGCCGAGCAAGAATAAATCGTTCGCTGAAAATTTCGAACAACTCGCCGGCGAAATCCCGGACACGACTGACACAATTATCGTCGAGCCGAAGCTAGACCGACGCTTGAGCTATTATAAATTTCTGAAAAAAGCGACTGACTTCCGCGACTTTCCGGAGCTCGATAATAACGGCCTGGCACGCTGGCTAACAGAGGCGGCGAAAGCCCAAAACGGCACATTAAGTATCGGTGATGCGCACTATCTCGTGGAGCGCGTCGGCGCCAGCCAACAATTATTGTCCAACGAGCTGGCCAAGCTCTTATTATATGACTCGGCGATTTCGCGTCGGACCATCGACCTGCTCACCGACCCGGCGCCGCAGAGCACGATCTTCCAATTGCTGGAGGCGGCTTTCGCTGGCAACACCAAGCGGGCGCTCAATTTGTACGCCGAGCAGCGGGCGCAGAAAGTCGAGCCGCCGCAAATCATCGCCATGCTGGCCTGGCAGCTGCACGTTCTGGCGATCATCAAGACGGCCAAGGACAAATCGGCCGACGACATCGCCCGCGAGGCCAAACTTAACCCGTTCGTCGTCCGCAAGAGCCAGGGGATTGCCCGTGACCTGTCATTAACCGAGCTGAAAAAACTGATTTCCCGCTTGTTAGAGATCGACGTTGGCAGCAAAAGCTCCAAGCTCGACCCCGACGAAGCGCTACAGCACTACCTTTTAACGCTCGGCCATTAAGTTGACATTTAACTAACTCTGTGCTACAATAGTACTATTATGCGATCAAACCACAGAAACCAAGCACCATCATTAAAAAAGCCGTTGCGTGTCGCAGCCGCTACTTTAGCTCTAGTCGGCAGCGGCGTTGGTACCGCTGAAGCTGCAGCCTCGCAGAGCCGATCCAGCCAGTCAGGACCTGCTCTTGTAGAAAAGGTTCGTCAGGCGACTCGCCACGAGACGGCCACAACCTTAGACGCGCAATGGACTAGCTTAGCGCGACGTGTCCAAAACTTCGCGCATAGCCCAGCCAGCACACGGCCGGACATTCAGCTAGAAACTTTGCAGACAAATTATCATGATGGCTCAAAGGGTGAGACACTGAGCCTAACGTCTAATTTGTACGACGGTAAAGACGGTATTATGTGGGAGTATGTCATGCAAGTCGGCACGCCTGATAACGCTGTTCCTGGCGCTGATGTTGCGCCCAACAGTCTTTTCCAGATTTCACTCTATGAGAGTAAGGCGTCCCAGGTTGTCCCCGGCAGCGTGGCCCCAGCTCCACCTCCGAAGACGGTTTATGATTTCAACTTCGGCAAATCAGCAGACGGTTGGCAGATAGTGGGCGGTTATGACGCTAACGAAAGTTTCAATCTTAGCGATCCGGTGCTTCCTACTACGCAATCTATTGAAAAACACGGTCCTCTCGTCCATCAACTGATGGAGCAGGCAAACAATATGATCGATATTGTGGAAAGTGCCCGTGCAGCCGTCGGCCCGAATTTTCCAACGCATTTTCACCCGAATAATCAGTAAAGATTCGTTTATTTCTTCTTGGCGGCGGGCTTTTTGGCTACGGTTTTCTTGGCAGGTGTAGTTTTGGCGGCAGCTTTCACCGGTTTGACGCCGGCGGCTTTGGCGCGGGCGGCGGCCCGGCGCTTCAGGCGAGCGGCTTTGTTCTTATGAATAACACCCTTGTTGGCGGCGCGGTCGAGGTTGCTCTGGGCGGCGCTGTGAGATTTGGCTGACGGTGTACCGGCAAAAACCTTCAGGGCGTTGCGCAGCGAGCGTCGGGTCTTGGAGTTGCGGACGGCCGCTTTGTTAGCGGTGCGGACGCGTTTCTTGGCAGATTTGATAATGGGCATCGCTCAACTATAGAGGTGAAAGTCGATTTTGTCAAAGGCCAGCGGCTGGCTTGTAAACTGTTAACGTTTATGGTAGTCTGAAAAAGAACAGTTTAAGACACAAAAATCAGGCAAAATACAGATATGGATAGCGCCAAAAAACAGCTCGCCGACAAGGCCAAATCCGCCACTAATATTTTGGTGACGGTTAGCCGCGACCCATCGGTCGACCAATTGGCGGCCTGTATCGGCCTGACGCTGTTGTTCAACAAGCTAGACAAACACACAGCGGCCGTTTTCTCTGGCCAGGTGCCATCGACGATCGAATTTCTGAAGCCGGAAGACACGCTGGAGAAGAACACCGATTCGCTGCGTGACTTCATTATCGCCCTCGACAAGAATAAGGCCGACAAGCTGCGTTACAAGGTCGAGAACGACGTGGTGCGGATCTTTATAACACCTTATCGAACGTCAATTAGTCAGGCCGACCTGGAGTTTAGCCAGGGTGACTTCAATGTAGACTTGGTGGTGGCGCTCGGCGTTTCCCGCCAAGAGGATCTCGATGAAGCCATCACCATGCACGGCCGTATCTTGCACGACGCCACCGTCGCCAGCATCAACCTCGGACAGGAGGGCGGGCTGGGTAGTATCAATTGGCACGACCAACAGGCCAGCAGCCTCAGCGAATTGGTCACTGAGCTGGCCCAGGCGTTGGGCGGCAACCTGCTCGACGAACAGATCTCAACAGCCTTATTAACCGGTATTGTCGCCGAAACCGACCGTTTCAGCAACGACAAGACCAGTTCGCAGACGATGAGTGCCAGCGCCGTATTAATGAATGCTGGCGCCAACCAACAACTAGTGGCCGCCAAGTTGGAAGAAAGTGGCGTGGCACCGACCGAAACCGCGGCGAAATCCGTCAAAAACGGTGGTAGTAGCGGTGATGACGGGGCGTTGGACATTGATCACGAAGGCCCTGGCATCGAACCCGGCAACGGGTCACAACCGCCGGCCGGACCATCCCGGGGACCAACTTTACCGCCGCCAGCTGACACACCATCGAATATACCGGGCCTGACTTTCGAGCCGCCACGGCCGCCCATCGGGCCAGCCAACAGCGGTAACTCGATCTCGCCGGGTGCCAGGTTGATGACCGAACCGCCGGCCATGGGCGGCATATTGAATGCCAACACCTTTACACAGCCTCTGGAGCCGACGACCGATCCGCTCAGCCTGCCGGCCGAAGAAGCGCCGCAAATGCTTAGCCACAGTCAGACAACTGCACCGCCGCCAATTCCTGTGCCAGCACCGCCGATCCCTATACCGGTTCCGCCGCCGCCAGCTCCTGCAGTGCCGCAGGCCAGCATTCCCTCGACAGCGGTAGACGCGCCGCATATTGCGCCCAGCACCGACATTCCAACGGCTGTTATAAATTCCGAACCAACCACGCCAGGTCAAGCCGCCTCAGCCAGCAAACCCAACCAAACCCTCAGTGATCTCGAAAGTGCCGTGCACAGCCCGCACCTCACCGGCGCCCGCGACGAAGTCAGCCGCGCCCTGAACAGCGGCGCCGACAACAGTCTACCGAAGGCCAATCAAGCCCTCAACGCCCAGCCGCTAGGCGATCAACTACGTCCTAGCGCCTCGCCGCCAACACCTGCACCAACAGGTGCTTCACCAGCGATGGTCAATACGAATTACACGACGCCGCTGCCAGATGAGCCCGTGGCAGCCGCTGCCGATCCCGAGGACCGGGCCAGTGGTGACCCGCCACCACCCGTGCCGCCACCAATACCGTTCCAGTTCGGCTCCAACAACGGCCCGGCGATGTAAACTGTTAGCATGACTGGTGTTTTGTTAGTCGATAAACCGGCCGGTTGGACGAGTTTCGACGCCGTGAATTATATCCGCAAGCTGGTCGCCGAAAGCGAAGGCAAACGGCCCAAACAGGTCAAAGTCGGCCACGCCGGCACCCTCGACCCGTTCGCCACCGGCTTATTAATAATTTTAGTCGGCAAAGAATACACTCGCCGCGCTGCAGAATTCAGTAAACTCGATAAAACCTACGAAGTGACCATGAAACTGGGCGAAACCAGCTCCACCGGCGACCCGGAAGGCGAAATCACCCCAGTTTCCCACCGCGAGCCGACGAGGGAAGAGTTAGAAAAAGCTCTCGCCAAATTCTCCGGCGAAATCTCGCAGACGCCGCCAGCTTTCTCGGCCATCAAGGTCAACGGCCAACGAGCCTACAAACTCGCCAGAGCAGGTCAAGACGTCAAATTGGAAGCCCGAAAAGTCACGATTAACAGATTAGAATTAACCAATTACAAGTTTCCCATCGTCCAATTTACCACTGACGTTTCCAGCGGCACCTACATACGTAGCCTCGTCGAAGACATCGGTAAAAGTCTGGAAACCGGTGCTTATACAACAGAGCTGAAACGGACGAAAATCGGAGAATTCTTGATCAACAAAGCAGATGAGCTGGCCAAACTTGATCTTGATAGATTGTCGGAAAGTTTATATAATTTGCCACTATGAAGGCTGAAGCACTTTCGATGAGAGGAGTTACCAGAGAAGGTATGTCAATGTTGCTCTGTTGCCAGACTCCGGTAATCTTTTTGGCTGGATTAACTCTCGCCGCCACCGGTGTTGTTTCGCCTGTCGAAGGAGCGTTTATTTCATCTGCGGGGCTCGCTGGAGGTGGAGCGGGCATTCTACTTAACCCCGAATTCGATCAAGCCCAAGCTGAATAAATTTCTGGGATTTTGAACTGTATAGCTTGTAAAAAGTATCTTTTTGTAATATAATAAACATTATGACTGGACCGGAGATAGGAACTCAACGCGTAAGCGAAGAGCAAGTTACTGAGCTGATTAGGGCAATGCAATTAATTGAGCCTTACTGTAGCCCAGATACATATGCTGATGGTTTAGACTCTGTGTCCTACAGTTATGACGCGGATGATATAAAAACTGAATTTGTGGTATATAGCGCCGACCCTGATTTACAGTCAGTCGATGAGGTGGATGCAGGCTTGGGCAGCAGTAAAATATATCGTCTTATGCGTACCGAAATCACACAAGAAGTTTCGGGTATCTGCATAGAAACAGTTAGGGATTACTCAATCAGTCTATATGATGATGGTACACCAATTGAGGCCGAGCCTGTTATTACAAATGATTTTTATGTCTCAAGTGACAGTGGCATAAACTGGGAACGCTCACGAAACTTAGTTCAGCAAAAAAGCCTGGAACTAATCAAGATGCTTGGAGCTAAGAAGGATGATGGCAAAGAAGATCCTGAAAGGGATCAAGAGATCGATAGGTTAAATGCTGAGATCTCCGATCTCCAAGCCAAGGACCACGAATTTGAACGAGCTATGGGTAGTAGCACAGAATATAACCAGGCCGAGCACGTCAAGCTCATGGGTTACGTTCATGCGATTTACGAGTGGCTCGGCATTGAGCCTGAGGCTGAATAAATTTCTGGAATTCTGAGCTTGCTTTATGGTGCGTCATCTGTTAAAATGTCTGGACAATGATTTCTAGTGAGAAGAAAGCTGCGGCTATCAAGAGCACGCAGTTGCACAAGGACGATACTGGCAGCCCGGCCGCGCAAGTCGCCGTGCTGACGGAGCGCATCAAGGAATTGACGGCTCACGTCCAAACGCAGAAGCATGATTTCATGGCCCGCCGCGGGCTGTTGCAAATGGTCGGCCAACGTCGCCGTTTACTCCGTTATATCGCCAAGGAAGATAGCCAGAAATATTTAGATTTGATCAAGCAGCTCGGTATTCGCCGCTAAGGCCGCAGTCGGATTTTGAATTATCGATTCTAGAATTAATTTCTAAAATCCATAATCTAGAATCAAGATTCTAGCCCATTAATTAAGTGTAGGTGATGGAGCACAGGTTTCCGCGGATAGCGGACACTTGCACCTCGTTACCTACGGAAAAGGAACTGAGATATTATGGCAGAAACCATAAACCCTTTCGGTAAGAAAATTATTAAAGTCGAGACAGAATTCTGTGGTCGGCCATTAAGTCTGGAAATCAATCGGGTTGGCTTCCGGTCTGATGCTAGTGTTATCGTGCGCTACGGTGACACCGTGGTGCTCGGTACGGCGATGGTTAGCCAGAAACGGCTGGAAGGCTTCGATTACTTCCCGCTGAGCATTGATTACGAAGAGCGTTTCTACGCGGCCGGCAAGATCAGCGGCTCGCGGTTTATTAAGAGAGAAGGGCGACCGAGTGATGACGCCATCTTGATTGGACGCCTGATTGACCGGCCGATTCGACCGCTGTGGCCCAAGGGTTATCGGCACGAAGTGCAGGGTGTGGCCACCATGCTGAGCCTGGATCCAGCTTTCCGCCCAGATATTATCGCCATGATTGCTATGAGTGCCGCCTTCAGCCTGACGGGCGCGCCGTTCGACGGTCCGGTGGCTGGTCTGCGGGTTGGTTATGACGAAGACGGCAAGCTGGCGGCTTTCCTATCAGCCGAGCAGCTCAATAAGGGCGGCCTCGACCTGGTGGTAGCCGGTACCAAAGACGGAATTATGATGGTCGAAGCCGGCGCTGACGAGGTGCCGGAAGAGAAAGTGGCCGAAGGGCTGGAGTTCGCTTTCCGCGAAATGCAGCCAGCCATTAAGCTGCAAGAGGAACTGGTCGCCAAGGTTGGTGTTACCAAGCAGGAATACGAGCTAGATTTACCCGATGAATCGATTCAGTCAGCCGTCGACCTGTGGCTGGAAGGCAAATTGGGCGACGATTTGCGCAAACCATATCCGGAACGCAATGTTCTGGTCCAAACTCTGCGCAACGAAGCCCACGCCGAGTTCAAGAAGAAGTTAGGCGACGAAGATTATGCCGCCCAGCGGCAGGATTATGATGACGCTTTCACGCTAGCCGTCCACAAGGATGTCCGCGAGGGCATAGTGAAGCACCAGACGCGCCCCGATGGCCGCAAGCTGGACGAAATTCGCCAGCTGAGCAGTGAAGTCAGCCTGCTGCCGCGAGCCCACGGCTCCAGCCTGTTCACCCGTGGCATGACCCAGGCCTTGAATATTGTCACCCTGGCGCCGCTGAGTTATGTACAGATGGTCGACACCATGGAGCGCAGCGAAGACCGCCGTTACATGCATCATTACAACGCACCCGGCTACACTGTCGGCGAAGTTCGCCGCCTGAGCGGCCCGGGCCGGCGCGAAATTGGCCACGGCTATCTGGCGGAGCGAGCTTTGTCATCCGTTTTGCCGAGTGAAGCTGATTTCCCCTATGCCATCCGTTCGGTTACCGAAATCATGTCCCAGAACGGCTCGACCAGCATGGCTGCCACCTGTTCCAGCTGTCTGGCGCTGATGGACGCTGGCGTGCCGATTACTGCTCCGGTCAGCGGCATCGCCATGGGCCTGATGCTTGACGGTGATAAGCCGTTCATCATGAGCGACATCGCCGACGCCGAAGATTTCGCCGGTGACATGGACTTCAAGACGGCTGGCACCAGCAAGGGCATTACGGCCCTGCAAATGGATATGAAAGTCCATGGCCTGCCCGTTGAAACTTTGAAGCAAGCCCTAGAGCAGGGTAAAACCGGCCGGGCTGCCATCCTGAAACACATGCTGGAAACACTGCCCGCAGCCCGCAAGGAAATGAGCCCTTACGCACCGCGCGTCGAAGCAATTCATATTAATCCCGACAAAATCCGTGAAGTTATCGGCAAAGGCGGCGAAGTCATCCAGAAGATTACTGGTGAAACCGGCGCCGAGATTGATATCAAAGACGACGGCACGGTGATGATCGCCAGTCCTGACGGCAAAAGCATCGATGCCGCCAAAGAATGGATTATGAGCATCGTGGCTGAGCCGGAAGTCGGCAAGATTTACGTCGACAAGCCGGTGGTCAGCGTCATGGACTTCGGTGCTTTCGTCCAAATCATGCCCGGCAAAGATGGCCTGGTGCACATTAGTGAGCTGTCCGAAGAGCGCGTCGGCAAAACCAGCGACGTCGTCAAAGAAGGTGACAAAGTCACGGTTAAACTAGTGGCTATCGACGACCGCGGCCGCCTGCAACTGAGCATGAAAGCCGCCCAGCGCGAACTGAACGATAAGAAGAAAGACAATGATCCCAAGAATTGACCGCTGGCATAAGACAAGGTCCGGACTACTGTTTTTCGCGGTGATCGAATTTGCCATTGCCTATGCTTTCGTCAGCCTGGCCATCAACCGCGGCAGCCTGTGGTACTACCTGTTGACCCTGATTTTCCTGGTCGGCGCGCTGCAGAATTTGTTCAAATTTATCGGGAGCTTCAAGCGTGGTTAATCCGGTTGAAACTGCAGAACGGTTACCGGCGCCGCCTTACCCTCAGGTCTTGGGAGTTGAAGATCAACCCGGCATCTTTCTTCGACTCGTCGATGAAAGCGATGTGTCCGAGCTTGGCCGGCACTATAGTTCTAACCTCGGGTACATTGCTAAATACCAACACGGTTGGGAAGACGGCAGCCCGGACGCTACCCCAACTAGGGTGGGTCAAACGATTACTGCCATGAGGGCCGGAACAGCTATCCAATATTTAATCATTGAAAAAGATGACACCGAAAAAGGGAAGATAGTCGGAGAAGTTTCATTATTTGAAATGGATACTGCCGCCCAAACGGCGCATGGCGGTTATTTATTGGCCGAATCAGCCAGTGGACATGGCTATGCCCGTAGTTCGACGCGCGCCTTACTGCAGTATGCCACCCGTGATCTTGGTATTCACAAGGTGTTCTTCGACATTGAGCCGGCCAACACGGGGAGCGTCAAGCTGACTGAAAGTCTAGGGGCCAAGAAAACTGGTCATATTCGTGTAGTCATTGACGGAGACCGGAAATTTAGGTATTCACGATGGGAGCTTGACCTTGGCTAAGACTAAGCAGCAGCAATTGGACGACATTAAACAACAGATCCTAGACGATGATCCGGTGCCAGAGCTGAGGCAGGGTGCCACGCAACTGGTGTTCGCCGACGGTGACGCCGAGGCGGACTTGGTTTTCATCGGCGAGGCGCCGGGCAAGAACGAAGACCAGCAGGGCAAACCATTTGTAGGTGCGGCCGGCAAGTTTCTCGACCAAATGTTAGACATGATCGGCTTGAAAAGGAGTGATATTTATATCACCAACATCGTTAAATACCGGCCGGCCAACAACCGCGACCCATATCCCGAAGAGAAGAGCGCTTTCATGCCCTATCTCGAGTCCCAACTGGAAGTTATTCAGCCCAAGCTGGTTATCACGCTTGGCCGCCATAGCCTGAATTGCTTCCTGCCGGACTTGAGCATTAGCCAGGTGCACGGTCAGGCTAAAAGATATCACGGAAGAGTTTATCTTCCTCTGTTCCACCCAGCGGCGGCGCTGTATAACGGCGCTATGCGTCAGACATTAATTGATGATTTCGCCCTAATCCCACTTATTCATTCAGAAAATTTAATATTACATTCGCATTAGAGAAAGGAAATCTATGCAACCAAACAACAAATCTAACCGACCGCGGCGAGGCCGCGGCGGCCAGAAACCGCCAACGCCGCCAATCGCCGGCAGCAGCCTGAGCACTTCGCGTGGGCAGGCGGTGCGCGCCCAACGGCGCTCGCAGGCCGATGCCCAGCGCATCGCTAACCAATACGTGTCGGCCGACGCCAACGGCAAGACCGACCGGCCCAAACGGGCTAACGTCATCGACGATAGCCCGCGGCTGAAAATCATCGGCCTCGGCGGCATGGACGGCGCCGGTTCCAAGAACATGATTCTGGTCGAGTACCAGAATGATGCCATCATCATCGACGCCGGTAACGACCTGAGTGTCGATCTGCCGGGCATTAATTACGGCATTGCCGACACCAGCTATCTGGAAACTATCAAGTCCAAGTTGCGGGCCTACGTGATTACGCACGGCCACCTTGACCACATTGGTGCCTTGCCGCACGTCGTGCCGCTGTTCCCAGCGCCAATTTACGGCAGTAAATTCACCGTCGGCCGGGTCGAAGAAATTTTCGAAAATTTCGGCCTGCCAATGCCCGACGGTTTCGAACTGAAAACCGTCACCATGAACGAAAACACCCATGAACGGCTGAAAGTCGGCGTTTTCTTCGTCGAGCTAGTGCGCATTACGCACTCCATTCCGGGCAGTACCTGCGTGGTGCTCGACACGCCCGTCGGCCGGATCATTAACAGCGGTGACTTCCGCTTCGATCCCAACCCGCTGGACCACGAACGCAGTGACTTGGAGCGTTTGACCGATCTAGGTAAGGAAGGCGTTCTGGCGCTACTGGGCGAGTCCACCAGCACCGAGCGGCCGGGCCGCACGCCTTCGGAATCGGACATCGAGAAAAGCTTCGTCGACATCATCGACCAAGCGCCGGGTCGAATTTTTGTCGGCTTGTTCTCGACCAATATGAACCGCGTCCAAATGATCATTAACGCTGCCATCCATCACAATCGTAAGATCGCCATGGACGGCCGCAGCATGGTCAGCACTCTGGAAATGGCCGTTCGCCACGGTTTCATGAAGGTTCCCAAAGGCACTTTCGTGCCAATCGCCAGCGTGCCCAATATGAAAGATACCGATGTGGTCGTGGTCTGTACCGGTAGCCAGGGCGAGCCGAGCAGTGCTCTGCAGCGCATGGCCAACGGCGAGCACAAGCATATCAAGATGAAAGAGCAAGACACCGTCATTCTATCCAGCACGCCGATTCCGGAGAGCGGTAACGACAAACTAGTCGGCGAAATGGTCGACAACCTGATGGAGAAAGGCGTTCACGTTTTCGAACATCGTAACCACGAAATCGACGGCGTCGGTCCATTGCACGTTTCCGGCCACGCCTCGCGTGACGAGTACGCCGAAATGATCGCCATGACCAAGCCAAAGTTCTTCATTCCTATTTACGGCTCTTTCCGCTCCAAGCAACGCTACATCGACCTAGCCATCGAGCAGGGCATGCCGCGGGATAAGACACTCAATGTCGGCAACGGCCAAGTCATCGCCTTGACGGCCGACAAGATGGAAGTCATCGGTGAAGTGCCGAACGGCACCATTCTGGTCGACCAAACTGGCGCCATCGTCAGCAACATCGTCGTCAAGGACCGCGTCCTGCTATCTGAGGAAGGCCTGCTAGCCGTTGTCCTAACCATCGACCGCAAGAGCGGCGCCCTACTGACCAGCCCGGACATCATCAGCCGCGGCTTCATATATATGCGCGACAACGAGGACATCATGAACGGCTTGCGCCAAGAGCTGAAGCGGGCCGTCCAGCAGCGTTTCAAACGCGTCGACCTGGATCGTTTCAAAGCCGAGCTCAAAGATCACATCACGCACTACCTGTTCGAGCACACCCAGCGCAGCCCGATTGTCATCCCGGTGGTCAACATCGTCAGCGGTGGCAACAGCAACGGCGGCACGCCGAAACCGGCGACCGACAATGACACCGACCGCAAAACCGACGACCAACCAGCACCGCCGGTCAAAACTCAGCAGGAACTGGCCGCCGATCAGCAGAAGCGCTTCCAGGAAATGCGCGCCCGCTTGCTAACCCAGGACGCCCGGATCGACTAAAGCGGTTGCACCGACCGCTACCTGGCTTAATATCAACGCAGGACCACTTTGCTTAACGATTAATTCAGAGTAGCCTATCTTGGTTGCCACTCGCCTGGTACTGGCAATCAAAGATAGTTCTGGGCTAAATCGCAAGTGACTTGCCTCAGGAATAAAACTAAGTACATTGTCCATAAGCTCGCCGCTTTCGGCCAACAGTTCATGTAGCTCGTCAAGTTTTTTCAAGCCGCGTAATTTACCGAAAGCGAAAGATTTCGGTATTTCCGTACTGATTTCTACTGCTCTGTTGACAGCAACGGCAAAACCGTCCACTCGATGCAATGCTTCAGCACTTCGTTTAGATCTTTGTTTTTCTGACCGTTGCTCAAGGAATTTCATGACATCAGTTTAAGTAAAGCAGGCTCTAGACGCAAGCATAAGGAGATTGACTAAGGTTGTAAAAATTGCTATAATATTCTATACCATATAATCAAGCACGCTAAACTGATATAATAATCAACAATTATGGCGAAAAAGAAAAAAGCAGTTAACCGAAAGAAAAAGACCACGATCGAGCCGGCCGAGCGGGCGCCGTTCTGGTCGCTGGCCGGCGCTGTGGTGCTGATGCTCGGCGGGCTTTTCCTTCTACTGGGCGGTTTCGGCACCGGCGGACCGCTGCCGATTAATCTGTTTAACGGGCTGTATTGGACTTTCGGCATTGCCGCTTTCCTGACGCCCTTGGCGCTAGTACTGCTAGGTATCGCGACTTTCCGGCACGAAGAGCATAAATTTTCGGTAGGCAAGGCAATTGGTTTCTTATGGACACTGGTTTTTGCGGCCGCTTGGGCGTTTGCCGCTTTTGCCTCACACGCTACAGGCAGCTGGGTGGACGGTCACGGCGGCAAAGTCGGCAAGCTCGTTGGCAATATTGGTTTGAGCGCGCTCAACAAGTTTCCGGCGGCGCTGTTATTCTTGGTTTTGACCGCCCTGGCGGCCTTTTTCGCCCTGGGCATCTCGCCAAAAGTTTTGACTAGTCTGCTTAATTTATTCAAGAAGAAGGAGACTGACGAAGAATCCGAATTGGCAGCCCTGAAAGCCAAAGCCGGGCCGGCCAGTCTGACTTTCAATTGAACGAGGGCGTGCCGGTGGAACACCATGGGCTGCCAGCGCAGCCGGCCAAGTTATCCAACCTCAAGAACACCGCCCAGAAACTGACAACTGAACGAAAACCACAGCGCCCTGACGACGGCCAGCGACCCCAATTGGCAGTTCCCGAGCATTGACCTACTGAACCAAAAGCAGGACAAAGCTGACGCCGGTGACGTCAAAGCCAATGCCCAAATCATCCATGACACTTTCGCAGAACTTCAATATTGAGGTCGAGATGGAAGGGGCTAACATTGGTCCGCGCGTCACCCAGTACACCCTGAAGCCGCCGACTGGCGTCAAACTGACCAAGATCACGGCCCTGGAGAACAACCTGGCGCTCGACTTGGCGGCCCACTCCATCCGTATGGAGGCGCCGATTCCCGGCAAGCGGGCCGTCGGTATCGAGGTGCCGAACGTCAAGTCGGCCACCGTACGGCTGAGTTCGATCTTTCTATCACAGAGATGGCAAGACGCCAGCGGGCCGCTGGGTTTTGCGATCGGCAAGGATATTTCCGGCACGCCGATTATTGCCGATCTGGATAAGATGCCGCACATCCTGGTCGCTGGCCAGACCGGCTCCGGTAAATCAGTCATGATCAACACCATCCTGACCAGTCTGCTGTACCGCAACTCGCCAGCTGATCTTAAGATAATCCTGGTCGACCCGAAACAGGTCGAACTGAAACCTTATGACGATATTCCGCATCTGCTAACACCGGTTATTACCGAGCCAGAAAAATGTATCAGTGCCCTCAAATGGGCGGTAGCCGAGATGGAACGCCGCTACCGCGCGCTGGCCGAAGTCGGCAAGCGCAACATCGGCGAATACAACAGCCTCAAAAAAGAGGAGGGCATGCCGTACATCGTCATCGTCATCGACGAGCTGGCCGACCTGATGATGATGGCTGCCCGCGACGTCGAAGCTTTGATCGTACGTATTGCCCAAAAAGCCCGCGCCGTCGGCATTCACTTGGTTCTGGCGACCCAGCGACCGTCCGTCGATGTTATTACCGGTCTGATCAAGGCCAACATGCCGGCCCGCATTGCTTTCACAACCGCTTCGCAAGTTGACTCGCCGGACCATTATCGACCAAATCGGCGCCGAAAAGCTGCTGGGCCAGGGCGACATGCTGCTGCAACTGGCCGACATGCCGAAACCCAAGCGTGTCCAGGGCGCGCTCATTGCCGACGACGAAACCGCCCAAAGTCACTGACTTTATCCGCATGCAACGCCCGCCGCAGTATGACGATGAAGTCATTTCCCAGCCGGTTGTCAGCTCAATGGCAAGGGCGGCATCGTGGCCGACTATGGCGGCCAGGACGTCGACGATGATATGTGGCAGCGACGCCGTGCATGTGGTTATCGAGAACCACAAAGCCAGCACCAGCCTGTTGCAACGCCGCCTGCGCATTGGTTATGGCCGCGCCGCCCGGCTGATCGAAACCATGGAAGAGCAGGGCATTGTCGGCCCGGCCGATGGCTCTCGCCCGCGTGAAGTGTTGGTCAGTTCATGGATGAAGTATTTAGCGCCGGCGCAGGCTCCGAAGCTGACGCCGCGCTCGACGAAAACTTCCCAGCCGAAGCCGAAGAGTAAATTTCTACAGTTGACCAACAGAGGTGATTAGGTATAATTTAGCTTACTATCAACTTCAGCTTACATCCTCTTGTGAGTGTGCGCTTAACCGAAGGAAGGAGTGCTGATGAATCAGTATGAAATCGCTGTGCTATATCACCCTGATCTGGAAGTCGACCTCAGTAAGGCCGAGGACCGTGTCAACAAGATCGTCACCGATAACGGCGGCAAAGTCGTAGCGACGACAACTGGGGCAAGCGCAAGCTGGCCTACAATATCGCCGGCAACGAGCACGCCGTGTACGTTTTCTACACCGTAGAATTGCCGGCGAAAGCGTCAGAAGGTCGAAGCCACGCTGAACATCACCGACGAAGTGATCCGTTTCCTGATCACCCGGCCAGACCTCAAGGCCATCGCCAAGGCCGAAGCTGCAAAGGCCGAAAAAGCCGAACAGGCTGCCAAACGTGGTGAAGCTGGCAGACGACGGCGAAGAGGAAGAGTAAATCTTAAAAAAATTAAATTTGCTTGACGAAATTTCGCGACGCAGGCGTAACGTAGGGATACAAATTAAATAAGACATAGTTCTTATAAGGAGGAAATATGGCACGAAGTCTTAACCAAGTAACATTATGGGCAACCTGACCCGTGACCCGGAACTGCGGCAAACGCCGACCGGACAGAACGTCACTAGCTTCAGCCTGGCGCTGAACCGGGCTTACAAGTCAGCAGCGGTGAATGGCAGGAAGCTACCGATTACATCGATATTGTTTGCTGGGGGCCGCTGGCCGAAAGAGTCGCTCAATACCTGAGCAAAGGCCGCCGTGCGCTGGTCCAGGGCCGTTTGCAATCCCGATCTTGGGAGCAAGACGGCGCCAAGCGCAACAAAGTAGAGGTCCTGGCGTACGATGTGACATTCCTAGACAGCCGCGGAGCTGGCGGTGGTGACGATAGTGGAAGGGAGCCGGTGAAAGCAGCGCTAGCGCTGACCAGCCGCCGACGACAAACCCAAACCCAGTAAGAAAGCCAAAAAAGATGACGTCGTTATCGAAGACATCGGCGACGAACCAATCAATTTAGACGATATTCCATTTTAAGGAGATACATGGCAAAGATTTTTAAACATCGAACCGACGTAGCGTTTTTTGACTACAAGGATTTCAAGACCTTGCAGCGTTACGTTAACGTTTACGGACAGATTGAAAGCCGCAAGAAAAGCGGTTTGACCGAAGCCCAGCAGCGCCGTCTGGCAGTGGCTATCAAGCGCGCCCGGCACATCGCATTGTTGCCGTTCGTGGCGAACAACTAAGGTTTCCGATATGGCACTTTCGATCACCAACCTCAAGAAAGGTACGCTTTTCCAGTGGGAAGGCGAGCCTTATCGTGTCGTTGAATATAATCAAAAGGTCATGGGCCGCGGCGGCTCGATAGTCAACGTGCGCATCAAAAGTCTGCTCGACGGCAAAGTTCTAGAGAAGACTTTCAAGGGTAACGAACAGCTGGATAGCGCCGATGTTACAACCCAGACTGTCCAATACCTGTACGGTGACGGCAACGCCTTTCATTTCATGAACGAGGATAGTTTCGAACAGTTCGAAGTGGCGGCCGATCTAGTCGGTGACAGCGCCGGCTACCTCAAGGAAGGCGACCGCATCGGCCTGCAGTTCTTCGACAACCGGCCAATTAGCGTCGAGATGCCCAAGAATGTGCCGCTGAAAGTCACCTACGCCGAAGCGGCAGTCAAAGGCGACACCAGTTCGGCGATCACCAAGGACGCTACGCTAGAGACCGGCTTGACCATCCGTGTGCCGGCTTTCATCAAGCAGGGCGACGTCATCTCAGTCGACACCACCAGCGGCGCTTACCGCGAGCGTGTCAAAGGCTAAGATGAAAACGCGGTTTGATCAGGCGCTAGCACAACGCGGGCTAGTAGCTACCCGCAGTCAGGCCGAGAGTTATATCAAGCTAGGGCAGGTAACAGTCAACGGCAAGGTTATTACTAAGCCCGGTTTTCTGGTGGCCGATGACGATTTAATTAAATTGACTGCGGCCGAGCAATACGTCAGCCGCGCCGGTTTGAAATTGGCCTCCGTGGCCGAGAGCCTGAAGTTAAATTTTCAGGATAAAGTCGTGCTTGACGTCGGTAGTAGCACTGGCGGTTTCACTGATTATGCGTTGCGGCATGGGGCCAAAAAAGTTATCGCCATTGATGTTGGCACAGAGCAGCTAGCTCCCAAGTTACGAGCCGATCAGCGGGTCGAAATGCACGAAAAAACTGATATTCGCGACTTTCGGCCGGCTGAAAAGCCCGACTTAATCATTGCTGACGTGTCATTCATCTCGCTGCGTGAGATTTTGCCGCATTTGGCCGAGTTGAGTTCGCCGCAGACCGAGATTGTCGTTATGGTCAAACCCCAGTTCGAGTCCGGAGCGGGAGTGAAAAATCATGGCGTCATTAAGAACGACAAGCTGCGCCGCGAAATTCTGAAAAACTTCGAGATCTGGACCAAGCAGCAGTTCATTATTATCGATAAAGCCGATTCGGCTGTCGCTGGCGCCAAAGGCAACCGCGAGCGGTTCTACGCGTTGCGCAAACCAACCAATTAGCGCAGGTGTTTGCGCAGGCCGTCGACGTCTTTTAACAGTGTGAAAGACTGCTTATTAACCAATAGGCCTTTGCGCTCCAGGGCGGCCAGCTCGCGGCTTGTCGTTTCACGGGTGGCATTTACCGAACTGGCAATGTCTTGGTGGCGCAGCGGTGCTTCGATCAGCAATCCGTCAGCCGTTTGTTTGCCGAAACGTTGGCCCATGGTTAGCAGGAAAGAGATAATCCGTTCTCGCACTGTGCGGTACTCGAGATTCAGGATCCGCTCGCTGTGCAGCCGGTACATTTCGATCGTCATGTCGAGCAGTGGCGCCAGCGCCTCGGGTTTGTTCTCGATGGATTCCAGAAACATTTCGCGGCTGATTTGCCAGGTGATGGTCGGCGCCAGGGCTTGGTAAATAACACTCCGCTCCTGACCGGTAATCGCCCAAATCAGCGGGAAAAGTTCGCCCTCTTTGCGAATAATCAGTAAATTTTCTTCGTCGTACTTGGTGATGTCGTAGGCCTTGACCAGCCCCTGATAAATATAATAAACGCCCTGCGGGTGGTCGCCGGGCCGGATCACGAAATCACCTTTGCGGAATGTTTGTTTGCGCCCACGCAATCGGAAGAACTCCACCAACTCCGCCGTTTGCTTCAGCGTGGCCAACATGTGCTCATTATGATAGAAAATATGACAGCTGTCAAAGCGTGTGATAAAAATCGCTCTTAATGAGTGAGGATTTTCACCGCCGGCTAGTTGAAATAGGACTATGATAGGGACACTAGCGGAGGTCATATACAATGGTCAGCGCACAATCGGTCAAACAACAACTCAAAAGTATTGGTTTCAATCATCAGGGATGGGGAAGAGCTGAGATCAAGGAGCTCGAGCACGTTTTGATTCCGGATGAGGAGATTTACGAGTGCGTTAACGGTCTCTACGAAGGCGGTTTTGCGCTCTTAGTGGCCACCAACCACCGCGTCTTACTGATTGACAAGAAGCCGTTGAACTATTTGACCGTCGAAGACCTACGCTTCGACATGATTAATGAGATTGACTACAGTCACCGCTTGATGGGGGCTCAAATTGACATTTCGACCGGCTCGCGTGACCTGAGATTCCGCAGCTACAACCAGCCCCGGCTGCGCAAACTGATTAACCACGTTCAACAGTGTATGGCCGCCGCCAAAACCAAGCAAAACGAGCACCAAGAAGACCAGAAACAGCACCTCGAGGACATCAATCGCCAGCTGCAGACTTACTTAATCGCCCAGCAGCAGCACCAAGACAAGCTGCAAGAACAGCTAGTGAAGGCGCAAAACCAGACCTCGGCGGCGATCCAAGCGCCAAGGCCCGATCCGCGCTTGTCGGATTATCTCTTCGCCCAGAGTTTACTGGCCCAACACCAGGCCCAGACTGGCCAAGCCTTGCCGACTGTTCCGCCAGTTCAGACTGCACCCGCCGCCCAAATTGACACTTTGCCCGGTGGTGCAGCTAGTAACGCCGATGACTTATTCGATGAGGGCCGCCGTGAAATCTTCGGCAAACCAGTGCCCATCAGCGCTCCTGCCGCTACGCCGGCACCGGCCCGCAGTCCTCTAGAAATCAACTCCCTACGCATCGCTTACGCCAAGCTGCCGATGGCACTGCGCAACCGCAAATTCGGCCGCCCATCCTTCCACGCCCATAGCCAAGCCAACCAGGTTGCACCAGCTACTTCGATACGTTGAAACGGAATTCGACGACATCATTGGGTCGCATGACGTAGGTTTTGCCTTCGGTGCGCACCTGGCCGGCGGCTCGGGCCGCGGCCAATGAGCCAGCCGTGACCAAATCTTCATAATCGACCACTTCGGCGGCGATGAAACCACGCTGGAAATCGCCATGAATCACTCCTGCCGCCTCCGGTGCGGTGGCACCTTTCGGAATCGTCCAAGCCCGAACCTCTTTTTCACCGGCTGTCAGATAACTTTGCAAGCCCAAGGTTTGGTAGGCGGCGTGGATCAGTTGCAACAGGCCGGATTCGGTCTGGCCGTAACTTTCTAATAACTCGGCGGCGTCGCTAGCGTCGAGGCTTTTCAGCTCGTCTTCCAGCTTGGCGCAAATGAACAGGGCAGGTGAGGGTTCAACCAATTTTCGTAATTTTTCCTGCAAAGTTTTATCACTCAATCCGACTTCGTCGACGTTGAACACATAGACCGCCGGCTTGACTGTCAGTAACTGCAGGTCGGCAATCGCCACACGGTCAATTTCGGGCTCCGACCAGAGGGGGCGGCCGTCATTAAGAAGTTTGTTCACCTGGTGGTAGGTCTCCAGAACGGGTCGCAATTTGGGGTCGCCGCGGGCTTCTTTTTCGAATTTCGGCAGCCGCCGGGCCAAGGTTTGCAGGTCGGCCAAAACCAATTCAGTATTAATAATTTCGATGTCCTTTTGCGGGTTATCAGGATTGTCGAAAGCTCGCACCACCTGGATGATAGCCTGGGTACCGCGAATGTGGCCGAGAAACTGGTTACCCAGGCCCTGGCCCTGGCTGGCTCCGGCCACCAGACCAGCGATATCGACGAAAGTCACCGTCGCGGGGATGATCTTGTCGGTATGATATAGGGCCGCCAGCTTAGCCAGCCGCTCGTCCGGCACTGGCACAATACCGGTGTTGGGCTCGATGGTAGCGAACGGATAATTGGCCGCCAGGACGTTGCTGCCGGTCAAGGCGTTGAACAGCGTCGACTTGCCGACATTGGGCAGGCCGACGATGCCGCACGAAATATTCATAGTCCCATTGTAACCAGTTCGAGGCATATCCCAGCACAAAAAAATGTTATAATTAGAAACGATTCGTTAGATATCAAAATCAAGTAATCAAAATGAAAATCCGCGCCAAGCGCTCTAAACGCTCGCTGCATAGACGGTTTCTCTTCCATCCGGCGACGCTGATGGTAATCTTGTTGGCCGGCGTACTAATAGCCGGCTGGACGTACGAGGTTATCGCCGACACCATCATCTCGTCGACGATTGAAGCCCCGTCGCTGCAGTCCGGCGCGACCATCACCAGCCCGGCCGATGGCTCGGCCACCAGTACTTCGCCGATCACGGTCAGCGGCGCCTGCCCGCTTAATTCGTATGTCAAGTTGTACCGCAATAGCGGCTTCAGCGGTGTGGCCTGGTGTACCGAGGCTCAAACCTGGCAGATCGTGACGGACTTGTTCAACGGGCAGAATGCTCTGCTGGCCCAAGACTATAACGCCACTGATGAGCCGGGACCGACGACGGCTGGCATCGATGTGACCTATAACCCGATTATTAGCAGTTCTACCAACAGTTCTTCCAGTTCTTCGTCAGTCTCATCGCCGTCTTCTCCCAGCTCGCCCCGAACTACTACCAAAGCGCCCACCGAAACCACTAACTTGCCCTTACTGGTGATCAGCGATTTCCATTACCAGACCTTTTCGGTCAACGGCAACTTCAGTTGGAGCATCAGTATCAAGGGGGGCAGGCCGCCATACGACGTCCTGATTGACTGGGGCGACAAGTCGACCTCTAGCCTACCGATTCCGACTGACCCGACAATCAGCATTCGCCACCACTACCAAAGCACCGGCTATTTCCCTATCATCGTACGTTCAACGGATAGCACGGGGGCTAGCGCAACTCTACAGTTGGCGGCGCTGATCCAGCGCCCGGGCACTGGCATTTTCAACCCTACAGTCAGCACACCCAAGGCCTCCCAGGGCAGTGGCCTGTCCGGTTTCTTGGAAAACACCAAGAAATGGTTGTGGCTAGCCGCACCGGTCTATGCTGTAGTCGTTTTGATGCTGATCAGTTTCTGGCTGGGCGAAAGAACGGAGTACGCTAATATCTTCAGCTATCACCGCTCGCCTAAGCGCCTTCGTCACTAGAGCCACTGTACAGGTTGGTGCCGTAGCCGGTGGCTTGAGGAGTTTTTTCACTGCCACTCAAGATGCCCATCAGGCTCGACAAACCGAACAGGGCAACCACGCCTAGGCCAATCGTGCCCAGGAATTCTTTGCGGGTCATTTTTCTGTCCAGAATATGGTCCAGTTTTACCACTTTTGGCCCTTTGTTTTAAACTCTTCTTACTAAGAAGCTTATGCTAGCAAGCCGGGCCTTGTCAACAACCATGGCTCATCGTCAATCAGCGGTTGCAGGACGGCCGCCCGGCGTTTGGCCTGCCGCTCCTGGTCTTGTTGTAGTAGCAGCTGGACGCGTTTGGGGTAATGACGCTTGGTCCGCCCGTTTTGCAGCCACACCAGGCCGATGCTAATCTGGTAGGATAAAATTATCGGTCCGGCGATGATCAATTGATACAGAATATTGGTGGTCGGCGCCATGATAACGGCGATAACGAAGGCGGCGACGATGACGTGGCGCTCGTAGTGCAGTAAACGGCGGGGTTGGAGCGGCTTGGCCCGGTTTATAAAGCTTATGACTAGCGGAATCTGGAATAATAAGGCCGAACCGACCAGGTAAATCATCACGAAGGACATGTATTCCTGAATGGTGAATAGCGGCTGGATTTGGCTGGTGGTGAACTGGTGTGACAGGAAATGTAGGGCCAGCGGCAAGCCCATGAAGTAACCGAAAACAATGCCGACCAGCGCTAGCACGCCCGACAGGGTGCTGAAGCGGCTAATAAATTGCTTGGACGGGGCCTTGATGGCGGGCTCAACGAATTTCAGTAACTGATAAATAATCACCGGTATGCTGAGTACGATACCGAAGTATAAACAAACCTGGAATAAGAAATTAATGCCGCCACCGGGCGAAGTGTAGATGAACCTTTGTCCCTTGGCGGGGCGTAGCAGTAGACTGACCAGCTGTTGCTGGATGAAGTAAGCCGCGGTTGACCAAATCAGTACTGAAGCAGCGATGTAGACTAGGCGACGGCGCAGCTCGCGGACGTGCTCGATGAAAGCCACATTACGCGGATCTTTAAGCTGAGGGCGTGTCTTTTTTAGTTGGTTTTTCTTCAGTATTTTTGTCATTTATGTCACCGTTCATACCTTTGCGGAGTTCGTGCATCGATTCGCCGATGCTGCGCGATAACTGAGGCAACCGACTGCTACCGAAGAGCAACAACAAAATTATCAGTATTATGATCAGCTCGGGAGTACCGATATCCAAAAACGCGAAATGTTCAAACATCCATGACCTTCACATTAACTGGCTTCATTATAATACCAATGGCTCGCAATAAGCAAAGTCGGTCGTGGTTGCTAATTGGTGACCGCCGAGTAGAGGATTTGGGAGGAGTAGGTGCCGCTTGGCTGGCTGGTGTCGGCGCATAGGCCGTACCAAACCGTGGTGTGGACGGCCGGATCGGCCGCCGCAGAGGTGGTAGCTAGGGTGTCGGCCGTCAGATTGCTGGCCGGCGGGCCGGCGAACAGTATGCCGCTGAGACTGCTCAGACCGACGTTGGACTGGGCCGATGTCGGACCGCTGCCGAAACCGCTGCCACTGGCGCCGTCAACGCGGTAACCCCACTTGTCGGCGCTGAGCGTTGCCGGGCTGGCGAAGCTGCCGCTGCTGGCGGCGATCGAATTGCCGCCATTGGTTAAGGCGGTGTTGGTGAAATTGTCGGACAGGGTCAGCGAATAGCCGTTGGAATTGTCGGTCAGCACCGCCACGTCGTCGGACTGGACGGTGCAGCTGCCGCTGCCCGTCGGCACAACATTCAGATTGACGGTCGTGTTGCTGCTAATGCTAATGCTGCAGGAATTATATTGACAAGAACCATAGGTGCCGCTGCCGAAGTTCGAGGCCAGGGCCGTGACAGCCGGCACCGTTACTATTATGAAAACGCTCAAGCAACCAACTATCCACCGACGCGCATAAATCAATCTCAACATAGAAACTACTCTTGGCCGTTGTTATCGGCTGGTCGGGCCCGGCGGCGGGCAATCCGGCGCTTGACGTGGTGTTTGGCCCGGCGCAGCGTCCGCAAGATGGCTCGCAGTATCATGATCAGCACTAGGATGACGAAGATGATAATGATGTCGACCCGTATGGATTTGGACATCACCAGGACGTATTTGGTTGGCAGGGTTTTGGTTTGGCCCAAGAACTTGGCCGTGCCGCTGACCTTGAACAGCCCGATACTTGGCGCCTTGGTCCAGACCAACGGGATGCGTCGGATGGTCTGCGGCAAAATAATTTTCTGGGTGTTGAGGGTGAATTTGGTATTGCCGAAGATGTCGCTGACCTTGAAAGTTATATTGGATTCGTAGTGCAGGGAACCGCTGTCCTGCAGTCGCAGCACCGAGGTTAGGGGTGGTTCCTGGAAGGAGCTGGTCTGCCAGGTCAGCAATTGGGCCTTTTGGGTTACCGGCCCAGCGACCTGCAGATAAAAAATCTCGCCAACTCGCTCGTTGAGGGTAACGCCGGCGTTGGCTTTGGGGTAATGCGTTTCGGCGAAAGCCACGGCGTAATAGCCACCGGGCGGCGTGTCCGGCGGTACGCTCATGGTGTAGTTGATGGTGATTGCTTGTCCGGGTTGAATCGTAGCCTGGTTGATTGAGAACTGGAACCAGCTAGCGACCGTCGGTGCGCCGGGCAGGATGGTAAAATCCGGTGTATAATCCTCGCCGTTCACGCTGTAGGGTGCGGCGTAGACGGTGAAAGTGTAGCTGCTGGCGCCCTGGTCAATGACCTGGAAGGTGCCCTTGTTAACTGATCCTGGCTGGACGACGGTGTTGACGGCCGTCGGCGTGATGGTGATGTCTTGGTTGGCGGCTAGAGCCGGGGCGCGGGCCAAGGCCAATATTCCAATAACTATCGCACACCCTAACCATACTTTGCCACGCAAAGCCCGCGCTCCAATCATATGGCTTCAGTATACACTACGATTTTGGACGTTGACGGGTCTAGTTGGTGGTGGCCGTGTAGGTCACGCTGTCGGTGTAAGTGCCGCTCGGCTGGCTGGTGTTGGCAGCCGCGGCGTACCAAACCGTGGTCGTATCATTGGTGGCCACGCCAGCCGTGGTCTTGAGGGTGTTCGGCGAGCCGGTGGCCGGCATGCCGGCGAATTTCAAGGTGCCACTAATAGCTGCGCTGTTGGCAGCCGCGTAACCGCTGCCGTTGAAACCACCGAGGCTCTGAACGGCATAGCCCCAGGTGTTAGCTACCTGCACGACGGGTGTCGTCTGAGTGCCGCTGGAAGCTGCAACTGAGTTACCGCCCGAGACCAAGGTAGTCGTGGCGTCGGAATCGGCCAGGGTTAGGGTGTAACCCGAGGAGTCATTGGTGCTGACCGTGACCGTATCGCTAGCGATAGTCTGGGCGCCGGCGCCGGTCGGTGTGATGTTGACGTTGACCGTACCGTTGGTGGTTAGTAGGCTGATTACCGGGCTGATAACCGAACTGATGGTGGTCGTAGCCGTCAGGGCCGAGACGACGGTCGTTACGCCGAACAGAGCCAGCAGCGGCACACTGGCCGCAATGGCATAACGCCAACGCCTGAGGTAGTTCCTATATCTCTGTCGGTGCATATTTAGTATTTACGCTCGTGCTTATAATAACATAGAAAATGGCAAAGGATACCAGAACACGTTAAGTCAGCCCGTTGCTCGCTAACAGAGCTTATGGTATTATCCCAAGTATAAAATAGGCCGTATACGGAGGGGTGAATGGCGCGTTTACCAACGCCAGGTGGTGATAACAACAACTGGGGGACTGTCCTTAATGATTACCTGCAACAGTCGCTCGATAGCTCCGGCCTACTGGTTACGGCGGCGACTAATCCCTACACCACCAACCCCAACACCAATTTGGCTAGCGGCTCGCAGCCCGGCCTGGTTCAACTAGCTGGGGATATCGGCAACACGGCAACCTCACCAACTGTCGTCGGCCTGCAGGGCAGGACCGTTGCTTCCGGTCCACCGGCTGACGGCAACGTTTTGACTTGGAGTGCCAGCGGCAGCCAGTGGTCGCCGCAGGCACCAACCGGCGGCGGCGTTGGCCCCATAGATCTCGACGGCGGTAACGCCTCATCCAGCTTCGGCGGCACCACAGCAATTGACGGTGGGGTTTCTTAAAGTGTCTACGACGATTCAATTCCGCCGCGACACGGCTGCCAACTGGACCTCTAACAACCCGACATTGGCCCTTGGCGAAGTCGGCCTGGAAACTGACACCAACGCCTACAAAATCGGCGATGGCGCGACGGCCTGGACCAGCCTTAACTACAATCAATTAGCCCCGGAAATTACCACGCTCTTACTGGACGGTCAGAGCAGCGACGCCACGGCTCCGGCTTCCGGCAACCTCACGGTTTACAGCAAAGCCATAGCCGGCCGCATGATGTTGAAACAAGTCGGACCCAGCGGTTTGACGACCGGCCTACAGCCTTTCCTGGGGCGGAATAAAGTCGCCTATTGGGATCCTCAGGGCAACTCGGCAACTCTGCCTGGCGTTTTCGGCTACACGGCGCCAACCACGACCGGCACCGCAACCGCCCGGAACATCGCCACCACCAGCCTCTTCACCAGGATGCGACGGCTTAGTTACTTGTCGTCAGCGACGGCTGGCTCGCTCTGTTATCAATACCTGACGGTTGCTCAGGTCACGGTCGGCGATGGCTCAGGCAACGGCGGTTTCTACAAGGTAGCGCGTTTCGGTATCAGTGATGCCGCTTCGGTATCAGGCGCCCGGATGTTTTGCGGGGTTGGCTCCTCCATTTCGGCTCCCACCAACGTCGAACCGTCGACACTAACTAACTCGATCGGCATGGGTCACGGCGCGTCGGATACCACCATGCACATTTACTATGGTGGTTCCAGCGCTCAGACACCAATCGACCTGGGCAGCAACTTCCCAAGCAATACTCGGAGCACTGACATGTATGAACTGGCACTTTTCGCGCCCACGAATAGTAACAACACCGTTTATTACGAAGTCACCCGCCTCAACACTGGCAACGTCGCTACAGGAACATTGACCGGCACGGCCGGCACGGCTTTACCCGCTTCAGCCACGCTGCTTTCCTATATGCGCATTTGGCGGACCAACAACGCCACGGCGTTGGCCGTGGCCTACGACCTAGCTTCTGATTACATTGAAACGGATTATTGACCATGGCCATACAGCTTAAATGGCGCCGCGATACGGCCGCTAACTGGACATCGAACAACCCAATTCTGGCGCAGGGCGAGCCGGGTTTCGAGACGGACACTCAGGATTACAAAATTGGCGATGGCGTAACGGCCTGGAGTTCACTCAGCTATCGAACTTTATCCGGTGTGGTCGACACCGTGGCGGGATTATTCACTGGCCAGGGCGGTGACCCTTCGGCGCCGGCGTCTGGCAAGCTAACTACTTACTCCAAACAAATCGGCGGCCGCGTGATGCTCAAGCAACTCGGCCCAAGCAATGTAGCCACGGCCATCCAGCCATTCCTGGCGCGCAACAAAGTTGGCTACTGGAACCCTCAGGGTAACTCGGCAACTGTACCTGGAGTTTTCGGCTACACGGCCCCGACGACTGTCGGTTTGGCAGCCGCCAACGTGGCAACCACTAATTTGTTCACCCGCATGCGGCGGATGAGTTTTGTATCGTCCGCGACGGCCGGTTCATTGGCCAGCTACCGCGTTGCCGTCGCCCAAGTAACTCTCGGTGACGGCTTCGGCAATGGCGGTTTTTATAAAATTATTCGTTTCGGTTGCAGCGATCCGGCGACGGTTGCCGGCGCCCGGCAATTCTGCGGCGTTAGCTCGACCACGAGCGCACCGACCAATGTCGAACCCAACACTCTGCTCAACTGCATCGGCGTCGGCAACGGGGCTGCCGACACCAACCTTATGCTCTACTATGGCGGCTCGGTCGCCCAGACCCCGGTCAATCTCGGCGCAAACTTTCCAGCCAACACTCTAACCACCGATGTTTACGAGCTGGCTCTTTTCGCCCCGCCCAATCAATACTGTATCTACTACGAAGTAACGAGGTTGAACACGGGTAATGTTGTGACCGGCCAGATCATCGGCGACGGTGCCGCCATCGTTCTACCGGCACCAAGCACGTTACTAACCTATAGCTGGAACTACCGCACCAACAACGCCACTGCGCTGGCCGCCAGCATGGACATCATGAGCGACTATATCGAAACTGATAACTAGTGTAGTGCTTTAGCTTGAGATTGCTGGAGCCGGCACGGCGAAGCCGTTCTCTAAATCCTGTAGAGTATGGCTGTCGCTTGTATTGGCCGTGTCGGCTAGAGCGCACAGCGTCACTTCGTGACTAACATCGACGTGGGTTTGTTGCTCAATTTCCCGGACCAGTCGTAGGTTAGATACCCGATGCCGCCGGTCCTCTTTTTGATATTTCCGCCCTGGTCCGTAGCCGAAGTTGATACGGAAATTCGCCGGTCCGGCGATGGTGTTATGCCCGGCTGCTCCGAAGGCGCCGCTAGCACCGAAATTACAAGCATCCTTCGACGGGCTGGCCGGATTCAAGCCGACAATTGATACTGTCTCGCTGCCCGCAATACCAGAAGTCTTCGAGTCAGTGGCTAGGCGGAACTGACCAATATAGCGACCGGTCTCGGTGACCAGGTTGCCATGAGCCGCGCCGGGAAGGCTGACTATAGTTAATTTTTGGCCGCGAACTAAGTGACCTTCGGTCAGTTCCCTCAGAGGAATTGCCGCGGGTTGATGATAAACGGTTTGGTCACCGCTTGGGTCGCCCAAAGCCGGTGCCGGCGGGATATCAGCCGACATGGCAACATCTTTCATGTCGGTGTCTACGGACACCCCGACCACGAAACTAGTATTTTCTCCGAAATTTGTGCCCGGTGTCGACAGCGGTGGCGAAACTGCATACTGGGGACCCGAACGATTAATGAAGTTTTCTGCCGTAGCACTTGGGTTCGAAGGATCCCGGAAAACGCCTAAACGTTTATACGTTAATGCCGAATAACAGTGGGCAGCGCCAACGGCTTCAATCGACTCAGGCCTGGTCGAGTTGCCTGGTATGGCGACGTTGACGGCCGTGCACAACGGCTGCCACTGCTGTGGAGTGAGACTGTCGGGCCGAACCAATAACTGGACGGTCGCGGCTTTTAATTCGCGGACCAGGGTGGGGTCGACGCCGATGTCGTATCCGGGAAGCTGCGAAATTTGCTCCAACTGTCGTCCCGGGCTGGCGTCAGCGGCCTGCACTGGCAGGTTTACGCCTGCCGCTAATGACAATGCGAGGGCTGACGCTTGCCGCCCAAAGTGATAGAGACGGCTAAGCTGACTTTGCTGCTCAGCAATAGCTGCGGCAGCCGGCTCAATAACAGGTGAAAACTCCGAGGACATCATCAGATTATAACACTTATGCATAATATAATCAATAGATTATGGCCTGGCCAAGGATGCGTCCTGTACACTTAAACAATGAGTAAATACGTGGTTTTTCTGCGCGGGGTGAATGTCGGCGGCCGAGTTATCAAGATGGCTGAGGTGAAAGTTTGCTTCGAGACAATGGGCTTCCAGGATGTCAAAACTGTATTGCAGAGCGGCAATGTTGTTTTCGAGACGGATGGAGTCGAGACCGCGGCTTTGAAAAGCGAGATTGAAAAGGCGCTGACCAAGGCTTTTGACTATCCGGCCAAGGTTCAAGTTTTGCCGCGAGAACGGTTACGAGAAATTGCTGCCGCCTGTCCGTACGCCGACAATGACGACAGCTTCCACGCCTACGTTATTTTTCTAGAAGATGGGTTGGACAAAGATTTAGTTCGGGAAAAAGTCGAGTTAACGCCCGGCGAAAAAGTCCAAGCCGGGGAGGGCGTTGTTTACTGGCGCTGTCCGCGTGGCAACACGCTGCAAAGCCAGTTCGGCAAACTGCTAGGCAGGGCTAAGTACCGGGATTTCAACACCAACCGCAACCTGCGAACGCTGCAAAAATTACTTAACGATTAAGCTATTTGCCGCGCTGGTGTAATTCCGATGGCCACCAATTCCAGCGGTCGAGCAGGACGACAATCGATGGAACTAAGAGGGTTCGGACGAAAAATGTATCCAGTAGAATGCCGAAGGCGATGCCGAAACCGATTTGCTGGACCTGGCCGTTGCCGCCAACGATACCAAGCACTGTGAAAGTGCCAGCCAGGATTAGCCCGGCCGAGGTGACCGTCGTGCCGGTAATGCCCATGGCCTTGGTGACGGCCGCCGTCATGGTCGACTCATTGTGGGCTTCCTCGCGTATGCGGCTCATGACCAGGATGTTATAGTCCTCGCCGAGCGCCATGCAGAAAATGAACATCAGGAAGGGCAGGATGAAGAATAGGCCGTCTTGGTGGCCGATATGAATGAAGACAATCATGGCGAAGCCCAATGAAGCTACATATGATAGTCCGACGGTCAGGATCAGGTACCACGGTGCCACCAGGCTGCGCAGCAGAATTGCCAGCAAGATGGCGATAATCAATAAGACAACTGGGATGATTCGTTTCAAGTCGTTGTTGGCGACGTGATTAACATCGTAAGCCACGGAGTCGGCGCTGTAGTCGGTGGCTTGGGTGGCACCGACCTGAGGCGCGATTTGGTTGAGCGAAGCTCGGACGGCTGGCGTGGCTGACAGGGCCGCCGTGCTGCCGCTGGCGCCGGCTTTCAACACGCCATAGAACTGGACGGTCCGACCGTCAGAGCTAATAAATTGCTGAACCGCCAATAGTATCGGACTGGCCGTGTCACTGTTATGCAGTTGCTGTAATTGGGTGGGTGTCAACTGGAAACCATTGGCGTCAAACGGTCCGCTGATGGCTTGGTACTCACCACTGGCCAAGAGCTTGGTCTGGGCCTGCTGAACAGCTGTTAAATTATTCCAGACCGGCGCCGGGAATTGGAAGATCAGTAGCTGCGGCTGGTTGTCAGCGGCCGGGAAATGGGCCGCCAGCACTTGCTCGCCAATCGCCGAATCGCTATGGGCTGGTGCGCTCTGGTTGCCGAAACCGCCGGCTTTATAGCCGATCAGACCTAGTGACAGACCGCCGAAAACCACGACACCAACTATCAACATAGTAAGCGGTCGCTTGATAACGGCATCAGCCAGGCGACCCCACAGGCCGATTTTGAGGGCCTGTTTGCCAGTCTTGGAAGGCCAGAACACTTTGCGTCCCAGCACGGCCAGTACGGCCGGCAGGAAAGTCAGGGCGATCAATAACATAATGCCGAGACCGATAGCCAGGGCCGGGCCGAGGCCCTTGTACAGGCCGAATGAGGCCAATAGCAGGCTGAGCAGGGCAGCGGCGACGGTCAGCGCCGAGAAAGTAATTGACTGGCCGACGCGGGTCAAGGCTTTGACGACGGCGTCCTTGGGCTCGGCCCCCTTGCGCATTTCTTCGCGGACGCGGAAGACCAGGAACAGGCCATAGTCCGTGCCGGCGCCCAGTAGTAGCACGATCAATAGAATCTGGGTTAGGAAACCGACCTGCACACCGATCTTGGTCGACTCGGCGATCACCGGTTGGGCGACGGCTAGCGCCAAACCAGCCGGAATCAGCGTGATCAGCGGTGCCAAAGCCGCCCGGAAAACCAGCAGCAACAAGACAATAATGAAGATTACGGTGTAACCCTCAGTGTTGTTGCGGCCTTTCTGGTTGGCGTTGTCAGCGTCGACGCTGGCTGCTATGTCACCGGTCAGGTTGAGCTGCAGGCCGCTCGGCAAGCCAGCCCGCATTTGGGTTCTAATAACTTTGACGATGTCGGTTGCGCCGTTGCCGAAAGCCTTGCCGTCCAGCTCGACTAGAATCTGTTCGGCCCGGCCATCGGCCGACTGACCCTGATTTTTTACTACCACAACTCCCGAGACGTGCTGCACGGCTGCCTCGGAGCGGGCAATTGCCGCCTCATCGCTTGGGGTCAAAGACCCGTCAGCGCGCGAGGCAATTATGATCGCGCTGGACTGAGTATTCTTATTGAGAAATTTGTTTTCTAACTTGGAGGCCGAGTCGGTCGGGCTGTTCTTGGGCAGGAAATCGGAATTATTATTCTGGGAAACGTTATTAATATTCGGGAAATTGGCCGTCACGACCGGAATTAGCACGATCCAAAAAATAATAATTGGCCAGCGGAACCTAACCGAGAAGCGTGCGATTTTCTCAAACATCATCTAAAACTATAACCGTTTAGCGGCTAATCGCCAAAGCATTTGCTCTGGCGAGCGTTTCACTATACAATCTATAGGATTGTTCAAAAATTTTAGGTTCTTAGGAGGTGTATGGCGACCGCAAAAGCTCCCGCGAAGAAGGCAACTAACCACTGGTTGATTCTTATATTACTGGCGCTGGCGCAGTTCATGGTGGTGCTCGACATCTCGATTGTCAACGTGGCTTTGCCGGCGATCCAGAAAGCTTTCACCATGACCAATACTAGCCTGCAGTGGATTGTGACAGCTTACACGTTGACCTTTGGCGGCTTCTTATTACTTGGCGGCCGCAGCGCTGACCTCTTTGGTCGGCGTAAGACTTTCTTGATTGGTGTCGTCGTCTTCACGCTGGCTTCACTGGGTGATGGCCTGTCGCAGTCCGGTACGATGCTGATCTTTCTGCGTGGCATCCAGGGTCTAGCTGGCGCTTTCATGTCGCCCGCCGCGCTATCAATCGTCTTAGTTACATATAGAGAAGGACATGAAAGAAACGTGGCGCTCAGCGTCTGGGGCGCCGTGGCAGCCGGCGGCGCGGCAGTGGGTGTGTTACTTGGCGGCATTTTCACTCAGTACCTTGGTTGGCGCTGGAACTTCTTCATCAACGTGCCGATTGGTATCGGCGTGGTAGTAACGGCTCTACGTATTCTCGATCGCCATGACTCGACGCTCGAGCACAATGACCTAGATGCGCCGGGCGCGGTACTGGTAACCGGCGGTTTAATTTCATTGGTCTATGGTCTGGTCAAGGCGCCGGTCAGCGGTTGGACTTCAACCAGCTCGCTGATTTTCTTCGGTATTGCCATCGTGGCGCTGGTCGGTTTCGTTATTAACGAGAGTCGCTCCAAGCACCCCCTGGTGCCGCTGCACATTTTCCGTATCCGTAACCTGTCGGGCGCCGACGCCTTGATGTTTTGTATGTCAGCTGGTTTGTTCTCAATCTTTTTCTTTACCACGCTCTACCTGCAGGAAATTCTCGGCTACGATCCGGTCAAAACCGGCGTTAGCTTCTTACTCATGCCGGTCATTATTGCGCTGGTGGCGCCCAACGTGCCGCGTCTCATCCAGAAGATCGGCTATAAACCGATCCTCATGGTGTCGCCGCTGCTGGTTTCCGGTGGCCTGTTCTGGCTATCGCACATTCCGGTGAATGGTAATTTCTGGGGAAACGTCGCGCCCGGCCTAATCCTGATGGCTCTTGGTATGGGTTTCACATTCGTCAGTGCCACAATCGCCGCCACCTCTGGTGTACCCGGGCATGAATCCGGTCTGGCTTCCGGTCTCTTGAACACCTCGCAGCAAGTCGGCGGCGCCCTCGGCCTGGCCGTCTTGACGGGCATTGCCACGTCTGGCACCACCAAGTACCTCAAGAACCTGCATCTGCACGCTGCACCAACCCACGCTATCCTTAATACGGCGTCGGTTCATGGTTTTCACACTGGCTACTTAGTTGGCAGCACTTTCGGTATCGCCGGGGCGCTGATCGCCACTTTCGTCATCCGTCAGCAGAAGGGCAAAACCGACCCCAGCCACGGCGAAGCCGCCATCGCGGTCTAGAATCGCTAGTGAAGTCGAAGAAGGCATAAAATTAGTGATAATTAACACAATTCCGCGTTTTGTAAACGTAAGCAGTTGATTTCCACCTATTAAACTGGTACCGTGAGTTTGTAGCCTAACGGTGGTGGAGGATGTGCATTATGCCAGAATCACTTGAGCCACAACAAACACTCGAACAGGAAAGCGGTCGTTTCGAAGCGGTTGCCACATATTTATCTGACAGAAGGCGAAAAGCAACGGCGCTAGTTGCCGGCGTAACTATGGCAGTTAGCAGTGCGGGCTTCGTCCTGGCCGAAACTTCCTACGCCGACGGCCCAACCGGTGACACCGGCGCGACTGGAGATACGAATACTGGGTCTACGGGATCAACGGGCTGCGCAGTTGACATCTTTAGCAAAGTACCAATTAACGGCCAGTGTCCTGAGTTTGTTAACAACTCGGATCTTTACTACTGCCAAGAGATTATAACTGGCGACTTTGGCAGCAGCGGGCAATATCAAGGAATTGTTGATCCTAAATCCGAAAAGTTCGTTTACTCGGTTGGCAGCAGCACGGTCAAAATAACCCTAAGTGCTTATCTAAAAATTGAACTATGGGACGGGAATGCATGGGATACCAATTGTGTTGGGGTTGGTACTAGGCCGTTGGCTGGTACGGAAATAGATGAGTCGTTGTTCATTGCTAGTAAGAAACCGACACCTACCGAGGTAAATGGCCGCTACTATCGACCAATTGGGTCAACTGCCACTATCGATGGTGATCCCAGCACGGCTTACGACGGTCAGCAGAATCCGTCGTCTACTACGGTAGATAGCACCTTGAAACTCGGTTTTAAATTGACTAGGGCAGATCTGAAACGCCCCAACTATATTTTGGTTGGCTACCAAATCATCAGTTCAGCACCACCTCTATCTGAGCAAGTGCCGGACAGTAGCGGTTCTTACGATAATGTCCAAACGATGGTTAGCCCATTACATACAACGCCGTTGACCCTTAAGGGTCAAACAATGTCTTCGAGCCATAAAACAAAAAAGTAGGCTCTAGAGGTACGGTCGGGCTCCAGTTTGCGGTTGCTTTCATCGGGTAATGCCCTTATAGTTGAAGCATAAGCCTAAAAGGGTGTTTAATGTTGATTAGACAGAAAATAAGAAATTTCGGAAGCCGACCGAAACTGCTGATGATGGTTATAGGCTTGTTGTTAGTTGGCTTAGCCGCTTACCTAGCTATTAGCACCATTGTTTCTAATTCCGTAGATTGCAACAAAGTTATTGCTACAGCCAACAATGACATGAAGGCCAAGAAGTATAAGCAAGCCTATGCCTTGCTATCGTCACACACCAGTCACTGCGCATCAACCGTTAAGACGACAGGAAAACCTAGTACGACTCAAACTAATGCCGCTGTACAATCCATTAAATATGGTACAGAGGCCGCAAACTCGGCCTATCTCAGCGGAAATAAGCAGCAAGCCGAGCAGTACTCTACGCAAACATTGAAAACTATTCAATCGATGAGTCAGACCGAAAGGCAACAAGTCCCGTCCGGCTTAATTTATCAGTCAATTGGTATTCAAGCGGCATCGGCATCGAGCGGAGGCAATCAATAATGATTGGTCGACCCGCTGTTAGGGGAGTAGTTTTGTTTCTTTGTGTTCTTGGTGGAGCTTTATGTTTTATGCACGGTTCGGCCAAGGCAGCAACACCTGACGGCATACCCAGTACGTTGCCCATAGGTTCATACCTCCTGGACCTTTCCAACCAACCCAGCCTACCCAACGGTACGCAAGGTAGCGTGCCCGGCGCCTTTTACAAAGTTTATGTTGGCCAGGCTCCGGCGGGACCCACAACTATTACTATGACCGTCGTGAACAATACTTCGTGTAACTCAATCAACGTCAAATATTATTATGTTCCAATTGATCAATATGAATTTCCTACAGGGGCTCCTGCCCAGAGTATTGGTTCAAGCCTTTGCTCTAATCCAACAATAACTATTCAAGTCCCCAGTAGTGCCTTCGTTGCCTCGCAGCAAACCGGTCACTCAGCGCCCAATTCAACACAGCTTTACGTTGCTGATCTGTTTATCCAACTACCGCAGTATTGTACAAATCCTAATGGTAGTTGTACGCCGATTGTTCCATCTGCGGCTGTTTGGTTTACGCTTAACGGCGGTGCGAATACCGGGTTGGGTTATGTGCCGGCCGTTACTACGGCGTACGGCGGTGCAACGATTATCCCAAATGGAACGCCGTTCCAACAGGGCACACCACCCAATGAACTTCAATGGTCGTTTGCACCGGAATGTGATTGGCCGAGTGGCCCGGGTGAATCTGGCAATTCACCATGGAGTCTGTGGTGGTTTGAGGATGATTATGGCACAGCGAATCAACCCCAGGGCTCAGGGTTTACTGTACAAATAAGCGCCGAGGATAGAACAACTGGCCTCCCAATAGCTGGTTCGCCGTGGATAATTGCTCAAGATACAAACCTGAGTAACCCAAACTATGCCAAAGACACTAGGCTTTTTAACGCCAATCAACCGGGAGGTATAACGGTTATAACACCGAACAGCACTGTCTTACCGAACGGCCAAACATTTAACTGGAGTGCTAATGATAAATACACCTTGCAATTCCTGAATGTCTACAACGATAACGGGATAGAGGCAGGCTTGCCGTTCGATTCTGGCAACTTCAGTACTGGTTGTCCGAACCAGAAACCGCCGGTACCGGCGCCCTGGCTTGGTATTGACCAGGCGGCGTGTGCGTCAGGCACCGTATCAGGGTGGGCGGGCGAGCCAAATGGGGCCGGACAATTTTTGACCAATCCATTGAGCATTGCAATTTATGCTGACGGTCCGCCAGGTAATCCAAACTCAACGCTTATCTCTCCACCCAACGCAATGACTAGTGGGGACCCGAGCAATCCACCCTACAGCAATACATATAGCGTAACCATACCCAGTCCGTTCAGAGCTGGCTCGCATGTTTTCTATGTCTATGCTACGTATAGCTATGCCGGTGGATCAATTACGACCGGCTATCAAGTCAATGGTCCTATCCAGGGCGGTAATAGTGATGGCTCGATCAACCTCAACAATAACTGTCCGCAGTTTTCGTTTAGTCCCAATCCTACGGTCACCGGTGGCACAGATGAAAACCCGACAAATATCACTTTTTCGGATGATACTGGTTACAGCTATGACGCCCAGCCCAGGGCTCCAGGTTGCGTCCAGCCCGTAACCATCGCCTATACTGTGACCGAGAATTATAAAGGTGCCATAACAACTTCTGGCAGCACTAGCAGTCCGCATTGTGTCGGCGAGGAAACGGATATTTACCCGCCAACACCATTTACGCCGCCGCCTGGGACGCTGCAGGCCGGCGACTATTTTTGTCTGACAATAACAATCAGCCCCGGTGGTGGCTATGTGGATGCAAATAATAATTTCGTTGCTGCTTATCCGGGCGACAATAGCGTAACCCGTACGGGCTGTTTAGATGTGCATAACGACCCGACTTTCAAAGCCCTGGGAGCCGGTGTTGTCGCTGGGGATTGTAACAACAATGGCGGGGAACTGGCCAGCTGGAACAATGACAGTGGGACTAATCCCTATGGTTCCGGCTCGCAACTCAGCGCTCTAGCTCTCCTAAATATTACTGGCTTCGCTAGTGCCCAGAATACAGCCAACACCTCGCCGACCGACCTGAGCTTCGCCAATAATGGAACAGGTGTTAACGTAGCGGCCGATGCCTACAGTCCGGGGCAGGGCGGTAATTTTGGTGACGCGCCGTGTCTGCCAACGTTCACCCCGCCGGCCAGTGGTGATACCACCATTGTGACGCAGGCGACGGCAGGGGCCGACTACACCATACCAAACCCGCCTACATCTGATCTGGTTGTTGGCGACAATAAGTCAATTTTCGTTAGTGGTGGCACCAATGTTTACATCGCGCGTGATATAAGGTTACAGCCGGGTTGGAATGCCAGCAATGTTCCGTCGTTTGTGCTCCAGGTTACCGGCGGCAACATTTACATTGCTGCGGGGGTGCAAGAGCTCGACGGACTGTACATTGCTGAACCAGACGCTGCCGGCAATGGCGGCCAAATTTATGATTGTGCTTCCGGCCCGAGTCAGCCAGTGGCGGCTTCCAGTATGTACGGCCCGGCACCAGGCGGCTGCAGCACGCGTTTGCTGGTCTATGGCAGCTTTGCTGCCAAGCAGATTAACTTGATGCGTACTTATGGATCGTTACGCAATGAGTCAACAGGTAGCTGTAGCAACGCTGGCGGTTCAGCCCCATTGCCAAGCGGCCTGACGACCTGCGCCGCCGAGGTTTTCCAGTTCAGCCCGGAGATGTACCTCAGTAACCCGGCCGTGGTGCCATCTGGTGGGGGCGGTACAAAGTTTGATTCCATAACAAGTTTACCGCCGGTGTTATAATGCTTGTGAGTATACATATATATATGAAGGGCAGCACCAAGCTGTAAAACAGATAAGCGACAGAGGTGGGAATGAATTTCCGAACAGACCAGCAACAGACAGATAGCGCTTATGCTATAATTTGCCTGATGAAGGCGAATGCAATAATTGGCCACGTGGCTATTCAAGAGGCCAAGTTATGAACCTGTTCTTGAGCAACGTGTCAGACTTTTTCGGTCTAGATATTGGCACCACGGCGGCCCGCATCGTCCAGCTGCACGGCAGTGGTGGCCAGAAAGCCCTATTGAAGTACGCCTATATTCCGTTAACCGGTAACATTGCCTCCAGTGAAGCCAAGGCCGACCAGCAAAACCTCGGCCAGGCCATTGCCCAACTGGTCAAGCAGGCCGGCATTACAACGCGCAACGTGGCCGTCGGCATTCCCTCGAGCCGGGTTTTCACGACCGTGGCCGACGTTGAGCGCTTGCCGGGTGACGAGCTGGCCAAGGCCATTCGCTACCAAGCCGACACCCTGGTGCCGACGCCGTTGGCCGAATCAAAAATTGACTGGGCCTTGCTCGGTGACTCGCCGAGCGACAAGACCAAGCAGGAAATCTTGTTGACCAGCGTGGCCAACAAGTTCGTTGAGGAGCGCCTCGACATGCTGGAAGCTATCGGCCTGAACGTTATCGCCTTCGAGCCGGACAACCTAGCCATGGCCCGCGCCCTGGCCATGCCCGGCGGCACGGCACAGTTATTATTGGACGTCGGCCGCCGCTCAACAGATCTAGTTATCGTTCAGAACGACGTGCCGCACCTGACGCGCAGCATCCCAACTGGTGTCGAAGCTGTAGTCAAGGCCACCATGCAAAACTTGGGCGTCGACGAAAAGCAAGCCGAGCAATTTGTCTTCAAATTCGGCCTCAGCAAGGACAAACTGGAAGGGCAGGTTTTCCAAGCCGTCAGCGGCACGATTGATCTACTGACCGGCGAGATCGACAAATCGATCAAGTTCTTCGAAGGTCGCTACGTCGGTTCCAAGATTGAGCGCATTATCGTTACCGGGGGTGCCTCAGTCATCCCGGAATTTCCGCTCTATCTGGCCAACAAATTCGGCCTGAACGTCGAAATCGGCAACGCCTGGCGGGGTGTTACCTTCAGCCGCGACAGACAGAACGAGTTGCTTAGCCTGTCGGGCCAATTTAGTGTCGCTGTCGGCTTGGCCGAGAGGAGCGCCTGATGCAGCTCAATCTCCTGCCGGACGTCAAACTGGAATATATCAAAGCCCAGCGCTCGCGTCGCTTGGTGCTGAGTCTGGCACTGATCGCCGGTGCCGTCTCGATCGCCATTCTGGTCTTGGTGCTGAGTGTTGACGGTTTGCAGAAGAAACATTTGAGTGATTTGAATAATGACATCGCCTCCGAAACCTCACAGATGCAGAACAAGCCCAACATTGCTGAAATCCTGACTGTCCAGAACCAGCTGGAAAGCTTGACCAGCTTGCATGCCAGCAAGCCAGCCGCTTCGTTACTGTTTACTTATCTCAATGAAGTGACGCCGGCCACCGTTAGTATTACTAATTTCACGATTGATTTTACGCAGGAGACAGCCACCGTTACCGGTTCGGCTGACGCCCTGAGCAGCATTAACACCTATGTCGACACGCTGAAAAACACTACCTACACCTCGGGCACCAGCACTACGGCCACCCCGGCTTTCAGCAATGTGGTGCTCAGCAGCTTCGGCCTGAGCAGCAGCGCCACCAATCCCAGCCAAGCCGCCAACTACACCATCACCCTGAGCTACGATAAGAACATTTTCGATATTACCCAGACTATTAAACTGTCAGTTCCTAGCGAGACGACAACTCGTCTTCAGCAGAGCCAACCAAGCGATTTGTTCAAGGATGCGCCAGCGGCGCCGACAAGCGGGGGACAATAACCATGGCAATGATTGATATTTCTACCAAGCACGTGGCCATTAGTAAGGCCAATGCCCAAATTGTCGGTGCGGTCGGTGCCGCTGCTTTCGTGGCTATCTTTTGTCTGGTGGCCGCTCAAGCCGTTTGGGGCCAAACGCGTTACCAGGCGCGGGTTATCTCGGCCGACGAAAAGGCTCACCAGCAACTAGAGAAGAACATTCAGTCTTTTAATAGCCTGCAATCTTCCTACCAAGCCTTTAACTCGACGGCCAACAACGTCATTAGCGGCCTAACGACCGGCGCTGGTGATAACGATGGCAACAACACCAAGATTATTCTCGACGCCTTGCCCGACAAGTACGACTTCCCGGCGTTGACCTCCAGCATTGAAAAAATCCTAACCGACCGCGGTTTCAAGATTAGTAGTATTACTGGTACCGATGATCAGGTGGCTCAGCAGACTAATGTTTCCAGCCCCACGCCGCAGCCGGTTACCATCCCGTTCTCTTTCTCCGTTGGCGGTGCCAGCTACAGTGGTGTCCAGCAGCTGATTACGGCCATGCAGGATTCCATCCGACCGATCGCCATCGATTCGCTAACCCTGTCCGGCGGCACCAGTGATATGACCGTGACCGTCAACGCCCACACTTATTATCAGCCGGCCAAAAACCTCGGCATAACCAAGCAGGTAGTCAAATGAAGCAAAAAGATATCGCTCTGATACTGGTGATAATTTTCTTCAGCGCCATTATTTCGCTGTTCGTCTCCAAGGCCATTTTCGCGCCGCCCAAGAACCGCCAACAACAAGTCGAAGTCATTCAGCCGATCACGGCAGATTTCCCGCAACCCGACAGCCATTACTTCAACAGTAGCGCTTTCGACCCCACCCAGCCGATAACCATTGGCCAAAATAACAACGCTAACCCCTTCGGCGGCTCGCCGTAGCCGGGCCGCGAAAGGCTTTGCCATGAGCGTGCTATCGGCAGCGACCGAACAACAAGTCGAAGAAACGTTGGTTTCCAGCGGTATGCTGACTGCCGACAAGTTGGCCGACGCCCACGCTGCGGCTGACAAGCAACATGAGCCACTTTTCGCCTACCTAGTCAAGCATAATTATATTACCGACGAGCAGCTGACTAAGGCCAACGCCACCGTCACCAAGGTGCCTTACGTCAACCTGACGACTGCCAAGGTCGACGCTGGAGTGTTGAAGCTGCTGCCGCAAGACTTGGCCGAGCGCTACATGGCCGTGCCGCTTGGCCAGATGCAAAACCGCCTGGTGGTAGCCATGTTGGACGCCGACAACGTCCAGGCTGTCGACTTCCTGAGCAATCGAATCGGCCGGCCGCTAAAAGTTTACGTCGCTAGCGAGACCGGTATCCGCCAAGTGCTGCGCCAGTACGGCGCGCGCCTGGACACCCAGATGGAAGTGGCTTTCGGCGAAAACGCCGGCGATGGTACCGAGACGGTGGCCGACAATGAAAAAGATAGTGCCAAGAACGCCAAGGCTAACGATGCCATCAAGACCATCGTCGAGGACTCACCGATCAGCAAAGCGCTGTCGGCGATTCTGGAGTTCGCCGCCCGCAACCGGGCCAGCGACGTGCACATCGAACCGCTGGAAAAGGAACTCAAAGTGCGCTGCCGCATCGACGGCGTGCTGCGTGAGGTCATGCGCCTGCCCAAAGGCACCGAACCGGCCTTGATTTCGCGTATCAAGATCTTATCAAATCTAAAAATTGACGAGCACCGCACGCCGCAAGACGGCGGCTTCACCGTCCAAGTCGATGGCAAACCGATTGATCTGCGTATTGCTATCGCACCCGTCGTTTGGGGCGAGCAGGTGGTCATCCGGCTGCTCGACAAGACCGGCACTTCGCTGAAGCTGGAGGATATGGGTTATACCGGCCGCGCTCTAAGGCTAATCCGCAAGGGCCTAGAACAGCCGAACGGCATGATCCTGACCAGTGGCCCGACCGGCTCCGGCAAATCGACGTCGCTATACGCCCTGCTGCAGGAAATCAAGAACGACGCCATCAACATCGTCACCCTAGAAGACCCCGTCGAGTACAAGATGGACGGCATCAACCAGATCCAGGTCAACCCCGAGGTCGGCCTGACTTTTGCCACTGGCTTGCGCAGCATCCTGCGCCAAGATCCCGATGTCGTGATGGTCGGCGAAATCCGCGACAAAGAAACCGCCCAGTTGGCGGTGCAGGCGGCGCTGACTGGCCACTTGGTCTTCAGCACGCTGCATACCAACAGCGCTGCCGGCATTCTGCCGCGCCTCTTGGATATGGGCGTCGAGCCGTTCTTGATCGCCAGTACCGTCCACACTGTGATCGGTCAACGCCTGGTTCGTCGGATTGCTGACAACGTCAAACAAACCTACCAATCCACCCCGGCCGAAACGATAGCTATCCAAGCCGCGATTGGCAAACTACTGCCGCCCACGCCAGACAAGGTTACCGCCGCCGCCCAGGATTTGGGCTACAAAAGCTTGCCCTTGGCCAACCAAACCGCTTATACTTTAACCAAGGGAGCGGACACTCCGGATTCGCCAGGCGGCTACCGGGGGCGTATGGGGCTCTACGAGGTTTTCGAAGTATCGCAAGCCATACAAGGATTAATCATGCAGCGGGCTACTAGCAGTCAGATCGAAAAAGCCGCTCAAGCCGAAGGCATGATTAACATGCGCCAGGACGGCTACCTGAAGGCATTGGATGGCCGCACCACACTTACCGAAATTAACCGCGTCGCCGCCGAGGACAACGCATGAGAGGTACAAGTTAATGGCCACATCGCAGCCGCGCATCGAAATTCTGCTCGACCAAGTTATCAAGAAGAAGGCCTCTGACTTGCACATCCAGGTCGGCCTGCCACCCATGCTACGCATCGATGGCGTACTATTGCCGGTAACCGGCGCCGATATTCTCGATGAGGAAGCCGTCGAAGCCCTGATTTTTGCCATTCTCGACGAGGACCAGAAGCAAATTCTGCTCAAGGACAAAGAATTTGACTTCAGTTTCGCCTACGGGGACCTGGGCCGTTTCCGCGTCAACGCCTTTCATGAACGTGGCAATATGGCCGCCGCCTTGCGCCTGATTCCCAACGAGATCCTCAGCATCGAACAGCTCGGCCTGCCGGCGATCGTTAATAAATTTGCCGATTATCCGCGCGGCCTGGTGCTAGTGACCGGCCCGACTGGCTCCGGCAAGTCAACGACGCTGGCCTCGCTAGTGCACCAGATCAACTCTGAGAAAGCGATGCACATCATCACTATCGAGGATCCAATTGAGTACACTCATAAATCGCAGAAATCGGTGGTCGTCCAGCGCGAAGTCCATTACGATACCTATTCTTTCAGCGCTGCCTTGCGCAGCGCCCTGCGCGAAGATCCCGATGTCGTCTTAATCGGTGAAATGCGTGACCTAGAAACTATCGCCAGCGCCATCACCATCGCCGAAACCGGCCACTTGGTGTTCGCCACGCTGCACACCAACGGCGCGGCACAGAGCATTGACCGTATGATTGACGTTTTCCCACCGCATCAGCAGCCCCAAATCCGCGCTCAGCTAGCCAACATCCTAATGGCGATCGTTTCCCAACGGCTGATCCCGTCGATTGGCGGTGGCCGAGTAGCAGCTGCCGAAATCCTGGTGGCCACGCCAGCGGTCCGCAACATCGTCCGAGAGGGCAAGGCCCACCAATTGGAAGCTGTCATCCAGACCGGCGCCGAGTTCGGTATGCAATCGATGGACAAAACTCTGGTGACGCTCATCCACAACGGCACCATCACCTACGACGAAGCCCGCAACGTGGCGGTTGACCTCGACGAATTAGACAGGTTAATGAGAAGCTAACTATGTTAAATTTCAGCTACGAAGCTCGCAATCCCAAGACCGGCCGCAAGGTCAAAGCCACCGTGCAGGCCGATAATGAACAATCGGCCGCCAAGCTGATCCACGACCAGGGCCTGACGCCGCTGGAGATCACGCTCGAGAAAAGCGAGCACGCCAACCGTTTTCGTCGTATTCGCACCAAGGACAAGGTGCTGTTCAGCCGTCAATTGTCGACCCTGATTAATGCTGGCCTGCCACTAGTCCAGAGTCTGCGCAGCGTCGCCGAGCAGACTACCAATAAGCCGCTGAAGGTCATCATCAACCAGGTGATTACCGATGTTGAAGCCGGCAAGGCTTTCAGCGCGGCGCTGGCCCGGCATCCTCAAGTCTTTAACCGTGTCTTCATCAGCCTAGTGGCCGCCGCCGAAACTTCCGGCACGCTCGACAAGGGTCTGGAGCGCATCGCCAACCAACAGGAAAAGGACGCCGACATCGTTAGCAAGGTCCGCGGCGCCATGATTTATCCGATCATCGTGCTATTCGTTATGATGGCGGTGGTGACCTTCATGGTTGTCAAAGTACTGCCTCAAGTCGAGAATATTTATTCCAGTCTGCCGGGCGCGTCCTTGCCGCTGCCGACGAGGGTGTTACTGTTCGTCTCACACGTCATCACGCACTTCTGGTGGCTGGTCATCATTATTATTGTGGCCCTCGGTTTCTTCGGCAGCCGCTGGGCCCGGACTCTGGGCGGCCGTTCCATTGTTGACAAGATTAAGATGCGGATGTGGCCAATCGGGCCGCTGTTCATGAAAATGTATATGGCTCGCTTTGCTCGGACAGCGACAACTCTGGTGGCTAGCGGCGTGCCGATTATTCAAGTTCTGGAAATTACCGCCGAGGCCGTTGACAACGTCCACATCTCGCGCTCCTTGCACGTCGCCATCGAAAAAGTCAAAGGCGGCAAAGCTCTGTCCGACTCTCTGGCCAAGGATCCCAACTTCCTGGAGCTGGTGCCAAATATGCTGCACATCGGTGAGCAATCCGGCGCGCTGGAGACCATGCTCGAAAAAGTTGCCGATTATTATGAAAAAGAAGTCGACAACGAGATCAAGAACATCAGCACCATTATCGAGCCGGTCATGATGATCGTCATGGGCCTGATAGCCATCACCATCGTGGCGGCCATTCTGCTACCGATTTACGGTTTGGTCAACCAGTCCGGCTTCGTCAATAATATTTAGGCCTATGAATATGCCCCGGCATCAAACATCAGCGGCCAGCGGTTTCACGATTGTCGAGACTCTGATTGTCCTGGCTATCGGCGGCTTAATACTAACCATCGTCTTTCTGGCCATCCCGGCCCTGGAGCGTAGCTCGCGCAACAATCAACGGCGTCAGGATGTGCAAACCATCCTGCAAGCCGTCTCGCATTACGAACTGGAAAGTTCTGGCAATATGCCCGATTGTGGCTATAGTACCTCGTCCGAACCCAGCTGTTTCGGCACAACTAGTGGCACACCCAACCTGCTGTACTACAGCAAATTGGCTTATTACGATCCTACTTCAACTGTCGAGGTTCACGCTTCGGACTTAGACCAAATCCTGACCAGTACACCTGGTCCAATAACGGATAATAACACTGTAAAAGTTTACAATCATCTGAAGTGCGACACGACCAATATAGGCGCCGCTACGACCGCCGATGCCGGCTATAGCGACGTAGTCGCCCTGTATGCCATAGAATCGGGCTCGAGTGCCACGTCTTCGCAGTGTCAGCAACTGTAGCCTGTGGATAAATTACGAAAATTCCTTGCTTTTTATCCAGTAACTGACTATCATCAAACCATAAGCGTTACAAATGTAAAAAATTAATTGCAAAGGGGCACCTGCAATGTTCACCAAACTAAAAGATTTACGAAGCAAGAAATCCGACCAAGGCTTCACCATCATCGAAGTCATGATTGTGCTGGCCATCGCTGGCTTGATTCTATTAATTGTCTTCTTAGCTGTTCCGGCTTTGCAGCGGGCTTCGCGTAATACCTCTAGGAAGGATGACGCGGCCAATATAAGCGCGGCGGTTGCCACCTATGAGTCTAATAATTCGGGGAATCTACCGACTAATTTCGGAGTCAATCAAAACAACAACAATTATCTAGATGTCTGCGCAAGCGGTGGCGTTGCAGCTACAGGAGTAGTGATTTCTGGTACTTGTACCGGCAACATCGAGACCGCCAACCTTGGCTATTTCACACCTGGTACTGTCTATGTAACCGCAGCTACGGCAGCGTCGCATACGGCACCGACCATTGGCACGACTGCGTCAGCAACGGTGGTCACTACCGCGTCCGCCATACTTGTGACGAATGAGACCTGCGGTGGAGCAAACGCTGGCGCCTACACGCCGCGTTCAGCCTCAGTCTGGTATGATACGGAAACCGGTGGCACTGGCGCTGGTGCTCTCCAATGCGTCAGTAATTAGTAGATAAATACTTAAGACAGCAGGCTTCGTAAGGGGCCTGTTTTCTTTTTGTGCTACTATATCGCTAATGATTATTGTGATTCTGGTGGTCCTAGGGCTAGTCTTAGGCAGTTTCGTTAACGCACTGGTTTGGCGGTTGCACGAGCAAGGAAAGAAGTCGGCCAAGGCCAAGGGTAAGAACTTGTCAATTATGCGCGGCCGATCGATGTGTCCGCAGTGTCGACATGAGCTGGCAGCCAAGGATTTGGTGCCGGTGCTCAGCTGGCTAAGCCTGAAAGGCAAGTGCCGCTACTGCGGCAAGCCGATCTCCGTCCAGTATCCGCTGGTCGAGGTCGCTTTGGCCGTTCTGTTCGTCATTTCATATATCTGGTGGCCGGTGGCGCTGGGCGGCGCCCAAACGGCCGTTTTCGTGCTCTGGTTGGCGCTACAGGTCGGTTTGCTGGCACTGTTGGTCTACGATTTGCGCTGGATGCTACTACCGTCCCGGCTAATTTATCCCTTGGCGGCCCTGGCGCTGGTTCAGGCGGTGATTAATATGACCCAGGCTGATCATCCGGCAATGTTCTTGGGCAAAGAAGTCCTAGCGGTGCTGATTGGCGGCGGCATTTTTTATGTTTTGTATCAAGTTTCGGGAGGCAAGTGGATTGGCGGCGGCGACATCCGGTTGGGCGCACTACTTGGTCTGATCGCCAGCACGCCGGCCCGCAGCGCCCTGCTGATTTTCGGCGCTGCGCTGCTCGGCAGCCTGGTCAGCCTGCCATTAATGGCGGCCAGCCGCCTAAAACGCAGCAGCACCATACCATTTGGACCATTCCTGATTACCGCCATTGTAATTGTCCAGCTGTTCGGTGGCCATATTCTGAACTGGTACCAGCAGACATTCATAAATTTCTGAAAGCAGTTCGACCTCATATCGCTTGTGCTATACTGAAAACAATATGAAAGGTGGCAAACGACCTCCTGGCTACACGATTATCGAGGTCATGATTGTCCTAGCGATTTCCGGAGTGATGTTCCTGATCGCGGCGACTTTCATCAGCGGTAAACAAGAGCGCACAGCCTTCACGGCCGGCGTCAACGACATGGCTTCTAATATCCAAGATACTATCGAGCAGGTGACTGACGGCCAGTACAGCGACATTCCGCTGACTTGTACGGCGGGGACTAGCAGCTACCCGACGTTCAGCGCGGTGGCAAATTCGCAGCAGGGCACCCAATACGGATGCGTCTTCCTCGGTAAATTCTTTCATTTTGCCGGTGGTGCGACAGGCACGCCCGGCTCGCCGAAATATGAGATTTTTTCACTGGCCGGCAATCGATTGACCGGTGCCGGTAATCCAGCAATTAACTTGAGTGACATTTGGCCGGTGCCGATCGCCAGCTCGGATCTTTCACTTGATTTAACCACCCAGCAAGTCGTGCCGCAGAACCTCGATGTCATAGACGTGACTATAACTTACGGTTCGGCGTCAACTTCGGCGCCGAACTATGGTTTCGGATTCATCCAGAGCCAGGGCGCGCTGAATAACAGCCCTGGGCTGAATAGCCTGTACGCTCCCGGGGCCCAAACCGTTGGGCTGGTTTATGATTCCGGTCTGACCACTTCGGGGATGTCCGAGCCCAGCGCCATCCAGGCCTTCCAAAACCCTATGACCATAGTCGCGCCCGCCACCACGGCCTCCGTCTGCCTGACCGATGGCACTCGTTATGCCACGATCGACGTTGGCGCTACCACCGGTAATGGCGACCAACTATCCGCTAATGTCACCTTCAAGGGGACAACGCCATGCTCTTGAAATGTCGCAGAGCACTTAACCAAACCGGGGACACTATCGTCGAGGTCATGGTCGTTCTAGCTGTTCTCGGTCTGGCGTTGGGTATCTCTTACGCCACAGCTAACCGTAGCCTACTAAATGCCCGTCAGGCTCAAGAAAACTCCACTGCTGCTGAGCTAGACCAGTCCCAAGTAGAGGGCCTAGTCAGTTACGTCGATGCCAACAATAATCCGCCCAGTTATGACTACTTCTGCTTCGATCCTACCAACAACGTTCAGCAGCTTACCAGCGCTGAGCTGACAGGGGCCACAACCTTTCCGTCGCAGTGCCAGTCTGGCGTCATACCCTACAGCTTCGTGGTATATAACTGTGACCAACTATATAGTGATGGCACAGTAGGTAATTCTCCCTGTCAGAACGTCGCCCAAGTCAGTAATACCTTCATAGCCGTTGGCAGTTGGGCTGACGTGCTTGGCCAAGGCAATGACACAGTCACGCTAGCTTACCGTATTCATCCGCCATCGGGCTCGGCAGTGGCGGCGCAGGTTGTGGGGGGTGGAGGCGGTGGCGGTGGAGGTGGTGGAGGTGGCAGCGGCAGCCCGGCCTCGTGGACCTGGTCTCTCACTGGCAACTTCTATGACACGAGCGGTGCTCTTGCGTGTGTGGCCGGCGATTCCATTAATAATGAAGACGAGGCGAATTGGGCGCCAGTTGACGAGAACGGCTGTGATCCCCAGGCCAAAGCCGGCGAGAAGTCTCCAGATCTATGCTATGGTTTTACGGACGATGGATTGCACTCGGCCAATACTTTCCAGCCCGGTAATTTCATGTATGCCCGGCGCGATGTTACCTTCGCCTACAATATTACTAAAGCTGCTCCGGCCGTATACAACTCTGTTAACGGTGGCGATATTGCCACTGCCCAGGGTGCCAAGCTGACCATCAGGTTTGACCAGTACAAAGGCGCCAACAATACGACGCCGCCAGCCGGCTACGTTTCTACTCAAGACGCTCTAGCCAACGGCACGACTCCGCCGGCACCGGGCTCGCCCGATTATTCGCCGGCCTATGCCTTCCAGCTATATGTTTACGTGGTTAACAGCGATGGCTCCATCACCCAACAAACGGTTGCCTTACTGCAGCCGCCGTCCACTACATCGGCGACCTATCAGATTCAACTTAGCGCCAATGCCAAGGCGCTCCAATTCGCCTGGATTGATAACGAAGAAGATCAGAACGGTAATGGTTTATGCACCCCCAATGCCCAGGCCTATGATCCAGACCTGCAAATTAACGAAGTTGACCTATCATCATTATGAAAACCAAACAAAATCACCTAGAGCAAGACGGCTTCACAATTATCGAGCTGATGATCGCGACGGCCGTCTTGTCGACGATCATATTGCTGGCCACGGTGATTATGACCAGCATTGGCAGCCTCTACTCCAAAGGCGTTAACCAAGCCCGCATCCAGGACGCGACTCGTACCATTACTGACCAAGTGGCCCAGGATCTGAAACTAAATGGTAGCAGCCCAAATAGTGAATCAGGCCCCGGTGGCGCAATATCAATTACGGTTCACTCCTTTTGTATCGGCAGTGGCGTGCGTTACTCCTACGTGCTAAATACCAAGATTGGTAGCGGCAAAGACACTAATGGCGCCCAAAATTCGCCGCACGTCCTGTGGCGTGACAATAACTCTAATAACACCGACGTTGTCTCTGGTGCTAGTGGTGACTGTCAACCAATCGACGTCACTCAGCCCGACCTGTCAGCTGATACGGGCGGTATTGAGTTGATGTCGCCCAACTCGCGGCTGACTGATTTTACGGTTAGCAGCACATCACCTTATAGCGTGTCGGTCGGCTTGGCTTACGGTGATTTCGACCTATTAAATCTGAATGGCGCTAACACAACATGCAAAGGCAACACCGGCGATCAGTTTTGCGCCACCGCTAGCTTAGCGACAACCGTTGTTCAGCGGATGATCAATTAGGAGTAAAATGTAAATGTTTATGACGAAAAGAAATAGACTCCAAAACGATGAACGCGGTTTCGCTTCGCTGGTCATCGCCCTAATCTTGATTATCGTCCTGGCGCTGTTGACCGTCGCTTTCGCCCAGCTGGCCCGCCGCGAGCAGCAAAGCGCCCTCGACAAACAATTGGCCGTTCAGGCCAATTACGCCGCCGAAAGTGGTATCAACGACGTTGTTAGTGACCTATCAGCTATTCAGACTGACATCGACAACAACGTTACAATACCTTCTAATCAATGTTTGGGCGAGGCTACTTCAGCCAATCCCAGGAACCCTATCGCTAGCGGTTCTTCGGTGGTCCTCAATGGCCAGATCGACAGCGTCAACGGCGTGTCCTACAGCTGCGTACTGCTCAATCTCAACCCGCCTTTTTTGAAGAAAGCGCTAAGCAAAGATAATGGCTGGACGACGACTTTTGCGACCACTGGCGCCGGTGCATTAAATAGCTTAACGTTTGCCTGGAGCAGTGCCGACGCCACGCCACGGGTGAATTTACGGACGGATACCCAGCTACCACCGTATGGTTCATGGACTTCACCAGCTGTCCTGCAAGTCAACGTCACGCCGATAACGGCTGTTGATCGCCAATCGCTAATTTCTAATACCTTTACTGATTATATGTTCCCCGAAAACGGCGGTGGCAGCGTGGCCTACAACCCTAGCGCCCAAGCGCCATTGACAACCGCCAGCTGCAACGCCGGTACCTGCAGCGTGACGATAAATGGTTTGCCCGGCGTCGCTGGGGCGCCGTTCTTGGTGCACGTTTATGATTATTATGACGACTCGAACGTGACCATTACGGCCAACAATGGCGCGCTCGACTTCGTCGGCGGGCAGGCTTTCATAGATGTTACTGGCGTCGCCAAAGACGTTTTGAAGCGCCTGCAAGTCAGCTATCCGCTAACCAATAATGGTTTGACGAACTACGCCCTACAAGCCGACAACATTTGCAAGCGTATCGAGACCGCTCCTAACGAGACCGACCCGAGTGGCGCTGCCGTTGGAGGCACTACCTACGGCCCAATCTCGGGTGCCCCAGCCGATACCGGCCAGTGTGGCTTGGGCAGTGTTGGGTTGCCGGCTGGCAGCACCAACTAGCGGTTGTTCACTCAACGTGTCGATGGAACTTTTCATGCACCGACTTGAGGTGCGGGTCGGTAATGTGCGTATAAATTTGCGTGGTGGCGATGTTGCTGTGGCCGAGCAGGGCCTGGACCGACCGCAAATCAGCGCCGTTCATTAATAAGTCGGTCGCGAAGGAATGTCTTAGGGTGTGCGGACTGACGTGTTTGGTGATGCCGGCCAGGCGGGCGTAGCGGGCGACTAGCCGCTGCACGCTGCGAGCCGTCAAACGATGAAAATTACCGCTGAGATCAACCTGCTTGCTGCCGCTGTAGCGGACGAACAGCGGCCGGGCCGTGTCCTGGCGCTTGCCGAGGTAATGCTCGACCCACTTGGCAGCCTCCGGACTGATGAAAATCGGCCGGTCTTTCTGGCCCTTGCCACGGACCGTGAACTCCCGCCGCTTCAGGTTGATGCTGCCACGGTCGAGGTTGACCAGCTCGCTAACGCGCAGCCCCGAGCTGAATAGTAGTTCCAGGATGGCCCGGTCGCGCAGCCCGGCGTCGCTGTTGATATCCGGCTCGTCGAACAGCCGCTCCAATTCTTCTTCGTTCAAGAAAGTGACTTCGTGCCGCCGCGTCCGCGACAATTCAATCTTGTCGGCCGTCAGGGCAGGGATGTCACGCTTGGCGCAGAATTTCAGGAAGCTGCGCAAGGCGATCAAATGATAATTTTGCGTCAATTGCCCGAGCTCGTCAGAGGTGTTAGTGCCCAGCCGGTTTAGCCATAGCCGCCACTTGCGAATCAGCTCGGCGTCGATGTCGCTGACTTTTATATCACCGGCGAAATCAACCAATCGAGTCAAATAATGGTCGTAATTGGCGATGGTTTTCTGCGAGCGGTTCTGCTCGATTTCCAAGTACTCCAGAAAATCAGTTTTGGCTTTGGCGAAGAGCATAACCACATTGTACGACACGGCCGTCATTTTTGCGCAGGCTAGAGTCCATGACCTTTATTCTAGTCAAAATGTTGTTATACCAAATATGGTATAGCTACCCCTGTTACTTATATAATATATGGTATAGTGCTAAACCATGAATGACGATGAGCTCAAGAAATGGCAGGCCAAAACAAGGCGCCGGTTAGAAGCTGAAATGGCGGCCGCCGAAGCCAACCGGCGCGCTGCCGCCAAGCGCAATCCCAATCGGGCTGAGCACCAACTATTCGTCAAACATTTAATTGAAATCCGGCTGGAACGACATCTCACCCAGCAACAACTGGCCAAGCGTGTCGGCATTGGCCAGCCAGCTCTGGCGCGTATCGAAAGCGGCAAGGGCAACCCCGGTCTTAATACTTTGCTGGCCATCGCCAAGGCGCTGAACGTCAATCTCATGCTAGAATAGAAGGAGTAAATAGGACCTCACATGGAACAAACCCTCATTATTTTCAAGCCTGATGCCGTCCAACGGGGCATCGTCGGCGAAATTATCAGCCGTTTCGAGCGCGCCGGCTTCAAAATCGTGGCTGCCAAAATGCTGCAGCCCGATCATGACCACTACGTCGAACATTACGAGGGCATCGGCACGCTGAAGACCCGCAAAGGCGACGAAATTTTTAACGACACCGTCGCTGGCATGCAAGCCGGCCCAGTCATTGCGCTGATACTCGAAGGTGTCGAAGCCGTCGAGACAGTCCGCAAAATGATCGGCGATACCGAACCACGCAGCGCCTTACCCGGCACTATCAGCGGTGACTACGCCCATGTGACCTACGGCCAGGTTTCTGGCAGCGGCCGCGGGCTGGCCAATATCATCCACGCTTCGGCCGACTCCGAAGAGGCTAAGCGAGAAATCGCTCACTGGTTCAAGCCTGAGCGAAATCGTCAGACTACGACAGCGACACACGAGCAGTTCACCCAACCCGAAGAAGTCGCTAGCCCCCATAGTTCAATGGATAAAATAGCTCCGTCCTAAGGAGAAGCTGGAGGTTCGAATCCGTTCGGGGGCACCACATCAGTTAAATTACTGATACAATATGCTTATGGCTGAAACACAAACACTAACAACACCCAAAGTACTTTGAAGATCAGTTTGATGACGAAGAAGTGCTGTTTGTCTTCCACAAGCACCCTATAGTGATGCGCAAGGGTCTGGTCCTCGGCTTGCTTGGTCCGCTGGCAGGCGTTTTGCCGGCAGCTGTTCAATCCCAGTGGGCTTCGGTCTGTTTTTTGGTGGCTTGGCCGTTGGTTATCACTGGCGGTCTGATAGTATTTACGCCGAGCTGGATCGGCTGGCACTTTAGCGTATTCATCGTGACCGATCAGCGGTTAATCCAGATCACCCAAAAGGGGTTATTCCACCGAGCGGTCGCCGATATTGGCCTAGCGCAAATCCAGTCGGTTAATTATGAAGTTTCTGGTCTGCAGGAAACACTGCTAGGATTTGGTACAATAAAGATGCAGACATACGTGGGGGATTTGGTGATTCGCGACGTGCATCACCCGGCTCAACATTCAGAAACAGATCCTCGGTATTCTGCGCGACGAAGGAGTTACCATCAACCCTTATCCGGCCGCCAACTCCCGGCCGTCCGCCCAAGCGCATGAAGAAATTGAAGAAGCCGAAGCGACCTAGCCTCCAGCGCCTCAAACAGCCCGAAACAGCCGACCGAAGAGAAGGTCAGCGAGGCGTTGAGCGCTGTGCCGCGCATTACCAACGAAACGGTGGCCGAGCACCGCGAGGAAGTCCTCAGCAGCGCCCGCAAGTATATTTACCCTTTGCGCCACTCCAAGCACAAGCTGGTGCGGATTTCCGTCGGTCTGCTGGCCGCCGCCCTGGTTGTCTTCTTCGTTTACTCTGGTCTGGAGCTGTACAGATTCCAGACCACCTCCGGCTTTATGTACGGCGTGACACGTGTCGTGCCATTTCCGGTGGCCAAGGCCGGACCCAGCTGGGTCAGTTACGAATCCTACCTCTTCGAACTGCGGCGCAACATGCACTATTACACCACCCAGCAACAGGTTGATTTTTCCAGTGCCAGCGGCCAAGCCCAGTTGAAACGCATCAAGCAACAAGTCATGGCTCAAGTTATTCAAGACGCTTACGTCAAACAACTGGCCAGCCAGTATCACGTTTCGGTCAGCGACCAAGCCGTCGATACTCAAGTGACGCTGGTACGTAGCCAGAACCGCCTTGGCGACAGCGACCGCGTATTCCGCGAAGTACTCGACGAGTTCTGGGGCTGGGACGAGAATGATTTCAAGCGCGAACTCAAGCAACAACTCCTGCAACAGGCCGTGGTCGCCAAACTCGACACTGCCACCGACGCCCGCGCCCAGGCCGCCCTCAAGCAACTAGAAGCTGGGGCTGACTTCGCCACTCTAGCCAGCCAGGTCTCCGACGACGCCAGCACCAAAGCCGCTGGTGGCCAATACCCCAACGCTCTCACCCAATCCGACGCCAACGTGGCGCCGGAAATTACTGCCGAACTCTTCCAGCTCAAACCTGGCCAGGTCTCCGGCATCGTCAACACCGGCTACACTCTAGAAATCGTCAAGAACATTACTATGACAGGGGACACCATCCAGGCGGCGCACATCCAGTTCACTTTCCATCCAATCACGACCTACACCGCGCCGTTGCAGGCCAAACACCCGCCACACGACCTCATCAAAGTTTGATTTTTCACCCCTAAATTGCTATGATTACCCCTGTCTAAACGCGGGCTCGTAGTGAAGTTGGCCTATCACGCCTCCCTGTCACGGAGGAGATCGCCGGTTCGAATCCGGTCGGGCCCGCCAGATTGACTTTTATATCTGTTTTTGTTTTAATATGTAGCCTGTGAGTTTACACCCGGACTATCCTGAAGTAGTAAAAGTGGCACTGGCCGCTGATTTATATTGGCAGCATGATTATGAGTTATCACCCCAGTCTTTTCTAGCAAAGGACATTGGGGAAGAATTTAGCCTCACACGCCGAGATATAGGTTTAATGCGTAATGAAGACGCAGCCACACGTGTAGGCAATATTGTCAGGTCTATGGAGGGCGGCGGGACAATTGAACAAGTTCCGGACGGGGAACAAATACCGCCGCTTAATAGTCGGCAGGTTGTAAAAATAGTCGAAGATAGTAGAAGAATAGCAGGTAGATTATCGCTTCATTTAATGATCATGGGCACACTTAATGGCCTCGCATCCAGAGCGGCTGCAAAGCAAGTGGCTCGGACTGGTAATCCAGATTATAGCTGGCCGACTTTTGAAGAGAATTTGGAAGAAATGTATGCTTCAGACTTGCCTTCAGGATACCCGGCCGAGGCTGTAGTTCGTTACAGCACAACAAGAGTGGCTGAAATTATGCGCCAAGTAGTTTACGCCAGAATGGATGAAAGTAGCGGCCTATTTATGTGTTTGCCAAGTATGTGGTTAAGATCGGAAACTCACACGAGACCGATTTTAGCATTAATACCTAACGTCAAAGTCGGCGATGTATATTCTAAAGACAGGGCTGATGGTCTAGGTCATTTAGGTAAGATAGTCTCGGCTGAAATTGTCGAGCCAACCAGTTTTGTGTGGGACGATAAGCCGGGTAACTCTAGGACCAAAACTAAAAAACATACAAGGGTATTAAGAGGTTTGGCATCGGATGGCATAAAGGGTTCAATACCGACCGTTTAGGCTACTTCCAAAGTTTATAGACTGAAATAGTTCCACCTCTTCCACCACGGCGCGCCACGTTGACTAAATAATACTTTTGTGGTACCATTTTTTTATGTCTGAAAAACAAACCAGAAATCCAGAAGCAGATGTACAAACGATAAATGATTTATATATTCAAGCTGCGGCATGTCTGAAATTATGGCAGGAATACAAAAAGACCGAGATAGCCCCTTCCTTAAATAATCCATATCTTTTATCAGTCAAAGTAAGTTTGCCAGAATTCAACGGTAGACGCATAGAAATAGAATATGATCGTCCTTCGCACACCGATGATCCTACTCAAGTCGATGATGATTACCCTTTATTCATGGAAGACGAGCATGGAAATAACATTTGGGCTACCTGGATAGGCATTAAGGGTTTTGATACAAACGGAAAACTTATAAATGACATACAAGTTATTCACTCTTGTAATGACATCATGGGTGATCCACACGATGGTGTAGCAGATGATTTAGCGCTACAACCTGGTCAAGATCCAGAAGTGCCCACTATGCCAGTAACTATGCTTGAAGCAAAAAATCTCATGGGACACTTTGAGTGGGCTGCTCAAGAGCTTCGGGAGCAAGAGGCTTAATAGAACTAGAAAAATAGTTCCAAACTTGGGCCACCACGGCCTGCCACTTAATAGGTTTCGGGATTGCTGTATAATTCCATCCAGAGGAGCTAATTTATGAACAATGACATACTGGCGGTAACAACTAACGACGTACCCGGCTATAAGGTGGTGGAAGTTTATGGTGAAGTGTTTGGCGTCATGACTCGTAGCCGTAACCTCGTAAGTAATGTTGGCGCTGGGTTGAAATCTATAATCGGCGGTGAGATTGGTGCTTACACCAAACTGCTGAGCTCCAGCCGAATCGAAGCAACCGAGCGCATGAAGCAAGCCGCCGCCGCCAAAGGCGCCAACGCCGTGCTAGCCATGCGCTTCGACACCGGTGAAATCGGCAAAAACATGAACGAAGTTGCCGCCTACGGCACCGCTGTAAAGCTGCAACCACTTAAGTAGCTATGAAGAAATCGACCCGAGATTCACGATTTCAAACCCACATTGCCGAACCGCGTTGGCAGCAAATCGTCAGCGTCATAATTGTGCTCGCCCTAATCGGGTTGTGGGCTTGGGTCGCGTTTAGGCATAAATAGCCGCCATCTTGTCGCTCTGTAGAATTCGATGTATTGTTAATTGAGCAATAACACGAGGGAATGACTATGGGTTTATTTAATAAGTTGAAAAGTAATATGGACGGCGGCGTTCAAGTGCATCTCCAGGCGCCAAGTTCGGTACCGGCCAATCAAGTAATACCGGTAACGGTAACTATTACTGCCGATAGCACGCAGACTATCAATAACGTCAAGGCGGAAATTAAGGCTCAAGCCCGCGAACAGGGTTTCACCATGGGTGGACAGGGTGTTGGCATGCAAGAGGGTCGAACAATGGCTCAAACTGTGGCCCAAGTCGAGAGCCGCGAGCCATTTACGGTTGGTCCCGGCGAAACCAAGACCGTTAATTTGCAGCTTTTCATAAACGGCAGTACCGGTACCGGCGGACCTCTGGGCCAGATGGGTAACATGGGTGGGGCTTTGGGCGGCGCGTTGCAAGCCGTAGCATCCGTGGCCCAGAATTTCGAGCATGTAAATTACTTATATAGTGTGCATGCTTCGGCAGACGTGCAGGGTCATCATGTTGGTCCCAGCGATAAGCAGTCAATCGAGATCTTGCCACCGTCAGCAACTGCCCAGGCTGTCCAGCCAACGCCTTTTGCCGGTGATGCAATGCCCGGTCAAGCTCAGCCCGTACCACCGCCTCAAGGTGAATTGCCAGGGCAACAAACGGGACCACAACCCTAGAAGACCAGAGTAGTTCGAAACTCTGTCTCGACGGCTCGCTAAGGTACGTATGCTATTATTTAAGCGAAGTATCCGGGTAACAAAGCAGTAATACCGATCAGACACATTAAACCGTGGATTTTAATTTATTAAGCCAAAATCTCCTGTTATTCGTCTGCGTGCTGGTGACAGCAGCAGCGGTTTATATATTTATGCACCTGGGGCAGCCCAATAAAGGGACTAGAAGTGGCAAGAAGAAGCAAAAAGGTGACCAGAAGCAGGTAATAAAAGAGTTATTGATCGTCTTGGGGCTGAGTCTCGTGGTGTCATTCGGCCTCAAGCTCTTCATTGCCCAAGAAACCGATTCCGGACTGCCGGGTGCACTCTTATTGATGATTTTGCCGGGCGTGTTTTGCATTGGTCTGCTCACGCTTATCATTAGGGACAAGCTGGAACTCCGAACCGCCGGAACTATTTGTCTAGTTTTCGGTATTTTGTTTTCGCTTTTACTAATCAATAATTACTACCGCTTCTATCCGACACTTGGAGAGGTTTTTAATAAAAACAATGTGGCTGCCTCGCTCGATCCTTCACAAAGGGAAATTAATCTTCAATTTACACCGGTTGCGCACGCCACCGCCCACAATCAATCAATCGAAGACTCACTCTCGTCTCTGGACAAGCAACCCACGGCCGGGAAGGTTTACAGCCTGAATATTCCAGGCGTTGTTTCTAAGTTTCACGCTCGTACGGCCTATGTCTATGTGCCAGCTATTTATAGCGACCCTGGTCAGATTAATTTGCCAGTAATTGTTCTAACCCCTGGTTTCCCGGGCCTGACAGAAAATTGGCTAGGTAGTGGGCTTCAGGCGACCATGGATAATTTTGCATCACATCATGATGGAATTACACCGCTAGTTTTCATGGTTGATAATACCGGTTCGTTGACCAATGATACGGAGTGCGTGGATAGCCCGCGCGGTGATGTAGAGACTTACCTAACCGTTGACGTGCCAAACTATATTAAGAACAATTTCCGGGTGGCAGCTGGGCCTGAGCATTGGGCGATCGGTGGCTTAAGCTTAGGGGGCATGTGCGCCGTAATGCTTACGCTTAGGCACCCGAATGTTTATCATTACTTCTTGGATTACGGCGGAGAAATAGGACCTGAGGTTGGCTCACAGGAGAAAACCATCCAAACTTTGTTCGGTGGCTCGGAGCAAGCCTGGCAGCAGCATCAACCGGAAACTTTATTGGCCACACGTTCCTACAAAAATCTAGGTATGGGCGGTTTCTTCGGAGTTGGCAGTCAAGACGAATTAAACGTCACCCAAGCTGCCTACCAGTTAAGCAACGACTCTAAGAAAGCCGGCATCGAAACTTTGTACGAGGTTATTAACGGGCAACACACCTTTGATGTTTGGCAAAACGCCTTCAAATTATCACTGCCATGGGTGTCTAACCGCATTGGCGCCACGGAGTGTGGCGTTACTAACTGTATTTAACTGTTTGATATAATTCGATTATGGACAAACTGAAACCGCATCCCCACGTTATCAATCCGAAAGACCTGCAGAAGAAAGACAAGTCCTTCAATGACAAGTTGGCCGTTTGGATTGGCACCCATGTCGGCAGCATGTACTGCTTCTATCTATTCAACGTCATTGCCTTGCTGTCCGCCAAGTCGGCCTTCCAGACCCATAACCTCGTGCCAATCATCAACTGGGTATCTTCTAACTGGATCCAGCTGATCCTGCTGCCGGCGATTATGGTGGCCCAGAATGTGGCGCAGGCAGCCACGGACGCCAAATCAGAAGCCGACCACATGACGCTAACTTATCTGGCTAATTTACAGGATGAACAGATGGTAGAGCTGAAAAACCAAAGTAGAATCTTGGAGTTCCTGCAGAAAGCCAAGAAGTCCTAACCCCGATTCAACGGCCACCAAGCATCGTTTGCTTAAATTACTATTAAATTGTATAATACAGACATGTTTCGACCATCTAACTCTACTTCTCCCGAAGCAATGGATTTAATCCTGAGCGAGGCTGGCCTTAACGAGCTTTATTGGAATACGGACAAAACCGCAGATGTCGTAGGTAAGCCCCCGCTGAATATGACACTCAGATTTATTGACGATCCAATCCCTTTAATGGGATCGTGGTATGCGGGTTATGAGCATGTAGATCACACTGACCCGGAGGAAGCGAGGAGAGTACGCTTTTCGTTAGTTCGTGGTCTGATACCAGTAGAAGGACGTATAGTACCCATAAAGGTCACTGCCGAGTTGCCGTCTCGCTTGGCGATGTTTATCGCCACGAAGCGTAGGGAAGAACCGGTGGCCAAAGTGGAAATATCGCAGCACCAGCCCATCAGCTAAGATAGACGGACTGCTATAATATTGGTTGATTTCGTTGCCACCTTAGCTCAGTTGGCTAGAGCGCCGCTTTCGTAAAGCGGAGGTCTGGGGTTCGACTCCCCAAGGTGGCTCCACTTCGAAATTGATAAGCGGGTATCGTATAGTGGCTATTATGTAGCCTTCCCAAGGCTGAGAGGAGAGTTCGATTCTCTCTACCCGCACCACAGGTTATAAGTGGTACAATAAATTCCGACGATGCCGATTTCCAAACAGTATTTCCGCGATCATTTGGTACTTTTGTTGCTCAGTATCAATGGCTTCCTGGCTTTGGCCGGTATTATTCTTGTTCTATTGCGGCTCAGCACCAGCCACGGTACCGGTTATATTGTTCAGTACCGTTCCAGCCTCGGCATTAATGCTTTCAAGACCGGCAGCGTCGTCGAGCTGCTGAGCTTCATCGTTTTCGCTATCCTGGCCGTCGTCGTGCACAGCGTGCTCAGCCACCGGGTTTACCATGTCCACCGCCAGTTATCGATTGCCATTCTCAACCTCGGCGTTCTGCTGCTACTGCTGATGATTATTGTCAGCAACGCTTTGCTCGCCTTGCGTTAAACTTAGGGTATGACCGACCTCGAAATCCCGTTCGAAAGAAATCGCCACGGCCATTATCGTTTCTTCGAAATACTGCCTGGTGTGCTCAGCTGGTCGCTGTTATTACTGCCATTGATACTTAGTTTTGTAGATGTTACGGCGGCAGTTTTCTTCATCTTGGGTTATCTGTTAATTTTCTTCGTCCGGTCGCTGGGTTACGACTTTCGGGCGCTGGCCGGCCATCGTACTATGAAGCAGCATATGAAATTGGACTGGATCGGTCTAGCCGCCGACCTACAGGCTGGTGAAGTTACCGGCAAGGACATTGTCCGGCCCAAATGGCACTTGGCCAACCTGAAACGTTTGCAGGCCAAACCAACCGGTTATCATCCGGATGATTTATTGCATGCCGTCGTGCTGGCCACCGTTAACGAGGGGCGGGAAGTGCTGGAGCCGACCATCCAAGCGATCCTGGCCAGCGATTATGATACTAAGAAAATAATCTTGGTTATCGCTTACGAGGCGCGCGCCGGCCGGCCGGCCGAAGAGCGTGTCCACGAATTGCTCGAGCTCTACGGACCGCGTTTCCACCACGCCATGGCCGTCAAGCACCCAGCCAGCCGGCCGGGTGAGGTGATTGGCAAAGGCTCCAATATCACCTATGCCGCACGAGAGTTACAGAAGTATGTCGAGCGCTCCGGGCTTGACACCAACCGCGTCCTGGTGACCAGCCTGGATGCCGACAATCGCCCCGACAAACGCTACTTCGCTGCCCTCAGCTACCTCTACTGCGTGGTGCCGGATCCACTGAAGGCCTCTTATTTACCCTTGGAAATGTTCAGCAATAACATCTGGGACGCACCGACGCTGATGCGCATTATCGCCACCGGCAACAGCATTTTCTACATCGTCGGCAGCCAACGGCCGCACCTGGCCCGCAATTTCTCGGCCCACGCCCAAGCCCTCGGGCCGCTGATTGACATGGATTTCTGGAGCACCCGCACCATCGTCGAGGATGGCCACCAATTCTGGCGCAGCTATTTCCATTTCGACGGCGACTACCGGGTTTACCCCTTGAGCGTGCCGATTTACCAGGACGCCGTGCTGGCCGACGGCTACTGGCGCAGCTGCAAGGCCCAGTTTTATCAGTTACGTCGCTGGACGTACGGCGCCTCGGACATTGCCTACATCGCCCATATGGGCTTTTTCCGTAAGAATAAAGTCTCCAAGCTCAATGTCCTGGGCAAATTTTTGCGCACCCTGGAGAGCCATGTCACCTGGGCCACCGGCGCGCTCTTGGTGCTGGGCGCGGCTTTCATCCCGCCACTGATCCACCCCCAGAGCCTGGCCGCCAACGAATTACCGCTGATTGTCAGTAAAATCCAACGCATCGGTATCCTCGGCTTACTGGTTCTGGCCTATGTCTGCCTGCTGACCTTGCCGCCGCGGCCAGCCCGCCACAAACGCCACCGCTCGCTGTTAATGGCCGTCCAATGGGTACTGTTACCGGTTACCGGCATCTGTTTCGCTTCCTTGGCGGCCTTAAATTCGCAAACTCGCCTGATCTTCAAACGCTACCTGACGAAATTCGATGTCACCGAGCACGCCGTGGTGACCACCGAGGGTCAAACCGTCAGCACCATCGCCGACCCTGACCGGGTGATCAAGAAAAGGCGCTCCATCTTCGGCCGCCATAGGAACATCCAGAGCTAAACTTTGTGATACGCCTGGTAATGGACGCTGGCCGCTTTATCGAAACGATTTAAGGCTACAAGGGCTGTTTGGCTAATAATCTGGTGGTCGAGCGCGCCTTGGCGCGTCTGGGGCCGCAGCCGTTTGATAACGGTCTCTGTCAGCCCGCCAGCGTCGCCCAGCGCCGTCGGACGGTGTTGCAGGCTGCGATGCAGGCTGAGGAACAGTTTATCGCGCGAGAAGGGCCGTGCGGCGCCCGCGGCGCCTTTGACCAGCCAAACAGCGCCGTGGTCCGGTGTTTCCAGGGTAGTGAAGACCGCGCCGCAAGCCTGACACTGCCGGCGCCGCCAAATCTGATTGCTGCGCTGCTGTCGCCGGGAGTTCACGACGGCCGTTTTGCCGCCACAATGTACACAAACCATGACAATATACTGTCATAGCGCTATTCAAAAAGCTAGTGGAAAAGGCCCGTAATTCCGTGGAAAAAGAGATTGTGCGACTGGCCGAATGCCAATTACTTGGCGTTAGTCGGTGTGCGCAAGCGGCGGATACGATTGTTGGCTGGCTTCGAAGAAATCAATTCTTCGTAGAATAACTGGAATGCGTCTAAAGCGCTGGCTTTACGAATACCTGTCTATCGTCCCGTTTAACCTGACAAGTCTATCAGCCTAAAACATACCAGTCAATACTTTATTACAAAAAGCTAGTGCTTAAAAGAAACTAACTAAACGGTCACTAAGGGTTCTATCGGTGCCTGCAGTATTCGGTCGATAGCCTCATCTACCTCAGTTACGCTACTGATAAAATAACCTTCGGCGAGACGGATTCCGTGACCGTAAATATCACCATTCACCACATCAAGCAGGCGTCGATCGGTTAAGTTTTCTTGCCGTATACCGTCCATAGTTACAGGTGTCAAGTTTATCATTACACAGTGCCGAAAAGTCATCGGAAAGACCCTTTTCATTCGCGGCAAACTCAAGTCATCAATACTCACTAGATAGTCACCAGCGAAGGGATTGCGGCCAAATGGTCCCTCAACCATAAGTCGTGCCAGGTATTCGCCACCATTTAGAACACTCTGTGGCGGTATTCGAGAAGATGATTCATCGCAGAACTGCTCGAGTGATACACGACGGTGGGGCGGGTGATCAGTAATATTAATAAACATCATATTGAAAAATTGGTGGGCCCTAGAGGACTCGAACCTCTGACCTCTTCCACGTCAAGGAAGCGCTCTAGCCAACTGAGCTAAGAGCCCACGTCTAACAGATATAAACTACAGGAAATAAGCTTAAAACACAAGTCGTGAACAGATAGCTAACAGAGGCGACAGTCTGCTTCATATATATATGAATAGAACGGCTGGCTGGTTAACGCCGTCCATGGTGTTAAATCTATGAACAGCTTTTCCCCAACAAAAGTGTAGGAATTACAGCATTTATTGGCTAGCCTTATGCGGCTAGGGCTGCTATGATACTTTCCAGGTGAAGTTTTGACGAGAGCGTTTTACCGTTCAAAGTTTTGAGCGAGCAAGCGGTTGATGGCAATTGCGAGAGCTATCAACCGCTTTTCATTTTGATGCTATACTGACGGAAGTAAATTATGGCTGACTTAGAGCATCACAAGAGCGAGGATCAGAGCGACCAACCTGACCATCGTAAAATCGGCCAGGAGTTAGATCTGTTCGTGTTTTCCAAACTGGTCGGCTCCGGGTTGCCGTTGTTCACGCCGCGGGGCACGGTTCTGCGTGATCAGTTACTAGGTTTTTCCGAGGAGCTACAGCTGGCTAACGGTTTCCAGAAAGTTTTTATACCGCACATCACCAAGCGCGAGCTTTATGAAAAGTCCGGCCACTGGGATAAATTTGGCGACGAGCTGTTCCTGGTTAAGAGCCAGGAGACCAGCGACCAGTTTGTGCTGAAGCCGATGAACTGTCCGCATCATATCCAGATTTATGACGCCCGGCCGCGCAGCTACAAGGAGTTGCCAATCCGTTACATGGAATCAACTGTCCAATACCGGGATGAGAAGAAAGGCGAGCTGAACGGCCTGTCGCGGGTGCGCTCTATCTCCATCGATGACGCCCACATCTTCTGCACGCTGGAGCAGATCGAGACCGAATTCACCACCATCATGAACATGATCAAGGAGATGTACAGCGTCTTCGGTATGCAGTTCCGGGCGCGGCTATCATTCCGCGACGATGTCAAAGCCGGTTACTTGGGCGATATTAAGGTCTGGGAAAAGGCGCAAGGGATTCTCGAAGATGTGGCCAAAAAGGTCGGGCTGGAATATGATGTGGCACTTGGCGATGCGGCCTTTTACGGCCCCAAAATTGACATTATGGTGACCGATTCTCTGGGCCGCGAATGGCAGTGCGCCACCGAGCAGCTGGATTTCGTGATGCCAGAGCGGTTTGGACTGACCTATATCGACGCTGATGGCAAAGAGCAGCAGCCGGTGATGATTCATAAGGCCTTGCTGGGCTCGTTCGAGCGCTTCCTGAGCGTTTATATCGAGCACACCGGCGGCCATTTCCCGGTCTGGTTGGCACCGGAGCAGATTCGCTTAAGCACAATTAATCAAGAAGAGAAGACCGTAAATTTTGCGAATAGAATCGTCGAGCAGGGACAGAAGCTCGGTTTGCGGCTGACTGTCGATGATTCCAACGAGTCGGTCGGCAAGAAAATCCGGAATGCCGAGCTGGTGAAAGTACCTTATGTGGTGGTCATCGGTGAGCGGGAAATGGCCAACAGCGAAGTCACACCGCGCATTCGGCAAGATATGAATGTCCAAGCCGGCGACCGGGCAATTGGCGTTGAGCAGTTCTTGAAAACCGTCGCCCACGAAGCCAAGAGCCGAATCACCAAGTCATCTTTATAGTGCTCAAGGTTAAGCTGTCTACCGATGTTATAATGCGGTTATGAGTCGAGAAACAATTGCCGTTGATATTGACGACGTGCTAGCTGACCACGCCACGGCTTTTGCCGAATTCAGTAACCGAAACTACGGAACAAATATTAGTCGAGCAACATATACCGAACACTGGGACCGGCTATGGCAGATTGATGATTGGGACGAAATCTTAAGCCGGGCTGAGCAGTTTCACACTCCTGAGGGCATCGGTAGCTATTTGCTTATTGAGGGGGCTCAAGAAACTTTGACTCGACTGGCGGCCAAATATACCCTGGCAATAGTAACAGCGCGACCCAGGAAAGCTATTGGTGTAACGCATGACTGGTTAGGGCAGCATTTCCAGGGAGTATTTAAAGAAGTACACTTCGTACCTATTTGGGAGCCAAACAACACGGTGTCTAAAGCAGACATTTGCCAACAGATTAACGCTAACTACCTTATTGACGATGCAGTGCGGCACTGTAATCTAGCTGCCGAAAGCGGCATACAGGCTATGCTATTCGGTGGTTTTGCTTGGCACGATGCAGAAGAAATAAATCCTTTAGTAACAAAGGTCAAAGATTGGCCAGCGGTGCAGGAATATTTCGATGCGCGAAGTTGAAGCTGGCTTTCGTAAACGGGTGGAAGCCCTGGTGGCCCAAATTCCCAGAGGCCGAGTAATGACTTATGGTCAGCTGGCGGCACTCTGCGGCAATGCCCGGGCGGCGCGGATCGTCGGCGGCATCGCGCATTTCGGTGATCCTGATCTGCCGTGGCAGAGGGTGGTTAATAAACAAGGTGGTTTGGCGTCTGGTTATCCGGGCGGCCGGGCCGGCCACAAACAAGTCTTGGAGGCTGAAGGCGTCGTAGTCTCAGATGATTATCAAGTCGACGTGAAGGCATTACTGTGGTGGCCGCCGGCAAATTGATTGTTATCGTTGGCGAGACGGCGTCGGGGAAGTCGGCGTTAGCGCTGAGGCTGGCGCAGCAGTTTAATGGTGAAATTATTTGCGCCGACAGCCAAACCTTGCGGCGCGGTGTTGATATCGGCACGGCTAAACCAAGCGCCGGGGAGCGAAAGTTGGTGCCGCATCATCTGTTAGATGTAATTGGTCCGGAAGAGAAATTCTCGGCTGGCCGGTTTCAGGAGCTGGCCAATCAAGCCATTAAAGATATTTCAGATCGGGGAAAGTTACCAATTATGGTCGGCGGTACCGGGCTGTATGTCGACAGCGTGGTTTACGATTATCAATTTGGCGTCGTCGGTGAGCCTGACCGGCAGGCCTTGAGGCCTAATACTTTAATATTTGGATTGAAAGTTGAGAGGGAAGAGTTAAGCCAACGCATTACGGTTCGGGTTGATACGATGCTGAAAGCCGGGTTGGAAAATGAAGTTCAGCACTTGGCCAATAAATACGGCTGGTCAGCTGAAGCCTTGCGGGGCGTCGGTTATGCGCAGTGGAAAGGCTATTTTGACGGTCAACAAAACTTGGCTGAAACGCAGCTGGCGATTATCAAAGCCACTCGCGATTTAGCCAAGCGCCAACGCACCTGGTTCAGGCGTAACAAAAGTATTCATTGGCTTACCGCCCCTGTTGAATGGCCAGAAATTGTTGCTATCACTACAACATTTCTAAATGACTGAGTTCTATATCGCACTATAATTTGCTACAATGAATTTATGGTTGAGCAACTCTTTGGGTCCAAGACGCGGGTCAAGCTACTGCAGCTGTTTTATAGCAATCCCAACCGCTCATTCTTCGTTCGCGAGATCACACGCAAGATCGACGAGCAGATTAATTCGGTTCGCCGTGAGCTCAGCAATCTCTTGAGTATCGGCATTATCACCTCTGATAACAATAATAATAAACTGTATTACGAGGTTAATCAGAAGTATGAATTCTACCAACCGTTGCAGCAAATCTTCGGCGGTAAGGGTAAGGCACCGGCCAAGGCACCAGTCGCGGCGGCAGCCGCTGATGAGAAAGTGGTCACAGCCGATCTCAAAGCCGTGGGCCACATCGACTTGGCGGTCTACACCGGCCAGTTCACCCGTGACGATTCGTCAGGTGTCGATTTCCTAGTGGTCGGCGAGGTCAATCCCAATGCTTTGCAGAAGTACGTCAACGACCTCGAGGCCCGAGAGAACAAGAGTATTCGCTACACCTTGATGAGCCTGCCGGACTTCCAATACCGTCAGCAGATCCGCGACCGCTTCGCTGTGGCCATCGCCCGGTCTAAGAAACAGGTCCTGGTCGACGAACATAATTTATTAGCCGAGACGGAGGAGTAAGCCAGGTGGAGCTGCAATTTCATGGGGCTAATTGTGTCAGTCTGGCCTACAAAGGCACCCGCTTGGTGGTCGATGACAATTTGGCCGAGCTAGGCGGCAAGAGCGCCCTCAAGGCCGATGACGCAGCCTTATTTACCGGTCAGCACAGCGCTCCCACAGCCGCCCGACTGGTTTTCGATGGCCCGGGCGAGTATGAGGTGGCCGACATCTCGATCATTGGCGTAGCCGCTCGTGCACACACTGACGAACCCAAGCAGCAGCAAGCCACACTGTTCAAACTAATCGCTGGTGACCAGAACGTCCTGATTACTGGCCATATTTACCCGGAATTAAACGACACCCAGCTAGAGAAAATTGGACAGGTCGATATCATGATCGTGCCTGTTGGCGGCCACGGCTACACCGTGGATGCCGCCGGCGCTCTGAAGCTGATAAAAGAAATCGAGCCTAAGCTGGTTATCCCGACTTATTACGCCGACAAAGCTTTGAAATTCCCGGTACCAGCGGCCGAGCTAGCCGACGCCCTCCAGGAATTAGCCATGGAGCCCAAGGAAACGGTCGCCAAGCTGCGCCTCAAGCCCGGCGAGCTAAGCGACGTTACCCAGCTGATTGTTCTAGAGAAATCTTAAGACTTAGTTTCGACAGGGTTGAGCAGGCCCTTTTTCTTGAGAGTGCGGATGGCCTGGGTGCTCAGCTTCATCTGGATTTTTTTGCCGTCGATGACGACGGTTTTGGCCTGTAAATTGGGTTTCCAAACTTTTTTGGTATGGCGCTGGCTGAAGCTAACATTGCTGCCGTATTGCTTGCCTTTGCCGGTGAGATCACACTTTTGCATTGGAAATCCTTAAGTTCAAGGTGTTATTGTAGCGTATCCATATCTGTAAGTCAATAATTCCCAGGGGTATATTAATGAAAGAACAGGGGTGGTATAATAGAGCGATTATGTCTTTTAAGCCAGAGCGCAAACAATCGTCAGGCGAAGAACCTCTAGACCTGTGTAACTGCACACAGTGTACCTCTAAGCTCGTGCAACCGATTGACTGGTCACTAGTCGGCAAAACTCATTGGCTCCTTGAGAGGGAGTGTCCTAGTTGCGGCGATAGGACGAAAGGTGTTTTTAGCCAAGAGGCAGTTGATCGCTACGATGGCGAACTCGAGCAAGGCGTGGAGGATTTGCGAAAGACCCTTCGTAGGGTAACGCGTTCCGTTATGGAGAGTGAATTGGAGCAGTTCACCGTCGCGCTGGCGGTTGATGCGATTTTGCCCGAAGACTTCGGCATGGTGGGTTAGGACCAGGCTCGGCATGTTCAATAACCTGACCGGCACCGATCTCGTCTATATCCTGATCAGCATGATCGTCTCGCTGTCGATCCACGAGGCCATTCACGCTTATGCCGCCCATGCTCTGGGCGACACGACGGCCGAAGATAGCGGCCGCCTCAGCCTCAATCCGCTAAGGCACATTGATCCGCTGACGACCGTGGCCCTGCCGATTGTGACTTTGTTGCTCTTCCACGTGCCATTCCTGGCCGCCAAGCCAGTGCCCTTCAATCCCAACCGGGTGAAATACCATGAATTCGGCGGTGCTCTGGTGGCTGCCGCTGGACCTCTGTCAAACATCGCCTTGGCCTTCCTGGGCGCCTTGCTGGCGCACGCCACCAATAGCCAAACGCTGTTTAACTTTCTCGACGTCTTCGTAATTCTAAACGTCGCCATTTTCCTGTTTAACATCTTGCCGATCCCGCCGCTGGACGGCTCGCGCGTGCTGTATGCTTTCGCGCCGGAGCCGGTGCAAAATTTCATGAACCAGATCGAGCCTTACGGGCTGTTCATCGTCATTGCCCTGGTGCTGACCGGCCTGCTTACGCCGCTGCTAGTAAATCTCAACAACGATATCCTGAATATCCTACCGTAGGTTATAATTAGAGCAGTCGGGTAGGCTGTTACAGCCCTCGCCGGGCGAATGATTATCTGATACTAATCATTAGGGAGCCCAACATTTGGACCTGGCCGTGGCCCGTCCGTGCGGGCACCCACCTGGCATAAAGACAGGTGATCAAACTCGGTACCCGACTCCATTTCAGATCCATAATGTGGGCATTAACGGGGTGTAGCGCAGTTGGTAGCGCGTACGGCTGGGGGCCGTGAGGTCGCAGGTTCAAGTCCTGTCACCCCGACCATTTAGGATTTTCTTAGTTTTTAGCAGTGTTGCGTACGGCTCTCGTATCTGTAAATCGACCACTTTTTCTTCGTCTACAGTGAGGTTCAAGAATAACATCCTGCAAATCCGGTCTTTCGCGATTGGATCGGCCGCTTCCAGTTTAGAACCCGCTAGTTTCGACAGGTTCAAGAACTGGGTAATGTTCAGGTTATTGCCCTCAATACCGCTTATTTCTTTCTTCAGTCTACTGATCTTATTTTCAAGTTCTTCTTGTTGATTTTCTAGATCGGTAATGCGTTTATTGTTTGCCTTCCAAATAGAGCTGTCTTGCGGGTAGCGAACTATCTTTAAGCTGATGTCGTTGATGTCTCGGCGAACTGCTTTAAGCGCACCCTCGGAGCTGTGCAGCTTGTACTTTAGAGTGTCGCGCTTGCGATCATTTATATCTGTTAGGTCGGTCGCATAGTACCTGTAATCGTCTTCAGTAAAGTTCAGGCCATCTTTAAGAAACTCGTAGATATGATTGAACACTACTTTGCCTCGGATGGACTTTTTAACGCGTGCGCAGTCTTGGGTGTTGCAGCGATAGTTTAGGTAGCGTGTGCCTTTCGAGCCACGCGAAGCACCAACGTACATTGGCTTCTCGCAGAATGAACACATCACCATGTTACGCAGTGGATAGAAGGTTTTAACGCCATCAGTCTTTATAGCTTTACGTCGCGAGCCTGATAGGGCTTGTACGGCCTGCCAGTCTTCTTCGGTAACAGCTGGTGTGAAGTCATAGCCTGGCACGTCGCGCAGGTCTACAGTTTTACCTTTCTGCAATAGCACACCGTAATAGAATGGGTCTCTAAAGATATCTGTAAGCCTGCGCCAGTCCATCGTGATTTCTTCGCCAGCACGCTTTGCCTTAGAGCCTTTAATAACGCGCGCATAGCCGTTCTCGTTCATATAGTCGGCAATGTCGCGATAGTTTTGATGCTTCTTGCGCATCTGCCAGGCTTCGCACATCAGTTCAAAGTTCTTTCCATCTGGTTCGTAAGTACCGCCTTCAGTACGGATATAGCCTGGCTTGGGTGTACCAGATGATTTGCCTTCGGCAAGGTTGTGGCGCACGCCACGCGTTACTTTTTGCGAGAGGTCATCTGAGTAGTGTTTTGACAATACAAAGGCCATGCCAAGCAGCATCTTGCCGTTGGCATCATTGGTAAAGTAGTGCGTTACGAAACGGAGGTCTTGTAAGACACCTTCGTCGATCATGTCGATAATCTCGCCACCTTCACGCATGTTTCGGGCAAGTCGGTCGGGGTGCCATGCGAGAATACCGTCGTACTTACCGGCACGAACATCCTTTAACATCTGCTTAAAGATCGGTCGATTGTTAGGTGTTTTTGCAGATTTTGTTTCGCGTAAGTATGGTTTTACTAGGGTAATGCCGCGACTTCGTGCGAGCGCTTCACACTCTGCAATCTGGTCATCAACAGAACGGAGTTGCTTGCTCTCATCCTCTGTGGATTTACGCGCGTACAGCACATAACGGAGTTTGCTGTAGTCTACTGGCTTAAACTGTTCGTCATCGTCGTACATGGCTAAGTTCTTTTTGGTTTTTGTCTGGGCGCATATTATACAGAATGATGTAGCGATTTTTGTAATCTGTTGCAAGGCATGTTTCGCAGTCTTTTGGGTTGGGTGCTATAACACCACCTAAAGGATTGGGGATCATCCAGTGAATGTGGTGGTCGTCTTGTGAACTTCGCTTACGCTCAAGCTCTCTGATGCGGCTTTCAATGCTCATTTAGCACTCGCTTCCAGTTTGTTCAGGCGAGCCTCAAGATCGGCAACCTTACGAGCTTCTAAGAGCTTACCGGCCAGGTGGCCGATTGCATTGGCTGTCTGAATGGGCATAGAACCGTCCTTGTTCACTGTGCGAACGCGGTTTATAGTGTCGGCAAGGACATCGGCAATATCCTTGACTGTAGATAGGTTCATGGCGGGCAGAACGGTAACATCGGATTTAGAGGGGCTAAACAGGCCGCCTTTCTGAGTGGCGGCACGATGTTGCTCTTTAGTAGCAGGGTTATGCGTAAAACAATACTTGCTATTGCTCATGGCGTTAGCTTTGCAACTACTTCCACTTACTGTTTTACCCCTGCAAATCATAACCACATTATAACTCAAGTAGTAGGGGGTGCGCTGGCTACGTATTTAGCACCAGCTTGTGCCGGGTGGAGGGCTTGTCGGTAAATACCTTAAAGAAGCCCGGGGCTTCTGTCGTAATAACTATGTTACCGTTTGAGCGAGTTGTAAGGATTTTGCCAGATCGTAATATGCTATCAGTGCTTGGGTTATAGTTGATGCCAGTGGTGTTCTCGCCATACCTGTTCGACACGTCAGTCCCGTTTGTTATTCGGTCTTCTTCGGTGGCTTTGGAGTGAACGGTCATCATAACCTTGCCAGTTAGATTAAATAATGACTGCGGGAAACCCGAGTGGTGGCCGTGATGAGGTGCTATTAGCACGTCAATGCCGCTACGCATTGTGTCTTGGAAATCCTTATCGTTTGCCGCCAGCCAATCCCATCCGGGCGTTTCCATGTCGCCGCCAAATAACACTCGAACACCGTTACAGGATAGGTAGCGTAGGATGCTGGAGTTGTTCTTTTCCTTTGATGATAGCAATGGATTTGTTTTAACTACGTTCATGGGGATTTGGAAGGTCTTATTCTGGTCAAATCCCCAGCCGTTAAACTGCACCGGCGTGCCACGGTATTTAATATCCAGCAATGACTTATAGTCGGGATGGACATGCTGATCCACTGAGAAATCCTCGTGCCGACGACGGTGTAAAAGGTACGGCGGCATAACGTCCATAATCCTCTTGGAGTGATTTACATGGTCATTATCTGGGTGTGTGATATGCAGAAGCGTCAGGTCTTTACCATTAAAGCTACGCATGCCGAGTGAGTCTTTATAGTTCACGATCTGGTCGATTGGCGAGAGCTTGTCGTCACTGCCACCGCAGTCGATAAGCATACTGTAGCCGTTTGGACATACGGCTAACGCCGACGACCCGTTGCCCACATCAAAGATAACGATTTTCAAGAGCTATGACCTATCCGTTTTGTGACAAAGCCGGTCTGCTTCCTGTAGGCAAGAACCATCAGCATAGTTATCCCGGCAAGGATAATCGCCAGAGGGACTACATGGGCAGTGAGGTGGTGGTTTGTGTGCTTGGCGCACGCGTAAACAAAGACCGGTACGATCGTGACGCACATCGCTACATATGTTCTGTAGGCATTATTCTCTTGTGACATCAGCTCTAGCCGGTCATCCTTCTTCGACGCCTTCAGGTAGTCTCCGTAGGGCTTAAATCGCACAACTCCAGTGGCGCGTAGTATCGGCTCGACAATGATAGAGCCGATGCGACTGATGACCAGGCCTACAAAATAGAAGACAAAAAAGCCGCTGAAAGCGTTCAGGTCTACCCGTACATTGAGAAGCCACAAGATGCACTCGGTAGCTACTACCCCTGGGACTAGGTAGTTGAACAGGTGGTAGGAGTCTATCTTTTTAACTAGCTCGTCCATTAAGTGTCCTTCATGTCAATTATAACACTGTGGGGTCTGTGTTTTCAGCTAGGCATAGCTAAAAACAGGCTAGATTGCTAAAATCACAACTATGCAGGCACTTAAAAAAATCATTCTTCATCCAGCCTTACTACTCTCTGCGGGTAATACGGCACTGGCATTTGAAAGTGCTGGAACTTTTGGCATCGTTCTCAATATCCTACTTTTGGCAGCAATCCTCGCTGCTCGGATAAAAGAAGTGCAGAGCAAAAAACCATTTGGCGTACCGTTCGTTATTTTAGCCCTGGTGAACTTTGCGACCGCCTGCTCGGTAATATACGAGAACGTGCATAAAGGTCATGCTGGTTTGATAGCTTACGCCGCAGCAGTGGCTTATATCGCATGGGGCATAGGCCACATATTCGCCGGTAGAAACGAGAGACACAATGACACTGCAAAGCGCGTATCAGAGAACCCACAGGTTTTTTACGGCATCGGCGATATGTCTGCCGTGAATGCAAGCGGCAGCATAAACCCATTTTCTTTTCCTTTTATGGTGGTCGGGTTCATCAAGAGCATCTTTATCGGTAAGCGTATCCAGACAAAAAATAAAACCATCCGGCTGCTGGACGGCGAGCTAACGGCTGCTCGTATTTATGGTGCTGGCTATCTGATAGGCGCAATCACATCTCTGTCCACGCCGTACTTTGTTGCAGCACAGCTATTTTGGTGCTTGGCCTACTTCCAGTTCAAAAAAGATACCTAGCTGGACGCATAGTGTAAGTTCAAGTAGCATCTTCCTGTTCTGATTGCTGCTTCTTTTTAAGCCGTGCTAGCATCTGCTTACGCAGTGCTTCGGGCATCGGTATCTGATTGTCATCGAGTTCGATGCGGCCACCTTTGCCATCCGACATACTGAGTTTATTCAGGATAGCCTCTTTGGTATCAACCGGCACTTTATCGAGTTCACGCATCAGGCCAGCAATGTCATTCTCCTCGACATATTTGCGGACGCCTTTGAAAGGCTGTTGCTGATGGAGGTCTTTTTGCTGGTTATCGTCTGGCTCAATAGGCATACTCTACATTATAGGCTGGCTTGAATAGCTTATCCAAATCGCCATACTCCGCTTTGAGAACTGTAAAATCCCAGTGTTCTAAGATAGACTTAGCAAGAGGTTCGAGCAGTTCAATGTCTGTCGCCTCCTGCCGACCAAAGTAAAGTCATAAAGTGTTACTGACCATTCTTCATTCGTTGAGTCTTGGCTTTCTGCCTAGCGATAGCTTCGTCCGTAACTCTTGCCATATCTTCGATTAATCCCATATACCCTCCTTATAATTTTTAATGTCTATAGTGTGTCATGTGTGCTCCTGATCGAGCAGTAATAAATTTAACGCATGTTAAGATAGTATCCATGTGGCAGGAAACCAAACACGGGCTCTACAAACAATTTAACTTCGATAATTTCAAAGAAGCCTGGGCTTTTATGACGAAAGTGGCCGAGCTGGCGGAGAAGTATCAGCACCATCCGCGCTGGGAAAACGAATGGAACGTCGTCCAAATCTGGCTGATCACCCACGAAGGCGGCCATAATATCTCTGATAAAGACCATGAAATGGCTGAGGCGATTGATAAAGTTTACGCGCCGGTAGCGCCGCAAGGCGAGAAAACGCCTGATCCCAAGGCCCATCCGGACAAGGTCAAACTGTTCGCCGACGGCGGCTCTCGCGGCAACCCCGGTCCCAGTGCCAGCGGCTTCGTGATTCTGGATATGGAAGATAACGTCTTGGTTGATGAGGGCGTTTACCTCGGTGTGACAACCAATAATCAGGCCGAATACACGGCCTTAAAGTTAGGTCTCGAAGCTTGTCAGAAGATGGGTGTGAGGGAAGTCGAAGTTTATCTGGACAGTCTCTTGGTGGTCAACCAAATGAACGGCATTTTCAAGATACGAAACCGCGATTTGTGGCCGATCCATGACGCTATTAAGCAGCAAGCTAAGACCTTTCGAGAGGTCCACTACTCGCATGTGCCGCGCGAGTTTAACAAGTTGGCCGACGCTGCCGTCAACCGGGCCCTCGACGACCACCTTGACGCTCAGCAACAGAGGTGATATAATGCTCATGGTCAGATTATTGGCTGATCGCGTGCTCAATGAGAGTACGAGGAAAGTCCGGGCAGCGAAGGGAATGGCAGTCGCTAACGGCGACCGGGGGCAACCCTAGGGAAAGTGCCACAGAAACGAAACCGCCAACGATTTAGTCCTTCACGGGACCCAAAATTGTTCGGTAAGGGTGAAACGAGCGGGGTAAAAGCCCGCAATTGCGCGCGGTGACGCGCGGAAATGGTAAACCCTGCCTGCTGCAAGGAGATGGATACTTTGAGGTCTAAAGCCTCAAGCGTCCCGCTAAGAATTCATCGTCAGAACCGCTCGAATCTACCGGCAACGGTAAATCTAGATAGATGATCAGCCACGACAGAACCCGGCTTATCGATAATCTGACCACCAGAAAAGCCCTCCACTAGGAGGGCTTTTGTTATGATTAGAGCATGGGTGAGACTTTATGCCAACTTTGTACTGCGGCTTGTTGTAAAGGCGGGCCTAATGGCTCGTCAATCTCTTTATCGCCTTCAGAGCACGGTCAGATGAAAAGAGCTGGCTCTAAGTTTATAACTGTTGCCGAACCAGTAGATTATGATCGCCCTAATATACCTTATCCGGTGGGCTTCAAACGCCACAGGGATGGAAGAGTAGATATATTGACGATAGAGGGCAGGGAATCTGAGCCACTAGTCGCTGGTCTGGGACGCTATTTGCTTATAGGTAGTTGCGGAAATCTAATCGAGGTTGATGGCCACGAACAGTGCGGCATATATGAAAATCGCCCCGAAGTTTGCCGTACCTTTCCGATGGGCAAGGAAGCCTGTCATCAAATGCGCCAGCGGGATGGCTTAGAGCCGAGCTTCTAATTACTTCTGGGCGGCTTTGACGACAGCAGTGAAGGCGGCCGGTTCGTTGACGGCCAGTTCGGCCAGAACCTTACGATCTAAGGTAATGTTGGCCTTCTTCAGGCCGGCAATTAGCTTGCTGTAGGTCGTGCCGTTGATACGGGCCGCAGCATTAATACGGGCGTTCCAGAGCTGGCGGAAGGTCCGCTTGCGGTTCTTGCGGTCGCGAGTGGCGTACTGCAGGGACTTGGTAATTGTCTGGCGGCCGCGTTTGACGCTCACCCGGTTGGGGTGCGACATGCCTTTGGTGGCTTTGCGGATCTTGTTATGGCGCTTATGGCTAGTAACGCCGCGTTTAACTCTCATAAATCTAAGCTCCTAAGTTCTTCTTAATATTCTTGGCCATCTGGCCGCTGCGGGTCTGCAGGCCGGTCAGGGCGCGCTTGCGCTTGCCGGTTTTCTTGCCGAGAAAGTGGTTCATATTAGGATGGCCAACACGGACTTTGCCGTTCTTGCTTAAGCGAACGCGGTCTTTGGTGCCGCTATGGGTTTTCAGTTTGGGCATCGTCTTCTCCTTCTGTCTCATCTGTTACGGCGCCGGCCGGGGTGTATTCCACCTCTCCTTTGCCGCTGGCTCGCACCACGAAACTTAATTGTCGGCCCGCCAGGGACGGGTTTTGTTCGACTACTATTGTATCACCGAAACCATTAATTACTCTTTGCGCCAGCTGGTAGCCGATTTCGCGGTGGGCTTGCTCCCGGCCGCGGTAAACCAGTGTGATCTTGACCTTGTGGCCGATTTGCAAAAATTTTGCTGCCCGGCCCAGCTTAATTTCCAGATCGTGTGCGCCGATGCGTAAGCCAAATCGTATCTGTTTCATGTCCAGCGACTTGGCAGTTTTGCGGTTCTTCTGCAACTGCTTGGTGCGCTGGTAATTGAACTTTCCCCAATCGACAACTTTGGCGACCGGCGGGTTGGCGTCTGGCGAAATTTCTACCAGATCGAGCTCCCGTTCGCGGGCAATATCCAAGGCCTCCTGCCGGCTCAATACGCCGAGCTGTTTGCCGTCGTCGTCGATGACACGTAACTGAGGTGCCCGAATTTGCTCATTCAGGCGCGTAAATTTGGCTATAAGTCTAACTCCTGGCTCATTGGTTTCAAGTACCAAGCATTTTAACAGGTAGAATCCCAGAGGTCAACGGCTATTTCGGCTAGCTCTGCCGATAATTCTGGCTGCGGTAGGCCAGGGCTTCACTGATATGGGCAGCCGTAATGTGGTCAGAGCCCTCGAGGTCAGCGATGGTCCGAGCAACTTTGACGGAGCGCATATAACTGCGGGCCGAAACACCCAAACGCTGGGCGGCGGCATTGAGCAGAGCTGTGGCTTCAGGCTCGATATGGCCAAATTTTTTGATATCGCGGTTGGTCATATCGGTGTTGAGCTTGGAATTGTTCTGGAAACGTTCGGCTTGAAGTGCCCGGGCCCGAGAAATCCGATCGCGCACCTCGTCATCGCTAGCCGGATTAACACCTTGGGCCAGCAATTTTTCGTGGTCGACCTCATGGACGTTGCTGAACAGGTCAATGCGGTCCAGGATCGGTCCCGACAGCCGCTGGCGGTAGCGCAGCACTTGATAGGGCTGGCAGTGACAAACTTGGCCGCCGGGCCGGCTATGGCCATGATAGCCGCAGGGACAAGGGTTGGCCGTGGCCACCAAGATGAAATTGGCCGGATATTCGGCCATGTCCTTGGCCCGAGCAATGCTAATTAGCCGGTCTTCCAGCGGTTGGCGCAGAGCCTCTAGGGTTAAGCGGTCAAATTCTGGCAGTTCATCGAGAAATAAGACGCCGCGGTGAGCCAGACTGATTTCACCCGGCCGCAAATTCACCCCACCGCCGATAATGGCGATATGACTAGCGGTGTGATGAGGTGATCGAAATGGCCGGCGGGTGATAATTTGTTCGTAATCGTGGCTGGCCAAGCTGTGCAGCTGGGTGACTTCCAGCACTTCATCGCGATTTAACGGCGGCAAAACCGTCGCCAGGGCCTTAGCCAACATACTCTTGCCGGTGCCCGGCGGCCCGCTGAAGAGGATGTTGTGGCCGCCAGCGGCGGCGATTTCCAGGCCGCGTTTGGCCTGGGCCTGGCCGGCGACTTCACTGAGCTGGGTTTGTCCCTCGTCAACGGCCGCTGGCGCTGGATAACTGCCGCGGTTAGTGTGGCGCGTCCTGATCCGCGTCAGCCGCTGGAAATGGCAAAATAAATCGCCGAGATTAGCCACCGGTACCAGCTTAACTCCCGGCACCAACTGTGCTTGGGCCAGGTTGGCCTTGGGAATATAGAAGGTCGAAATACCCTTGCTACGGCCGATTAGCAGTTTGCCAATGATGCCGCGCACCGGCCGTGTATTGCCGTCCAGGCCCAGTTCGCCAATGAAAGCTTGCCGCCGGGTGATGCTCGCTGGGATTTGGCAACTGGCCGCCAGAATGCTGACGGCGATTGCTAGGTCGAAGCCGCTGTCGGCTTTCGGAACATCGGCCGGCGCCAGGTTAACAGTGATCCGTTTGCGAGGTAGCATTATATGGCTATCAGCGAACGCACCTCTGATACGTTCCTTGGCTTCATCAACCGCTTTGTTGGCGAAACCGACAATAATGATGTTCGGCAGGTTATTAGATAGGTGACATTCGACGTCAACTACCATGCCGGACGTGCCGATCGCGATAATACTTTGGATTTGGGCGCCCATAATGCCTCGGATTCCGTGTCCGGCGGCTGACCACGTGTGGCAGCCGCGGTTTAACTAAAAAGGTGCGCAAAGTAAAACACCTCGCCCCGGGAAAGGCAAGGTGTTTTAACAATTATTTAAGATTTTTGTCTGGGTTTGTTTTGAGATTTTTAAGTTTTGTGTGTAGTGCTTTTCATGGAACAACGGCTTGCGAGAAGCCGTTGTTTCCAGATTCGTTTTTTGTTTTTGAGCACTTTATTTGTTCAAGTGCTACAGGTATCTTATAGAATACAAAAAAGCTCGTCAATAACAATTATGGTTAATTTTTCATAAAACTGTGCATAACTTTTAGCCCGAATATTTTTACGTAGCTCCAAGCCGACAATATACGAACGGATTCTCATGCTATTATGAATTTAATGAGCGAACTTGAAGCAGGCAACTGGCCACTAGGATATCGCGACATTCCGCGCGAGGAGGCGCGGGGTACCGCACATATTCCAGAAGACGTTGAACGGAGAATGATTGAGCGCGGCGTAAATCCACAAACAGTACATTATGCCGGACCATTAGCCGTTAATAGTGGTTTTGAATGTGAAGTTCGTCCGGTAACACCGGAGGAAATAGAAAGATTTGGCCTGCCAACCGAGCGGCCCAAACCGGAAGATATTTTCAAGCAAATAAGATCGCGCAGGAGATCGCGTCGGCAGGCTTAACCGTAAGGGGATTGACTTTTGGCCACTGGCGTGCTAGATTGAACGGGTAAGTCACCAAAACAAAAATACAATTTGGTCAGAGTACTCGACTCTTCGAGATAAATCTCCGCCTCACGGGCCGACTTGCAACTAACGGAGGTAATCCGTCCGACGCTCTAATCGGCCTCCCGGCCGACGGAGCGGTCAGTCAGATCTTGCTTCGGCAGGATCATCCGTCGCGGGCGATAAGCGCTAAATAGTTTTTTTAAACGAGCGGATTTGTCGCCCCGACACCAAGGTACAGCCAATGGGACCATAAATTAGCTACTACTATCTTAATCCGATCATCTCGCAGCCAAACGCGCCTCCTAGTTACTTTTTATCGTTATGACTCACGCCTCACACCAGAAAACCACGCCCCACAGTCACCACCGCGCCGGTTGGCCGGCTAACGGGGGTTGGAGTTGGTGATGCGACTGACTAGCCACCACCGCTTCTGGGTGATTATGGCGTTAGTCATCGCTGATAGCTTGTTCTTCGGTCTCAGTGATCCCGAGCGGGTGGCGTCCGTCGGCCTGATTGTTGGTTTTTGTCTATTTGTAGTCAGTTTGTATCAATTGCTTTACGCTTTGCTGACTTTCGCTAGTTGGTACGGCCTGGGTCCAGCCTCGGCTATGCGCCGGCGGCTGGCTGGCACGCTGACTGGCTTGGCAGCTTCCATAGTCGCCCTGCAGTCGACCGGTGAGCTGGGTACGAGAGATATTTTGGTGCTGGTACCGCTGCTAGTCGGCGTTTATCTATATAGTTACGTGGCTCGCACCGAGTAACCGCCGGCCCGGGCTACCATCATCGTCGGTCTGGCTGTATAATAATTGTTATGAATCCGAGTTCGAGTGAAGGGCTTAATTTGCCGGTGCCGGTTGGCGAGACCGCGGCGCCGTTGACTCCTGAAACGTCGCCCTCGGCGTCCGAAAAGGCGCCCTCGACGCCGGAACGCGGCCGGCAAGTCTCCCGAACGGCGCCGACTATCTTGCCGCTACCACCATTGGCCACGCCAGATCCGGTGACGCCAGCAACCGCTGCGGGCAAGGCGGGTGCTGCTCAAACTACCCCTGTTGCGATGGCCGACGACGGTGACTTAATCGAGAAAGAATGGGTCGAGAAGGCCAAGGCTATTGTCGAGCGTACTCGCAACAACCCGTATCAACAAAGCGAAGAGCTAACTGAGGTGAAAGCTGATTACATGAAACGGCGCTACGACAAGGCGCTAAAAGTTAAGCCCTAAGCTGCTATGACAACTCTTCTAACCGTTCTTGTCACTCTGTTAATCGTGATTGGTGTGGCGGCGCCAATCATTTTCCTGCAGACGCGGCGAATTTTCCGCGAGCAGAAGAATTACGAACGCGGCCTCAAGATCGTGCCCCTATTGATTCACTTACCACCATTGAGCGACGACATCGATGTCGGTAGCCGCGACGTGCGTGATGTTACCGAAGAAACCATCAGCAAGGCGCAGCTGATTTATAATGTCCTGTCGAGTACGCTGAAGAAAGATTTCAAGAGTAATTTCTACGGACAGCGACACGTTGGTTTCGAAATCGTCGCCAACCAGGGGCACGTTAATTTCTACGCCGCGGTACCGATTAGTCTGTTAGGCATTGTCCAGCAGGCCATCGTAACGGCCTACCCGACGGCTCGTCTCGAGGAAGTGGCCGAGCACAACATCTTCAACCCGATCGGCAAGTCAACCGGCACGATTGGTGGCGAATTGACCCTCAAGGAGCCTTTCGCCTACCCGATCGCTACCTATCAAGACCTCAAACGCGACGCCATGCAGTCACTACTAAACGCTCTATCGACACTGGGTAAGGAAGACGGCGCTGCCGTTCAGATCTTAATCCGGCCGGCCAACCCGTCGTGGCGCAAAACGGCCTCCGCCTTGGCCGTTGGCAAGCGCAAAGGCGACAAGGGTTTGAGCGCTACTGATACCCTGAAGCATATTGGTACAGCTTTCTTCCGGCCGCCGCACAGCGCTGATGGATCGGGGGATTCTGGCAAGAAAGACTTGTCTAATCTGGAACAAGCCACCCTGGATGCCATCGACGAGAAAACCCGCCATGCCGGTTTCGAAACGACTATCCGGGTGATCGCCTCGTCGAACATTAGCCAGCGAGCTCAAGCTGTCCTGCATAATATTATCGCCAGCTTCTCTCTGTATGACGCCCCCGGCCGCAATGGTTTCAGCTATGCCATGGCCAAGGACGTCGATGCCCTGGTGACGGCCTATATCATGCGGTTCTTTCCACCCCAGAATAATAAGAATATCTTGAACTCCGTCGAACTGGCGACGCTGTTCCATTTCCCAGATCAACAGAACATTCCGACTTCGCAGCTCAGCCGCCAAGATTCCAAACAGGTTGACGGCCCGCGTAATATACCAGAGGAAGGCATCTTGCTGGGCTACAACGTCTTCCGTGGCGCCAAGAAGCCGATTCGCCTCAGCCTGCATGACCGTCAGCGGCATATGTATGTCGTCGGCCAAACCGGTACTGGTAAGTCGACCTTCTTGGAAAACTTGGCCTTGCAAGACATGCTCAGCGGTGGCGGTTTCGCTTTCGTCGATCCACACGGCGACACTGCCGAGAAGTTATTATCGATGGTGCCGAAAGAGCGGACCGAGGATGTCATTTATTTCTCGCCAGCCGACATGGATTACCCCATGGGCTTAAATTTATTCGAGTACAACACGCCGGACCAGAAAGACTTTCTAATCCAGGAAGTGCTTAATATGTTGTATAAGTTGTATGACCCACAACATCAGGGCATTATGGGACCACGCTACGAAGATATTTTCCGCAACTGTGCCCTCGCTGTTATGGCCGATCCTGACGGAGGCACTTTCGTCGATATTCCGAAACTTTTCCGCGATCCAGTATTTTTGAGACAGAAATTACAACATGTGAAGGACCAGAACGTTCTGGACTACTGGTTGAAGCAATATCCAGCAACGCAGCGCTCCAATGAGGCCGGTGAAGTGACGGCCTGGTTCGTCAGTAAGTTCGGCGCTTTCTTAAGTAATGAAATGATGCGCAACATCATCGGCCAGACCAAGAGCGCCTTCAATCTGCGCGACATTATGGACAACAAGAAAATCCTGCTGGTCAACCTCAGCAAGGGCCGCATGGGTGATCTCAATTCCAAGCTCCTAGGCATGGTTTTCGTCATGAAATTCCAGGCCGCGGCCATGAGCCGGTCTAATATTCCCGAAGATGATCGGGTTGATTTCAGTCTCTACGTTGACGAGTTCCAGAACTTCTCGACCGATAGCTTCGCCACCATCATGTCCGAAGCCCGCAAGTACCACCTCAATCTGATTGTCGCCAACCAATTCACGACGCAGTTGACGCAAGAGATTCGTGACGCCGTCTTCGGTAACATGGGTACCATCGTATCCTTCCGGATTGGCCAGAACGACCTAGAGAGCATTAGTAAATACTTCCAGCCGATCTTCGATGGCGACGATCTGCTGCGCATACCGAACTTCAACTCCATTGTCCGCACTCTGATTGGCGGTGTGCCGACGCAGCCCTTCAGTATGGCGACGCTGCCAGCTCTGGGCACCCCCAATCCGCGGCTCAGCGATGCCCTGAAACAGCTGTCAGCCGCCAAGTACGGCCGGCCTAAGGCAGTCGTGGAACGTGAGATTAACGAGCGCCTGGCGACCAGAGATCCGGTGCCGGCTTCAGCTTCGGGCTTCGGCTCGGCGGGTGGTCCCGCTGGTGGCTCGCCGTTTGGTAGCCCTTCGGCCGGCGCACCGGCCTCAGCTCCAGGCTCAGCCTCCACCCCGGCAGCTGGCAGTCCGTCGTTCCTGGATGACTGGCTCAACAAGCGACGTAGCGGTCCGCCAGCCCCCTCCACAGCAGCAGCTCCAGCGGTGACGGCCCCGGTAGCCAAGCCAGATAGTGGTCATAATATTTCAAGCGATGAATTGGAACAGACCGAAGTTGATAAAATTGCCGCCGAGTTGAAACAGGAATTGAAACCGGCCCAACCGGCTCCCAAGAAAGTTCTGACGGACGAGCATGTGGCTGACCTTCAACCTGGCAAAGACGACACCATCTTCATTGATCGCGAAGGCGGCCTGCGCCTGACCGACAAAACTACTCTCTAGTCGTTGCGGTGGCGGACGGAGCTAGTGGCTGTGTAAACGACTAGTTCTAGGAGCAGGCCGACGACGAAGCCGCCGGCGAACAGCAGCAAGAAAACCAGGTAGTTATAAGCCGAACCAGAGTGCTTGGCCAGGTATACATAGCCGCTGCTGCCCAGGAAAGCTACCAGGCCGCCGCCCAGCAAGCCAGACGGTCGGCTAATGGTCTTACTAGCCGTTTCGCTTAACACGCGCATCACGGGCTGGTGTATGACGTGGCTGAGGGCTCGCTGAGGAGTCGTTTCTTGGCGCTGAATCTGCTGCAGGCCGTGCCGCAAATTGACGCCTTTCAACTCGCTATTAACGACGTGGCGTGGCGGGGCCGGTGGTCCGGTCTCGGCGGCTTGGTCTTCGGCCGCTAGCTGCTCCAGCTTCTTATTAGCGGCTTCGGGGCCGCTATTTTCTACTGCTGCTTCGGCTTGGGCCATGCGGCTTTGGGTTTCAACGGCGGCCTCTTCGGCCAGTTCCTTAGGGTTACGCTCAGCGTGTTCTGGCAGTAAAGTCTCGCCAGCGGCCGGATCGGGCGAGATTTCATTGGACGAATGGTGGAGCAGGTTTTCAGTCATAATTTAACCTTCCGTATCCTGAATAGCCAGCAGGCTTTCCTTAGACAGTAGGCGGGCGCGGGCGTAGAAGTAGCCGGCTACCATGACAATCGCGGCGGCGATGAACAGGCTAGTACCCGGGCCGGTGTTGACCAGGCTGGTAGCGGTCGTAGTGACGGTCTGGGCCGGTGTGGCGCCGGGCAGATTGATGTTAATGGTATTGCCGTAAGAGTTGGTCATAATCAGGTCGAACAAGGTTGGGCTAATTGGATTGGCCGGTGGTGTTGGCAGGGGATTCTTGACGGTCACGGTGACCTGCACGGTGGCCGTCTGGCCGGCTGCAATATCAACGGTTGGCCAGCTCAGGAGATTGCTGTTATCAAGCGTGGCGCCGTTGGCAGTAGTAATCGTCGCGTAGCTGAGGACATCGGCCATATTTTCCTGGAAGAGATAGTTCTGAACGGTGGCTTTACCGGTGTTTTGAGCCGACAAGGTGTAGGTGATGACATCACCCGGATGGGCTGTGGTGTTGTTGGCGTCGGCGATATTCTGGGTGACGTTGGTGGCCGACTTGCTGATGACTACGCAGTCCAGGCTGTCCTGAGTGCTGGTGGCGGCGCTGCAAGGCTTGCACTGGCTGTCGGTGGCCGCGATGGCCGGATTAAATTTGCAGGCGTCGCAGATGCCGTTAGAATTGGGCATTGTGCTATCGGGGCAGGTCGGCGTTGTTGGAGGTGTGGTGGGCGTGCCGTTGGTTGGCGGTGTTGTTGGCGCGGGGCAGGCAGGTACGGCGATCGGATCAGCACCGTAAACCGGGCCACTGCCAGTAATCCCCGGACCGGTCCAGGTGAAATCGCTGTTGAGATCATAGATGTAATAAGTGTGCGGTGCTGTCTGGTAGCTGCTTGGAATAGCCATTGACCAACTAGGGTTATATTGCGGATAACCATGTCCGTCGTTGGTCACTTCGCCAACATAGGTCGTTGGGCCGCTGAGCACACCGCCGGTGGTGGCTGGCTCTGGGCCATCGGCATAAACCTCGACTTTTATAACTTCGGAACTATTGCTCTCGTTCTCCGAAGCCCAGCCGGTCAGTTCGGTGCAGGTGGCCGTGTTGATGCCTAAATCTGGCGGCGCTTGGGTCGTCGGCACTTTGGTAGCTGGCGGTGGCACCGGTAGGTTGCCGCTGGGTACGTGTGGCGGCGTTGGCGGCGGCGCGATTTTTAGTGGCGGTGTTTTGGTTGGAATGCCAACAGATAACAGATTGCCGCATAGCGTTTCCAACCAGAAAGTGTGGCCGGTTGCGGTGCTCGTCAGTTGAAGGGCGCTAAAATTGAAGTCGCCAAAAGTATCGATACTGCGCCAATAGACCCTGCCGGCACCAGAAATGCTGACTGGCGTTTCGTTAGGTGCCGCGGCGGTACAGGTCACATGCGGGCTGCCTGAATTGCACGGATAATAGCCCATCGAATACCAGTCGCTACCGTGAGATTCCGAGTTCAGGCTAGAGACTATATGTCCGTTGCCGACGTCGTCGCAGCTGATGCCGTAGTAATTGAGGATGGCTTGGTAGCCCTGAACGTCGTTGGTGCAATCACTTTGAGCCTCAGCGACCGACGTGAAACCGCCATATAGCAGGTTATTATTGCCAGCCGAAGCAGCGCCGGCTGACGTCGGCGGCGCGATGACGGCGAAGAACTGGACGAAGAAAGCTAGGACGATGAAGACCATGCCGGTGCGCCGAATGGCCGCTTCTTCGCGCATGCGCCGGCTGTAGAAGCCTAGCTGTTGCGCCAGGCCGGGATTGTGGGGCAGAAGGGAAAGAAGTTTTTCAAACATTTTTTGGTCGCCTTGACAGCTTCATTTAATCATGGGAGCCGCATCATAAGCAAGGAATTATACCCAGTCGAGAGGTTGTGAAAGGGTCGAAAATTAGCTATAATAAGAGCAGTGGGAAAAAATTAAGACTCCGTATATTTATGGGTCACGCAGTTGAGGTGTACAGATAGTGGCTAGCACTAAACCAGACAAGACCAAGGGCAGCTATTCGGCTGAACAAATTACCGTCCTGGAGGGTCTCGAGCCGGTCCGTAAACGGCCGGGTATGTATATTGGCGGTACCGGTCTAGAAGGCCTGCACCACTTGGTATGGGAAGTTATCGATAACGGCATTGACGAGGCCCTAGCCGGCCACGCCACCAGCGTCGAAGTGACCATGTTGGCCGACGGCGGCATCAAGGTCGTCGACAACGGCCGCGGTATTCCGACGGAAATCCATCCCAAGACCAAGAAAAGCACCGTCGAGACAGTGCTGACTGTGTTGCACGCCGGCGGCAAATTCGGCGGCGGCGGCTACAAAGTGTCCGGCGGCCTGCACGGCGTCGGTGTTAGCGTTGTTAACGCTTTGTCGTCCAAGCTGCACGTCACCGTTTGGTACGACGGCCAAGTCTGGCAGCAAGAGTACGCCCGTGGCGTGCCGCAAGGCGATCTCAAGGCCACCGGCAAGGCCGACCACACTGGCACGGAAATTATTTTTTACCCTGACGAGACAATCTTCGAGAGTGTCGAGTTCAATTACGAAACCATCCTCGACCGCCTGCGTCACGCCGCCTACCTGACCAAAGGTTTGCGCACCAGCTTAACGACGAGGCTAGCGGCGAGAGATACGGTTTTTACTTCGAAGGCGGCATCCAGAGCTATGTCAAACATTTGAACATTGGCAAAGAAGTCGTCGACGAAGATATTTTCTACGTCGACAAAACCGTCAATGAAACCCAGGTCGAAATCTCACTGCAGTACACTGACGCCTACACCGAAACCATCAAGGCTTTTGCCAACAACGTCCTGAACCCCGAAGGCGGCACCCACATGACTGGTTTCCGGGCAGCGCTGACCCGTGTTATCAACGACTACGCCCGCAAGCAAGGCCTGCTGAAAGAAAAAGAAGAGAACCTCTCCGGCGAAGACACCCGCGAGGGCCTGACGGCCATTATTCTGGTCAAGCTACCCGATCCGCAGTTCGAGGGCCAAACCAAGAATAAGCTGGGCAACCCCGAAGTCCGCGGCTATGTCGAGCAAGTTCTGGCTGAGTACTTGAATTATTATCTCGAAGAGCATCCGGCCGTGGCCCGCAAGATTGTCGGCAAGGCACTGCTGGCTGCCCGGGCTCGCAAAGCCGCCCGCGCCGCCCGCGAGAACATCCTGCGCAAAGGCATTCTCGACGGCGCTTCGCTGCCGGGCAAACTGGCCGACTGTTCCAATAAAGACCCCAAGGACTCCGAAATATATCTCGTCGAGGGCGACTCCGCCGGTGGCTCGGCCAAGTCCGGCCGCGACAGCAAGTCCCAGGCCATCCTGCCACTACGCGGCAAAGTTCTCAATGTTGAACGAGCCCGGCTGGATAAAATGCTGGCCAACAACGAAATTCTCAGCCTTATTAAGGCGCTGGGCGTTGGCATCGAGGAATCTTTCGACATGCAAGGCTTGCGCTACGACCGCATTATCATCATGACTGACGCCGACGTTGACGGCAGCCACATCGCCACCTTGCTGATGACTTTTTTCTTCCGTTTCATGAAAGAGGTCGTTGATGGCGGCCACGTCTATCTGGCCAAACCGCCGCTGTTCGAGCTGGTCAAGCCAGGCCGCAAGAATTCAGTCTTCATTTACGACGAGGACGAACTCGAGAAGGTCCTGGACGAAACAATCGCCAAGCGCAAAAAAGAAGGCAGCAAGATTAACGCCGAAGACGAGCGGCTCAAGCAGGCCGGCTTCATCGAGCAGAAGCGCTACAAAGGTCTGGGTGAAATGGACGCCGAGCAACTGTTCGAAACCACCATGAATCCCGAGAAGCGCGTGCTGGTGCAGGTAAGAGTCGAAGATGCTGAAAAGGCCGACGCCATCTTCAACAAGCTGATGGGTACCGAAGTGGAACTGCGCAAAAGTTTCATTCAGGCCAACGCCAAATTCGTTAAGGATCTGGATATTTAAGATGGACGACGACCAACTGCCGCTAGCCAACGAGCCCGATGAGCCCGAGGAACACGAGGAAACTAACGAGCCAGACGAACCGACGCCTGAACTCAACGAAGAAGTCTCCATGGAAGAGCGCCGCCGCGGCGTCGCACAACGCCGCCGACGTACTGGATTCCGGGCACTCGCGCATTGTAGAACGCCGCACTGTCGAAAACGTCATGGAAGATAGTTATTTGCGCTATTCCATGAGTGTTATCATTGACCGAGCACTTCCTGACGTCAGAGATGGTCTCAAACCCGTCCATCGCCGCATTCTTTATAGTATGAACGAAGAGGGCCTGCGCAGTAGCGCTCGCCACCGCAAGAGCGCCAACGTCGTCGGTGCCGTCATGGGTAAATACCACCCGCACGGTGACGCCTCGATTTATGACGCCATGGTCCGCATGGCCCAGCCCTGGGCGATGCGCTACATGCTAGTTAACGGGCAAGGGAACTTCGGTTCAATGGACGGCGATCCGCCGGCTGCCATGCGCTACACCGAGGCCAAAATGGCCCGTCTGGCCGACGAAACGCTTGGCCGACATCGATAAAGAGACCGTCGATTTCCGCGATAACTACGATGGCACGACTCAAGAGCCAACCGTCCTGCCGGCCAAGTTGCCCAACCTGCTTGCTCAACGGTCAGCTGGGCATCGCTGTCGGCATGGCCACCAATATCCCGCCGCACAACCTCACCGAATTGGTCGACGCCGAAGTCCAGCTGATCGACAAACCCGATTCGACACTCGATGACTTGTTACAACACATCAAAGGCCCGGATTTTCCGACCGGCGGTGTGATTTATGGCAAGGAATCTATTCGCACGGCCTACGCTACCGGCCGTGGCGGCGTAGTCACCCGCGGCGTGGCCGAAGTCGTCGAAGGACGCCAAGGGCCGCAGCCAGATCGTTATCACCGAAATTCCTTATGCCCTGAACAAAGAGAGCCTGGTCCTGAAGATCGCCGATCTGGTCCGTGACAAGAAGCTAACTGGCATCAGCGACCTGCGCGACGAAACGGCCCGCGGCGACGTACGCATCGTTATTGATCTCAAGAAAGATGCCTATCCCAAGAAGTTACTGAACCAGCTCTACAAGCTGACGCCGCTGCAAACCAGCTTCCACTTCAACATGATGGCCCTGATTGATGGCATCCAGCCGCGCGTGCTTGGCCTGGCAGACATCCTTAATGAGCACCTCAAGCACCGCCAAGTCGTCGTCCGTCGCCGCACCGAGTTCGAGCTCAAGAAAGCTAAGGAGCGTGCCCATATCTTAGAAGGTCTCAAAACCGCGCTCGACCACATTGACGAAGTCATTAAGACCATCCGGGCCAGCCGAAACCACCGACGAAGCCCAGGCTAACCTGATCAGGCCAAATTCAAACTCAGCGAGATTCAGGCCAAGGCCATCCTGGCTATGCAACTGCGTACGCTGGCCGGCCTGGAGCGCAAAAAGATCGAAGACGAATTGGCTGAACTGCTGAAAATTGATTGCCAACCTCGAAGGTATCCTAGCCGATGACAAAGAAGATCCTGAAGATTATCAGAGATGAGCTGCTGGAGCTCAAAAAACAGTACGGCGACGAGCGCCGCACCAAGGTCGTCAGCCAGCGAGCTGGGCAAGATGAGCGACGAAGATCTGATTGCTGACGAGCAAGTGGTCGTAACGCTAACCGCCGCCAATTATATCAAGCGCAGCCCAATTGCCGAGTACAAGCGCCAGGGCCGAGGTGGCAAAGGCCGCCGCGGCATGGTGACCCGCGAGGAGGACGTTATCGAGCACGTCGTTAACGCCTCGACGCACGATTTCCTGCTGTTCTTCACCAACAAGGGCCGCGTTTTCCGCATGAAGACTTACGAGGTGCCGGCCGTCGGCCTCAACGCCAAAGGCATCGCCCTAGTGAACTTGCTGCAGCTGCAGCCCGAAGAGACCGTCAGCAGCGTGATTAACATCAGCAAGACCGATCAAGCCGCCAACCTGATCATGTGCACCGTCCGCGGCGTCGTCAAGAAAACGCCATTCGAGCAGTATCAGAACGTCCGCAACAGCGGTCTGATCGCCATCAATCTCGATGCCGGCGACGAACTCAAGTGGATCCGCATGACCAATGGCGACAACGAAGTGGTTATCTCCACCAGCCAAGGCCAAGCCATCCGCTTCCACGAAAAGGGTGCTCGGCCAATGGGCCGTGTGGCTCGCGGCGTCCGCGGCATCCGTTTGCGCCCAAATGACCACGTTATTGGCATGGACATCGTCGAAGAGGGCAGCGACATCTTCGTCATCAGTAAATATGGCTACGGCAAACGCACCAAAGTCGCCCAGTTCACGCCGCACGCCCGTGGCGGCGTCGGCATCCGCTCAGCCGTCGTCAATGACAAGACCGGCGAGCTGATCGGTGTTAAAACGCTTAGTGAGCGAAGAGCAAGAAGTTATCATCATCAGCCAGCAAGGCCAGACCATCCGCCTGGGGTTGAACAACATCCCAGCTCTCGGCCGCGCCACCCAAGGCGTGCGCATCATGCGCCTCAACGATGGCGACTCGGTCGTCTCCCTGGCTCTCGTCGAAAAAGTCGACGAACTCCCAGACACCGACCCTGACGAAACAGTCGTCATCGACCCACCCGAAGAAGTTGCCGCCACCCCAGAACCAGAAGAGTAAGCACACCGCTTACCCTTGCATTTATTTGCATCTAGATGTATAATATGAGCATATGACTAACGTTTCACCTGACCAGCTAGAGTTGCCTTTTCTGCCTCCAGACCTGGAAGCCAAGGTGCCCCATGTTTTGGAAGCAGCCCGCCGGCTTGAAGGTAGTGAACTACCCGGAATCATTCCGTTAGCGGCCGAAATTGATCCAAATTACGATCAAACCGCGCTGTCCGTTGGCCGCAGAGTCCTAGGCTTTGTTACTGGTAAACGCGAAACGTACCTTCGTCAGCGCGGCATGGACTATCTGTCCCAGGAAGGGGCCAAGCTAGTAATGGCCGCCCTGACTGGCCGGGGTGAACTAAAGGCTTCACCGCTGTGCTATGAATCAGTAGAGAGCACCGACGATAGCAGTATGGCAGTCAGCCTCACCAAGATTACAAATACTACCAGCCAGCCTGGCAGTAAACTGATGTTCTAACCACTACATCAGTTGTTCGTTTACCCCTTGACTTAAGCAATTTGGATAAGGTATGATAGGCACAAGGTTTTACAGGTGCTTGTTTTTAGCGTCTCGAAAATCTTGGTTCGTTAAAAATTGAGTAGTGCAAATCAACGTCAGTTCATTAGCCCCTTTAGAGGTCATGAATTGTTTTAAATAAGTCAGTGTAGCATTCGGCCACATGTTTCGACTGAAGTATAGATCAAATTCTTTTTTGGAGAGTTTGATCCTGGCTCAGGATGAACGCTGGCGGCGTGCCTAATACATGCAAGTCGAGCTAAGGCCCTGCACAGATTTGCTCACATCTAGACTAGTCGGAATTAGGTGAGCAGCGATGTAGCACGAGCGGCGGACGGCTGAGTAACACGTAGGAACGTACCCCAAACTGAGGGATAAGCACCAGAAATGGTGTCTAATACCGCATGTGATCTTCGGATTAAAGCTTCGGCGGTTTGGGAACGGCCTGCGCATGATTAGCTTGTTGGTGAGGTAATAGCTCACCAAGGCGACGATCATTAGCTGGTCTGAGAGGATGACCAGCCAGACTGGGACTGAGAACGGCCCAGACTCCTACGGGAGGCAGCAGTAGGGAATTTTCCACAATGGGCGAAAGCCTGATGGAGCAACGCCGCGTGCAGGATGAAGGCCTTCGGGTTGTAAACTGCTTTTATCTGTGACGATTATGACGGTAGCAGATGAATAAGGATCGGCTAACTCCGTGCCAGCAGCCGCGGTCATACGGAGGATCCAAGCGTTATCCGGAATTACTGGGCGTAAAGAGTTGCGTAGGTGGCATAGTAAGCGAGTAGTGAAATGACTGCGGCTCAACCGCTTATCCATTATTTGAACTGCTAAGCTAGAGGATGAGAGAGGTTATTGGAATTCCTAGTGTAGGAGTGAAATCCGTAGATATTAGGAGGAACACCGATGGCGTAGGCAGATAACTGGCTCATTCCTGACACTAAGGCACGAAAGCGTGGGTAGCAAACGGGATTAGATACCCCGGTAGTCCACGCTGTAAACTATGGATGCTAGCTGTATTCGGTATCGACCCCGAATGTAGCGAAGCTAACGCGTTAAGCATCCCGCCTGTGGAGTACGGTCGCAAGACTAAAACATAAAGGAATTGACGGGGACCCGCACAAGCGGTGGAGCGTGTTGTTTAATTCGATGGTAAACGAAGAACCTTACCCAGGTTTGACATCCTTGGAATTTCTCCGAAAGGAGAGAGTGCTTTATTGAGCCAAGTGACAGGTGCTGCATGGCCGTCGTCAGCTCGTGTCGTGAGATGTTTGGTTAAGTCCATCAACGAGCGCAACCCTTATGTCTGTTGTATTTTTCAGGCAGACTGCCCTGGCAACAGGGAGGAAGGAGGGGATGATGTCAGGTCAGTATTGCCCTTACATCTGGGGCTACAAACACGCTACAATGGCCGGTACAATGGGCTGCCAAGTCGCGAGACGGAGCAAATCCCACCAAAGCCGGTCTCAGTTCGGATTGCAGGCTGAAACTCGCCTGCATGAAGCTGGAATCGCTAGTAACGGTAGGTCAGCTATACTACCGTGAATACGTTCCCGGGTCTTGTACACACCGCCCGTCAAACCATGAAAGTCGCCAATACCTGACGTGCTGAGCTTGCCTCGGCCCTAAGGTAGGGGAGATGATTGGGGTTAAGTCGTAACAAGGTATCCGTACGGGAACGTGCGGATGGATTACCTCCTTTCTAGGGAGAAAACTAGCACGCAGATCGAGCAATCACTGTGGAGCTAGGTCGATCTTGGTAGATTGTTAAATCAGTACTGACAATTTACATTCCTCAAAGCTTTCTTCGGCGTAATGGGCAAGATATCAGTTCTGTAAACGATGAATTCGACGTTGATATGCACTACTCAGTTTTTAAACTGAATTTCAAAAGAGCGCCATGCGAGAGGGCTCTTTTTTATTTGCTTGAGAGTTGTTGTGCTATCATCAGCTGATGTTGTTTGAGAAACTTGCCCGGATAGGTGACCTTACGGGTCTTGCTGCGCCTTATGTGCCCGAAATCCCGGCACGCTTACTCGCGGGGCCAGAAATGCCGGAAGCCAGCCAAATAGTATCCACGCAGCCCAGCGTGGCAATCAATTATGCAGCGCGGATCATTTGCTCCATCAAACAGCCGAATCCCCAGAACGGTGACCGCCGCGGCAAGCGCGGTTAAACGAAAAGCGTTCTTTATTAACGGAGGCGGAGATAATTCTTATCCTCGTTCGGTTTATTACGTATATATAAGAAGAAAATGACAGGGGTGGCCATCTGTTATTAGGAAGCAGGTAACGGGTACGGCTGTGATACAGGGGGAAGATGGAACGAAAGAGATATGGTGGGCGATGAGGGACTCGAACCTCCGACCTCGTCATTATCAGTGACGCGCTCTAACCAGCTGAGCTAATCGCCCGGGTTGTTAAGAGTAGTCCGATACGTGGTGGAGCATATCGGATTCGAACCGATGACCCCCTGCTTGCAAAGCAGGTGCTCTAGCCAACTGAGCTAATGCCCCCGGTGCCAAACTACCGGCGTATTTTACCCAAAAAACAGGGGAAATACAAGCCGGGGAGGTCAATAGACTGATGTAAATCATACATTGCTAATGGCAACTTATATCTGTTAAAACTTAACATTATGAATATCGAATACATATTTGGTCTATTTCTGATCGTGGGGGCTTGGTTGGCCCCCGGATGGCAGGGGATGGTTTACAAGAGGCCAGGTTGCTATAATCGTAAACAGTATGTCGAAGTATCGGTGTGTGCGACTAGTCATAACGGGGGTGTTTACCGGCTTCATGGCCATTGGCTGGTCGGCGGCCGCGGCGGCTTCGGCCAATATCTCGCATTCTTACCAGGCCACGGGCACTGTTACTAGCGGCGCGCTGGTCGGTCTGGACACTAGTCATAGTGGCTTCGTCCAAGAAGCTAACAGCGGTAACGGGGCACATTTGCTAGGAGTGGCCGTCGCCAATAACGATTCGCTGCTGGCCGTTGACCCGACCACTGGCCGGGTACAGGTGGCTACCAGTGGCAACGCCAATGCCCTGGTTAGCACCGTCAACGGTAGCATTAAGGTAGGTGACCCCATTGCCGTATCACCGTTCGACGGCATTGGAATGGAGGCTGAGGCTGGCGACCATATTGTCGGCCTGGCACAAACCGCCTTCAATAGCACCACCAGTGGCGCTGTCAGTCAGCAAGTAACTGATAAAAGCGGCCATAAAAGTACCATCCAGGTTGGCTATGTCAGGGTCAGTGTGGCCATTGGCGTCGACAGCGTCAGCGGCACGACGGGGTTGAATAGCCTACAGCAATTCGCCCAGAACCTGACCGGCCACGCCGTTTCGCTGCCGCGAGTTATCCTGAGCCTGATAATTGCCATCGTAGCCTTGATAGCGCTAATGTCGCTGATCTATGCCTCGATCTACGGCAGCATCGTCTCGATTGGCCGCAATCCGTTGGCCAAGTTCGCCGTTTTCCGCACCCTGGGCTCGATTATGGCCATGGTGGTAGTGACGGCCGGCCTGGCCGGGGCCACGATTTTTCTCCTGTTGCGCTGAAATTGCTATCTGAAAAATTTCTGAGAAAATGCACTAAAAAAGTATTCATTTTTGCTTGCACTCTGTTGGTAAGGGGTTTACAATAAAAGGCGAAATCTGCACATAAAAACTCTAAAAAGTGAGCTGAAAAACAGATGCCGCCGGTCCAACCTGAGGATAATAGCCTGGAACAGGCCAACCAAGCCCCCACGAGCGGGCCAGGCTTCGGAGCGGGCACAGCCGTCCAGTCGGGCCCTGTGGATAAAGTGTCCCAAACCGACCAGCGGCCGAACCTCTTTCGCTACAACCGCCGGGCGCTGTTAATCACCGGCCTAGCCATGTTGATCATTCTGCTGCTTGGGCTTGCGGCCCTCTTCCTAGGCGTTCGTCATGGCAACGGCAATACGTCCAACGACTCGCTTTCCGCTAAAGCCAATAACTACGCCGTAGCAGCTTTGCCGCTGAACGGTGTCCAGGTAAGCAGCCAACTCCAAGTCAACAGTGCCGAACAGTTAGCTATCAATGGTCAAGTACAGCTCAATAGCGGCCTGATTCTGACGCCTGGCGGCCTACCGAAATCACCAGTGACGGGCCAGTTTTATTACAACCAAACGACCAATACACCGTACTACTACAACGGCACGCAGTTCGTCGCTCTGAGTAGCGGCCTGCAAGGCGGCCAAGGGGCGTCCGGTGCTACTGGTGCCGCCGGAGCAGCTGGCGCGGCTGGCAAAGATGGGGCAGTCGGTGCCGCCGGCGCAGCTGGTGCTAACGGAGCCACTGGGGCCACTGGCCCACAGGGACCGGCCGGAGCAGGTAGTTCGGCCACCCTACAGGACGCCTATGACAACTCCTCCACACCAGCTATTGTCACCACTAGCTCTCCATCAAAGGGGATTATCTTCGGTGCCGGCGCCGGCAGTGATTCGACAGCTCTGTTCAAAGTCCAGAATGCGGCTGGGACCAGTTTGTTGAACGTAGATAGTACGGCTGGCACTCTGACGACTACTGATCTACTGCCAAATGTGGCGGGAGGGGTGACGAGTCGCCAGAATGTCCTGACGGCGGTGAATAGCACTAGCAATGCTTCGGAAGTGAGTTCCATGGCGCTGGGCAGTGATGGCTTCAGCCGCATTGTCTACGTGAATGACACTAGCAATAATTTGGACTATGTGCGGTGCCTTGATGTTGACTGTAAATCCACTACAACTTCGACGATTGACAGTTCTGGGGATGTTGCCGGCGACCCTGTTGCTATCAGTGTTGGTTCCGACGGCTTTGCCCGGATTGCCTATCAGCTTTTTGACAGCGGATCAAGTCTTGAAACTTTGGCCTACGCCCGATGCACTGACACCGACTGTACCAGCCCGGTGCTAACGACCATCGACAATACTCAAAACACTGGCTATTCGATTTCCATGGCCCTTGGTAGTGACGGCTTTGCCCGCATCAGTTACGTCAGTGATAGCGGCAACTTGTATTACGCTCGCTGTACCGACGCTGACTGCAGCAGCCCAACCCTGAGTGCCATAGACGCCAGTAGTCATGCAACTGAAAATCCGAGCTCAATAGCCATCGGCTCCGACGGCTTTGCTCGCATCGCCTACCAACTCTTCGACACCGGCCTAGACTATAGCACCCTGGCCTATGCCCGATGTACTGACGCCGACTGCACCAGCCCAGTGCTAACTACTGTAGATAATAGCCAAGATACTGGCTATAGCATCTCCATGGCCCTGGGCGCTGATGGCTTTGTTCGTACAGCTTACGTGAATAGCAGCAGCAACCTGGTCTACGCCCGCTGCACCGACGCCGATTGTACCAGCCCAGTAATTAGTACTGTTGATTCTAGCGGTGATGTAGAGCAAAACAGTACCTCCATAGCTTTCGGCTCCGACGGCTTCGCCCGGATTGCTTATGGGTTTTATGACAGCGGTTTGAACCTTTCTGTCCTAGGCTATGCCCTTTGTACTGACGCCGACTGTACCAGCCCGGTGCTAACCACCGTAGATAGCAGCACTAATACCTTCTCCCCGTCAATGGCTATCGGCAGTGACGGCTTTGCCCGGATAGGCTATTCGTCTTCTAACGGTTCTGACGCCTTGAACTATGCTCGCTGCACTAATGTCGATTGCACCGGCGCGAAGCTGACTACTGTCGACAGTTCGAACGTTAATACCGGTTACAGCTCCATGACCCTCGGCTCCGACGGCTTCGCCCGCACGGCTTATCTTGACACGAACGGTAACTTGGACTTCGCCGTCTGCACCGACGTCAACTGCACTAGCCCCGTGCTGACGACGATTGATGGTTCCGGAAATGTCGTCGGTAATCCTGTTGCAATCAGTATTGGCTCCGACGGCTTCGCCCGCATTGCTTATCAGCTTTTCGACAGAGGGCTAGATTACAGCACGTTGGCCTATGCCCGCTGTACTGACGCCGACTGCACCAGCCCAGTGCTAACAACAGTGGACAATTCCCAGGACACTGGGTACGGCGTTGCTATGACGCTCGGCTCCGACGGCTTCGCCCGTATCAGCTACTCCAGTAACAGCGCCAATTTATACTACGCTCGTTGTACTGACGCCGACTGTACCAGCCCGGTGATTAGCGTTGTCGATTCCAGCGGCAAGGTCAATGGTGGCGGCAGTTCCATAGCCCTCGGTTCTGACGGCTTCGCCCGTATCAGCTACATTTTGTTTAACAGTGGGCTAGGCAAGGGCGTATTAGCCTATGCCCGCTGCACCGACGCCAACTGCACCAGCCCAGTGCTGACAACCGTGGATAACAGTGACAACATGGCCTTCCCCTCGATGACCATCGGCTCCGACGGCTTCGCCCGCATTGCTTACCTAGATATCGATAATAGCTTGTTGAAATACGCTGTCTGCAACGACGCCGATTGTACTTCCCCTACAGTTAACACCGTTGATAGTGGTGTTCAGGAGGATGCCCCTTCGCTCGCTCTTGGTTCTGATGGCTTCGCCCGCATCAGTTACGTCAAGAGCGAAAACGATGGGCAGCTGAGCTTCGCCCGCTGCACCGACGCTGATTGCACTAGCCCCATAACCAACCCAGTTACCGACGCCGACGGCATCGATTTCTCAAGCACTTCTCTGGCACTCGGCAGTGACGGCTTTGCCCGTATAGCCTATGCCGACACTGACGTCACTAGTCATATACAGTATGCCGTTTGCGTTAACATTGACTGCTCAGGTACCCCGGCGCTAACAGTCGTCAATGCTGCGACCAATACTGACACCGGTTACAGTTCCATGGCTCTCGGGCCCGACGGCTTCGCCCGGACGGCTTACGTTGATAATAGCGATGACCTAGACTACGCTATCTGCACCGACGCTGACTGTAGCTCGCCAATTATTACGACCGTTGACACTTCCGGAAAGGTCAATTCGTACTATATCTCCCTTAGCATTGGTAGTGACGGCTTCGCCCGCATTGCCTACGATCTACATGATAGTAATCTCAACCGCTGGACACTAGTCTATGCTCGTTGCACCGACACTGACTGCACCAGCCCAGTTATAACCACAGTCGATAATAGCCAGGGAACTGGCTTCAGCGTTTCCATGGCCATTGGCAGTGACGGCTTCGCCCGCATTAGCTACATAGGCGATGATGACCACTTGTATTACGCTCGTTGTACTGACGCCGACTGTACCAGCCCGGTGATTCACACGGTTGATGTCGGCGATAACGCCAATGACGATGGCTACAATACTTCCATAGCCATCGGCTCTGACGGCTTCGCCCGGATTTCGTATGACGATCTTGGCGGTGACCTGGTCTATGCCCGTTGTAACGACGCTGACTGTACTAGCCCGGTGGTGACAACCGTTGATAGCAGCACCAACGTGGCTGACTCTTCCATGGCCATTGGCAGTGACGGCTTCGCCCGTATCGCCTTCGATGATTACACGAATAACCTGTTGAAATACGCCGTTTGCACCGACGCCGACTGTACTTCCCCTACAGTTAACACCGTTGATAGTGGTGTTCAGGAGGATGCCCCTTCGCTCGCCCTTGGCAGTGACGGCTTCGCCCGTATCAGCTACGTGAGAAGCGGCGGGCAACTGGCCTACGCCCTCTGTACCGACACCGACTGCACCAGTCCGACAGTCAATGCCGTCACTAGCGCCACAGGAATTGCTGTCAGCACGACTTCGTTGGCGCTGGGCAGTGACGGCTTCGCCCGGATCACTTACACCGACACTGGTGCCAGCGGCTACTTACGATACGTTCGTTGTTCAACCGCCGACTGTATGGCGACCGAAACACTAAGTGGTACCGACATTGGCTCATCCGACTCTCGCTTCGGCCAGTTGTTTGTTGGTAACGCCAACACCCAGAAAGTGATTATCCAAGCCGCTGCCGATGGTGACGTTGCGCTTGAAGTTGATGACGCGACTGGCAATCCCACTTTAGAAATCAGAGCTGCAGACAGTAGTTTGGACGACACCTTCATTGGTTTGCAGGCTGGGCCGAACAACACCACCGGCCTAGAAAACACCGCCGTCGGCGCTAACGCCCTCGAAACTAACACTACTGGAAACAACAATACTGCCCTAGGTGCTCTGGCCCTCGAAACTAACACTACAGGCGGCAACAACACTGCTCTCGGTAATATAGCCCTCCAGGACAACACCACCGGCTATAACAACACTGCCGTCGGTTACTCGGCTCTCCAGAACAACGGTAGCGGTTATGATAACTCGGCTCTCGGCATTAATGCCCTCAATTCTAACACCACCGGTGATGAAAACGTTGCCTTCGGCGTCGATACCCTACAGTCCAACACTAGTGGTTATGACAACACCGCCATTGGCTCTGATGCGCTCCAAGACAACTCCAGCGGCTTCGGCAACACTGCTATTGGCTATGGTGTCCTCCATGGCAACAACACCGGCGAGGGTAATGTCGCCATTGGCTATTACAGCCTATCTAACAACACAAGTGGCTTCGAAAATGTCGCCATTGGCTCTGATGCACTCCAAGACAACTCCAGCGGCCACAGTAACATTGCCATTGGCTCTGCTGCCCTCCAAGAAAATGTTACTGGCAACGAAAATATTGCTCTCGGGTTCGGTGTGCTTGATTTAAACATCAGTGGCAGTAACAATGTTGGCTTGGGTTTTCAAGCCTTAGAAAATAATGACACTGGTTTCTCCAATGTTGCCTTCAGCTATCAGGCCCTCCAAAACAACACCACCGGCAACGACAACGTGGCTTTGGCCAGTTATGCGTTGCAAAACAACACCACCGGCGACAGGAATATTGCAATCGGCCAATATGCCCTCAACTCCAACACCACTGCCAGTGATAACATCGCTATCGGCAGCGGCGCTTTCTTCTCCAACACGACTGGCGAGGGCATAGCCATTGGTACCCAGGCACTTCACGACAACACTACTGCCAACGGAATCGCCATTGGCAACGATGCCCTTTACCACAACACCACAGGCACCTCGAATATTGCCCTAGGTGATAATGCCCTTAACACCAACACCACCGGCTACAGCAACACCGCCATTGGTTACTCGGCTCTCCAAGCTAACACCACCGGGGCCAACAACGGCGCCCTCGGCGTCGGTGCCCTCCAAGACAACACCACCGGTGATGAAAACGTTGCCTTCGGCGTCGATACCCTACAGTCCAACACTACCGGTTTTCGAAACATTGCCGTCGACTCCTTAGCCCTCCAAAATAACACGACTGGTAACCAAAACATTGCCCTGGGATACATAGCCCTCAACTCCAACACCACCGGTTACAACAACAACTCCATCGGAGTCAGTACCCTCGAGAACAACACCACCGGCCACAGCAACAACGCCTTCGGAGCTGGTGCCCTCACAGACAACACGACTGGTAATGGTGACACGGGGCTGGGTGATGCAAGCGGGAGCGCCAACCAAACCGGCTCCAATGACACTTTCCTCGGCTACCAAAGCGATGTTGGCTCTGACGGTCTCCAAAACGCCACAGCCATTGGCACCTACTCCGAAGTTGACCAGAATGATAGCCTGATCCTTGGCTGTGTCGCTGGTACTAATGGCTGTACCACGACAACCAGTGTCGGCATCGGCACAACTACTCCGGCTGCTGCCCTGGATGTCCGGGGCACCATTCTCCAGAACGGCAACCAGGTTTGTGATGAGTCTGGCAACTGCTCAGGTTCCTCCGCCACCCTGCAAGACGCCTACAACAATGCTTCTACCCCAGCCGACATTACTACCACTTCGTCATCAAAAGGTATCGTTTTCGCTGCTGGGTCAGGGGATGATTCCACGGCTCTATTCCAAGTCCAGAATGCAGCTGGTGCCTCAGTGTTTAACGTTGATACGACCGATCAGCGGGTTGATGTTGGTAGCACTGGTACGGCAACTGGGCAACTTTATGTGTCTGGCACTGTTGCCACCGGGGTGGCTGGTAGCGTGGCCACCGGCACCTTCCCATACGCTGTCTACGTCCAAGACCGCTACGCCTACGTAGCTAATTCCAGTGCTAACACCCTTGGCATCTACGATGTTTCCAATCCTGCCAGCCCAGCCAGTGTCGGCAGCGTGGCCACCGGCACTAGCCCGAAGTCCGTCTACGTCCAAGGCCGCTACGCTTATGTGGCGAACAATAGCTCTAACACCTTACAAATTTTCGACGTCAGCAACCCAACCAGCCCTAGCAGCGTTGGTAGCGTGTCGACTGGCACCGCCCCACAGTCCGTCTACGTCCAAGGCCGCTACGCCTATGTGGCAAACTTTAACGGCAACAGCCTTCAAATCTTCGACGTCAGTAACCCGGCCAGCCCGGTCAGTGTTGGCAACGTGTCAACCGGTGCTAGCTCGAGTCCGTTCTCCGTCTACGTCCAAGGCCGCTATGCCTACGTGGCGGATTTCGGAACTAGCAACGTCCAAATCTTCGACGTCAGTAACCCCGCCAGCCCCAGCAGTGTTGGCAGCGTAACTACCGGCAGTGCGCCACACGCTGTCTACGTCCAAGGTCGCTACGCCTATGTCGTCAAATCAAGTGGTAACAGCCTTCAGATCTTCGACGTCAGCAACCCAACCAGCCCTAGCAGCGTTGGTAGCGTATCGACTGGCAATAATCCAAGCTCCGTCTATGTCCAGGGTCGCTACGCCTATGTGGCCGAGGGAAGTGCCAAGGCCCTCGAAATCTTCGACGTCAGCAATCCAACCAGCCCCGCCAGCGTTGGCAGCGTGCCGAGCGGTGTTGGCACTGACCCAATCTCCGTCTATGTCCAGGGTCGCTACGCCTATGTGGCGAATGCCAGCAGTAATACTCTGTTGACCTTCGACCTCGGTGGCACCTACACCCAACAACTCCAGGCCGGAGGTATCGAAACCGGTACCCTGCAAACCGATGGCAATGCCACCTTCAACGGCGACGTCGCCCTCCAAGGTGGCCTAACAGTCGGTGCCAGCGCCGAGTTCAACGGCAACATCGGTGCCAGTGGCCAAGTATTATTCCAGAACTCTACTGATTCTACTAGCGCCTTTAAGGTCCAGAACGCGGCCGGTACCACCACTCTTATCAAAGTCGACACCACCGGCAGCGGCGCTCTGACTATCGGTGTGGCCTCGACCTTCAGTGCCACCATCACGGTTGACGGTCACATCATTACAGGCAACTCCAGCGGCACGACGACAGCTACTATCAACGGCAATGCTGGCAGCGGCGGTAGCCCGGCCTGCTCGGTCAGTGGTGACGACACCGCTGGCCAGATCACGCTAACTACCGGTACTAGCGCCTGGGCAACCGGCACGCAATGTACTATCAACTTCGCTAACAGTTACGCCAGCGCGCCGCACCCAATCATCACCTCGGCCAGCAACGTCGATACCTCGGCAGTCAAACCATACGTTACTTCTGGCACGGGCAGCTTCACGGTCAGTTTCATCACTGCCGATACCGCCCAGCACACCTACACCTTTAATTACTTCAACGCTCAATAACCACCATGCCACCAAACACAGACAACACCAGCCTAGAAGAAAACACCAGCCCGGATCCGTTCGGCCCAGTGGGGGCGCCAGTCGTCTCATCGGACACTGTTTCACCACTTCCTGAAGTTAGCCCTGCGCCAGGTACTGATGGGCTAGTGGTATCGGCGTCGGACAAGCCGGGCCGGCCCTCTCTCTTCCGCTACAACCGCAAAGCTCTGCTGATCACCAGCCTAGCTGTGTTGATCATTTTGCTGCTCGGTCTGGCGGCTCTTTTCTTCGGTATTCGTCATGGTAACGGTAAACCCACGCAGTCAACAACTAACAAGGCCAATAACTACGCCGTAAGCAGCTTACCACTTGGCGGAGTTCAAGTAGGCAAGCAGCTCCAGGTCAATACGACAGAGCAGCTAGTCATCAACGGCCAAGAACAGATCACCAACACTCTAGTCATCACACCCACCAGCCAACCCACCAGTCCAGTAACCGGCCAACTTTACCTAAACAGCGACACTAAACAGTTGAGTTACTACAACGGTACCCAGTTCATCGTCCTAGGCAGTAGTCTCCAGGGCGGTCAAGGCCCAGCTGGCGCTAACGGTACTAACGGTGCTGCTGGTGCAAATGGTGTCACTGGTGCCGCCGGCCAGGACGGAACTAACGGGGCAGTGGGGGCGACTGGTCCCACGGGGGCTACTGGCCCAACTGGTGCAACTGGTCCCCAAGGCCCAGCTGGCTCAGGTGGTGGCTCACTAACTCTCCAGAATGCCTATGACAATTCTGCTACCCCAGCTATTGTCACCACTAGCTCTCCATCAAAGGGAATTATCTTTGGTGCTGGAGCTGGCAGTGACTCGACGGCCTTATTCAAAGTCCAGAATGCTGCTGGTACCAGCTTACTGAACGTTGACAGTGTAGGTGGCACCCTGACAACTACGGATTTGCTGCCAAATGTCGATGGCAGCTTGACCCAAAATCAAAATTTCTTAACAGCCATAAGTAGTTCGAGTCATATAAGCGGACCCGACTCCATGGCCCTGGGCAGTGACGGTTTCAGCCGTATTGCCTATGTCGACAGTGACAATAAATTGGATTACGTTCGTTGCCTGGACACCAATTGTAAATCAACCGTCGATTCGACCATTGATGCCTCTGGCAATGCGGCCACTAATTATGTTTCTCTGGTCATCGGCGCCGACGGCTTCGCCCGAATTGCCTATCAACTCAGCACTGGCCTAGGCTATGCCCGCTGCACCGATGCCGATTGTACCAGCCCGGTACTGACGACTGTAGATAACAGCGAAGGTGCCGGTGATTCGATTTCCATGGCTCTCGGTAGCGACGGCTTCGCTCGGATTAGTTATGTTGGTGATGTTGATACTAACCTTCATTACGCCCGCTGTACCGATGCCGATTGTACCAGCCCCGTGCTTACTACTGTTGATTCCAGCGGTAATCTGACAGGGAATACTACAGCTATCGGTATTGGCTCTGACGGCTTCGCCCGGATTGCCTACCAACTCAATGATAGCGGCCTGGGTTATGACACTCTAGCTTACGCCCGCTGCACCGACGCCGACTGCACCAGCCCAGTGCTGACGACGGTGGATAGTAGCCAAGACACAGGTTTCGGTGTCTCTATGGCCCTAGGCTCCGACGGCTTCGCCCGGATTAGTTACGTCAGTGATAGCGGCAACTTGTACTACGCCCGCTGTACCGACGCCGACTGTACCAGCCCAGTTATCAACGCTGTTGATTCCAGCGGTGATGTCAATAGTGATGGCAGCTCGATAGCCCTCGGTCCCGACGGCTTCGCCCGGATTGCTTATGGGTTTTATGACAGCGGTTTGAACCTTTCTGTCCTAGGCTATGCCCTTTGTACCGACGCCGACTGTACCAGCCCGGTGCTGACGACCGTAGATAGCAGCACTAATACCTTCTCCCCGTCAATGGCTATAGGCAGTGACGGCTTTGCCCGCATTAGCTACATTGGCTATTCAAGTAACACTCTCAAGTACGCCTCCTGCAGCAATGATGACTGCACCAGCGCGACACTGGCGACCATCGATAGTTCAAACAATACCGGTAACGGTTTCAACTCGATGGCCCTCGGCAGCGACGGCTTCGCCCGCACAGCTTACGTGGACCAAAATGGCAACCTGGATTTCGCCGTCTGTAACGATGATAACTGTAGCTCACCAGCGCTGACTACCATTGATGTCTTAGGGCATGTTGATTCTAATTATGTTTCCCTCAGTATCGGCGCCGACGGCTTCGCCCGCATTGCGTACAATGTCTTCGATAGCGGACTAGGCTATAACACCGTGGACTACGCCCGCTGTACCGACGCCGACTGTACCAGCCCAGTGCTGACAACAATCGACAATAGTAATAATACGTATGAGCCTGCGATGACTTTGGGCTCTGACGGCTTCGCCCGGATAAGTTACGGAAATAACGGCGATTTATATTATGCTCGCTGTACCGACGCCGACTGTACCAGCCCAGTGATTAATCCTGTTGATTCCAGCAGTAATGTGGACGGGAATGGTTCGATAGCTCTTGGAGCCGACGGCTTCGTGCGGATGACCTATGCTCTCTACGATAGTGGTCTGGGTCATGACACTTTGGCCTACGCCCGCTGCACCGATGCTGACTGCACCAGTCCAGTACTATCGACTGTTGATAATAGCAGCGTAATTGCTTACTCTTCTCTGGCCGTCGCTAGTGACGGCTTCGCCCGAATTGCCTATGAAGACAATAATGGCAACCTATATTATGCCCGCTGCACCGATGCTGACTGTAGCAGCCCTGTCATTAACACTGTTGATAGCGGCTTCCAAGAGGACATTCCCTCGCTCGTTCTCGGCGCCGACGGCTTCGCCCGTATCGCTTACGTCAAATCTGGGGTGTTAGCCTATGCCCGCTGTACTGATACGGATTGCACGAGCCCTGTCACTAATTCAATCAGCAACGCTAACGGCATCGACTTCACGACCACATCTCTGGCTCTCGGCAGTGACGGCTTCGCCCGCATCGCATATGCCGACACTGACGACACTGACCACTTGCAGTACGCCCATTGCATTAACATCGACTGTTCTGGCACCCCGGCGCTGACAGTGGTGAATAATTCGATCAATATTGATACTGGCTACAACTCCATGGCCTTAGGTCCTGACGGCTTCGCCCGGACGGCTTACGTTGATAATAGCGATGACCTAGACTATGCCGTCTGCACTGATGCTGACTGCAGCTCGCCAATTATTACTACCGTTGATACCTCCGGAGAGGTTAATGCGTACTATATCTCCCTAAGCATTGGCAGCGACGGCTTCGCCCGCATTGCCTACGCTCTCTATGACAGCGGACTAGGCAGGTACACATTAGCCTACGCCCGCTGCACCGACGCCGACTGCACCAGCCCAGTAATTACAACTATCGACAACACCCAGGACACCGGCTACAGCATTTCCATGGCCCTGGGCCAGGACGGCTTCGCTCGCATTAGTTATACGGATGGCAGTGGCAACCTATATTATGCCCGCTGCACCGACGCCGACTGTACCAGCCCGGTAATTAATGCCGTTGACTCCAGCGGTCAAGTTGATGATGATGGCTTCAACACTTCTATAGCCATAGGTGCCGACGGCTTTGCCCGGATCGCTTACGCTCTCTACGACAGCGGACTGAATAGAAAAACATTGGCCTACGCCCGCTGCACCGACGCCGACTGCACCAGTCCAGTGCTGACAACCGTGGATAATAGCAGCAACATGGATGACTATTCTATGGTTATTGGTGCTGACGGCTTCGCTCGCATCAGCTATGTCGATGCAACGAATCACGTGTTGAAATACGCTGTCTGTAACGATGCCGATTGTAGCGCCCCGACGATTAATGCGGTAGATAGTAGTATCCAAGACGATCCTACTTCGCTGGTTCTTGGCTCCGACGGCTTCGCTCGCATCAGCTATGTTAAATCTGGGGGTGGTGTGCTAGCTTTCGCTGACTGCACCGACGCAAGTTGTTCAACCGCCACTACGAATACAATCACCGGCGCCAACAACATAGATTTCAGCATGACCCCGCTGGCCCTCGGCACCGACGGCTTCGCCCGGATCACTTACTCTGACACTGATAACGCCGGCCTTTTGCGCTATGTTCGTTGCACCAGTGTGGCTTGCGCATCGGCCGAGACTGTTAGTGGCACCAACATCGGCACGGCAAATTCTCGTTTCGGTCAACTGTTCGTCAGTGGTGCCAACGTCCAGGGCGGGGAAACTATCGATACCAGCGGCCGGCCCAGCAATTACGCCATCGCCATCCAGGGCGACTCGACTGGTGACCAGTACATCCAAGCCGTCGATACTACGACTGGCACCACTGTCCTAAATGTCACCTCAAGTAACTTTACTTTCCAGCCGACTGTTGATTCTACCTCAGCTTTTACCATCAAGAATGCCTCCGGCACCGCCATCTTGACTGTCGACACCACTGACGGAGAAATCCTCCAGAACGGCAACCAAGTCTGTGACCAGTCTGGCAACTGCTCAGGTTCCTCCGCTACCTTACAAAGTGCTTACAATAATTCTTCCACACCGGCCACTATTACCACCAGCTCATCTTCGAAAGGCATAATTATTGCTGCTGGGTCAGGTGATGACTCTTCAGCATTGTTCCAGGTTCAAAATGCCGCCGGTCAAGATTTGCTCCAGCTAGACAGCGCCAATAACAACATTATTATCGGTGGTAACAATTCCGGTGAATTGCAGCCGTGGACAACTAATGGCTACGCCTTTGGTTGCACAACGCCGGGTTGCGGATCGCCTCTCGGGCATACCTATGACGGCGAAGCCATTACAGCCAATGGCTATATCTACGCTATCGGTGGGTGTAACAACAATGGTAACTGTAGTCCATCGGCCGCTGTATACTCCACAAAGGTTAACGCGGACGGTTCAACCGGTGCGTGGAATCAGGGCGCAAATTCTCTACCGCAGCCTTTACAAAGTTTATCAACCGTAACGGCCAATGGCTACGTTTATGCAATAGGTGGGCTTAATGGCAGCAGCAGTCTAGTGTCAACCGTCTACTACGCCAAACTTAATGCCGACGGTTCAACCGGCGCCTGGAATACCAATGCCAATAGCTTGCCTCAGACCCTGCAGCTTGCTTCGTCGGTGGTAGCTAATGGCTACGTTTATGTTATTGGCGGCACTCATGGAAGTAGCTTGTCAACCGTCTACTACGCCAAACTTAATGCCGACGGTTCAACCGGTGCCTGGAATACTAATACCAATAGCTTGCCTCAGCCTCTACAGCAGACTAGTGCGGTAGTCGCCAACGGTTACGTTTATACCATTGGTGGCTATAACTCTTCGAGTGATGCCCAAGCAACGGTCTATTATGCCAAATTGAACAGCGATGGATCAACAGGGGCTTGGAATACTAACAGTAATAGTCTGCCAACTCCAATTTATTTTGGTACTGCAGTCGTCGCCAACGGTTATGTCTATGAATTAGGTGGTCAAAGCACTGGGGTTGTTAACATCGGTAATACGCTATATTATGCTCCGCTTAACTCCGATGGCACAATTGGTACCTGGTCTTCCAATGCTAACCCAATGCCGCTATCCGTCACGGGGGGCAGCTCGGTAGTGGTCAATGGTTATGTTTATTACATTGGTGGCGCAACTTATACCAATGGTGCAGTTTCCGGCGTCTACTACACCTCCACCCAACGTATCCTCGTTGGTGGTTCCCTAGATCTAGTTGGACTATCAGATGGCAACCTGAGCGATGGTGATACCCCTGGTGTTGGTTCTGTAGGTGGCAGCCTCACAGCCGGTGACACTAACATAGTAGGTACCCTCCAAGTCCAAGGCCAAGCTAACTTCTCCCAAGGAGTAGGCATAGCTGGACCATTGAGTGTCGATGGAGCTTTGAATGTTCAAGGCACTGTTCCCACTGGTGCGACTGGCAGTGTATCAACCGGCGCCAGCACAGACCCATTCTCCGTTTATGTCCAAGGCAACTACGCCTACGAAGTGAATTCCAATTCCAACACACTAGGTATCTTCGATGTCTCCAACGCCGCCAGCCCGGTCAGCGTCGGCACCGTCGCTACTGGCAACGCTCCAGTCTCTGTCTACGTCCAAGGTCGCTATGCCTATGTGGTTAATGATAACGACAGCACCCTCCAAATCTTCGACGTCTCCAACCCCGTCAGCCCGGTCAGCGTCGGCACGGTCGCTACCGGTATTAACCCAACCTCCGTCTATGTCCAAGGCCGCTATGCTTACGTAACTAACAGCGGTTCTAATACGCTAAGTGTTATTGACGTCTCCAACCCCGCCAGCCCGGTCAGCGTCGGCACTGTCGCCACTGGCACGACCCCCTACTCCGTCTATATAGAGGGTCATTACGCCTACGTGGTTAGTGTATCCTCAACGGGTACAATGGATGTTTTCGACATCTCCAACCCCGCTAACCTGATCAACGTAGGTAGCCTAGCAGTTGGAAATTTCCCAGATTCTATCTACGTCCAGGGTCGTTACGCCTATGTAGCAACAGCTGCCTCCAATACGCTCAGTATCATCGACGTCTCCAACCCCGCCAGCCCGACCTACATCAGCAGTGTACTCACTGACGTTGGCTCAGACCCTGCCTCTGTCTACGTCCAGGGTCGTTACGCCTATGTTACTAATATCGGCACCAATACACTCAGCATCATTGACGTCTCCAATCCCGCCGGCCCAGTCAGAGTTGGCAGTGTCGCCACCGGCAGTGACCCAATCTCTGTCTACGTCCAAGGTCGCTATGCCTATGTGGTTAATAACAGCTCCAGCACTCTCCAAATCTTCGACCTCGGGGGCACTTATACCCAGCAACTGGAAGTCGGCGGCACCGAAACCGGTACGCTCCAGACCAATGGCAACGCTACCTTCAGTGGCGACATAGCCTTACAGGGTGGCTTGACAGTCGGCGGCAGTGCCGAATTCAGTGGCAACATCGGTGCCAGCGGCGAAGTCCTCTTCCAGAACACTACTGATTCCACGACAGCCTTCCAGGTTCAGAATGCCGCTGGTGATTCTGTCCTGACTGTCGACACCACCGACGGAGAAATCCTCCAGAACGGCAACCAAGTTTGCGACGTCTCCGGAAATTGCGGTAGCGGCCCTACCGTTACTCTACAAAATGCCTACAACAACTCTTCGACCCCAGCCACCATAACCACTAACTCATCGTCGAAAGGTATTGTTTTCGCTGCCGGGGTAGGGGATGACTCCTCAACATTATTCCAAGTGCAGAACGCTGGTGGTCAAGATTTACTACAAGTAGACAGTGCCAACAATAATATCATCATCGGCGGTAACAATTCTGGCGAGCTGCAAGCTTGGCAGACAGGCACTGCCTTGCCGCAAACGCTGGATTTCCATAACTCCGTCACCGCCAACGGCTACGTCTATGTCATCGGCGGCGGCCAAACCGACGTCTACTATGCCAAATTAAACGCCGACGGCTCCACCGGCAGCTGGACGACCAGCAGCCAGCCGCTGCCGCAAGCCCTGAGTAACACCACTTCCGTCACCGCCAACGGCTACGTCTATGTCATCGGCGGCGGCCAAACCGACGTCTACTATGCCAAATTAAACGCCGACGGCTCCACCGGCAGCTGGACGACCAGCAGCCAGCCGCTGCCGCAGGGCTTAACCGGCCCGAGTTCGGCGGTCGCCAACGGCTACGTTTATGTCATGGGTGGCTATAGTGGCGGTTTCCAATCAACCGTCTACTATGCCAAATTAAACGCCGACGGCTCCACCGGCAGCTGGACGACCAGCAGCCAGCCGCTGCCGCAAGCAGTAGACTTCCAAACTTCCGTCGTTGCCAACGGCTACGTTTATGTTCTTGGCGGCTATGACGGCGTTGGCGGCGGCCAAACCAACGTCTATTATGCCAAACTAAACGCCGACGGCTCCACCGGCAGCTGGACGACCAGCAGTAACCCCCTAACACAAGGTCGGAGTGATGCCAGTTCCGTGGTCGCCAACGGCTATGTCTATGTCATGGGCGGCTATAACACCAGTTTTCAATCAACCGTCTACTACGCTAAACTGAACGTTAACGGCTCGACCGGCAGCTGGACGACTAATAGCAATGCTTTGCCGCAAGCACTAAGTGATGCCAGTTCAGTGGTCGCCAACGGCTATGTCTATTTCATGGGTGGCCATAACGGCGGCGGCAGCACTTCTACGGTCTACTATGCCTCCACCCAACGGGTTCTAGTTGGCGGCTCCCTAGATCTTGTTGGCCTAGCTGATGGTAACCTCAGCGATGGCAATAACCCTGGAGCTGGTTCGGTCGGCGGCAGCCTGACAGCCGGTGATACCAACGTAGTTGGTACGCTCCAGGTTCAAGGCGAAGCTAACTTCGCTCAAGGAGTTGGCATCGCTGGCGCACTGAGCGTAGACAGCAGCTTAAGTGTCAACGGCAATACTCTTATCCAGCCCTCGACCAATTCCGCGACAGCCTTCCAGATCCAGAATACCGCTGCCGTCAGTTTATTCACGGCCGATACCTCTAATCTGGTGATCACCATTGCCGGCACGACCGGCACCTTCGCCAGCCTGACGCTGACCAACGCCCACTTCAAGTCCACCCAAACCACGGCACCAACCATCGGCACGCCGACTAACTGCGGCGGCGGTACCGGGCCCTCCGCGACAGTGGCAACCAACTCCACGGACTCAGCCGGCTCCTTCCGGATCACCGCTGGTAGCACCGGCTCGCCAACGACTTGTGACACCGTCTTCACCTTCAATCAAGCCTACGGCGCGGCACCGAAGTCAATCATCGTGGTCGCCGAAACGGAGGACGGTGGCACAGGCACGGCTGCTGCCCGCCAAGTCTACGTCTCGGCATCTAATAGCACAACCTTCACTGTTAAATTTAATTCCAGCCCGGCCAATAGTGAAGTCAACTGGTTCTACTACTGGGTTGTCGAGTAAGGTCTGTGGATAAGTATTCTGTAAATAACCATAAGAGTTAATAAAACAACGTTATAAGTATACAAAAAATGACTCAGCCCGAGATATAAATCCTAAATAACAGGGATAAAAATAATATCAATGTTAACAGCACAACGATTTTAAGTTTCAATATTGAATAAAAGCATGTCGCAGGCGCACAGCATTTTTATTCAGAAACCCCTTGATTACCTCTGTTGAGGTCGTCATACTTAATAGCGTTGAACTGGCAGATAGCCGGTCAAAAACAAAAATAACCCTAAAAAGATCAATGTCTGTAGAAAAGAGATTGACCAGGGGTTATCCAAACAAAAACCAACATGGGCAACGCCAAAAAACTAGGAAGACAGTTATTCGTACGCCGCGGTAGTCGGCGTGGTTTGTTATCAGTGGTACGGCGTTTGTTCCTGGCCTCTGTTATTTTCTATACGCGCGGGGGCGCGCGCGGGAGCGGGAAAAGCAGCAGGGCTTGGCGATTGGCCGTCCTGGGTTTGTTTTTGCTAGTGCCCCTTGGCCTCAATCTGGCCAAGCCGCAAGTCGCCGACGCCAGCACCAGTAGTTATATCAACTTCCAGGCTCGGCTGGAGGCCCTCAGCGGCGCTATCGCCCCTGATGGAAATTACAACATCGAGTTTAAGCTCTATACCGCTTCTTCCGGGGGCAGCCCGGTTTGGACCGAGGACTGGCTGAACAACGCCAGCCATGGCATTACAGTTACCAACGGCTATTTGACAGCCAATCTAGGCTCAATTACTGCTTTCTCTGGTATCAACTGGAGCCAACAACTCTATCTGACTATGAACGTCGGTAACACCAATGGTTCGTGTACGCCGTTTTCTAGTTGTGTGCCAGATGGCGAAATGAGCCCGAGACTGGTAATGACGGGCAGCCCATATGCTTTCGCGGCTGGCCAACTGGTAGCCACCAACGGCACCAATGTCGGTACTTTGAGCTGGACGGCGCCGACGGGCACCGATAGCATCGTACTGCCAGATGCCAGCGGCACCGTTTGTCTGCAGGCTGCCACGGCCTGTGGCTTTGCTGCCTCGACCGGCGGAACGGGCTATATTCAAAACGGTTTCAGCACCCAAACCAATGCCAATTTCAACATTCAGAGCTCTGGAGCGAGTGATGTGGGTGGTATTATTCAGGGCGCCTCAGGCCAAACGGCTGATTTATTCGACCTCAAGACCAGCACGCCAGCGACGGTTTTCAGCGTTGGATCCACGGGGGCGACACTGTTGCAGAACTCCGCTAACTCCTTGAATGCTTTCCAGATACAGGGCTCGGCCGGCTCCAGCGCCACGCTGTTGAACGCCGACACCACCAATATGCGTCTAGGGGTCAACGTCACCTATGCCGCCATGAGCGCTCCGACCCAGAATGCCACCGCCACGTCTACCAGCGGTGGTACGCTAGCAGCCACAACTTATTATTACGAGATTACCGCTGTTGATGGGGCAGGTGGTGAAACAACGGTTTCCAGCGAGCAAAGCCAAGTAACCACTGGCTCGACCAGCACGGTCACACTATCCTGGGTGCCAGTTACCGGGGCTAGCGCCTATCGGATATATCGTGCCACGACGGCGCTTGGCGGTTCGGGGCACGAAGTTTATTTGACAACTACAACCGGTACGGTTAATGGCTCGAACCTTAACTACACAGACACCGGGTCGATCACTGCCGGTGCCACCTCGCCACCAGGCAGCAATACAGCCTACGCAGCCACCAATGTTACGAATAACGAATTACAGCTAACTGTCGGCGGCAATGGTACGCCGACCGGACAGCTATATGTCAGCGGCACATTGCCTAGTGCTGCTCTTAGCTCGGTGGCCACGCCAAGCTCGGCTCAGGCCATTGCCGTACAGGGTAATTATGCCTTCGTTGTAGGGAACGCAACGTTACAAGCTTTTGACGTCACCAACCCGTCAGCGCCGGTGGCTTTAGGCAGTCATGCCACTGGCAGTGGACCGGTTTCGGTGGCTGTCAGCGGCAAGTATGCCTATGTCGCTAATGGCACGGCGCAGACTCTCCAAATCTTCGATATCAGCAATCCCAACAGCATTCCGGCAGCCACCGGCAGCCTTACTTTCCCGGCGGCTGCCAGCTCGGTCGTTATCCAAGGCAAATATGCTTACGTGGAAGCAGGCAGCTACCTGTATGTTATAGATGTCAGCAATCCGGCCAGTCCATTCGTGACAGGCAAACTAAATAGTCCTAACGGCGGCACCCAAAGCCTAATAGCTATACAGGGACGTTACGGGGTTACTGGTGGCAACAACAGCAACATTACCCAGATTGTTGACGTCAGTAACCCTTACGGCCCAACTCAAGTGTCGGGCACTCAGCTGGGGGCTGGTGCACACTGGTGGGGGGTGGCTATCCAGAATAAATATTTCTATATCACAGACGTCACCCATCATACTCTTGAAGTTGCGGACATCTCCAACCCGGCATCGCCGACTTTAGTTGGCTCGGCAGCGATTGGTTCGGGCAATGCTTGGGTTACGGTTCAGGGCCATTATGCCTTTGTGACCAGTCCCACCGCTAATACCATGCAGATCTTCGATGTCAGCAATCCGGCCCAGCCAACCAGTCTGGGCACAGTTACGACCACCGGCAGTCCGACCGGCGTTGTCGTCCAGGGCCGTTACGCTTATGTGATTGGCAGCACCAGCGGCGTTCTCCAAGTCTTCGACCTCGGTGGCGCCTACATCCAACAGTTGCAGACCGGCAGTATCGAAACAGGCTCCTTGCAAACCGATGGTAACTCGACGGTCAATGGCACGGAGACAGTTAGTGGCGGCCTGCAAGTCGGTGGCTCGGCTAGTGTTACCGGCAATTTCGGGGTAAGTGGTACGACATTCTTGCAAGGTGCCCTTAACGTTGCCGGCGGTATTCAGGGTGGGGCAACGGTTAGTGGTTTATCAACGCCGGCTACGCCAACAGTTACCACGGTTGGCAGTACCGGTGCTCAAACCTGGGGCTACGAAATCGTGGCCATTAATGCCGCCGGCGGCGGCACGCCGGCCTCGGCGCAAGGTACTACCGCGACCGCCAACGGTGTATCAACCCTAACCAGTAGCAACTACCAACAAATTAGCTGGACCGGCATTCCTGGGGCAGTGAGCTATAAAATTTATCGTACCCAAGTGGCTGTCACTAGCCCGAGCCCCAGCACTACTGGTTTGATCGGCACAACAACTTCTACAGTTTTCCTCGACACTGGTTTAGCGGGTGACAGCAGCACGCCACCAACGCTAGATAACTCCGGCCAATTAACAGTCAATGGCTTTGCGACTTTCGAAAACACCACCAACGTTGCGACTGCCTTCCAGGTCCAGAACAGTTCAGCTAGTGACATTCTTGATGTCGATACTGCAAACAGCCGTGTCGGCATTGATACTAACGCCCCGACTGGCGATTTAAGTTTCGGGGCCACGGCAAGTGCTACCGGCCGTACTATTAATGTTTTAACTTCAGGTACTACTAACCAGGCTGGCGACTCGCTAACTATTCAAGCTGCTACTGGAGCCGCCGGTGGTGCTGGAGCCGCCGGTGGAGCGTTAATACTACAGGCCGGCAGCGGCGCAGGTACCGCGGGCAACGGCGGTAATGTGGATATTCGCGCTGGTGCTAAAGCTGGTACCGGCAGCACCGGCATCGTTTCCATTCAGGACAGTAGCGGTAATGCTTACTTTGACTTTAATACTGGTAGTAGCACCCTGACTTGTGGTGCCTTCACCACAGCCAGTAGTAACCCCTGCGGTGTAAGAGCTGGTGGGAACCTAACGATAGGTGGCGGAGGGTCTGCCGCTAATGCCGGTAATGTAACTGTGCTGAATATGGTCGATGGCAGTAGTGCCTTCAATGTTCAGAACGCGGCCGCTAATGTCAGCCTATTTGCGGTAAACGCTATTTCTAGCCCGATACAGAATAATGTTATCCCTAACTTTAATATGGATTCCAATAATGTGCAGAACAACTGGCCGGTCAAGGGTAGTGCCGCGGTCAGCGTATCTCGCGTCTCAACAAACTTCACCAGCGGTTTTGGTATGCAGATAACGACTACCAGTTCGGCGGTGGCTAATGATGGTACCAAAACCGCGCTCACTCTCGACGACTCCACCACGTATTCAGTATCCTTCTATGCCAAACTAAGTAGCGGCAGCATGACTACCTTGGCAGCCGGCTATTCCAACGACGGCACGACCGGCGGCGAAACGAACTGTACGCTTAACTCTACAACGTTGAGCACCACGGCCTGGAATCGCTATAGCTGTACTTTCACTACGCCTTCCTCGCACTCTGGCAGTCCCTATTTCTACATCGAACAGACCGATGCCGGGGTGGCTCATACCTACACCATTGATGCCGTCTACCTGGAACCAGGCAGTTCGACGGTTGAGATCAACTACGTCACCAATCCAAGTTTCGAAACTAATACTACCGGGTGGGCAGCCCGCGGTAGCTCGACGCTGAGTAGGGTCTCCGATCAGGCGGTTTTCGGCAATATTGGTCTTAAGGTTGCTACCACGGCTACCAGTAATGACGGTGTTAAATACAGCCTTAACTTAGCCAGCAGCACGACTTATACTTTGTCGTTCTATGTCAAAGCAGCCAGCGGCAGCTTTACTATTTGGCTAGGTCGTTCTGACAATGGTACGGTCGGCGGTGAAACGAACTGTACGACAGGCACGGTCGTCTCTACCAGCTGGACGCGCTTCAGCTGCACATTCACCACCGGGACAGTTAGTAGCACGCCCTACATATATATGGAACAGTCCGACAGCACTGCCCGCAGCTATTACATGGATGGTGTATTGCTTGATGAAGGCTCTACCCTCTATGCTTACTCAGATGGCAGTATCCAGATTGGTGGACTGATTGCGTCGCCCGTTGCCTTACAAGCCACCGCCAACACTACCACCGCTTTCCAGGTGCAGAACACTTCAGGTTCTGACCTACTGATTGCGGATACCGTTAATAATGTAATTGGCATTGGCGGGGTACCATCGGCTTCCGGTGCCACCCTGCAAGTCACCGGTTCGGAAAGTGTCAGCGGCGCCAACGGCCTAACCCTTGGCGTGGCCGCCACTGCCCAAGGCGGGATTGTTTTCAATGATGCTGCCGGTGGCGCTACTCACACCGTTACTCTACAAGCCTCGACCACTGATCCAACTAGCAGCTATAATATCCAGCTGCCTTCGGCGATAGCAACTTCTAATCAGTGCTTGGCGGCCGGTACAGTTTCTGGCTCTAATGTGCCGCTGACATTTACTGCCTGTGGTGGTGGCGGCGGTTTGGCCAAGAACGCCGCTGACACCTCGACGGCGGCGGTAACATCTTCAAACTACCTTTATGGCTTTACCAACTCCAGCTCGGCCGTGGCCTCAGGTGTGCTCAGTCTTAATAACGGTACGAATACCAACAGCACCCTAAATATTACGGCTAGCGGTAATCCGACCACCGGCCAGGCCCTAATCTTCGCCAGCGATACCAATGCTTCACCTTCAGGCAACCTAATAGACCTCCAATCTGGTTCCTCACCGACTTCAGTGTTTAGCGTCGCTTCAGGTGGGGCTGTCACAGCCGTCGGCAACATCAACTCCCAGACCATCAGCTCAACGGCTAATTTTACGGGCACAGTAGCCATCCAAGGCGCCAATGGCTTGACGCTCGGTGTTGCCAGCAGCGCTCAGGGCGGCATTGTATTCAAGAGCAATGGCGGCACGAACACCATTACTCTCCAAGCGCCAACCACCAACCCGGGTTCTACTTACAGCCTGCAATTACCAACCACGGCGCCCTCTACCAGCCAGTGTTTGCAAAGCGGCCCCAGTACGGCCAGTCAGCTCACCTTCGGCTCCTGCGGCGGCGGTGGCGTGACCACAGTCGGCGCATTCTCTGGTAGCTCACAAGTAAATGGCGCCAGTATCAGCGGCTCAACTATTACGTTCGGTCCGGCTGATGTAACTAATCCTGGAGAGGTGTCGACCGGAACCCAGACTTTTGCCGGTGCCAAGACCTTCCAGGCTAGTTCCACCAGTGCCTTCCAAGTCCAAGACGGTTCGAGCAATAATTACATCCAAGTCAACACTACTAGTGCCATCTTAAATTTGGGAAATACCAGCATAGCCAGCACTATCCAGATAGGTAACACCACTGGCGCGGTGACTCAAGCAATCAATATTGGCAATAATACTACGGGGAGCTCCACTAACAACGTCACCATTGGTTCAACGATTGCCGGTACCACAACTCTCCAAGGGGCCACCGTAAAGCAAACCATCACTGGCGGCTCTGACACAGTCCAGTCAGTCACGACTAACAACACGGCTGCTTTCCAGGTACAGAATGCCACCAGCGGCAACCTCTTACAAGTCGATACCCTCAACGGTAACGTGACCATCAACGGTGACAATACCGGCGCGCTGGAACCCTGGAGCACCAATACCAACACTTTGACACAAGCTCTAGAAGGGGCGTCTTCGGTGGTCGCCAACGGTTATGTTTACTATATAGGCGGAACCGACGGCACCACCCCTAAGGCGACCGTTTACTATGCCAAACTCAATACCAACGGCTCGACTGGCACTTGGACGACTAGCAGCAACCCCTTGCCACAGATTTCGGCTTATGGCAGCGCCGTCGTCGCTAACGGTTACATCTACTACATTGGCGGTAAGGACGCTAGCGGCAATGCCTATTCCACAGTTTATTACGCCAATCTAAACGCTGACGGCTCGACTGGCCCGTGGCAGACCAGCACCCATCCGCTATTGCAAGCACTGTTTGGTACTGGTGCTATAGTCGCCAACGGTTACGTCTACGTTATAAACGGGCAGTATCCCAATCCCAATCTTGTATCAACCGTTTATTACGCCAAGCTAAACGCTGACGGCTCGACTGGTTCGTGGACTACCAATGCCCATAACGTGCCAGACGCTCTGGTTTCCCCGCAGGTAGTTACCGCCAACGGTTACGTCTATGTTATGGGCGGCGCTGATTTTGGTTCTGGTACTGTAACAGCTGTTTACTACGCTCCGCTCAACTCCGACGGCTCGACTGGCACCTGGACGACTAGCAGTAACCCCTTACCGCAGCCACGTGAACTGGGTACGGCGGTGGTCGCCGACGGCTATATTTACGAGCTGGGTGGAGACTCCTTCGGCACTCCTCATAACGATGTCTACTACGCCTCGCTCAACGCCGACGGCTCCACGAGTACCTGGAACACCAATAGTCACGCCCTGACTCAAACCTTGGAACAAGCCACTTCAGTGGTCGCCAACGGTTACATCTACGAGCTAGGTGGCTATAACGGTTCAGCCGTCCAAAACACTGTCTACTACAGTTCGACCCAGCGGCTGGAGGTTGGCGGTTCACTTGACCTGGTTGGCTTGGCGGGCCAAACCCTATCAAATCCCGGCGGGTCCTTCGGGACAGGCAGTACTGGCGGTTCGTTAACTGCCGGTGACGGTACGTTCGTTGGTAACCTCCAAGTTCAAGGGCAGGCCGCCTTTGCTCAAGGCCTTAGCGTTGACGGCACCCTGACGGTTGATAGCTCTACCTTACTGCAGGACAGCACTAACTCCACCACCGCTTTCCAGATCCAGAATGCTGGCGGCCAAGATTTACTCCAAGTGGATAGCGCTAACAACAATATAACCATCGGTGGCAACAACTCTGGTGATCTGCAGCCGTGGGCAACCAACGGCAACGCTCTGCCGCAGGCATTATCTAACGCCACCTCCATTACCGCCAACGGCTATGTCTATGTTATGGGTGGCTTTGTCAGTGGCAATGTGTCGACCGTCTACTACGCCAAACTGAACGCTAACGGCTCGACTGGCAGCTGGGTAACCAACAGCAATCCGTTGCCGCAAGCGCTGCAGGTTCCCAATTCCGTCACCGCCAACGGCTACGTCTATGTTATGGGTGGATCTGGCAACAGCGGTAATGTGTCGACCGTCTACTACGCCAAACTGAACGCTAACGGCTCGACTGGCAGCTGGGTAACCAGTTCCAATCCTTTGCTACAAGTTCTATCTGGAGGGACTACAGTTGTAGCCAACGGCTATGTCTACTACATGGGCGGCAACGGTGCCGGCTTTGATGTGTCGACCGTCTACTACGCCAAACTGAACGCTGACGGCTCCATCGGCAGCTGGGCAACTAGCGGCAACTCACTGCCGCAGCAATTTTCTGGCGCCACTTCCATTACCGCCAACGGCTACGTCTATGTAATTGGCGGCTCTACTACTACCAGCATTCTATCCACCGTCTACTACGCCAAACTCAACTCCGACGGCTCCATCGGCAGCTGGGCAACTAGCGGCAACTCACTTCCACAGACACTGGATGGCGCCACTTCGGTTACTGCCAACGGCTACGTTTACGAATTAGGCGGAAGCGGCCCTAGCAATGTGTCGACCGTCTACTACGCCAAACTGAACGCTGACGGCTCCATCGGCAGCTGGGCAACTAGCGGCAACTCACTGCCGCAGCCACTGGATGGCGCCACTTCGGTTACCGCTAACGGCTATGTCTATGTTGTGGGCGGCTCTGGCAACAGCGGAAATCTGTCGACCGTTTACTACGCCTCCACCCAACGCATCCTAGTTGGCGGCTCCCTTGATCTAGTTGGTCTAGCCGACGGTAACCTAAGTGATGGTGACACTCCTGGAGTTGGTTCAGTAGGTGGTAGCCTAACTGCCGGTGACGGTACGTTCGTCGGCAACTTGCAAGTCCAAGGCCAAGCCACTTTTGCCCAAGGCCTTAGCGTTGACGGCACCCTGACAGCTAACAGTACGGCCCTATTCCAGGCGGCTACTAATTCCACGACTGCTTTCCAAATCCAGAATGCCACCGGGACGGCTCTACTCACCGGTGATACTACCAATGGCCACATAACAATTGGTAACTCAACCTCTCCGACACCCGTCCAAGAGTGGGATAACCATGCTACCAATTTAACGACGCTGGCGATATCTCCGCACACGGTTGGTAACTTAGTAAGCTTCGCGGTCTTCATAAATACTTCGTCGTTTACCGTTTCGTCAGTTTCCGGCGGCGGCGTAACTAATTGGCAAAAAGTAACCACCACTAACGACGCGGTTGGTCATTATGAACTCTGGCAGGGCACGGTTACTAGTAGCGGTGCCAGCAGCATTACCGTGGTCTATTCGGGTACGCCAGGAGCTCTTTGCGAACTAGTCGCCCAAGAATTCACTGCCGGCCTAGGCTCTAACACCAACTGGTCAGTGACCACCTCCGGCACTATAAACAACAGCTCATCCTTAACCATGACTTACCCAACTCTGACCGCCGCCCAGAGCGGCGAACTATATTGGGGTTTTGACGTGTCATCTCATGTCGGTGCTGTTGGCAGCAGCCCGGGCTTTGGTTACGCGCTGACGACCGGTAACGACGTTGTTGCCTACGACACAAATACCGCAGCCGGTACCGCCTACACGCCAACGGCCAGTCAATCTCCAGCCGGTACGTCATCCGGCGTGGCCATGATCATAAGCGCCTCGACTGGCGCAGCCCTAACTGTCAACGGCACGACTAATGTGACTGGCTCCAACTCCGCCACGGCCTTTCAAGTGCAAAATGCTAGTGGCAATGACATCGTGAATGTCGACACTCTGAACAACACGGTCTCTCTGGCCAGTACGTCAACCGCTTCCACGCTTCTCAACCTGGCCGATAGCACTGCCGGGCAAACCGCAGAATCCTTACTCAACATCAGCTCCTCGGGCTACACTACCGGCTACACCGGCAATGTGGTCAATATCCAGGGTAGCAGCACCACCGGTACCAGTAACGTAGTGAACATTGCCAATAACGCTATTAATGGCAGTGGCACGGCCCTAAATGTTAACTCTTCCACGACCGGGGCATTAACTGCCGGTCTGGCTGAATTCAATGGCTCAGCTAACTACAGCAGTGGTGAGGTTGTTAACATACAGAGCGCCACAACGGCTGGTACGGGACTAAACATAGCGGATTCGGCAGCTTCACAGACGGCAACCACTCTCCTCAACATCAACTCTTCCGGCTACACCACTGGTTATACCGGTAATGTGGTGAATATTCAAGGAGTCAGTACCACCGGTACGAGTAATGTCGTTAACATTACCAACAATGCTATCAACGGCAGTGGTACGGCCTTGAATGTTAACTCGACGACGACAGGGGCGTTAACCGGTGGATTAGCCGTCTTCAATGCCTCGGCCAACTATGCGAGTGGTGATGTTGTTCTTATCAAGAGCGCTTCAACCGCCGGCTCAGCCGGTGCTTTGTCAATCACCGACTCGGCAGCAGCTCAGACCACGACGACCCTCCTCAACATCAGCTCCTCGGGCTACACTACCGGCTACACCGGCAATGTGGTCAATATCCAGGGTAGCAGCACCACCGGTACCAGTAACGTAGTGAACATTGCCAATAACGCTATTAATGGCAGTGGCACGGCCCTAAATGTTAACTCTTCCACGACCGGGGCATTAACTGCCGGTCTGGCTGAATTCAATGGCTCAGCTAACTACAGCAGTGGTGAGGTTGTTAACATACAGAGCGCCACAACGGCTGGTACGGGACTAAACATAGCGGATTCGGCAGCTTCACAGACGGCAACCACTCTCCTCAACATCAACTCTTCCGGCTACACCACTGGTTATACCGGTAATGTGGTGAATATTCAAGGAGTCAGTACCACCGGTACGAGTAATGTCGTTAACATTACCAACAATGCTATCAACGGCAGTGGTACGGCCTTGAATGTTAACTCGACGACGACAGGGGCGTTAACCGGTGGATTAGCCGTCTTCAATGCCTCAGCTGCTCACACCGGCAACGTCGTGTCTATCCAAAGCGCCTCCACCGCCGGCACTGGGTTATCCATCACCGATTCGGCGGCGCAGACTACTACCACTCTCTTGAACATCGCTCAAACCGGTACCACGACTCTATATACCGGCAATGTCGTGAACATATCGGGCACCAGCACCACTGGTGCAGGTAACCTTGTAAACTTGAGTTTCGCATCCAATACAGGCGGGGCAGCCTTGAACATTTCTGGTAACACAGGCGCGGCCATCAGGATAGCCACCGGTGATATCATTGACCTTGCTAGTGCTACCAACGGCAACAAATCAATTATGAGGATACCAACCGCTACAACTTGTGCGAGCGGTAGTTCGCAAGGCCTTGTTTTCCAAAGTACTGGCGGAACACAGCTTGGCCATGCTTGTATCAACTCCGGCGCAACGGCATTAACTTTCTTCGCCAGTGCCTTTACTACCGCTTCAACTGACGTCGCCGAGAACTATTCCGATGTTAATGGTGATTTAACGCCTGGTGACCTGGTAGCGCTGGCCAACGATGGTACGACCGACGCGATTGTCAAAGCTACCACCGCCGACCAGAACCAGATTATCGGTGTCGTTTCGACCAATCCTGGCATACTTCTCAGTGATATCAGTGATGCGAACGGGGCTACCGAGCTTACTAATCCCACTCCAGTCGCCTTGTCAGGTCGCATTCCGACCAATGTCTCGACTGAGAACGGGCCGATCGCCATCGGCGATTACCTAACTGTTTCCTCGGTATCGGGCGTTGCCATGAAGGCCACCAGCCCCGGTCTGGCCATCGGACGGGCCCTAGAAGCCTACAATGGTTCGGGCGTTGGCTCGATAGAAGTGATGACCAGCGTTGGTTATTATGCCGGCCCTGACGCCAGTAGCTATATCCAGAATGGCGGTGACGCCAACCTGACCAATCTGTCCGTTGGCGGCAACACGGCCTTGGCCAACCTTGGCGTTACTGGTGCAAGTGACCTTAACAGCCTGAACGTTAGCGGACCCACAACCCTCACAAACCTGACAGTTACAGGCAGTGAAAGCGTCAGGGGCGCTTTGACGGTCGCCGGCGACGTTAGCGTTGGCGGCGCGCTAAATGTCACGGGCCTGACCACTCTCGCTGATGTAGAAGTTAATGGTCACATCATCACCGGTGGTGGCCAACCGACAGTCCAAGTCCAACCAGCTGACGGAGCACCGAATCCGAATGATCCCAACGATCAACAGCCGTTAATTACTATCAATGGCAACGATACTAGCGGTACAATCACTATCGCTACCAGTGATGACCCGACGGCTGGCGACCTGGCCGATGTCGCTTTTAGCAAACTGTATGGGGCAACCCCACGCATCCTGATAACCGGTCAAGACGGCCGCAGCGCCGCGTCGTTCATGTATCCGACCAACAAGACGGCCAATGGCTTTGAACTGAATATGGACAACCCGCCGCAAGCCAACACGACCTATACTTTTGATTACTTCATCGTTCAGTAAACCTCAACAGCTACACATTTCAGAAGCTAAACTGTAGCAAGTTTAACATCGACTAGGGCTTGACCGTATCTGTTATTTTTGCTAAACTAGTCGGGTTGCTTGAGTTTAGGTAGAGACCCAGTCGGGGCAACCCGGATAAGTGGCTTCCAACGTAAACTCAAGCTCTCAGTATCAGTCGGGTGTCAGTTTTTGGACTACGTCTGGTTTTGGGAGCAAGGAGTTTCGCAAGTTAACAATTTGGCAATGGTGTGACCATCGTCTTTCGGCGACGGTTGCACAAGATGAAGCAATGAAGACAAACGGCTATTGGAGCGTCAGAGCAATCTGGCACTTACCAATGACCAGTCAATTGCACTGTATTCCGCCGGTTTCCTCACCGAAGCCAGCGGAGTTAACGTAAAAAGTTACTCAAGCGCGCACAACGAATGCCTTGACGTAAGATACCGACGAAGGACGCGAGGAGCTGCGATAAGCTCCGGGGAGCAGCCTACTATGCTTTGATCCGGAGATGTCCGAATGAGGAAACTCAGCCAGAGTTATGTCTGGTTACACCTGCCTGAATATATAGGGCGGAGCTGTGGTAAGCAGGGGAACTGAAACATCTTAGTACCCTGAGGAAGAGAAAATAACCAATGATTCCGCTAGTAGTGGCGAGCGAACGCGGAAGAGCCCAAACTTTTTATGCTTTCATCTGGCAATTTGCCGGGTGAATAAGTTGTTAGACGAATGCTATAAAAGGGGTTGTGACATACAGATAACCTTTTGCGGGAGACGGACTTCGGTCAGTTGCCTGCAAAAGGCGGGAAGTGCTAACACCAACTTCCATAAAGTAAGAAATTTGCGAGGCGAGCAGAAGCAGTTGGAAAGCTGCGTCAGAGACGGTGATAACCCGGTATGCCAAGTTTCGCAAACTTTATCATCTGTATTAGCTTGCACTTCGGTGCAAGCGTTGTCGAGTAGGTCGGGACACGTGAAACCCTGACTGAATCCGGAGGGTCCACCCTCCAAGGCTAAATATATCTTACGATCGATAGTGAACAAGTACCGTGAGGGAAAGGTTAAAAGAACCCCGGAAGGGGAGTGAAATAGATCCTGAAATTGTGTGCGTACAAGGAGTCGGAGCCAATTTATTGGTGACGGCGTGCTTTTTGTAGAACGATCCAGCGAGTTATTTGCTGCTGCAAGCTTAAGTCATTTGACGGAGGCGTAGTGAAAGCGAGCCTGAATAGGGCGTCCAGTAGCAGTAAATAGACCCGAAACCGGGTGACCTAACCATGGGCAGGCTGAAGCGCGGGTAAAACCGCGTGGAGGGCCGCACCGTAGAGTATTGCAACACTCCCGGATGACCTGTGGTTAGAGGTGAAATGCCAATCGAACTCGGAGATAGCTGGTTCTCCTCGAAATAGCTTTAGGGCTAGCGTCGTACGGTAACGATCAGGGGTAGAGCTCTGTTTCGGATTAGGGTCAGTAATGATACCTACCCTTGACAAACTACGAATACTGATCGCGGAACTACGGCAGTTAGAACGGCGGGGCTAAGCTCGTCGCTCGAAAGGGAAACAGCCCAGACCTCCAGCTAAGGTCCCTAAATTTACGCTCAGTGGGAAACGAGGTGAGATTTCTTAAACAACGAGGATGTTGGCTTAGAAGCAGCCATTCATTTAAAGAGTGCGTAACAGCTCACTCGTCAAGAGATCTTGCGCGGAAAATGTAACGGGGCTCAAGCGTAATACCGAAGCTGAGGATGTGTATGTATTTCGATATATATGCGTGGTAGAGGAGCGTTGCTAGGGCGTTGAAGTCGGACCTGTGAGGGCCGGTGGAGCGCTAGCAAGTGAGAATGCTGGAATGAGTAACCATAAGGCAGGTGAGAATCCTGCCCACCGAAAGAGCAAGGTTTCCTGGGCCACGATAATCGTCCCAGGGTTAGTCGGTCCTAAGCCGAGGCGCGTAGCGTAGGCGATGGACAACGGGTTAATATTCCCGTACTGGTGTAGTTTTGTTAGCTGTGCGCGGCATATTAGTTGGAGCGGATTCATGGTTATATCCGTCTAAGTTCGAGAAATACGGACGAATGAAAGGGCCTTCGGCTCGATTCCGATAACAGTGCTGACTAGAAAAGCAAGCTAGCGCGTGGACTATCCCATCCGTACCGCAAACCGACACAGGTGCTCAGGTCGAGTAGACCAAGGTGTACGAGTGATTCTTCGTCAAGGAACTCGGCAAACAAGCGGCCGTAACTTCGGAATAAGGCCTGCCAGCTTCGGCTGGCTGCAGCTAAGGAACCCATGCAACTGTTTACCAAAAACATAGGTCTCTGCTAACACGAAAGTGGATGTATAGGGGCTGACGCCTGCCCGGTGCTGGAAGGTTAAGGGGATGTGTGTATGCACTCGAACTGAAGCCCCAGTGAACGGCGGCGGTAACTATAACCGTCCTAAGGTAGCGAAATTCCTTGTCAGGTAAGTTCTGACCCGCACGAATGGCGTAATGATATGGGTACTGTCTCGACGAAGAGCTCGGTGAAAGTGCATTGACGGTAAAGATGCCGTCTGTCCGCAGCAGGACGAAAAGACCCCGTGCAGCTTTACTACAGCTTGGCATTGAGCCGGGTTATAACATGTGTAGCATAGGTGGGAGACTTTGAAGCGTTGGCGCTAGCCGAGGTGGAGTCACCAGTGAAATACCACTCTTGTTATGATCTTGTTCTTACCAGGACCGTTATCCGGTTCTGGGACCGTGTCTGGTGGGTAGTTTAACTGGGGCGGTTGCCTCCTAAAGAGTATCGGAGGCGTTCAAAGGTTGGCTAACTACGGATGGAAATCGTAGTGATAGTGTATACGCATAAGCCAGCTTGACTGTGAGGGCTACAACCCGAGCAGGTACGAAAGTAGGAGTAAGTTTTCCGCTGTCCGTGCATTAGTACATGAGTGTGGTATCGGCAGCGCTTTCGGATAAAAGTTACGCCGGGGATAACAGGCTTATAGCGCCCAATAGTTCACATAGACGGCGCTGTTTGGCACCTCGATGTCGGCTCATCACATCCTGGAGGGGGAGCACCTTCCAAGGGTTCGGCTGTTCGCCGATTAAAGTGGTACGTGAGCTGGGTTCAGAACGTCGTGAGACAGTTCGGTTTATATCCGCTGTGGACGCTAGGAAATTTGAGAGGCTTCGACTCTAGTACGAGAGGACCGAGTTGAACGCACCGCTGGTGTATGGATTGTTCTACCAAGGGCATTGTCCAGTAGCTATCGTGCGGACCAGATAAGCGCTGAAAGCATATTAAGCGCGAAACTGACCTCAAGATAAGATTTCCCTATGACCCCCCTGAAAGACGATCAGGTTGATAGGCGCAAGGTGGAAGTGCGGCAACGCATGGAGCTGAAGCGTACTAATAGGGGCATCGACTTTTTACGACCATGAGAAACGCTGGCTTTACCGCGGCGTCCCTCATGGGAATAAAAGTGCATTGACTGGTTATTGGTGCGTGCCAGCACCAGTAGCGTTTGTCCTTAACAGCTTTTAATTAAATTTGCCAACTTGGACACTGACCCGGAGTTTCTACGCCTAGAAACGCCAGGTTGGTGCCCATAGCGCGGGGGAAACACCTGTTCCCATGCCGAACACAGCAGTTAAGCCCCGCAGCGGTTACAATACTTGGGTTTTAACCCTGGGAAAATAGCACGGTGCCAAATTATAGAAAGGCCCTCCACACCGGAGGGCCTTTCTCTTATCACAAGAGAGCCACCCCTGATGGCTTTGTTGCGTATATATATGAATAAAACGACAGGGGTCGTCATCTGTTAATTGAGATATCACTAACAGGGGTCGGTGGGGTGGTGTATGCTTAGTATATGGAGAAGAAACTGGTCATTGTCGGTGTTATTTTCAACCAAGCCGGAGAGATTCTGCTGACGCAGCGCTTCGACCCGAAATTTCCAGATGCCCACCTCAAGTGGGATTTGCCCGGCGGCACCCACGAATCGGGCGAAACGCTGGAGCAAACGGTGACTAGGGAAATCCTGGAAGAGACGGGCTACAGGGTGAAGCTGGAGCGGATGATCCCTTATCATATGGAAAATTTCTGGCAGGCCAAGGAGGGAAGACAGGAAGTCGTGGTGCTTGGTTTCGGCGGCCGGTTGCTGGGCGGCAAGCCACACCTCAACGATCCCAAGATAGAAGCCATCAAGTGGTTGAAGCCGGCCGACCTCAAGAGGTATGATTTATTGTTGGGTACGGCCGAGTTCATCAAAGCGGCTATGAAAACATAGTAAGTAGAAGCATATTGACTCCTTAGCAATAGCGTGATATCATAAAGATAATTTCGAGAGAAAGGTAGAGGGTTTTGTCCGCGAGGGCAGGGCCCTTTATTTTATCCCGAGAGAACTATAACCAAGGAGTTACGATGGCAGGAACCAAAGCTGGCGGCCAAGCGGCTGCTGCAACCAACAAGAAGAAATACGGCGCAGATTTCTACGCCAAAATCGGTGCTAAGGGCGGTAAGCTCGGCCGCACCGGTGGCTTTTATGCCAACCGCGAACTGGCCCGGGTTGCCGGCGCTAGGGGTGGCCGCATTAGCCGCCGCACCAAGAAAACTGCGTAAGTAGTTTTCTGAGAGATTAAATCCCCGCTCCGGCGGGGATTTTACTAACATACTCTTTATTGACATTAAATTGAAAGATAGTATTATTTCAGATATGAGTGAGATTGAACAGAGACGTAGTTTAATACCAGAAGATTTGGCCGTACAGGTTGATGCTGCTACCGAAGCATATGAGCACGCAGTTGAACTACGAAGAGCCTTAGTGGCAGTGCAGCACTTGGAAGGTGTCACCGTAGACCGCGAGGTGGCTTACGGCGGACTAGCTCGGATTATCAATGAACAAGACCGCCTTATTCACGCCGGCACGATAGTCGATCCGCGTGAACTTATGACAGATGGACAAATAAAGCGCATGGAGCGATTAACAAACAGAGTAGCCGATAAGCTAGTCCTGGACCCCGAAGAATTTGTGGTAGTCCGTCAGCCTTTGTATCATTATCACCGCGAGGAGAGTAGGTTTACTACCGTTTATGCTGGTTTGGGAGGCGTGCCAGTAGAAACTCCCTTTAAGCTTATGGGTGGTCTGCAAACTGTGGGTATCCAAGGCGGGACACTGCCACGTTTCCGCCGTTCACGTCGGGCAGATTACTCAGTTGAGTTTGAAGATGGCTCGATAGACACTCGTCGACCAATGGATGGAGATTTATACAAAGCATTTATTGCTGAGCTTAAAGCTCGCGACGAAGGGCCATTACCGGATAGCCCCCAAGCTGGCGGCGGTGGCCGCGAAGGTCATACTAGCACAGTTCTAACGGGGGTGCAGAAGCAGCGATTAGGCGATTACGCAGCTACTATCCATGTTGGCACGGGTTATGTCGAGGCTGATGGCGCTGTTACGTTGTCCCATGCTCGCCAGCTGGAACACGACCCTTCGCTGGTCTGGCGTCCCGCGGCTCGCTTATCTTATTATTAAATTTTTATATCAAATCGTTGGCTAGGTGGAGGTTGACTGATTGGTCGACGTTCTTGGTGGAGCGGTAGGCGCGGGCGAAGCGGCTGGCTGTGACGCGCCAAGTGGTGTGGCAATTGTGACAACGATAGTGGACAAAATCTCCCTGTTGGAGGGCTTTGGTGCTGCAGGTGGGGCAGATGCTGCGCTTGTACAGCCAGTCGCGGTAAGTGTCTAGGCAGTCCTGGATGTGGTCTTCGTCGATGGTGAGCTCAAGGCTGGTGGCCAGTTCGCGGGCTTTTTCCCAGGCGGCTATCTCTAGTCTGAGCAGCTCGAAATCAGCCTTGTAGGTGGTATGTTCTAGTAGGGCGTGGCCGGTTTCGTGAAGCAGTGACCAAGTGGCGCGCCGGCCGCGGGCCGGATCTTTGTAAATAACTTCGTCGGTCTCCGGCGACCAGGAAAACTGGCTGCCGGCCCGGAAGCGCAGCTTGGGGAATTGGGCCTGCAGGGTTTCAATGAGCGGCTGCATGGTCGAAACTCCGTTTGGCGAGATCGTAGCAACCATAAATGACGGCTTCTTCGGGCCGCTCGGCAGCGCGCAGTGGCGGAATCGGCACTAGCGGCAAATGGTATTTCTTCAATTCAATTTCTACTAGGTGGCCGTACTTGCCGAAGTGGGCGCCGACGCTGCCGCCGAAGACGATGACTTCCGGCTCGGTGATGGCGATCAGCTCAATCAAACCTTTTGCCAGGTCGCGGGCGATGGCTTGCCAGGTTTTCTCATCGGTGATGTCTTGAGCTTTCTTGCCATAGCGCGCCACAATGGCTCGACCGGAGGCGAAACTTTCCCAGTCAACGCGCTTGCCTTGATGCTCAACCATGATGTCAGTTCCGCCATGATCACCGATCGAAGTATCAATTACGCCGTCAACCACCAAGGCGTAACCGATACCGGTGCTGACGGTGACGTAGAGAACTTTATGATATTTGCCTTCCAGCAGTAGCGCCTCTGAGAGTCCGGCTAGCTTGGCATCATTTTCAATCACTATCGGACAGTCAAAAATCCGCTCCATGTCGGCCTGGACCGGGACGTCTTGCCAGGGAAGGGTACCGGCTGCAAAGCGCCGTCCATGCTTGCGGTCGATCAGCCCAGTAACGCCGACGCCACCAGCTTGAAAGTCTTGAGTCTTGAAATGGGCTAGCTGATGCCGTAATTCTAAGAGAAAGTGGCTATAATTCTTAGATGTGGGGAATTCGGACTCTTCGGTCACTACGCCGTGCTGGTCGAAGACCGCCAGCAGCGTCTTGGTCCCGCCGATATCAACCCCCACGTACATAGTGTTATCATAGCAAACATTGGATGGGCAGAATAGGAACATCGTGGAAGTAATTCCGCCTCAGGATTTTCAGTTCGAATTCGCGACTGGCTTCGTCCATACCACCCCTGAGTGGATGGCTCGGGTGGAGGCCGGCGAAGCCCCGCGCAACCTGCTGCAGCTGCGTGAATTGGGCCGGTTGATGGTTCTTGGTGCCACAGCAGAAAATCAAGTGCTGATTCCGTTAAAAGAAGTACTTCTGGAGCCTGAACATCAAACGTCAATCAAAGCTTCTAGCAACAAGCTTTTAAGTACTAGAGATTGGTACCGCGACGATTTTATAAATTATGGCCGCTGGCTCGACGCTATTACGCGTGATCCCGGAGAAGAATTTTCCAAAGTCGGCATGCCTATTATTAAACGTGCCCACAAATTAGGTCTTGGCGCATCCGACCAAGCTATTAGGCGTTCTGGCCGAGGTACATCACCCTTCACATCACTACCTGAATTCTATGAGGCGTGCGACTTCATCCCCATACAACATCGTTACGCAGCCATTACTAAGGAACAACTTGCCGATTATGCCGAAGATGTCCTCTTGTTTGTTCTCAGCCAGCCTTCTAAGAAAGATAGCGAATATCGTAACCTGATAACTGAGCTGGCTCTTCGGGCCACAAACGGAGAGGGCCCTTCGATTAATGTTTTTAAGCGAGTGGGCGGTTCGGTAATGAAAGTCTTAGAGTCCAAAGGCTATATAGAAATCCGCAATATGCAGCCCCGTGATTATTACAGGCTTGGGTGGAGATTTAAGTTGACCAACGGTGCAGACCCAACGCCTGAGGCCTTTGACTTTTTAGCAAAGACAAAACGAACACCTCTCGCACGGCATATTCAGGAAAAATTTGGCTGGGACGCCTACCTTAAGGGTGTAAGAGCAGATTATGAGAAAGAGTTTGGAAAAGTCTTGAGAAGTGAGGCTAGGAAAACAAAACAAGATGTGACGCTAAATAAACTCCCAGCCTACGTTATAGATAGGAATGAGCCTCAAGATATTGTTTTTCGACGAGCTAAATGGATGCTAGTTAATGAGTTATTGCCAAAACTTGACCAGTCTGTAAAAAAACTTATCGTCACCTGTGTAGATGTACCGAATCTGGAGATGGCACTTTCTACCATTAGCGAAGTTGATAAGTATGATATTAGAGACGCAGCCAGTAACTTAAAAATTGTTGAAGACTTGTGGCCGACTAAGCCTCAAGCGCATTGGCCATACCTAAAAGTTCCAAAAGAACTATTGAGTAAGGCTCAGAGGCCATAACGGATTGATAGAAGCTAAAATTTATGTTATCATAAGTCATCTTTCCATGGTGGATTGATCCCTCGGGAATCCCGAGCGTACCTTTCGGAGGTTAAGAAATGTCGAGTTTTGTCGGTCTGACACCAGCCCTCTGCGAACAAGCGCTGAGAATCATCAAGCCAGCCATTCAGGGAGCAATGAATGATCAAATCGTCAATCGTCGAGTAGGTCACCTGATCGTACTGGACCCCATAATTCCGCGCGAACCAAGGTTTAAGAACTGGAGCCTGAAACAGGATTCACCGTTCCGCGAACTCGTACTCTTCGAGTACAGCTTCGGTTTAACCGAAGCCTGGACAGCTCGATATGACGAGATAGCAAGCGCCAAGGCCTATGCCAGCTGGAAAACTGGACTGCCGGCGCAGCTCATCCAACAAGTTGCACCGTACCTCTACGAAGAGGGCTGGACCAAATGGGGCGGCAGTGCTGTCGGCGAGGGTGGCCTAGTGGTCGCATTTAGCGGCGTCGAGGCCTACTTCGACCAAATGTTCTCGGAAATGATGCTGGCCGCTATCAAGGCAGTCTGTTTGCACGAGATGTTCAAGAAGCCCGACGGCGTCATGGCCTGTGAAGGTTCGTTCCTCGGTCAACTGACTGCACCCTCCAACTGATCTCCAACCCATGGAAAGCACGGACCCGCAAACACACTTTGGCACCCGCCATTGTTTCGCCCTTAGGCGATTAAGTGTTTGCCGGGTCCTGTTTTTCTTTACTCACGCTGTTAAATAAACGTAACCGTTTTGACTTTTAATATCCACTCATTCACTATGAGCATATGAAAGAAGAAGCAAACGGCTTCAGCCTGGTTGAAATATTGCTTTTTCTAGCCGTCGTTGGCGTGATTTGCGTCGCAGGGTGGTATGTTATTAAGTCTAACAATGACGCCGACAAAAAAGAGATAAATACCCGGACGTTTACCTCACTAACTTCCACGTCTGACAATCCGATAATTCAGGAATTTATTACGGGCATGCAGGACAAGAATCAGGCGTTGACCTTCCAGCTGCAAAGCTCGGCGTTCACCCAACTCCTCAGCCAGCATTCTGGGACGGGCAAGTCGGATTTCTACGATGTTTGCTGGAAAGTTGCGCCGCCCATCTGTTCGGAGTTCTTCGGCAGTACGACCGCTCTGGCCCATGCCAAGATGACCAGTAACTACGATCCTGGTACCGTCAATACGCCATCGGTCCAAGCGGCGGTTGAGGAAGACTTCACTATTCCAAGTACCAGTGGTAAGGGCACCGCAGAACTCGACATTACGGCCATTCATCAACCGAACACCACCTGGCAAATTGATAATATAGAGATGAGTGATCCAGGCTATCCCATACCCTTCAACTGACTTTACTTAACACCCCTCATCAGATATAATGAAAGGTAATCTTGTGACAATTTAATCGTCGGTGCTTACGGGCCACCGCGGACATTGCCACTGGAAATACATTTATGGAGGAGTTAGAGGGAATTATGGCGAATAAAACTGCAAGCGCAACTGCAACTAAAGCTATGACTATGGACGAATTGCTGGCCACCAGCGAGGTTACCGGTTTGAACACTGGCGACGTTGTTGACGGGACAGTTACGGCCATTCGCAAGAATGAAATCTGGGTCGACCTCGGCGCCCGCGGCGTCGGCGTGGTCATGCGCCGCGAAATCGGCCACGGCCAAGAGCTCTAGAAGTTGGCCAAACAGTAACTGTTAGCGTCGTCGATCCAGAAATGGACGAGGGCCATGCTCTACTAAGCATGAAGCGGGCCGTCAAAGACCGCGGCTGGGACGAACTGCAGCGCATCCACGAAGCCAACGAAATTGTCGAAGTGCGTGCCTTATGACGCCAACCGTGGCGGATCTGCTGGTCGAGCTGGAAGGCATTCGCGGCTTCTTGCCGGTGTCCCAACTGGCAGCTGGGCATTATCCGCGGGTCACCGGTGCTGATAAGGACGAAATCTTACAGAAGCTGCACGCCCTGACTAACAAGCCCCTGCGCGTCCGCGTGCTGGACGTCAGCCGCAAAGACAACAAGCTGATTTTCTCGGAAAAGGAAGCCGTCAAGGATGACATGCAGGCTGCGTTTCGCCGAGCTCAAGGTCGGTGACACCGTCGAAGGCATGGTTACTGGCGTGATTGATTTCGGCGCTTTCGTCAACGTCGATGGCATCGAGGGGTTGATCCATATTTCGCGAGATTTCTTGGGAGCGCGTCGACAATCCGCGCAACTACGTCAAAGTCGGCGAGACAGTCAAGGCCAAGATTATCGCCATCGACAAGGATCGCCTGAGCCTTAAGCCTCAAGCAAATGAGTGAAGATCCGTGGCTGGAGCAGGTCAAGGCCTTTAAGAAGGGCGATATGGTCGAGGGCAAAGTAACGCGCATCACGCCGTTCGGCGCTTTCGTGCAGCTATCAGCCCAGTCGTCGAAGCCCTGGTCCACGTTTCGGAAATGAGCGACGACGAGGCCGTTGACCCAGAGAAGTTATTCCAGCTCAACGAGAAGAAGCAGTTCAAAGTGCTGGACATCGACACCGAGAACCGCAAAATCGCCCTGTCGCTGAAAGAGCCGCCAAAGCCAAGACCGCTAACGAAAACCGCTGCTAAGGCGAAGAAGTCCGAAGTAGAGTAGCACGTTTCACCCATTAGAGCTTAACTAAGCCAGAAAGGAGCGACGATCATGGCCGACTGAACCACCGAACCCACCACGACCATCGAAATCGAAGACATGATCACCGTCGGCACTCTGGCCGAGCGTTTGTCGATTCCGGTCACGCGGCTAATCGGCGAGCTGATGAAGAACGGCGTCATGGCGACGGTCAACGAGCGGATTGATTTTGATACGGCCCAGATTATTGTCGAAGAGCTGGCTTGGTATTGAGCTGACCAGAAAGCAGAGCTGCCGAGAAGCGACCGGCCCGCGAGAAAGCCAGTGCCAGCGACAAAGCTGCAGCCCGTCCGCCAGTGGTGGCCGTCATGGGCCATGTTGACCACGGCAAAACCTAGCTGCTGGACGCCATTCGCGGCGCTAATGTTGTCGACGGCGAGGCCGGCGGCATCACCCAGCAATTCGGCCTACCAGGTCGAGCATGACGGCCGACATTAACTTTCCTGGATACGCCGGGCCACGAGGCCTTCGCGGCCATCCGCGAGCACGGCGCCCTGCTGACCGACATCGTAATTATCGTCGTCGCCGCCGATGACGGCATCAAGCCGCAGACAATCGAAGCCATCCGTTTTGCCCGTAAAGCCGGCGTCAAAATCATCGTCGCCACCAACAAGATCGATAAAGAGGGCGCCGACATCAACCGTGTCAAGCAGCAATTATCGAACACGATCTAATAATCGAAGAGTGGGGCGGCGACACCGTCGTCCTGCCGGTCTCGGCCAAGACCAAGGATGGCATTCCGGAACTGCTCGACATGATTTTGCTGGTCACCGATGTCGAAGAATTGAAGGCTGACATTGATGTACCGGCCCGCGGCCTGATTATTGAAGCCCACGTTGAACAGGGACGCGGCCCGGTCGCCCACGCCTGATCGAGGCCGGTCAGCTGAAGCCGGCGATTTCATCGTCGCCGGCGGCAGCTATGCCAAGGTCCGCAATCTGGAAACTACCGATGGCAAGCCGCTCAAAGTCGCCACGCCGTCGATGCCGGTGGCCATACTGGCTTCAAAACCTTACCGGAATTCGGCGATGAATTCGTGGCCGTGGCCAATGAGAAAGAAGCCCGCGCCCAGTCAGCCGGTACCGCTCAAACCGCCAATCGGCCAGCATGGCCGCAGTGGACATCGGCAGCGCCGAGCTGATTCGCCTAATAAACCGCGACAACGAACTAGAAGAGTTCAACATTATTGTCAAAGCCGATGTCCAGGGCTCGCTGACCTCTGTTATGGACAGCCTCAAGAGCCTCGGCACCGACGAAGTCGCCGTCCGCCTCGTCGGCGCTGGCATTGGACCAGTTAACGAGAACGACCTGCATCTGGCCCACAGCTCCGGCGCTGTCATCTACGGCTTCAACGTCAACCTGCCGGCCAGCAGCAAGCAGCAAGCCGGCCGCGACAAGATCCACGTCCGCCTCTACAAAGTGATTTACGAACTTATTGACGACGTTAAAGAAGAATTATCGAAGCGCCTGCGCCCAGAAATTATTGAAACCGAGCTCGGCCGCTTGATTGTTAAAGGCATCTTCAAGACTACCCGCACCGAAGTTATTTGTGGTGGCGAAGTCACCAATGGCAAACTAACGGTACCGGCCTTGGCCCGCGTCACCCGCGGCAAAGAAGCACTCATGGACGTCGAAGTCACCGGCCTGAAACGCGGCCCGGCCGAGGCCAAAGAAGTCGTCGAAGGCGAGATGTGTGGCATGAGCCTCATGACGCCCAAAAGATTAGATTTGCAAGAAGGCGACCGCATCGACGTTTTCACCCGTGCCGCCGTCGACCGCACGCTCTAAAACTAGGCGGGATTTCTTACAGATTTATGCCAGAAAATGGTACAATACAGGGACGAAAGTACAATCATGATCAAGATTGACAACAGTTTATTAGACGAAATCGGCCTGGGCGGCTTGCCAGAGGCCGAGAAGAGTAGTTTCTTGAAGCACGTTTATGAAACGCTGGAAATGCGCGTCGGTATTCGCCTAGCCGACCAGATGAGCAACGAGCAGCTCGACGAGTTCGAGCGCTACTTCGAAGCCAAGGACGACGCTGGCGCTTTCAAGTGGCTGGAGACCAACTTCCCGAATTATAAGGATATCGTCCAACAGGAATTCGACAAATTAAGGGCCGAAGTCCAGCAGTCGGCGCCGCAAATCCTAGCCGCTAGCCAGGCTCAGGCCGCGAATCCCGGTCAAGCCGCCGCTATGCCTGCCGCGCCGCCTCAAATGCCTCCTCAGGCCCTGGCTCCAGCCCCACAAACCCCGCAACCGCAACCAGCTTATAATCCAGCTCCTACCCCGGCTCCTATGCCGCAACAACCAATGCCACAGGCTCCGGCTGCTCAGCCATACTTCCCACCAGCTCAGCCGATACAGGCCCAGCCGCCAGTTCAACCAGCCTTTAGTCCGCCGCTTCAAACACCTTACGCACCACCACAGTCCGACTTTCCGGCCCAGCAACCACCGGCTGGCCCCGGAATCTAAACTGCTTATTTCAAATTCTTTGAATAACCGGCCAGGAAAGCCTCAATGAGCATCTCCTTTTTGCCGGCAGGGATCAGTCGCACAATACTCAATAAATCTTTGCCGGTACCGACGAGTAAAGTCTTGTCTTTGACCTCCATCCTGCCTGGGACTATCCGGCTAGCTCCATCATGCTTCACAACATGAGCATGAGTAATGACGGCTTCAACAGAGCCCAGCTTGGTTCGGCTGCGTGGCCATTCTACGAAGGCGCGGATTTCGCGTTCTAGTTCGGCGGCCGGTTTCTTCCAGTCGATAATGCCGTCGGCCTTGGTCAGCTTTCGCGAATATGAGACTTTCCGCTTAGTAATATTTTGCGGCGTGCCCTTTTTCGGCGCGGCGAGATAGTCGGGCACGGTCTTCTGCAGTAGCATATTACTGAAATTTATTAAATGTTCGGTCAGTAGCGGTCCAGTGATGCCGGGCGGCAACTCGTAGGTGCCATAGGCCAGCAACGGGCCTTCATCGAGACCGGCGGTCAGCTGCATCAGGCTGACGCCGGTATCTTTTTGACCGCTCAAGATGGCAAAACTGATCGGGTCGGCACCGCGCCACTCCGGTAGGATCGAGAAATGGCTATTAATAATACCCAGCGGGAAGTAGTCGATTACGGCCTGCGAGATGATAATGCCGAAGTCGATCAGGATGCCGAGGCGGCTTTTGACCGGCTTCTTGGCGAACAGTTTGTCCAATTCACCTCTGTTACTGGCGGTCAAAACTTTCAAATTCAAATCTTCGGCCGCCGCCATAACTGGTGCCTCTTCCTTGTGGTGCGGCGGGGCGGGCTTGGTAATGACGGCTTCGATCGGGAAGTCCTTGGCCAGCAACTTGAGGCTGGCGGCGGCCACCGGCCCACTACCGAAGAAGACGATCGATTCATTAATCTTCATATCTTATTATTGTACTCTATTTCCAGAGGTCATGTGATTTACTTTTCATTATATTTATGCTAAAATACTCCTGTTTCGTCGAGGTGGAGACATCTCCGAAGCACCTTAACAAGCTCTCTGTTACTTCTGTTGAGAAGCCAAGTTTGAAACTTAGTTTTGGATTTCGTTTCTCAACAGAAACCACAACCTAAAGGTGAATTAGATGTTGATTCTTTCAGCAGCGCTCATCCAAACCAGGGGAATGCTTATCCTCACTATTAGTGCGGGGATTATTGTCCTCATCGGCTTCATTGCCGTATTCATCGATGATGATGGGTCGTATGGATTCCTGGTGATAATCATCGCACTTTTGATGTTCATCGCTGGGCTGCTAGCCGAGTTAGTAAATAAGTCCTAAAGAAAGGCCATATCAGCTAGTCGATCACAACCATGAAATGGAGGTGGCATGCACCCCGCAATAGACGCGTCATTAACGTTGGCAAGTACAGGACCCTCACCCGTATGGTTTTGGGTTGTAATCGCGTCGTTTTGTATGTCCTTCTGGGGGATGATCATCGTATATATCATCCAGCCAAAAAGGGTCATCGCCATGATGTTCATTACGGAGATCATTGGCTTCATCTTGGCGTTGGTTGTAATCCTCTTTGGTCCATCGGGCACAACCGATTCGGTCGCTTGGTTTTGTGCCATTTTGCCAATCGGCTACGCGACTTGGATAGCCATCAGGGCTTCCTGACGTTTTAACAGATGAGCTTTAACCGGGGGAGGGTTAGGAAAATCTAAGGTAAGCTTGAGTGCAATTTTGCTCTCGCCCAACCATTTTTTCCTAACCTTCCTCCTGCAGTACCCCAAGCTGACAAATAATTGTCGGTTTAGGAAATTGCAGGAAGTTTATTGCCAGAGGCTGGCATTGTTTTCGACGTCTTTCTTATAATCTAGGGGCTCGAGTTTGCCGGCGACGGTTAATTTGTAGAAAGCCTCGGGGTGATCCTTGATGTGGTCGATGAAAACGATGCCGTGACAGTGGTCGATTTCGTGTTGCAGAATGCGCGCCAAGAAGTCCTCGGCAGTCACCCGAAAGACTTTGCCGTTGAGGTCCAGGGCTTTGACCTTGACCTTGCTGTAACGGGGGACTTTGCCATAAATGTCGGGCACGCTGAGGCAGCCTTCGAAGTCGGCGACGATTTCGCCCTCGCGCTTGGTGATTTCTGGATTGATGAGGACGGTGAAGTCGTGATCTTCCTTGTTGTCGTACTCGTCGCGGACAATGATGATCTTGTACAGCCGGTCGATTTGGACGGCGGCCAGGGCGACGCCGACCTCATGGGCGCGGCTGGCGTCCCAGTTCAGCGTGGCGTCGCGCATGTCGCTGACGATTTGCCGAATTTCCGGCGTGATGACGCCGACCTTCTTGGATTTCTGCCGCAGGTGCGGATTCGGCAAGGCGATGATGTCGTCTTTGGTCATAATTCCCGCTCATTATACCGGAAGCTTATCTTAACGTCACTCCGACTAGTGAAATTAAGCGAAGTTATGAAAGGAATTCTTTGACAATCAATCCATTTATGAGTATAATATCTTTCATGAATCACGAGTTTCCATTATTTCAATATGAAGAATTGAATACCGGCGAATTACCCGAACGCCGGCCGCTTCCGGGGCGCACTCCAATTCCTGAACGCACCCCAGTTCCCGAACGAGGACCGCTTCCAGATCGCACACCTTTGCCCGAACGCAGCCCACTCCCCGAGCGCAGCCCTCTGCCAGAACGCGCTCCGCTTCCCGAACAAAACTAGATCTGGATACTAAAGGAGGTCGAGGGGGTCGAGGTCGTAGGACCAGTTGGCCGGTAAGTTGGCGATGATTTTCAATAGTTCGCCGCGGTCGCGGGCTTTGATGACCAGTTGCCATTGGAACTTGTTCTGAAGTTTTTCGTAAAAGCTCGGCGCCGGGCCTTCGACGCGGACTTTGTAGCCGCCGGTTTCGATGTCGTGTTTGAGGTTTTCGGCGCCGGTTTCGGCGGAAGCGATGGTTGCTCGTCGGACGGTTAATTTCAAGAGGTAGCAGAAAGGCGGGAAGAGGAATTCTTTCCGGGACTCTAATTCATTTTTATAAAAATTTTCATAATTATTGGAAATGGCGTCTTGGAGGACTGGATGATCGGGGTGATAAGTTTGGATTATGGCCCGGCCGGCGACGTGGCCGCGACCGATGCGCCCGAGAACCTGGGAGATTAATTGAAAGGTGCGCTCCTGGGCCGAAAAATCGGGCATGTACAGGCTGGTGTCAGCCAGCAGGATGCCGAGGGTGCTGAGGCGGGGCAGATCGATCCCCTTGGCCAGCAGTTGGGTGCCGACTAGGATGTCGAAGTCGCCTTGTTTGACCTGGTCGTAGAGCTGGTCGAAGCGCTCGGCCTTGAGGTTGTCGGTGTCGAAACGGGCGACGCGGGCGTTGGGGAAGAGTTTCCTGACCTCGTCGACGATGGCTTTGGTGCCGGCGGTCTTGAAAACGATGTCGGCGTGGCCGCAGTTGGGGCAGCTGCTGGGCGCCGGCTCGTGGTGGTCGCAGCTGTGGCAGCGCAGTTCGTGGTGATCGCCGTGGTAGGTCAGCGGCAGGTCGCAGTGCGGGCAGGTGGCCTGCCAGCCACAATTTTCGCACATCACCAGCCGGGCGGTGCCGCGGCGGTTGAGGTAGAGCAGGCTTTGCTCACTGCGCGACAGGGCGCCATCAAGCGTCTTTAACAGGGGTGAACTGAGCCAGGACGAACGACTGAAGAGATTGTGCTCTTTGCGGTCGACGATGACGATTTCGGTGTCTGGATGGGGATTTTGCGGAGCTAATTTAGTCAAACTAATTATTGGTTTATGCTTCTGCTCGGCCAGGTAATAGTCGCTGATGGAGGGTGTGGCCGAGCCCAGCACCAAGGTCGATGGCGTCAGCTGCGTCAGCCGGCTGGCCACTCGGCCGGTTTGGTACTGCGGCGCTTGCTCTTGTTTGTAGGCGGCTTCGTGGGCTTCGTCGAGGACGATCAAACCGAGCTTGGCCACCGGGCTGAACAGGGCGGAGCGAGGACCGATGATGATGACCGGCTCGGTGGCTTGGAGGGCCGCTAGCCAGGCGGCGCGGCGCTCGGCTGGGGTTTGCTTGGAGTGGCTGACGATCACGCGATCGCCAAACACGGCTCGAAAGTTGTCAGCCAGTTGGGTGGTCAGGCTGATTTCCGGCGTCAGGATGATAGCTGATTGGCCGGCTGCAATGGCGCGGGCCGCCAGCTCAATATACAGCCGGGTTTTGCCGCTGCCGGTGACGCCGTGCAACAGATAGGTGTCGTGATTTTTCATAGCTGACAGGGCTGATTTCTGCTCAGCCGTGAGCGGCGGTAATTTGGCCAATGATGGTTTCGGAAAGGCAACTGATTTCTTCTCAATTGATTTGTCAGTAAAACTGGCCGGTAATAGTTGCTGGGTCAGGAAACCGAGTGGCGCTGGATAGTAAGTTTGCAACCAGCTGGCTAGTTTCAAGAGGTGAGGCGGCAGGGACGGCAAGTCGTAAACCTCGGTGATAGGCTTGGTCCGGAAACGCGGCTGAGTCGTCACGCCGCTGACCACGCCGAGCACCAGTTCACGCTGCAGCTCGACCTGCACCAAGCCGCCGACCGGCAGCCGTTGATCGCTGGAATATGTCAGCGGCTCGCTGCCGTGATAGCGGCTAGAGCGCACCCACACCAAGTAGTAATACATATATATAGGTTACAGCTTCTGACGGCCGAAACGAAAGACTTGCCAAAGCCCGGAGCCGCGACTATACTAAAACCTAACGTTGTTTGGATAACAATAAGGGGCTTAGAGCATGTTGGATGTCTTCATCACTTCGAGGGTTCGCCGCAAGATCATTGTCATCTATGCCAAGTACCCCGATTTCAAGACTCATGTCAGGGGTCTAGCCAAACTTATCAAGGAAGACGCCGGCAATATCCAACGTGAACTGAAGCGGCTCGAGAAGGTCGGTTTCCTGACCAGCGAGCGCCAAGGCAATACCAAAGTTTACTCCACCAACAAGCACTTCCCAATCTTCCGCGAGCTGCAAAGTATCGTGTTGAAGTCACAACGCTCGACGCGCCAGAAGCGTGTCACCGGCTAATTTATGCCGCAGTGGGGCTTGCATAAATCACCCCTGTTCGCTACAATAACGTTCTGATGATAGAAGTGAGTCGCAAGGATACCAAGGAATCGACGGAGAATTTACTCCGCCGTTTTAATCGTAAGGTCCAACAGTCGGGCAGCGTCGCCTTGGTCAAACAGAACCAATTTTTCCAGAAACCGACCAGTAAACCAGAGCGTCGCCGCAAAGCCATTATTCGTCAAGAGCGCAAAGCTGCCAAGCTTAAGAAAATCAAACTGGGGTTACGCTAGTTTAAGATGTTGGAAGACAAGATTGAGCAGGACCTGAAAACCTCCCTGCTGGCCAGAGACTCCCAAACGGTCAGCACCTTGCGGGGGCTGAAGAGCGCCTTATTGAACCTCAAAGTCGCCACCGGCAAGCGCGACAGTGGCCTAAGTGAAGACGAAGTGCTTGGCGTCCTGACCAAACAGTCCAAGCAGCGCCAGGAAAGCGCTGACCTGTATGTTCAAGGTAAGGATCAGGCCCGGGCAGATGCTGAACTGGCCGAAAAGAAAATAATTGATGCTTATTTGCCGCCGCAGATGAGTGAAGCTGAGCTGCAACCGCTGATTGATAAAGCTATCCAAGATACTGGCGCCAGCGGGCCGGCGGACATGGGCAGGGTCATTGGCGCGGTGCGCGGCCAAACGGCCGGTAAGGCCGATGGGGCGATGATTGCTCGGTTAGTGAAGGAGAAATTGGGCGCATGATTATCTTGACCGGCGTCGTTGGGGCAGGCAAAAGCACCCAGGGCCGGCTGTTCGCCGACGAGCACGGCTACGCCTGGATTTCGACCGGCGAATTATTCCGCGTGTTGGTCACTGGCCAGCGCCGCCAACAGATGCTGGAAGGCAAATTATTAAGTGACGAAGAAGTTATCAAACTAGTAGATAAGACTTTGAAGCTGATCAACCTGGATCAGGAATTCCTGCTCGACGGCTTCCCGCGCACCATCCCGCAGGCTGATTGGCTGCTGGAGCAAGTCCACAGCCAACGTATGAAATTAACCGGCGTCTTCAACCTCACGGCGACGCCAGAGATTGTCAAAGAACGGCTGCTGGCCCGCGGCCGACAGGACGATACCGAAGAAGCTATCAACGAACGTTTCAAAGAATACGATACCAAAACTTTGCCGATTCTGGAGCATTTCAAGAAAGAAGGCGTTCCGGTTTACGATATCAATGCCGATCAGGATCCGATCAAAGTGCATGATGAAATGATGACCTACATTGACGGCGCTAATAAAGTTTAAACGTTCAGATGCAAACTAGGATTAAAACCAAATCCGAGTTGGTGGCCATGCGCCAGGCCGGCCAGATGCTGGCAACAGTTTTGCAAGCCCTCAAGCCGCGGGTGGTGGCCGGTGTTTCGACCAAAGAATTGGCGGATTTCGCCCGGGGCGAGCTGAAAAAACTGGGCGGCGAAGCAAGCTTCCTGAATTATCAAGGTTTTCCGGATGTCATCTGTATTTCGGTCAATGACGAGGTCGTCCACGGCATCCCGCGGGCCAACAAAATCATAGCCGAGGGCGACATCGTGGGACTGGACTTCGGCGTTACTTACAAAGGCATGGTCACCGACGCCGCTATCAGCGTCATTGCTGGCCGGGCCAAGCAGAAGGGTCATATTAATCTATTACGTGATACCGAGGAAGCCCTGAGAATTGGCATCGCCCAGCTGCACGACCAGGTGCGCACTGGCGATATTGGTGCGCCGGTCGAAGAATTTTTGAAGGAACATAATTATGGCATCGTCCGCGACCTGGTTGGCCACGGCGTCGGCCACGAAGTCCACGAGGATCCCAATATTCCCAACTACGGTCGGAAGGGCAGTGGCCCCTGGCTGAGCGCCGGTATGACGATCTGTATCGAGCCGATGGTCACACTGGGCGGCGACCGGGTCAAAGTCGACCCCGATGGCTGGACGGTGCGGACAGCTGACGGTTCCTGGGCCGCCCACTTCGAGCACACCATCCTGATCACCAAAGACGGCGCCGAGATATTGACAGCCATTAATGCGTAATCTTATAATATAATCACTCGGAACGGTGCATTAAACCGCTCTGCCACCCCGCCTCGGCGAGCCCTGCCGAAGCAAGGCTTTCAAATCTTATGCCACTCACAAAGCCTTGAGAAGCAAATTTAATAGTTATTTAATAAATGTCTTGGCCTTGCCCTTGACAGACCACTAGCGTTATACTGATTACCAGAAACGACAGTCTTCGTTAATACACAAAATATGAATCAATCAGAATATTTCGTCGGGCTCGATATCGGTACCAGTACTGTGCGTTGCGTGGTCGGCATGTTCGACCACAATAACGGTAATCGGCCGTCGATTATTGGTCATGGCCAGGCGCCGAACCACGGTATGCGCCGCGGCACCGTAGTACACGTCGATGACGTCGCCGAGGCCATTTTGCACGCCGTTACTGAGGCGGAGCGGATTTCCGGCAAGTCGATCAAGCACGCCACGGTCAACGTCAACGGCCCGCACGTCAGCGGCCTTAATTCGCAGGGTGTTATCGCTATCAGTACTGCTAACCGTGAAATTACTGCCGAAGACCGCTTGCGCGTAGAAGAGGCGGCGACTATCGTTTCGCTGCCAGCGAACCGCGAAATCGTCCAATTCTTCGCCAAAAATTATAGTCTCGACGGGCAACATAATATAAAGGAACCGGTTGGCATGCATGGCGTGCGATTGGAAGTTGATGCGCACATCGTCACGGCCTCTTCGCCGAATTTGCGTAATCTCGACCAAGCCCTAGAAAAAGCCGAAATCCAGCCCACTCATCACACTGTTTCTGGTCTAGCCGCTTCCGAAGCCGTCTTGACCCGCCAACAGAAAGAAGCTGGTGTCGGGCTGGTTGATATCGGCGCCGGCACGACCAATTTGATCGTTTTCGAAGATGGTGAAGTCCAATATGTGGCTGTCCTGCCGGTTGGTGGCCAACACCTGACCAACGACCTGGCCATCGGCCTGAAAACCGATCTCGACGTCGCCGAACAGGTCAAACTGAAGCACGCCGACCTGCGGCCAGACGCCAAAAAAGCCAAAGTCACCGTCAAAGTCGGTGACAAGAATCACGATTTCGACCCTGATACGATCGCCATGATCGTTGAGGCCCGCACTGAGGAGCTGCTAGAGCTGGTAGACAAGGAATTACAGAAGATTAAACGCGCCCGCAAGCTGCCCGGCGGCATGGTCTTGACTGGCGGCACCGCCAAACTACCCGGACTGGAAGATTTGGCCCGCGAAAAGCTGCAGCTGCCGGCCCGCGTCGGCAAGCTACGTGGCGTCGGCGGCCTGGTCGACACTGTCGAGGACCAGGGCTTCATAACAGCCGTCGGCCTGATGCTGCTCGACATGTTATTACTGCCATCATTGCCGCCGAACAGCTCGGCCATGCCCAACACCAAGGCGATTCTGAACGGCGTTTTCCGTCGCCTGCGCGGTGGACACATTTAGTATAGGCGGCGTATACAATAATCGTTATGCTTATGGCTGCTGGTCTGCGCACTTAAATTCCAGCGCACAAATTTGTTGAACTTGACAGGGATCTTCCGTATACTACTAGCTATTAGCTAGAGTCTTAGCGGGGGAAATATGCCACAAGTTGTTGATCCGGCCATCGAAACGTTCGCCACGATTAAAGTCGTTGGCGTCGGCGGTGCCGGCGGTGCGGCGGTCAACCGGATGGTCGACGCCGGCATCGAAAACGTCGAATTTATCGCTATTAATACTGACGCCCAGGCCTTGCACCACAGCAAAGCCAACCGCAAAATTCATATTGGCAAGGAGGCCACCCGCGGACTAGGCGCTGGCGCCGATCCATCCGTCGGTCAAACCGCCGCCAAAGAATCGCGCGACGAAATTAAAGCCGCCCTGGAGGGCGCTGACATGGTGTTCGTGACCCTCGGTGCTGGCGGCGGCACCGGCAGCGGTGCTGGCCACATTGTCGCCCAAACCGCCACCGATCAAGGGGCATTGGTGGTTGGTTTCGCCACCAAGCCATTTGCTTTCGAAGGCGAGAAACGCCGCCAGAACGCCGACGTGGCTATTGAAAAGCTGCGCGGCACAGTCGATACTTTAATTGTCATTCCTAACGATCGCCTATTGCAGACCATTGACCGGGAAACGCCGCTGACAGAGGCTTTCAAAGTTGCTGACGACGTCCTGCGTCAGGGCGTCCAGGGTATTTCCGACCTGATTACCGTTCATGGCCTGATCAATCTCGACTTCGCCGACGTTAAAACGGTGATGGCCAAAGCCGGCTCGGCTCTGATGGGTATTGGCCGGGCCAGCGGCGAAAACCGCGCCGTCAGGCCGCTCAACAGGCTATCGAGTCGCCACTATTGGAGGTCTCAATCGATGGTGCGCGCGGCATTCTATTCAATGTAATTGGCGGCAACGACCTGTCAATGCACGAAATTAATGCCGCTGCCGAGGCCATCACTACCGCCGCTGATCCTGACGCCAATATTATCTTCGGTGCCACTATCAATCCGGAGCTGGAAGGCGAGGTCATTATTACGGTGGTGGCCACCGGCTTCGACGCTTCCTACTTCGCCAAGCGCGGCGCTGAGAGTAGCCGTCCGGCGCGTAGCACGCCCAAATTCAGCGAAACCCGGACCACCAAACAGGAAGAGAAGACGCTGTCCGAGATTGACATGGACCTCGGCGACGACCAAGACAAGACGGCCAGCGATTTCCACCGCGATGACACACCAATGCCTAATATCTGGTCTATCAATGATGACGACGATGATGATAAGGACAAGGGCAGTGCCAAAACCGACGACTCTGACTCCGACTCTGATGAAGCCAATGGTGCGGACAGCGATGGCACCATCATCGGACAGGAAGATGATCTCGACAAACCATCCTTTCTACGCCGCCTGGGCCGCCGTCACAAGGACGATGAGGACGGTCAACCACCCGCCGACGAGCCAACCGGCGAATGATTTAATGTATTAAATAATACAGCGCATTTTTCTTGCAAAGCACTATGGCTAGGGTTATATTAGTGACACACACCACTATATGTGGGAAAACCAACACTCGGTGTGCGCACATTAAAGACAATCGGCGCCCCTGAAACTAGCTGTCGAAGCCTGAATAATTGAGTACATATTTTATGATATGTGACTTGGTTTGATGGCCTGGCCGGCAGGTTTTCGATTGGTGCCGAGTAAGGAGGCAGACGTGAAATGTAACCAATGCCAAAGCGACGACATCAAAGTCATTGAGTCGCGCGACGTGGCAGACGGTCAAGCCATTCGACGTCGCCGCTTGTGCGTCGCCTGCGGGCAACGCTTCACGACCTATGAGCGCCTGGAACGGCCGCAGTTAATAGTCGTCAAGAAAGACGGCACCCGAGAGCTGTTCAACCGCTCGAAACTACTGGCTGGCTTGTATCGGGCTTGCGAAAAAACCCCGGTCACCAGTTTGCAGTTGGAGGCATCGTGAAAGCGATGGAGCAGGAATTGTACGCTTGCGGCGATGAAGAGGTCGGTTCCGCCAAGATCGGCGAACTGGTCGATGGATCAATTGGCTCGGCTGAACGAGGTTGCGTACGTGCGGTTCGCCAGCGTTTACCGACGCTTCAAGGATATTGCCGGTTTCGAGCGCGAATTATCGCTCGTCAAACAAGGTAAGCACATAGCCGAAGTCAAGAGTAGGATTTGACAGCTCTCTCCGCTTTCGAATATACTTCGACCATAAGCACTTTGAGGTATAACTTCGGGGTCGCAGAGAGCTCAGGATGGCTATCTGATTGAGAGCGGATAGCGGAACTCTAAACCAAAAACTTTAAAAAAAATAATAAAAAAGTGGTCGTAGCGCCGGCGGAGGTTGGGTGCTCGGAGCCACCGAAGAAAAGAGGGAAAATAACTATGGCACAGACAACATCGTTGGGGGTTGGACGACTGTTCACTTCCGCCAAGGACAAAGCTTATGACCAGCTCAAGTGGTCCAAGAAGGATTCTTTAATTAAGAATCCGTTTAATGATAAACCGGTTTTCGAGCAAAAAGGTGTCGAATTCCCGGAGGGTTGGTCGCTCAACGCTATCAACATTGTGGCCCAGAAATATTTTAGCGGCACGCCAGGTACCAGGAGCCGAGAGAGCTCGCTACGCCAATTAATTGATCGAGTTGTTGATACGGTTACTCGTCAGGGCCTACAAGAAGGCTATTTCAGCAGTCAAACCGAAGTTGAAGACTTTTCCGAAGAACTCAAGTATGTTCTGGCCACCCAAAGGGCGACTTTTAACAGTCCGGTGTGGTTTAACATCGGTGTGCCGGAGCGTGCCCAACAGGCCAGCGCTTGTTTCATCCTAGATATTGAAGATACCATGCCGGCCATCCTTAATTGGTATGTCGAAGAAGGCATGATTTTCAAGGGTGGCAGCGGTGCCGGCATTAACATTAGCCCAATTCGTTCCTCCCAGGAAAGACTGGGCAAGAGCGCCGGCACGGCCAGCGGTCCCTTAAGCTTCATGCGTGGCGCCGATGCCAGCGCCGGAGCGATTAAGAGTGGCGGTAAGACCCGGCGGGCTGCCAAAATGGTCATCCTCAATGTTGATCACCCCGATGTCGAGGAATTTATTTGGAGTAAAGCCATCGAAGAGCGCAAAGCTCGCGATTTGGAAACTCTCGGCTGGGACATGACCCTGGATGGTAAGGATAGTTTCAGCATCCAGTACCAGAACGCCAATATTTCGGTGCGCGTGACCGATGATTTCATGCAAGCCGTACAAGATGACGCCGATTGGGATCTCAAGGCTGTGACCACCGGCAGAACGGTCAAGACTGTCCGCGCTCGTGATCTGATGCGGCAGTTCGCCGAGGCTGCTTGGGAGTGTGCCGATCCCGGCATGCAGTTCGATAGCGTCATTAACCGTTGGCACACCACCCCAGTGGCCGGTCGAATTAATGGCTCCAACCCCTGCAGCGAATACATGCATTTACCGAACTCAGCCTGTAACTTAGCCAGCCTCAATTTGTTGGACTTTCTGCGTGACGACAATAGCTTTGATATCAAGGCTTTTACGCACACTACGGAGCTAATTTTCACGGCTCAGGAAATTCTAGTTGGTTATAGTGAGTATCCGACCGAGAAAATTACCAAAACGGCTCGTGCTTACCGCGAGCTGGGCATTGGCTATGCCAATCTCGGCGCCATGTTGATGGCCCAGGGCCTGCCATATGACTCCGACGAAGGTCGGGCGATTGCCGCTGCCATCACCGCTCTGTTAACTGGCCAGTCTTACGCCACCAGCGCCAAGATTGCCAACCGAGTTGGTCCGTTTGCCGGCTTCAGCAAAGATCGTGATGGCATGTTGAACGTTCTGCGCATGCACCGGGCCGAAGTTTCCAAGATTGATGCCAGTCTGGTGTCCGAGGAATTACTGAGTGCCGCGGCCAGCGCTTGGGACGAAGCCGTCGAGCTCGGCGAACTATATGGCGTGCGCAACTCGCAGGCCTCGTTGTTGGCGCCGACTGGCACCAGTGGCTTGATGATGGACTGCGACACGCTCGGTATCGAGCCCGATCTCGGCCTCGTCAAGGTCAAGAAATTGGTCGGTGGCGGCACCATGAGCATTGTCAACCAGACCGTGCCTCGGGCGCTTAAAGCTCTCGGTTATAGCAAGCAACAAGTCGAAGATATTGTCACTTACATTGATGTCGAAAAGACGATTCTTGGCGCGCCGGGCCTCAAGAAAGAACACGAAGCCGTCTTCGCCTGTTCGATGGGCGATAACGCCATTCACTACCTCGGCCACGTCAAAATGATGGCCGCCGTCCAACCGTTTCTATCCGGCGCCATCAGTAAAACCGTCAATATGCCAGAAGAAGTCAGCGTCGAAGATATCGAACAGCTGCACATTGATGCCTGGAAAATGGGCCTCAAGGCCGTCGCTATTTACCGCGATAACTGTAAGGTTGGTCAGCCGCTGAGCATGGCCAAAAAAGACGGTGCTGCCGCTGACGAACCCACTGCTGCGGCCGAGCCAAGCTCCGACAAATTCATCGTCAAGGGTGCTGTCCGCCGCGAGCTGCCGCGAGTCCGTAACTCCAAGACATTCTCATTCAAGGTGGCCGACAGCCACGGCTACATGACCGTCGGTGAATACGATGACGGCACGCCGGGTGAAGTCTTCATGCGCCTCGGCAAGCAGGGTTCAACCTTGGCCGGCTTCATTGACGCTTTCGCCATTTCGGTTAGCCACGGTTTGCAATATGGTGTTCCGCTCAAGGACCACGTGAAGTCATATATTAGTATGACTTTTGCGCCCAGCGGCATCACCGATGACTCAGAGATTCGTACCGCCTCCAGCTTGGTGGACTATATGTTCCGCCGCTTGGCTCTGAGCTATCTGAGTTTCGACGACCGTCTAGAGTTGGGCTTGGCCTCGATCGACGACATGCCCGATGTCCAGACCACGTTGCTAGATGCGCCAGAACCAGTCGCCGAACTAACTCCGGCACCAGTAGAGCCAGTCGCCAGAGGCGAACATGCCAACCCAGCCGTTGCTAGCGTCACGCCAGTACCATCCGTTAGTGAAGCTGCACCTACCGCCATGGCCGCCAACGACGCCAAAGCTATAGTCAAAGATGCCGCCGCACCCCTGTGCTATAACTGCGGTAACCAAACCCAACGCGCCGGCAGCTGCTACGTCTGCTCGAGCTGTGGTTCGACCACTGGCTGTAGCTAGAGGTTTAAGCGCGACATTTGGAAGAAAAGCCTGTTTGCTGATACCCTAAAACCATGAAAATACTTGTGCTTTACCGGCCGGATTCGGAACATGGCCGGCTGGTCGAAGAGTTTATCCATGATTTCCACGATCGCCACAGCAGCGAAGATCTGGAAATCGTCGATGTTGACAGCCGCGACGGCAGCGCCACAGCCAGTCTCTACGATGTTGTGCAGTACCCGACGGTTTTGGTCATCCAGTCTGACGGCTCGCTGCAGCGCAGTTGGGAAGGCGAGAACCTACCGCTGATTGACGACGTCATCGCCTACGCCCGCAACTAGCGTGCTATAATAGAGATACAATTTGGTAAATCCGCTGGAGCGGCGATCAACCGCGAGGAGCCGGAAGAAAAGTTTCAGGAACTTAGTAAAACCGGCCGGAGAGGTCCGTTATAACCGTAAGCAAGTCCCAAGCAGGATGGTACCGTTCCAGACCAGGAGCTCCCGCGCTAGCAGGGGCTTTATTTATTTTAAGGAGCAAGCGTGAAGTTTCAGAAGGGCAGTCGCCGCCAACCAATCGTTTACGAAAAAGACCTCGTCAAGTACTGGAAAACCCACCAGACTTTCCAGAAGTCGGTCAGCCAGCGGCCGGCCAGCGACGCCTATGTTTTCTATGACGGGCCGCCGTTCATAACAGGGGTGCCACATCACGGCACGCTGCTCAGCAGCATCGTCAAAGACGCCGTGCCGCGCTACTGGACGATGAAAGGCAAGCGCGTCGAGCGGGTTTGGGGTTGGGACTGCCATGGCCTGCCAGCCGAAGTTTTTACCGAACAGAAACTCGGTATCAAAGACCGCCGTGACATCGGCACCAAAGTTAGCCTCGAGGAGTATATCAACACTTGCCGCGAAAACATGGTCCAGACCGGCGACGAATGGGAAACCACTATTGATCGCATCGGCCGCTGGGTTGATTTCGAGGGGGCTTACCGCACCATGGACAAGGATTATATGGAGTCAGTGTGGTGGGCTTTTAAGCAGCTATACGAAGTTGGCAAAATTTACGAAGGCGAAAAAGTGCTTATTATATTGCACACGTGACGCCACGCCGATCAGCAAGGCCGAAGTCGCAATGGACAACTCCTACCAGGATGTCACCGACCCCTCGGTCTATGTGAAGTTCAAGCTGGCCGACCGCGACGCTTACTTGTTGGCCTGGACGACGACGCCCTGGACACTGCCGGCCAACACGGCGGCGGCCGTTAATCCCGATTTGGAATACGCCGACGTCGAAGTTGATGGTGAAGTTTTCATCATCGCCAAAAGTTTAGTCAAGCAAGTCTTCACCGATGACAAACACCAGCCGATCGCTCACAAAGTTCTCAAGACTTATAAAGGTAGCGCACTAGTCGGTCTGAAGTATGAGCCGCTGTTCGAAAACCGAGGGAAGAATGCCCATAAGGTCTGGGCGGCCGACTACGTTGATGCTGGCGAAGGCACCGGCATCGTTCATTTGGCGCCGGCTTACGGCGAAGAAGATTACTTATTAGCCAAGGAAAAAGATTTTCCGGTTGTCTCGGTCATCGACGACAGCGGTTTCTACACCGAGGGCGAATGGAAGGGTAAGCAGGTTTGGGAAACTAACAAGGAGATAGCCAAGGCACTGCTGGACCGCGGCGATGTCTGGAAAATCGACTATGTGACGCACAGTTATCCGCACTGTCATCGCTGCGGAACGCGGTTGATGTACCGCGCCCACCCCAGTTGGTTTATGGATATCAACGGCCAGCGCCAGCAAATGCTGGAACAAAACAGCGATATTTACTGGTTCCCGACGCATATCAAACAGGGCCGTTTCGCCAAGACCGTGGAGAGCGCGCCGGATTGGAATATCAGCCGCGACCGTTTCTGGGCGACGGCCATGCCAGTCTGGAAAGGCAAGGGAAAAAATGGCAAAGAACTGATCAAAGTCGTCGGCTCCTATGCCGAACTCAAGGAGTTATCGGGCAAGCAACTCGACGATTATCACCGGCCATGGATTGACGACGTGACTTTCACCATTGACGGCGTTAAGTACACAAGAATCGACAAAGTCCTAGACTGCTGGTTCGAGTCCGGCTCGATGCCCTTCGCCCAGTTTCACTATCCGTTCGAAAACGGCGATAAATTTGAGCAGAATTTCCCAGCCGACTTCATCGTCGAATACGTTGGGCAGGTTAGAGCCTGGTTTTACTACCTGCATGCCGTGTCGGTCGGTCTGTTCGCCACCAATTCTTTCAAGAATGTCGTGGTCACTGGCACGCTGGCCGGCAATGACGGCCGCAAAATGAGCAAAAGCTTCGGCAATTTCACCGATCCGCTGGCTCTGGTGGACGAATACAGCGCCGACGCCTATCGCTTCCTATTGCTCGGCTCACCGCTGTTAAATGGCGAAGATTTCGCGCTTCAGGACAAGGACGTGGCCGACGTGGCCCGCAAACTAGGCATGGTTTGGAACATGTATGACTTCTTCACGCTGTACGCCGATGTCGATGACTGGGACTCTGGCCTGGCCAACGGCAAATTGCCGCCTGACCCAACACCGCAACTCCAAAACCCACTCGATCAGTGGATTGTCAGCCGCGTCCACCAACTCAGCCAAGAAATTGACAAGCACATGCAGGCCTACGACCTGCCCAACGCCCTCAAGCCGGTGCTGCCCTTCATCGATGACGCCAGTAACTGGTACGTTCGCCGTAGCCGCAAGCGCTTCTGGAAGTCAGACAATGACGCCGACAAGGACGCCGCTTACCGCACGTTGCACTATATTTTAGTTCAACTTAGTTTGATCCTGGCGCCGTTCACGCCCTTCATGGCCGACGAACTGTATCAAAAGTTAACCGGCGGCGAATCAGTCCACCTCCTGGACTGGCCCGAGGCCGGCCACATTAACGAATTATTGATTCGAGACATGAACCATGTCCGCGGCGCCGTCACCGTCGGCTTAGCCAAGCGAGCCGAAGCCAAATTGAAGGTCCGGCAACCTCTGGCAAAAGCTACTGTGCCGGCCGAATTCTTCACTGACGAACAAGCCCGCGAAAGCGTTTATAGCTCAATCATTGCCGAAGAGCTTAATGTCAAAGAAGTTGTTTTCAGCCGGACGGATGCCAGTCGCAAAGAACGTATGGCCAAGCCACCAGCCGAAGCGGCGATTCAAGCGATCCAAGAACCAATTTCAGTCGTACTCGATACCAAATTGACGCCGGAGCTCAAGCGCGAGGGGCTGATGCGTGAGGTGGTGCGGCATGTTCAGCAGGCCCGAAAGCAAGCTGGTCTGGAAGTCGATGACCGAATTAAGCTACACTTAGAATCTGATGATCCGGAGCTTCAAAAAGTTTTAACTAATAAAGAATTAACAGATACAATAAAGCACGAGACATTAGCCACTTCGCTTGGCGAAAAGGTTGAGGGCGGCCACCAGGCGACCGTCAAAATCGACGGTGCCGAGCTGAAAATCAATCTGAAGAAGTCATAATTCGTCGCTTTACAGAGGCGGCTATCTTTGGTACACTCTATCGGTAACTTTATTCAAACCTATTGATTATGAAAAAAGCAGTTATCCAAACCGGTAGTAAGCAGTATGTCGTGGCCGTCGGCGACACAGTTAATGTCGAGCTTCTGAAGGCTACCGGCAAAACCGTCAGCTTCGAGCCATTGTTGGTGGTTGATGGTGAGACTGTCCAGGTCGGCGCGCCGACCGTCGCCAAGGCCACGGTCGCGGCCGAGATCGTCGAAGCCGATGTCCAGGCCGACAAAGTAACGGCGATTCGTTATAAAGCCAAGAAACGCGTCCATAAGGTGCATGGCCACCGTCAACACCAGACGGTTCTGAAGATTACCAAAATCGGTACCGTCTAAATAATCCTTGTGGATAAGTTTCAACGCGATCAGTGCACGTTATAATTATAACAACGGGTAAACTAGTGCATGACAGTATAAGCGGGTTTGTTTTATAGCGCGTAACAGTCGGTAGGCGGTTTTTCATACACCAAATTACAACGAAATTTGCCTCCTGGAATACCTAATCACAACGATTCAGGCGCATAGTAAAATTGCTCAAAATAGGCTTGAAGACCTCTGTTAATTGACGGATACTAGTCGGGTAGGGTTGGAGCCTGCAGAGGGAGCTGGCCCTAATCAACAAACATTGGTAAATAAACAGCCAAACGGGCTTCCCGGGACTAAAACTCGGGAAGCTCACAAGGTTTCAATCAGCTCAGCCGGCCTAAGCAGCCGGTTTTTGTTATATAATGAAGGCAGCGGAGTACTTATGACACAAAAAACTATCGCCGTGGTCAATCAGAAGGGGGGCGTCGGTAAGACGACGACCGCCATTAACGTGGCGGCTCAGCTGGCGGACAGTGGCCATAGCGTATTATTGGTTGATTTGGATCCGCAGAGCAACGCCACCAGCGGTATCGGACTGCCGAAACAGCAAGCCGGGCCGACGACCTATGAGTTTTTGTGTGCTGGGGCACCACTGACGTCTGTGGCCCAGGAGACGCATGTCGCAAAATTATTTGTGGTGCCGGCCAATGCCAACTTAGCGGGCGCTGAAGTCGAACTGGTCAGCCAGCCCGAGCGGGAGTTCGCCCTGAAGCGGGCGCTGCAGGCCGCCAGCTATGACGTTATTCTTATTGATTGTCCGCCGTCGCTGGGGCTATTAACAATTAACGCTCTGACGGCCGCCGATTATGTTTTGGTTCCGGTCCAAACCGAATATTACGCGCTTGAGGGCCTCAGCCAATTATTGAACACAATTCAGGCAGTCCGTGGCAGCACCAACCCGCAGCTTGAACTACTTGGTATCGTGTTGACCATGTTCGACAAAAGAAACGCCCTCAGTCGGCAAGTCCAGGCCGAGGTACAACAATATTTCGGCGAGAAATTATTCGAAACGATTATTCCGCGCAATGTCCGGCTGGCCGAAGCGCCTAGTTATGGCCGCACGATATACGAACACGACCGCTGGAGCAAGGGTGCCCGATCCTACAAGGCGCTGGCTAAGGAAATCGAAACCAAACTTATGAGGGAAGCTGTTTAAAGGTACTTGACACGACTGATATGCATCTGAGAAGATAAGCATAACTAGAACAAATGTGATGAGCATATCAAAAAGGACAAAAATGAACGAATCACCCGACCCACAACAACCTGTAACGCCGTATATTGGTTCTAATGGAGCAACTCCACCGAAAGTCAAAAGGCTGAAGCTAGGTAATAGCTGGCGCAACCCTTTTATGGCCATCTTCGTGCTGATTTTCGCCGGTGTTGGCGCCTATCTGATCTTCAACAGTTTCGCGTCAACAGTTGCCGGATCCAAAACGTGGAGCACAACTGCCGACTGGAACGCCGGGACTCTTAGCAATGTCGCGGTAGCCAATAACAGTGTTGGTTTGGCGTCATCGACCAGCATTAGCAACGTCAGTACGACCCCGACAACCACCAACCTGGCTCTCAATAAGCCGGTTACGGCTTCTTCAACGAGCAGCGGTAACTTGAATGGTAAATGGGTTAACCTACCAGCTTCTTATGCTGTCGACGGCAACACCGCGACACGTTGGAGCAGCGCTTACAGCGATCCGCAGTGGATCTATGTCGACCTCGGCGCTACTTATAATATTAATGAAGTAAAGTTGAGCTGGGAAGCGGCCTACGGTAAATCTTTTGAGATTCAGGTCTCCAACGATGCCACGACTTGGACCAGAATTGCTGGCACATCGACAGGTACTGGTGGGGTAAACGACTTTACCGGCTTATCCGGCACCGGCCGCTACGTCAGAATGTATGGCTCGCTCAGGGGTACCCAGTACGGCTACTCATTATGGGAGATGGGGGTTTACGGCACACCAGTGACCACCGCCAGCACCAATCTTGCTCTTAATAAACCAGCTACCGCTTCATCAAGCAGCTACACCAGCGGCACCACTGGTACCTATCTGCCACCGTCCAATGCCTTCGACGGCAATCTTACAACTCGTTGGAGCAGTGCTTACACCGATAGTGAATGGATTTATGTTGACCTGGGAGCTACCTATAACATCAGTGAAGTAAAACTGAATTGGGAGGCGGCTTATGCCCAAGCCTATCAAATCCAAGTCAGTAATGATGCCACTACGTGGACGACTATCTATAGTACTACCACCGGAACTGGTGGGGTTAATGACTTAACCGGGTTATCTGGTTCTGGAAGATATGTCCGAATGTTAGGCGTAACCCGCGCCGCGGTTAACGGTACCAAGTACGGCTATTCATTATATGAAATGTCAGTTTATGGGCCGGCAGGCGCCGTCGCCACTTCGACTGCCCCTAGCTACGATTCTTCAGGCAGCATTACACTAAGTTATGATGCTGGCAGCTCGGCCGGCTCAGTCGGCTGGACATCGCTGGCACCGCAAGTCACATTGCCGACGGGAACTAACATTACTTACCAGGCCCGAACCAGCTCCGACAACTCTACCTGGTCGGCTTGGACAACCGTCACCACGAATCTTTCTGGCTTAGCCAGCAGCCGCTACATTCAAATCATGGCGACGCTCAGTACAACCGATCCGACCGTCACGCCTCTGCTAAATACACTGACCCTTGGCTATAACGCCACGGTAGCCACACCCACTGTCAGCCTGAGCGCTAATCCCGCTTCAGTTACTGCCGGACAAGCGGCTACCCTGACCTGGAGCTCAGCCAATACCACCGGTTGTACGGCCAGCGGAGCCTGGAGCGGTAGTCAAGCCACGTCCGGTAGCACTACCACTGCTGCTCTTAGCCAAACCGGTACTGATACATATAGTCTAGCTTGCAGTGGTGCAGGCGGAACGGCTAATGCTTCTTCAACAGTGACGGTCGCTGCCCCGACAACCACCACTACTAGCAGCAGTACATGCGGCAATTCACCATCGACGATTACCCCTGCCGGAGGCATGGCCGCTATTACAAACTACACCAATCCGGTCAAGGATTACGAATTCAATGGCTCATCTTTGCCCTCCGATTGGTCAACCGGTATTTACAACTATGGCAACATAGCCACTCAGGACGAAACCTCACAGGTTAAATTTAACGGATCAGCAGCTGAGCTCGTGGCTCAGAAGACCGGTACTAATGGTGCTAGTACGAGTAGTGACGGACTACCCTACGTCTCAGGCCTGATTACGACAGCCGGTAAATACAGCATAAACTCCGGCCGTATCGACTTCTGTGCCGAGATGCCGAGTGGTATGGGCTTGTGGAGTGGGCTATGGCTAGATGCAGGATCACAGGTCTTCTCTAATGGCGCCTATACTAACCCGGCTAGCACTTACGGCGAAATTGATGTTCAGGAGATGCTCTTAGGCAATACCACTACGGTCTATGGTAGCGCACATAATTGGACGAGCGGCAACGTACAGATTGGTGCCGAGACCCAAACCGGCACTCTAACTTCTAGTGCGGCTACAGGTTTTCACGATTACTCGTTGGTCTGGCAGTCTGGTTTAATGACCTGGGCGATTGACGGTCAGGCCTATGCTCAATACAGCGAATCTAACGATTCGTCTATTGGCGGCTGGCCATTCCAGAACGAATACTTGGTTGCTGACTTGGTGGTCGGTGGTTGCGACTCCAGCGGGAACAACTGCTCGTGGGGCGGAGTACCAGATACGAACACAGCTAATGCTCTAGCCTCGACTAAGCCACCAATGCTCCAAGTCAAATGGATCAAAGTCTGGCAGTAGAGCCGGCTCGGTTAGAAAAGCTTGGTAATTCTATCTAGCTCGTTGTCGTCGCGAAAGGTGATCTCTAGCTTGCCGCCGTGGGCGGTGCGGCGGATCTGGACTGGGGTGCCGAGCTTCTTGGACAGGGCTTTGGTCTGTGGAGTGTCGGTACTGACGTGCTCGTGAACTTTCTTGGTCTCCTGGGTACCGGCTTTGACGCTGAGCACGAAACGCTCGGCTTGCCGAACGCTCCAGCCCTGATTGATAATTGTTTTCAGTAAATACGCTTGGCGCTCATCGTCGTCCTTCAGTGCCAAGATCGCCCGGGCGTGACCCTCGCTAATCTTCTGATTGGTCAAGGCTTCGCGGGCCGCTTCTGGCAGACCGAGCAAACGAACAGTATTATTGACCGTCGATGAGGCCTTGCCGAGGCGCTGGGCGATAGTGTCATAGGATAGCGAGAACTGTTGGTGCAGGCGTTCGATGCTGATGGCTTGTTCCAGCGGGCTGAGGTCGACGCGCTGAACGTTTTCGATCAGGGCGACTTCTAGCTGTTCCAGTTCTTGGCGTTGGCGGACAATGGCCGGTACGCGGTCGAGGCCGGCCAACTGGGCGGCTCGCCAGCGGCGCTCACCGGCCACCAGAGTATAAATGCCGTCTTGGGCGGGAGTGACTACCAGCGGCTGGACGATGCCGTAACGCTTGATCGAAGCTGCCAGTTCGGCCAATAGCTTGTCGTCGAAATGCCGCCGCGGCTGCTGCGGGTTGGGACGCAACTGAGTCACCGGCAGTCTTTCGACGCGGTCCTCGGCGCTAACCAGTAGACTTTTGTCGAAATCAGCCGGTAACAGGGCCTCGAAACCACGTCCCAACCCTCGTTTTGTCGGTTGTGTCATATATATGAATATACCACTAGAGCACTTAGCAAACTAGAAAAACTCGGCTTTGCCGATAGGGAAGACACGTATCATTAACTTGCCGACTATCTGTTTGGCGTTGATCGGGCCGAAGGCCCGCGAATCGAGTGAATCGGGGCGATTATCACCGCTGACGAAGATTTGGTCGGGGCCGAGCGTGACGTTGACGCTGCCGGTAGTCTGGGGAATATTCTTGCCGTAGGGCAGGCTGGTGTCGGGATCGAAGCCCTTGGGATGCGCCTTATTATAAATAATGTACTCACCATTACTGATAGTCACGCGGTCGCCAGGCAAGCCTATAACCCTTTTGATTAGCTGTTTGGTATTGGTTTGGCCGAACTGCGCTAGGCCGGTTTCGTTGAAAACGATGATATCACCGCGCTTCGGAATATAGGGGTGGCCGGTGATATCGGACCAGGTGCGGGGCACTTTCCAGATGATTAATTTGTCGGCGTTTTGCAAGGTACTTTCCATGCTCGGTCCGTCAACCTCATAAGAGCGGAAAACGAAGCCGATAATCAGGAAAGCCACCAGGGCAGCGGTGGCGAAAATCATCAGCGTGGCCAACAAATCACGCCAGCCCGAACGGCGCGAGCCAGTGACAGCCTTAGGCTTGCCCTTGTCGCCATGAGAGTCAGGTAGCAGCGGCGAATAGTTTTGGTTGGTTGGCTGATCGCTCATACAAATTTCCACTATACCATAAGCTGGCTCCGAAAAGCTGAGACCAGGGACAAACCGAGCCAGGTTTGCTATTATAGAGCCAGTTATGAGACCAGTGTTCCAGAAACTGAAGCCGGCCAGCGGCTTTGCCAACTTGCTCCACCAGGGTTTGCTAGTGGTATTACCGATCGTGGTTTTCGTCTTCGTACGGCTCGATTTCGTTCAGCTGGCCCTCAGCATTATTGTGTTAAGTAAATGGCGTATGTTTGCTGTCCGCGCTCGGTTTTGGCCCGCGAATATTCGCGCTAATTCGGTCGACCTAATGGTCGGCCTGTCGGTGGTGTTATTCATGACCCACACCGACAGTTTCATGATCCAGGCATTGTGGGCCGTGGCTTATGCCGGCTGGCTATTATTTATCAAACCAGCCAGCAGTATGGCCATGATTACCAGTCAGGCTTTCATCGGCCAGTTGGCGGCCTTGATGGCTCTCTATCTGGCTTGGGCCAACGGTCCGGTCTACGGCCTGACGACGCTGACCGGCCTGATTTGCTATCTGGCGGCCCGCCATTTCTTCGACGCTTTCGACGAGCCCTACGCCAAAATGCTGGCCTATGTCTGGGGCTACTTCGGCGCCGCCTTGGCTTGGCTGCTCAGTCACTGGCTACTGTTCTACAGCCAAGTCTCTCAGCCCACATTGCTACTGAGCACCATTGGTTATGGTTTGGCGGTGATTTATTACCTGGACCACTACGATCGCTTGAGCAAAGGCACCCGCCGGCAATTCGTTTTCATTATGATGGCCATCATCCTGGTGGTGCTGGCTTTCTCGGATTGGGGTAACAAAGTTGTCTAAGTCAGACCCGGAAACCAGCTACAGCGTCAGCAGCACGAAGCCGCCGCGAACAATCAGCTTCACGATGCCGAAAATGTCGCGGCCCGGTTGGCGTCCGCCGCGTGGCCCGCGGGCCACGGCCGCAGCCCTGATCGCGGCTTTCATTCTGATCGCCGGCCTCAGCGGCTTCGGTGGTGCGGTCCTCGAAAACCATAATTCGTCAGGCATTGTCAGTGGCAACCTAACCAGCCAGGACAAGGTCGTCACCAGCGCCAGCCAGCTAATCACTCAAATCGCCAAAACCGTCGGCCCCAGCGTCGTCAGCGTTAATGTCGACATTACGTCGGCCAGCAGCCCCGACGGTAGCTCTGGCAGCGGCGGTTTCGGCCTATATGGCTTCTCCCAGCCGGAGAATGAGCAAGCCGCCGGCACTGGCATTATTATTTCGTCTGACGGGCTAATTATCACCAACCGGCACGTCGTGCCGGACGGCACAACTAGCGTCAGCGTGACGCTCAGCGACGGCACCGAGCTCAAGAATGTCTCAGTTATTGGCCGTACTAGCGACAGTGACAGCCTAGACATCGCTTTCCTGAAAATTAACGACGCCGCCGGCCACAAGCTAACGCCAGCTGTCATTGGCGACTCCTCGGATGTTCAGGTCGGCGACAACGTCGTGGCCATCGGCAACGCTCTTGGCCAATTCCAGAACACCGTCACCAGTGGCATTATTTCTGGCTACGGCCGCAGCGTCCAGGCCAGCGACAGCTCCGGCGACGCTTCGACGGCCGAAAACCTCGACGACCTATTCCAAACCGACGCTGCCATCAACGAAGGCAATTCCGGCGGCCCGCTGGTCAACCTCAACGGGCAGGTGATTGGCATTAACACCGCCATCGCCGGCGACGCCCAGAACATCGGCTTCGCCATCCCTATCAACGACGTCAAAGGCCTGATTGACCAGGTCGTCAAAACCGGCAAATTCTCCCGGCCGTATCTCGGTGTCCGCTACATTCCATTGACAGCCGACGTCGCCAACGAATACAACCTCAGCGTCAGCAACGGTGCCTTCATCGCGCCCAGCTCCGACCCGACCCAGCCATCAGTGGTCAGCGGCAGCCCGGCGGCTAGCGCCAACCTGCAAGTCAACGACATCATCACTGCCGTCAACGGCACGGCCATCGACCAGAGCCACGACCTAACTGGTCTACTCGACCAGCACCAACCGGGCGACAAAGTGACCCTAACAATTGTTCGTGGCAGCCAAACCCTGCACATTGCCGTCACGCTCGGCAGCCTGCCCAGCAGCTAAGCTATTTTTTGTATACAACTCGGAACTTTGCAGAGCTAATTACTAGTTTCTGTAGTCTAGCCAATGACTGCAGTAATAGGCTCAATTAATCCGGCCGACGGAAAACCTGGATAAAGTCGTCCTCAGCATGGATCGTATAGCCCGCACTCTCGCCAATGGCTTTCAGCGCTTGATGCTGAGGAGGCAAGGACTCAGTTAAAATATACAACGGTTTATAGGATCGCTTCTTGACCTGTCGGAAGAGCTTCCTATATATATCTAGTCCATCGGGGCCGCCGAAGATAGCAATTCTGGGTTCCCGCGAAGCCGCTTCATTAATATGATAATCATCTGGTACGTAAGGTAGGTTACACAGCAAAACGTCGTAATCGGTCCCAGATTTAGCCAGTAGATCATCTTCAACCAACCTAATACCCAATGTAAATTTATCTACATTCATTTGAGTCACTCGGAGAGCCTTGGCATCTACCTCAATTAGTTCAATTTCAGCACCCGGTAACTCTAATTTGGCAGTAATACCCAAGGCCCCACTACCAGCACCAACGTCCGCAATGTGAGGCTTGGAGGGCAAATTTGGCAGCTTTTTGAGTAAATCTATCATGGTTTCGGACTCCGGGCGGGGCTCCAGGACGGCGGACGTGAGTAAAAACTGGCGGCCATAGAATTCCGTCCAGCCGCGGATGTAGCTAATTGGTTCATGTCGTGATCGACGTTTGAGCACATTTTTGAGTACATCGGCTTGTTTGGTAGTCAATTCAAAATCGGGGTTGGCCAGTAGCCAAGCCCGATCTTTGCCAGTCGCGTCTTCCAACAAAACCAGCGCGTCCAGCCGCGCTGTGCCAATCCCGGCCGCCGCAAGCCGCCTGATAGCATCCTGAAGCCACTCGCCAATAATCATCTAGTTAAGTATATAGAAGTTAATCATGCAACTGAGCATTATACGATATATCGTATAGCTCAATCTGTTACCTATACCATATTTGGTATATTGCCAAAAGTACGGAGACTGTTACGTGAGGAGTTGTTAAGTTTTGAAAATCAAACGTCCTGACTCAAGAGTTCGTGCTCGGCGGACTGTAATTTCTCGATCAGGTCATCAATATCACCGTTGAGCGCGCCTGGGATATTGGAGCGTGAATAACCGATACGATGGTCGGTAATTCGGTCCTGAGGGAAGTTATAAGTCCGGATCTTCTCGGAGCGGTCGCCGGAGCCGATCAATTTTCGCCGGGCATCAGATTGCGTCGAAGCTTCTTCGTCGAGTTTCAGCTGAAGCAAACGCGAGCGCAAGATGCCCATGGCCTTGGCTTTATTCTTAATTTGCGACTTTTCGTCTTGGTTGGTAACGACTAAACCGGAGGGCAAGTGGGTGATGCGGACGGCTGAATCGGTCGTATTGACCGATTGGCCGCCGTGGCCGCCGCTGCGGAAAACGTCGATCCGGAGGTCGTTGGGGTCGATAGCAATGTCGGTTTCCTCAGCCTCGGGCAACACCGCAACAGTAGTGGTTGAGGTATGAATCCGGCCTTGGCTCTCGGTGACTGGCACACGCTGGACGCGGTGCACGCCGGCCTCGAACTTTAGATTCTTATAGGCTTCGGGGCCGCGGACGGCGAAAGTAATCTCTTTGAAGCCGCCGGCGTCGCTGGGCGATTCGTTGAGTAATTCGACTTTGAAATGGTGAATTTCCGCCCAGCGGTTGTACATCCGGTACAATTCGCCGGCGAACAGGCTGGATTCGTCACCGCCGGCCGCGGCCCGGATTTCAATAATCACGTCACGGTCGTCGTTGGGGTCTTGCGGCGTCAGGGCGGCACCTAATTTCTCATCATTGGCGGCAATTTTCTTGTCCAAATCTTCCAGCTCAGCGCTGGCCATGTCGGCCATCTCCGGATCATTGCGAAGCTCCTCGGCCGATTTCTTATCCGTTAAAAGTTTCTTTTTTTCATCGAAAAGGGAAATGATTTCTTCCAAGTCGCTTTTGCGTTTAGCGAGCTTGGGATAATTTTTGTCAGCGAAAATCTGCGGGTCCTGAAGCTTAGTCTCCAGTTCCGCCAGTTCGATGCGTAGTGATTGTTCTTTCTCGTTCATCATCAAAAGTATACCACCTCTGTTATATATTGACAAAATCGTTAAAATTTGCTATTTTATGTATAAAGGCGATAATAAAAAAAGTAATTGTTAATCATGAATGAACATTTAACTGACCAGCCTCAAGAATATCGAAGTCGGCCTGCGGGACCCTTAGAAGAAGGTGATCAAGCTCTTGTTGACGCTATTCAAGCCGTTGCAGAAGGTGCTGATCGTATTGGAAAAATAGATGAGAATGGTACCTATGCTCACTTGATTAGGAAGACGACACCAGCAAATCACGATATCGTGATAGCTAATACGTCCACGAGCAGTGGTGTCAAGGAGTATTTGGCTGGGAGAGGTGCCAGTGGTGGTACCGCCGCTTTTATACGACAAAGATCGACACGCGATCCTAGGTATCATGTTGTATCTGCAACCACGGCTAGTAAGGTAGGAAAAAATCCTGACACGCTCGAAGTTGACCGAGCAGGAGCGCAGCAGCTAAAACTTGAGATAGCTCAGAATATTAATCAAATCCGTGAAGACCTTGATAGAGCGCGTGATAATCTAGGAAAAACTACTTAGACGGTTTGGCGTTCTCGGCGGCGACTTCGGCTTTGGCGACGCGGGCGGCGTGGCGCTTTTCGAGCTTCTGGGCGGCAGCGGCGCGCTTATCTTTGGCAGCGGCACCGGCGGCAGCGCGGGCTTTGAATTTGTCGACGCGGCCTTCGATGTCGAGAATGCGCTCTTCACCGGTGAAGAAGGGATGCGAAGCGGAGGTGACGTGAACTTTGATTAGCGGATATTCCTGGCCGTCTTCCCACTTGGTGGTGTCGTCAGAAGCGACAGTCGAACGCGTCAAGAAACGCGAACCGTTGTTGAGGTCCTCGAAAACGACTAAACGATAATTGTCCGGGTGCAAACTCTTTTTCATAGAGTTCATATTATATACATCAGAGAAGCTGGGGTCAACCCTTGTCAAAGAGTTTTCCATCTGTTAAACTGAAAGGGTAACAAATTAATCAGGTTGGGGTTTGATCCTCCTGAACGGCACCTTGAGCGGACCGTCCGGGCTCCCAGCTGAAGATAAAGGAGATACATGGCTAGTACTGATGTAGATATCAAGCAGTTATTGGAAGCCGGGGCGCATTTCGGCCACAAAACCGAGCGCTGGCATCCCAAAATGGCGCCGTACATCCACAGCAAGCGCGGCGGCACGCACATTATTGATTTAACGAAAACTGTCGATAGCTTGGAGGTGGCGCTGGCTTTCTTGAGCAAAACGGCCAGTGAGGGTAAGCAAATTTTATTGGTTGGCACCAAGCGCCAAGCCCAAGAAAAAGTTAAGCAAGTCGCCATCGCCACCGGCATGCCCTATGTCACGGAGCGCTGGTTGGGCGGTATGCTGACCAACTGGAATACCATTGGCGGCCGGGTGAAGCATTTGCAAGAGCTGGAAAACCGCATGGCCAGCGGCGAGCTGGCCAACAAGTATAACAAGCTCGAGGTTCAGCGTTTCCAAGAGGAAATCGACCAAATGAATATTATTTATGGCGGCATTAAGGAACTGAATAAGAAGCCCGGCGCTGTGTTTCATCGTCGACATCGTCCACGATGCCAACGCCTGCCGCGAAGCCACCAAGCTGGAAGTGCCGATTGTGGCGCTAGTCGACACCAATGCCGATCCCAGCGTGGTGCAATACCCGATTCCGTCCAACGACGACGCCATCAAAACCATCGAGCTGATGCTCGGTTACGTTCAGCAGGCCATCGAGGTCGGCAAGGGCAAGGTCAAAGCCGCGCCGGCCGTCGATAAGGCTGATAAACCTGACAAAGTTGGCAAGGCTGACAAAGCCGAGACCGAGGAGGAATAAATGGCTGATATTTCTGAGATTAAAAGATTAAAAGATTTGACCGGCGTCGGCCTGACCGATGCTAAGGCGGCGCTCGAGGAATCAAAAGGTGACTTCGACAAGGCGCTGGCCGCCATGCGCAAGAAGGGTTTGACGAAAGCCGACAAGCGCGGCGAACGCGAAGCCCGCGCCGGGCTGATTGGCAACTACAACCACGATGGCCGGATTGGTGTCCTGGTGGAAGTCAATTGCGAGACCGATTTCGTGGCCCGCAACGAGATTTTCGTAAACCTAGTCAAAGAATTGGCCCAGCACATCGCCGCCAGCGCGCCGACTAACGTCGACGAACTGCTCAAGCAACCCTTCGTTAGAAATTTGGACCTAACCGTCGGTGACTACGTCAAAGAGCATAACGCCCGATTGGGTGAAAATATAGTCGTGCGGCGCTTTGCCCGCATGGAGCTTGGCGAAGTCAGCTAGTTACTAGTTTTTACAAGAGCCTTTCAGTATAGTAAAAAATATGAATTTCGCTCGTCGAAAAAAGTCTACTGAAGTTGTGCTTCAACCCATGACCGACGAGCAGCTAGAATTGCTATCCGGGACATTTGCCGATATTCCCGCAGCATTACAAGAACTAGAAAGCAGCCATTCTCAGCTGGTTGAGCGAGTTCGGGCGCAACAATCGGGGGTAGCGGAAGTCCATCGTCACGCGCGAAGTAATCCTGAGCTATTAAACTTAAGGGTGCTGGGTCGCACAGCGCTTAATTAAAAAGGCGAATTAATTATGAGTCCTGACCAAGTTGTCTCTAACGCCCAGACCAAGTTCAATCAGGCGGTGGAGCATTTCTCGGAAAGTTTGAGAGGCCTGCGCACTGGGCGGGCTAGTGCCGGCATGCTAGACGGCGTGATGGTCGAGGCTTACGGCACGCCGATGCCGCTCAAGCAAGTCGCCAGCATTTCGGTGCCCGATCCGCAGCTGCTGCAATTGACGCCGTTTGACCCGAATAATTTGGCCGCTATTAGCGAGGCAATTCGCGCTAATCAGGGCCTGGGTTTGAATCCGGCTGATGATGGCCGGGTAGTGCGGGTGCCGATTCCGCCTTTGAATGAGGAGCGCCGCCGCGAGCTGGCCAAGCAAGTCGGCCAGAAGCAAGAAGAGGCTATGATTAGCTTGCGCAATGTCCGTCATGAAGCTATGGAAACGCTAGATGAGGCTAAGAAGGATAAAGATATTGGCGAAGATGAAGCCAAGCGCTTGAGTGCGCAGGTCGAAGAAGCCATGAAAAAGTCTCAAGCGGCTATCGAGACCGCTGCCAAAGCCAAAGAGGCTGAGATCCTGACTGTCTAGTTGTGGATGATGACCGTGGTGCCGGTAGGAGCCCAGTTGTATAGCCATTGGGCGTCGGTGGCCGCCAGGCCGATGCTGCCATGCATGGTATTGACGCTGGCCGGTGCGTTGGCTGGTTGCCAGTCGTTGGCGCTAATGGCGTCATCGGCACTGTCGAAGTAGCTGATTGATTGCACGGCGGTGTGATAATAGTGTTTGCTATAGGGCGCGAAGCCGCCGACCGTGCGGCTGGCGATTTTCTTGCTAATCGTGAATTGGCCTAGCGGCGTCGGTGTGACGGTGGTGCCGGTATTTGTCACGGCCAGGGTATTAACTAACTGGCCTCTCTGGTAAGCCGTCAGAGTGTTGGCGGCAGCGTTGACTTCGATGAGGTTGGTGAAGCTGCTGACGGCGACTGTCTGGTAAGGCACTGTTTTGAGAGGCAAGTTGACTTGGAAGCCTTTGGCGGCCAACAAATTCTTAGTGACAGCGGTGGCTTGGCGCAACAGGCCGGCCGCATCGGCAGTCGTGGTGCCGTCCACGCCATCGGAAATTACGGTGCCGGAGGAGTCGGTGATTTGATCGACGGGCTTCAAGCTTGACTCGGCGGCCAGGGCTTGCAACGAGCGAATAATCGCCGCCCGGTTGACGGATAATTGATACATGGTTTTGCCGTTGTCGGCCGTGATATTTAGCCAACTTTTGATAGTGTTGTAGCTCAGCGCTAATTTTTGGTCGCCAATCGTTAGGCTAGCTGGCTGGTTGGCCAGGCTTTGCAATTGATCGGATAGTTCATAGCTAGGGACAGATGTAGTCTGGCCGGCAATGGCCGGGATAACGAGCTTGGTGTTTTCGGCGGCTGTCAGGTGAGCGCTCCAATCGCGGGCCGCCACGATGGTGCCGCTGCTGCCGACTAGTAAGAAGAGCAGGGCGAAAGCCGCTAAGCTGTAGCGGTGCATCCATTCCCAGGGGCGCCGCCAGAGCGGATGGGCCCGCCGGGCAAATTTGGCCGAGGGCGTGAAATCCAGACGACGCAGCGGTAAGTCGAAACCACCGGCTGCGGCGGCTGGCAGCAGCACGGGCTGGCTGATTGGTGCTAGCGTTTCAGCTGGCGCGGGGCGCGGCTGGCGTTGCACGCGTTGTACGAATTCGTTGCCGACAAACAGATTCGGCGACTTAACTTCACTCACTTTTTAAAACCTGACCTTTTATTTTGGTCGTTTTTGTTGGCTCTTGACCTGATATCGATTATACATAAGCCCCATGGTTTGTAAAGACTTTTCTAATGTTTAAGTTCAGCCAGGATTCAGACAGGGTTTGTTACAATGGGACGAATGGGGATAGTCTTGCTAATCGTGGGCATCGTTCTGTTCATCGGACTGGTGGTCATTCATGAATGGGGGCACTTCGTTGTCGCCCGGCGTAATGGCGTCAAGGTCGAAGAGTTCGGTATTTTCTTCCCGCCGCGCTTGTATAAAAAGAAAACTCGGGCCGGCTGGACTTTCAGCATTAACGCTTTGCCGCTGGGCGGTTTCGTTCGACTGAAAGGCGAGCACGACGCCGACACCGAGCCGGGCACATTCGGCGCCGCCACCACCTGGACCAAAACCAAGATTATGGCCGCCGGCGTTTTCCTGAACCTGGTTTGCGCCCTGGTGTTGTTCACCATTCTGGCGATTATCGGCATGCCGCAGCTGGTACCCAACCAATTCACCGTCAAAAGCGACACCCAATTGAGCGCCTCGCGTGTGCTAGTTGGTTATATCGAGCCGAGTTCACCGGCGGCCAAGGCCGGCTTGCAGCCGGAGGATGAGCTGACCGATATTAGTTTGCCAGGCTATAGCCCGGTGGCCGTCAACCAGGCCAGCAAGTTACCGTCGGTAACCAAAGCTTTTGCCGGCAAAACCGTCGAGGTCTATTACACTCGGGGTGGGCACCACTATCAGGTCCAGGCGACGCTGCGCACGGCAGCCGTCGTTAACGCCAGCCAGAAAACGGATAATCCCAAAGGCTATCTCGGTATTTCGCCGACCCAGTTCACGCTGCAACGCTCGACTTGGTCAGCGCCGATTGTGGCTGCCGGCTTGAGCGTCCAAGTCACGGCCCTGACGTTCCAAGGTCTCGGCCATGCCTTGGGCGGCCTGGGCAGTCTGATCGCCGGCGCCGTTACGGGCAACACTACAGCCCGCCAGAACGGTCAAGCCAACGCCAGCGCCCAGGTCGCCGGGCCGGTCGGTATTTTCGTCATTCTGAAAGATGGCAGCCTGATTGGCTACCAGTTCATGTTGTTCATTATCGCCATCATTTCGTTGACGCTGGCGATCATGAATATCCTGCCGATTCCGGCGCTGGACGGCGGCCGGTTGTGGATCATGCTGGCCTCGCGCGGGCTGAAAAAGCCCCTGAGCGCGAAGCGCGAAGAGGCTATCAATGCCGCTGGTTTCGTGCTGCTAATTGGCCTGGTTATTCTGGTGACAATTGTTGATATCCAGCGGTTTTTCTAAATGGCAGCCAAGCCACCGACATCAGAAACCAACCCCACCGTGCCGCGCGTGCCTTGGAATCCGTGGCTGGGCGTGACTTTTATCATTATTATTTATTTCGTGGCTCAGTTTTTCGGTGGCATTCTGGTCTCCTTATATCCGGCACTCCGGCACTGGTCGGCCGTACAAACCAATGACTGGCTGAATAACTCGGTGGCGGCGCAGTTCGTCTATATAATCTTGGCCGAGGGTTTCATCCTGGGCTCGATTTATTTGTTCTTGAAAAAGCAAAAGCTCAGTTGGCGGCTACTTGGGCTCGGCCGCCGGCCGGTGTGGCGCGACGGGCTGTACGGCTTACTAGCGGCGCCTGTTTACTACGTCGTGCTGGTGGTGTCGGTCGGTGTTATTGGTCAGCTGGTCCATGGTTTCAACGCCACTCAGCAGCAGGACATTGGTTTCACGACGGCGCACGGGGCTGCCCAACTGATTATGACGTTCATCAGTCTGGTAATTCTGCCGCCGCTAACCGAGGAAATCATGGTCCGCGGCTTCCTATACAGCAGCCTGAAAAAAGGCCTGCCAACAGCTGGCGCCGTGCTAGTCACCAGCGTCATTTTCGCTTCGGCGCACCTGCCGGAAGGTGGCAGCGCCGGCTTGTTATGGATTGCGGCCGTCGATACTTTCATTCTCAGTCTGGTATTAATTTACCTACGCCAGAAAACCGGCAGCCTGTGGGCCAGCATGACACTGCACGCCCTGAAGAACGGCGTGGCCTTCGTGGCGCTGTTTGCGCTGCATCTCAGTTAGGGTACAATAACAGCGATGAGACTGTCCCAATTATTCACCAAAACGACCAAGAGCGTGCCGGCTGACGAGACGGCCAAGAACGCCCAATTGCTGATTCGGGCGGGCTACATTCACAAGGAAATGGCCGGAGTCTACGCCTACTTGCCGTTGGGGCTAAAAGTGCTGGAGAATATCAAGCAAATTGTCCGTGAGGAAATGAACGGTATCGGCGGCCAAGAATTGATCATGACCAATTTGCAGCGCCAGGAACTCTGGGAAATTACCGACCGCTGGGACGACAAAAAAGTCGACATTTGGTTCAAAACGGCGCTGCAGAGCGGCACGCCGGTCGGGCTGGCCTGGTCGCACGAAGAGCCGATCACCGATATGATGAAGAATTACATCGCTAGTTACCGCGACCTGCCGGTCAGCGTCTACCAATTCCAAACCAAACTGCGCAACGAGCTTAGAAGCAAGAGCGGCATCATGCGGGGCCGCGAATTCGTCATGAAAGATCTCTATTCCTACACCCGCAGCGAGGCCGAGCACCAGGCTTTTTATGACAAAGTGACCGATTCCTACCTGCGAATTTTTGACCGCGTCGGACTCGGCGATATCACCTATCTGACTTTTGCGTCGGGCGGGGCTTTCACCCAATTCAGTCACGAATTCCAGACCATTACCGACGCCGGCGAAGATATCATTTACCTCGATAAAGCCAAAAAACTGGCCGTCAACGAAGAAGTCTACAGCGACAAAGTTTTGGCCCAGCTGAAATTAGACAAGAGCAAACTAGAGAAGACCAAGGCCGCCGAAGTCGGCAATATTTTCAGTTTCGGCACGGCCAAGAGCGAGGAACTAGATTTAACGTTTAGTGATGAAAAAGGCGCCTCTCAGCACGTCGTGTTGGGCAGCTATGGCATAGGCATCACGCGGTTGATGGGCGTCATCGCTGAGCACTTCAGCGATGAGCACGGCTTGGTCTGGCCAGCGGCCGTGGCGCCGTTCCAAGTTTACCTGGCGCGGCTCGGCGACCAGGAGGCAATTACCAAGCAAGCCGACGAGTTATATAATCGCTTGACAGCCGCCGGCATCGGCGTATTATATGACGACCGAGATGTGCGCGCCGGCCAGAAATTCGCCGATGCCGATCTGCTGGGGATACCCCAACGTGTGGTCATTAGCGATCAGACACACGCGGCCGGGCACTACGAGCTCAAGGCTCGTACCAGCGCCGAAAGCCTGCAGGTCAGTGTTGAAGAATTGGTTAAAACGCTCGGGGCCAGCTAAACGGTAAGGGAATTTCTATGAAAAAATTATTTCGGTTAACCCAAGGTGGTGTCGACGAGCTCCAAATAGAGCGCGATGCGCTAGTGGGCAAACGCCGCCAGATCGCCGACGCCATCAAGGCCGCCCGTGAGCTGGGTGACTTGGCTGAAAACGCTGAGTACCAATCAGCCATAGCCGAGAAGGACCGCAACGAATCGCGGATCAGCGAGATCGAAAACATCCTCAAGAACGTCGAGATTATTAAGAAGCCGCGGAGTGGCGGCAAGGTCCCAGCTTGGCTCGCATGTTAAGCTGCGCGCCGATGGTAAGGTCAAGGAATTCCAGGTCGTTGGTACCGTCGAAGCCGATCCCCTGGAAGGCAAAATCAGCGACGAGTCACCGATTGGCCAAGCGCTGCTCGGCAAGGAAGTCGGCCAAGCCGTCGACATCGTTACGCCCGCCGACACCACCACCTACAAAGTCGTCAGTATCAGCTAGCTGCCAGCGACAAACTTCGGTATAATCGAGGGACTATGCAGTGGTTGAACAAAATTGCGGGTGATCTTATTAGTGCCCGGCCTGAGGGTGAGATTTTGATTGAGACTGGCGGCTCGCCGTCAGGCACGTACCATTTGGGTCATCTGCGCGAGCTGGTGACAGCTACGCTATAATGCCGGAATACGCCGCCGGGGTCGCCAGGCAAGGCACATCTATTTCGTTGATGACTTGGACGCCCTGCGCAAAATTCCAGTTAATGTGCCGACCGATTTTGAAAAGTATCTGGGCTATCCGCTTTGCGATATACCCTCGCCGAAAGGTGAAGGCTCCTACGCTGTATTATTTCTTGCAAGGCTTAATTGACGCCTGCCAAGTACTGGGAATTGAAGTTGAACTTATCCGCTCGCATGAGAAGTATCGCAGTGGGTTTTTCGTACCGGCAATCGAGCGTAGTCTCGAACGGGTCGATCAGGCTCGCGCAGCCCTGGAATCCATATCGGGTCGCCACCTGGATGAGCACTGGACGCCGATTCAGATCCTAGAAAACGGCCGGCTCAAAAACCGCAAATTCTTAGGCCTTGATAAGACCGCCAAAAATTTACAATATGAAGCCGCCGATGGGCAATCCCAGACCGTCGATTATGCCAAGGGCGAAGTTAAACTGGACTGGCGCCTAGACTGGCCCGGCCGTTGGTGGTTGCTCAAGGTTGATTGCGAGCCATCCGGCCGCGACCACATGACCAAAGGCAGCTCCTACGATACCGGTGTCCAGATTATGAAAGACGTCTACGAGGCCAAGCCGCCATATCCAGTTTCATACGACTTCATTAATATGGCCGGCGATAATAAGAAAATGAGCGCTAGTAAAGGTACCGGCCTGGATGTCCTCGAGGCTGCCCAACTGATGCCCCCCGAGGTCATGCGCTTTTTTATTTTGCGCTCGCCACCGCTGAAACGGCTCTATTTTGATCCGGTCAACGGCGTTGTGCAGCTGATGGATGAGTTTGCTGCTTTCGCAGCCAAAGATAATCGGAATGAAAGCGAAGAACAACTGCTCTATATCGTTACCCGCGGTCTTGATCGCAAAACCGTCAGCCGGGTGCCATTTTCGTTGCTAACATCCACCTATCAGGCCGTGCTGAAAAACCCGAGCGCCGTGGTGGCAACCCTTAGTCGGACCGAGTATGCCGACATTGCCGAAGAAGACAGTGAAATTATCGATTCCGAGCTAAGATTCATCGATGCCTGGCTCGACAAACGGGCGCCGGAAGACGTTAAATTTAGGCTCTGGCCCACGCTACGGGTAGAAGAATTTAGTGATCAGCAGCGGGCATTTCTAAGAGCCCTGGCATACAAAATTAGTACCGCTCCAGCCGACGCCGATGGGGATTGGTTTCACCAAACTATCTATAGCTTCAAAGACGAGGGCATGGATGGCAAAGAGCTATTCAAGACTTTGTACCAGGCCTTGATTGGTAAAGATTCTGGCCCTCGAGCTGGCTCGTTCCTGAGCGTTCTACCACGCGACCGGCTGCTCAAAAGATTGCGCCTGGAGGACTGATGGTTGACGTCAGCGACGACCAGTTTCAGGTGTTGATCAACCAAGCGCTGACCGAGTTGCCGGGCGAGCACGTCCAGAATATCAAGAATGTGGCCATATTATACGAAGAAGATCCGACGCTGGAGCAGCGCCAAACGGCTAAGCTGCAACCTAATCAAACACTGCTCGGCCTCTACGAGGGCACGCCGCTCAGCCAGAGGCAAGGAATGACCAGATTACTGCCAGACAAGATTACTTTATTCAAAGGTCCGCTGAGCCGATTAAGCAACAGTTTACCCCAGCTGGAAGAACAAATTCGGCACACATTATGGCACGAAATCGCCCATTATTACGGGCTGGACCACGACCAAATTCGGGCCAAAGAATAGCCTAGGCTTTGATGTAGCTGGCGCGGATTTGGAATAGCAAGTACAAGCCGATAGCCGAGCCGATCAAGGCGCTGAGTAGGTTGCCGAAACTGCCATAAGCCGTCAGCATGATAATTACGCCGTAGACGACGTTAATCAGCAGGGCGTAGAACAACAGATCCCAGCCGGCTTTCTTGTGGGCTTTGGTGCTCTGGAAGGCGGCAATGTAGAGAATGGCTTCGACGGCTAAGGCGATCAGGCCCAGCCAAATGCCGAGACCCAGCCGATGGACGGAAACCGTCGCGCCGCCATAAATGCTACTCAAGCTGTTAGCGTAATTAATCAGCGAATTGGTGTAGTGCGCCCAGTGCCAGACTAAGTAGACGCCGTACAGCGTGAACAAGCCGAGAACCAGGTTGATCCAGGGCAGGTAAGTAACCAGCCATTTCTTGCCGCCGGCGGGCAACGCCGGGGCCTGTTTGACGAAGACGTCATTTAGCGAATCTTCTAACGGTTGCAAAGCACTCATGAGATAACCCTCTCCATAAATTATGGTCTTCACTGTAGCTTGAACCAGTAAAAAACGCAACATCATTCCTGTTGGCGGCTGAGAGCGAGCTGAAATTTCGCCGTCCGGCAGCCTATGGTTTATACTATTTGCAGTTATGCAAAATAAAAATGTCAGGACTCCAGGGCGCAGCCTGTGGGACAGAATCTGGCGCGACCGCTCCGGCAAGATTGTATTCTACCAGGCGCCCAGTCCATGGCTCATCGGCTGGGCGGTGCTGGCCATCGTCTCCGTGCTGTCACCGTCTAATCACGTGGCTTCGATCTTCTGGTGGCTCAGTCTGGGTGTGCTGACCATCTGGAGCGTTATTGAAATCCGTGGCGGCGTCAACTACTTTCGCCGCGGCCTCGGCGTCTTCGTCTTATTAATGATCATCGCCGGCGTCTTCGGCGTCGGGCGCTAAATGTCTATAATTACTAAAGAAAGGGAACTCGCATGAAAGCAACCTGGAACGGTACCGTCATCGCCGAAGCCGACAAGAAAGATTTAATTTATATCGAACGGAATTGGTATTTTCCGCCGGCCAGTGTCAAGCAGGAATTTTTGCGCAAAAGTGATACACCGTATACCTGCCCCTGGAAAGGCGTCTGTCAATATTTCGACGTTGGGCAGGGTGATAAATGGAGCAAAGACGACGCCTGGAGCTACCCCGAACCGAAACCCAGCGCCATCACGACTGTCAAAAAAGACTTCTCCAATTACGTGGCCTTCTGGCGCGACGTCACTATCACGGAGTAACATGCTCGCTGACAAAAGCCGAGTATAATATAAGTATGAACCAAGCACTATTCGCGGCCGGCTGTTTCTGGGGAGTCCAATTCTATTTCGACCAGGTGCCGGGCGTCACTAAGACGACGGCTGGCTACACTGGCGGGCATACCGAAAACCCGAGTTATGAAGCGGTTTGCACGCATACCACCGGACACGCCGAAGCGGTGTTGATTGAATTTGATCCGAAAGAAACCAACTACGAAACTCTCGTGAAGCAGTTTTTCCGGATGCACGATCCGACGCAAATGAATCGACAGGGACCAGATGTTGGCGACAGCTACCGGACGGCAATTTTTTACTTCGACGACGAGCAAAAACAAATCGCCGAAAAGGTGAAAAAAGCAGTCCAGCCGAATTTCGACAAGCCAATCGTCACCGAGATTACCAAAGCCACGAAATTCTGGCCAGCCGAAGACTATCATCAGAAATTCACTGAGCGCACCGGCCAGGGCATGTGCCACGTCGACTACGCGCCGGTCAGCTAGTGTAAACTATAGCCAATGGCGGCTATTATCTTCGATTTCGACGGCACGATTGCCGATAGTTTTAATTATGTGGCCGACTTCCTGGCCCAAGAAGCCAAGCTGCCAGCGCTGAGTAACGCCCAGAAACGCCAATTACGCGGCCTATCGCTCAGCGGCATGGCCCATCAGCTCGGCTTTCAGTGGTGGCAATGGCCGATGTTGTTCTTCCGCGGCCGTAGCCGTTTGGCCCGCCGGGCCCGCAACTTCCAGCCGTTCGAGGGCATGCCCGACGTCATTCGCAAACTGCACGCCGAAGGCCATCAGCTATTCATTGTCAGCAATAACACGGTGCGTAATATCCGAATTTTTCTGCGCGCCCATAAGCTGCAAAAGTATTTCCAGCAAGTTTACGGCGGCGTAACCTTGTTCGGCAAGGCGCCGGTGCTGCATGGCCTGGTGCGTGATCACCGGCTGGAAAGCGGCAGCTGTGTCTACATCGGCGATGAGCCAGGCGATATCAAGGCCGCCCAATCGATCGGTTTGCGGGCTATTGCTGTCACTTGGGGTTATGCTGGGCCGGAAGATTTCGAGTCCAGCCGGCCCTCGGCCATCGCCCGTGGGCCAGCCGATTTATTAAAAATCCTCGAAGAGCTGTAAGCCGCTTGCTATAAGCTTGCTACAATAGGAGCACATGGCTTATGAACGTTCACCGGCTTACCGGGCGGGGCAGAAGACACCTTTCAAATTATCACGCTCCAAGATCGAGTTGTTCATGCAGTGCCCGCGCTGTTTTTGGCTGGGCGAGCGGCTGAAAATCAAGCGCCCGAGCGGGCCGCCGTTCAATATCAACAAGACGATTGATGAATTATTTAAGAAAGAATTTGACGTCCACCGGGCCGCCGGTACGCCACATCCGATCATGACCGACAACCAGCTTAAGGCCGTGCCTTACCAGCACGTCGACCTGGACAAATGGCGCCACAATTTCACTGGCGTGACAGCGCTCCATGAACCAACCAATTTGCAAATTTTCGGCGCCATCGACGACGTCTGGGTCAATCCCAATGGCGAACTGATCGTCGTTGATTACAAAGCGACATCCAAGGCCAGTGAAGTCAGCATTGATTCCGACTGGCAAATCAGCTATAAACGCCAACTGGAAATTTATCAATGGCTGCTGCGCCAAAACGGCTTCAAAGTGAGCGACACTGGCTATTTCGTCTACACCAACGCCCGGCTGGACCTCGACGGCTTCGCCGACCACCTCGAATTCCGCACCAAGCTGATTCCGTATACCGGCAACGATAGCTGGATCGAGCCGACTTTAGTGAAAATGAAAAAGTGCCTGGACAACGACGACATGCCGCCAATCGGCGACGCAGCCATGGGCGGCCCCTGCGACTTCTGCAGCTACGCGCGAGAGCGCACCGAGCTGACTCTCCAGCACATGAAGAAAAAATCTTAAAATTTCATTAAAAATACTTCCATTGACTGAGTCACGGACCTATAATTAAGTGCATCATGAGCCGCATGCCACAAACTATTAATCAACAGCTTCAGCAGATTTTGGACAGACTAACTGGTGTGGAAAGCCGGCTGGATTCGATTGAAGTTCGCCTGGATGGCACGGCCACCAAAGATGATATCAAAAACATGGCGACCAAAAGCGACTTGTCCAATTTGGAGCAACGCATGGCCACCAAAGACGACCTTAAAAATTTGGCAACCAAGGATGATGTTAAGAGATTGGAGCGCAAATTTGATATCCATCGCCAGGCGAGCATTGAACATCATCTGAAAATCATTGCAGACATCGGCCATCTGAACCAGCAGTTCGATAGACGTTTTAGCACGCTACGCATCGTCACTGAGTAAGGATTGTCGACGCGAACTGATATAATTTGCACATATGCTCGATATTCAGTTCATCCGCGACAATCCTGACCTGGTAGCCGAGAAATCCAAACAGAAGGGCTACGAAGTCGACGTTCCAAAAATTTTAAACCGTGACAAGCAACGCCGCGAATTGCTGACGCAAATTGAAGATTTGCAGCGTCAACGTAATGAGTCTGTTAAAGCGGCTAAAGGTCAGCAACCGAACCAACACGAAATTGATGCCGGCCGCCAGCTGAAAGAACGCATTGCTGAGCTTGAAAATGTCTTGAAATCCACAGAGAAAACTTTGCAAGAAAGTCTTATGGCAGTTCCGAATGTCATGCCGGACGACACACCACTAGGCGGCGAGGAAGCTAATCGCCCAGAGCGTCACTGGGGCAGCACCGAATCGAAAGGTTTCGAGGCTGTGGACCATTTGACGTGGGGCGAGCAGCGCGGGCTGATTGATTTCGAGCGCGGCGCCAAGGTCGCCGGCGCCAAGTTTTATTTCCTGAAAGGCCTGCTGGCCGAGCTCGACCTGGCCGTTTTCCAACTAGCCTTGAAGCTGGCCAAGCAACACGGTTTCACGGCCATGAGCGTGCCGCATATGGTCAATAGCCGGACGCTGGAAGGTGCCGGCTTCTCGGCCCGTGGCAATGAGAAGCAAATTTATAAAATCGAAGACGAAGATTTAAACCTCATAGCCACCGCCGAAATCCCGCTGACCGGCTACCACACCGACGAAATCCTGGACGAGAAAGCTTTGCCGCTGATGTACGCCGGCATCAGCCCAGCTTACCGTGTCGAGGGCGGCGCCTACGGCAAACACAACAAGGGCCTGTTCCGCACGCATCAATTTAATAAATTAGAGCTGTATGTTTTCTGCAAACCTGAAGAATCGGAAGCAATTCATGAGAACTTAGTGAAACTGGAAGAAGATTTATGCCAGCAGCTGGAAATCCCCTATCAAGTAGTGCGCATCGCCGCTGGCGACCTCGGCGCGCCGGCCTATAAGAAATTCGACATCGAATACTGGAGTCCGGTCGACAAAACTTACCGCGAATTAATGAGCTGCTCCAACGTCACGGATTATCAGGCACGCCGCTTGAATATTAAGTACCGCAAAGCCGACAGCTCGAAAGAGTTCGTCCACACCCTCAACGCCACGTTGGCCGCCATGAGCCGCATCACGATTGCCTTGATCGAGAACCATCAACAGGCTAACGGCGACCTCGAAATCCCAAATGCTCTGAAGCCATTCCTCGGCCAGTAATCGTTCGCATTCTCGGTCGAAAACGGCTATAATTATGTGACGAAACCGACGAAAAAACTCTTGCGTGAGCAGAGAAGGGGAGACGCGACTGGCTGATGAATATTGTCTTTAAGAAAGTTCTGGGCGATCCGCAGGCCAAGACGGTCAAGCGGCTGCGTAAGCGCGTCAAAGGTATCAATGACCTGGCTGACAAGTACAAAGCCATGTCGGACGCGCAACTCAAAGAGCAAACTGCGGTTCTGAAGAAGCGCTTGGAAAAAGAGTCGCTCGACCAAATCATGCCCGACGCTTTCGCCGTGGTCCGCGAAGCCGCCACTCGGGCGCTTGGCCAGCGGCATTTCGATGTCCAGCTGATTGGTGGCATGGTGCTGCACGAAGGCAATGTTGCCGAAATGAAAACTGGCGAGGGCAAAACGCTGGTGGCCACGCTGCCGGTTTACCTCAATGCCTTGGAGGAAAAGGGCGTCCACGTGGTGACCGTTAACGATTATCTGGCCCAGCGCGATGCCGGCTGGATGGGGCAGGTCTATGATTTCCTCGGTATGCGAACAGGGGTCATCCTGGCCGACCATTCATATATATATGATCCCAATTTCACTAACACCGAGCATCAAGATGAGCGTTTCCGCCATCTGAAGCCCTGTCACCCGCCAAGAGGCCTACGCCGCCGATATCACCTACGGCACCAACAACGAGTACGGCTTTGACTATCTGCGCGACAACATGGTGCGCGAAGTTGATCAGCTGCGCCAGCGCGACCTGCAATTACGCCATCGTCGACGAGGTCGACTCCATCCTGATTGACGAAGCCCGCACGCCGCTGATTATTAGTGCCCCGAGCGTGACGAGCGGCAACGGCCTACGCCCAATTTGCCAAGGTTGTGCGCCAACTGACTAAGGATAAACATTTCGAAACCGACGAAAAGCGCAAAACCGTCATCCTGACCGATGCCGGCGTCGAGAAAATCCAGAAAATCTTGGGCATCGACAACTTCTACGGCTCGGAAAACATCCGCACGATTTATCACTTGCAGCAGGCGCTGCGGGCCCACGCCCTGTTCCACCGCGACAAAGATTACGTGGTCACCCGCGAGGGCGAAGTCGTCATTGTCGATGAGTTTACTGGCCGTTTACTGGCCGGCCGGCGCTATAACGAAGGCTTGCACCAGGCCATCGAGGCTAAAGAAGGCGTCGAAGTCCAGCAGGAAGCGATGACGCTGGCGACAATTTCGTTCCAGAACTATTTCCGTTTGTACAAAAAACTGTCCGGCATGACTGGTACGGCGCTGACCGAGGCCGAAGAGTTTCACCAGATCTACAAACTCGACGTCGTGGAGGTTCCGTCCAACCGCCAGCTGGTACGCGTAATGACCGCCCGGACCGAATTTATCGCACCGAGCAGGCCAAGTTCAAGGCCATTGCCCGCGAAGTCAAAACCTTGCATACCAAGGGTCAGCCGGTGTTGCTGGGCACCGTCTCGATCGAGAAAAACGAAGTCCTCGGCGCACATGCTTAACCAAGGCCGGCGTGCCGCACCAGGTTTTGAACGCCAAGAACAACGAGCGCGAAGCAACGATTGTCGCCAAAGCCGGCGAGAAGGGCGCCGTAACGCTGGCCACCAACATTGCCGGCCGCGGTACCGACATCGTGCTGGGCGAGGGGATTAAAGAACTCGGCGGACTTGTTTGTGCTGGGCAGTGAGCGCCACGAATCACGCCGCATCGATAACCAGCTGCGCGGTCGCTCCGGCCGCCAGGGCGATCCCGGCGTGACCCAGTTTTTTGTCAGTACTGAGGACGATTTGATGCGCATTTTCGGCGGCGACCGAATCGCCGGCGTCATGGACCGGCTGAACGTCAGCGACGATATGCCGATCGAGAACCGCTTGATTAGCAAAAGCCTGGAAGGCGCCCAGAAAAAGGTCGAAGGCTTCCACTTCGACCAGCGCAAAAACGTCGTGCAGTACGACGACGTCATGAACCGCCATCGCAAGGCGATCTACGCTATGCGCCGCGAGATTTTGCGAGCCCACCGACATCAGCAAGCGCATCAAAATCCTGCTCGACGACGAAACCCACGCTCTGGCTACCTCGCCGCTGGTCACCAGTGATCAGTTTGAAGATATAGTGCGCGAAATCTTTCCCGTTCGACGAAGCCACGCTCGATAAACTGTTCGATTCCGACGCCACTAAGTTCGAGAAGGTCCTGCAAACTGAGGCCGAGGAGTTGTACGCGGCCCGCGAAACGGCTTTCACCGCCGAGATTATGCGCAAAGTCGAGCGCGACATCTACCTGCAGGTGCTCGACAACCTCTGGATGCAGCACCTCGAAAACATGGACCACTTGCGCGAGGGCATTCACTGGATGAGCGTTGGCCAGCAGGATCCGTTGGTCGAGTATCGCCGCCGAGGCCAGCTGTTGTTTGATGGACTGCAAAACGACGCTACGCCACGATGTTGCTGCGATCACTATTCCACGCCGAGCCGATGGCGGCCGAAGCGCTGGAGCGAGCCACCGAAACCGATCTTAACCCGCGCCGCCCGCGGCTCGGTCGAGAACGCCACGCCAAATCACCGACCGCCGAGATCGAGTTCGAGGCCGCCGACTTCGCCGACGCAAAGTCGCCGCGGCCGCCAAGAAAGCAGCAATCCAAGAGCCTCAAAAAAGCCCGCAAATCGGAGCGCAAGCGCAAAACCGCCGCCAAGCGCAGGCGAAAGTAGACGATGCGCCACACCGCCACGGAAATCAAACTCAAAAACGGCGCCCAGGGCCTGTTATTGCACATTCCGGACGCCAGCGTCATGACCTTTGATATCAATTTTCGAGCTGGCGAATACTTGGTTGAGCCCGACAAATGGGAAGTTCCGCACCTGATGGAGCACGTTCTGTTGGGTGCCAACGAGCTGATCCCAAGGCCCGCGATTTCCAGGCCGAGCTCGAAAAAAACGGCGCTTACAGCAACGCCACGACTGGCGTTTACGACATTACCTACGAAGCCGAATGTGCCGATTTTGAGTGGGACCGAGTGCTTGGCCTGCTGCTCACCGCCATCACCAAGCCGCTGTTTCTGGAAGAAGAGTTTAAGGCCGAATTCGGCAACGTCCAGGAGGAAATGGCCGCCCGCAGCAACAATCACTTCCGCCGCCTCAGCCTGGAAATGCGCCAGGCTCTGGGCCTGATCGCCAAAACTGACACCGAGCGCTTGGAGCTGATGGCCAACGTCGACGCTCGACGATATTCGGGCCCATTATCACCGCACCCACTCGGCGCCGAATATGCGTTTTATCATCGCCGGTAATCTGACAGCCGCACGCGCGCGAGGCCATCCGGAGCTGCTGGAGAGATTGAGCTGCCACATACCGGCCAGCGTTTCGACGCTGCCGACCGAAGCGCCCACGACGCTTGGCGCGGCCGGTCTACATGCCAACGACACAGTCGAGAATCTCTATTTCTACATCGATACTTTTCTGCGCCGCCGGCTGAATGATCCTGAAACCGACGCCCTCAATTTGGCTGAACACCATGTTGACCGAAACGCTATACTCGCGTATTCTAGGCACGGCCCGCGAGCGCGGCCTGGTTTACGGCATGAATTCCGGCCTCAGCCAAACCCGCGAGCGCCAGCAATTGGTGGTTCGGCGCCCAAGTTTCCGACAAAAATGGTTCGGCCGCTGCTGAAAATTATCGTCGATGAGCTGACCAAAGTGCTGAACGGCGAAATCTCGGCTTCGGAAATCAAAAGCGCATCAACAATACGCCCTGGGCCGTTTCCAACGCGGCGCCCAGACTGTCGGTGGCACGGCCGCCGGCTACGCCGGCCGTTATTTCTTCGACGGCGTGATCGATGACTATTACCGCGTGCCGGAGCGCATCAGGGCGGTCACCAAACGTCAAATTGTCGACATTGCCAAGGCGATGTTTACCGAGAAAGTTTGGGCGTTCGGCGTGCTCGGCAACTGCGGCGATCCGTTTGCTGCCGAGCTGCACACCCAGTTGGCGCCGCTGTGGAGCGAAGCCGCCAAAAGCACACCCTAGCTGCTATAATTATCAGATATGGAAGAGCAGGCCAGGGACCTACGAGCCCAAATTGACGCAGGCGATGTACGCAGTTGAAAATGCCCGAGCTGAAGGCCGAATTATTGAAGTTGCAGAAGAAGGCCGCCGAGCCGGATTTCTGGAATGATTCTAGCCAAGCCCAGGAAATTTCCAAGCGCGTCTCGGCACTCAATAGTCGCACCCAACCCTGGTTTCAATTGTCGGAAAGCGCCCAAGAGCTGGTCGAGCTGGCCGGCCTGGAAGACCAAACCATGGCCCACGAGCTCAAACAAAATTTCGAAAAGTTGCAGACCGAATTCGACAAGCTAAAACAAGATCTGAAATTCAACGGACCCTACGACGACCACGCCGCCATCCTCAGCCTGCACGCCGGCGCCGGTGGCACCGACGCCCAAGACTGGACGCAAATGCTATTCCGGATGTACAGCCGCTATGCCGAAGACAGCGGCTGGGCGGTTAGTGTCGTCGACGAGTCGCCCGGCGACGAGGCCGGGCTGAAAAGTCTGACGCTGGAGATCGATGGTGATTTCGCTTACGGTAAATTGAAGGGCGAGCACGGCGTCCACCGTCTGGTGCGCCTCAGTCCGTTCAACGCCGACCATTTGCGCCAAACCAGCTTCGCCAAGGTCGAAGTGATGCCCAAGATCGACCGGCCCGACGAGCTAGAAATTGATGATAAGGATCTCAAGGTCGACGTCTACCGCAGTGGTGGCCACGGCGGCCAGTCGGTCAACACCACCGATTCGGCCGTCCGTGTGACACACCTGCCGACCGGCATCGCTGTCGCCATCCAAAATGAAAGATCTCAGTTGCAAAATAAAGAAACGGCCATGACGATTTTGCGATCCAGACTAGCCCAACTGCAAATCGAACAACACGCCGAAAAACTCCACGAATTAAAAGGTCCCAATCAATCGGCGGAGTGGGGCAACCAAATCCGCAGCTATGTTTTACATCCTTATAAACAAGTCAAAGACCTGCGCACTGGCTACGAAACCAGCGACCCCGACAAAGTCCTCGACGGCGCCCTTGACCCGCTAATTGACGCCTACCTCGAAAAGACAATAGGCTGAAAATTCAGAACATGTGTTGACTAAAAGCAGCATAAATGCTAACATATATTTATGTCTCAAGGAGAGCATTATATTGACCCCTCGGCTCTAGCTGAGGTTTTAGCCTATGGCGGTAAACCGTTTATGGATGCCACCGTCAGTCTTAACGATGCCCAAGTTCGGCCAGTTTTAGAAGCTAGAGCAACTGAAGCAGAGCTTTCGGCAGGTAAAGCTTATGTCTTGGATTGTTTGCAGAAACTTAGCACAATATATCCGGCGGAAAGTATAAGCCAGACCCATCGTAGTCAAAACTTTGTTCCTTATAAAGCCTTAGAAGGTTCTAATGAACTTCCTTTGCCGAGTACGGCCGAAATTATGAGGATAAGAAGCGTCGAATCATTTGCGAGTTCGGCAGCTGCCATTGTAACGAGCCCACTTGTTACCCAAAATCTACTCGCCGCAAGAACTGGGTATACTCGGGCGGCTATAAGCAAGATATTTTCGAAGCATTTCTTGCCATATGGCTTAATTACCGAAGCAGGGCAAATGGCTTTATCAGCGAGAAAAGGTAAACCCACTAATGTCTACTCCCGCACTCCACTTCTAGATAAATATGTTGAAGCGGTCCCCGAGATAAGAGCTGAAATAAGATTGCAAACAATGAGCCAAAAATTTGGCAAAAATCGCACTGAGCTACTTGAGTTTTTACTGGATCTTGGTGAAGGTAGCGTTGCCGCTTTACTATTAGGCGAACAATCAGACAGCGAAGCATAGAAGTTTTGTTATAATAGCCCTAATGATTCTGCTCGATAGGGTAACCAAAACTTATAGCAAAACCAGCGGGCCGGTATTGGATCGCGTCAGTTTGCACGTCGAGCCAAAAGAATTCGTCATCGTCGTCGGCCAGAGTGGGGCGGGCAAGACTACATTGCTCCGGTTGTTAACCAGAGAAGAGCGGCCGACCTCTGGCAAAATCGTGGTAGGCGGCGTCGATTACGACAAATTGCCCGACAAGGACATCCCGCTGCTGCGGCGCAAAATCGGCGTCGTTTTCCAGGATTTCAAATTACTACCGAACAAGAACGTTTTCGAGAACGTGGCATTCGCCCTGGAAATCGTCGGCGCCGGCAACCGCGAGATCCGTAACACCGTGCCAAAAGTTTTGGACATCGTCAACCTGAAAGGCAAGGAGAAACACATGCCGCTGCAACTGTCCGGCGGTGAGCGCCAACGAGTAGCCATCGCCCGGGCGGTGGTTCGCCAGCCGCGGATTCTGATCGCTGACGAGCCGACCGGCAATCTCGATCCCAAGCATGCTTGGGATGTTATCCGGGTGCTGGAAAAAATTAATCGTTATGGCACGACGGTGCTGCTGACGACGCACAACGTCGAAATCGTCAATAAACTAAAGCGCCGCGTGGTGACGCTGCAAAACGGCAAAGTCACCAGCGATAAGGCTAACGCCGGCTACAAGCTGTAGGTTTATATATGAAAGCCCAACTGATTACTCTTTGGCGTATCATCCACACCGGCATTGTTAATTTCATCCGGAATATCAGCCTGGCCATCGCCGCCATGGCTGTCATGGTGGTGACCCTGACCATAGTCCTATTCTCGCTAATCACCAACGCCACTTTCAGCAACACCATCGCCCAGATTACCAGCAAAATCGACATCTCGGTCTATCTCAAAGATTCGGTGACGTCCAGCCAAACCACGCAATTGTTGAAACAGATTAAGGCGTTGCCCAATGTCAAAAGCGTCCAGTATCTGACCAAGGCCCAAGCCCTGCAACAGTACGAGCAGCAAAACGCCGGTAACGAGCAACTGCTGACGGCCATCGATGAAACTTCCAATCCACTGCCAGCGACGGTCCTCATTAGGCCGGTTAACCTCAACCGTATCCAAGACATCAAGACTTTTCTCAGCAAGTCGAATATCGCCGCCGAGCAATCCGACCAGCCGAGCTATAGCGGCGACCGCGAAGCGGCCATCAACAAGATTACCCACGCCACCGACGTGCTGCGCGAAATCGGTGTTTTCACAGTGGTCGTTTTCGCCGTCATCTGCGCCCTGATCATTTTCAACACCATTCAAATGGCCATCTTCAACCGCCGCGACGAGATCCAAATTATGCGCTTGTTGGGCGCCAGCACCGGCTACATTCGCGGGCCGTTCATCGTCGAGAGCGCCATTTACGGCATTTTGTCAGCCGTCCTCTCGGTCCTAATTATCAACACGGCGTTCGTGGCGGCCAGCGGTACCTTGCAGGCCAGCAGCCTCGGCTTACTCGACATCGGTTACGCCAATAATTATTTCGACCGTCATTTCTTCCTGCTTTTGACGATCCAGCTGCTGCTTGGTATAGTATTAGGAGCGGTCTCTTCGACTATTGCGACCCGCCGCTACCTGAAATTCAAAACGAAATAGTATAACTAGAGGGCTTGGGGATTTACGAAATCCCATTTTCAAGCACCCCTTAACATGGAGGGTGACAAACTTGCATCGACCTGCTATAATTATCACTGGCATCAACCAAAACAAAAAAATGTCCTTATTCAATAAGTTGCTGCACCATTCTTTGACGCGTCTGCGGGCGCTGGTTATCGTAGTAGCCGGCCTCGGCTTGATTAGCGGCACGCTGATAGTCCATGCCGACCAATTCGACAGCCAGATCAATGGTTTGCAAAGCCAGAATGCCGCCACCCAAGCGCTGGTCAACGGCCTGGCAGCCCAAGCTTCCAGTTATCAAGACGCCATCAATGTCCTCGACCAGCAAGTCAACGCCCTCGAGGCGGCCATGCAGCTCAATCAAACCAAGCAAGTCGACCTGCAACAACAAATCACCACCGACCAAGCTCAAATTGACCAGAAGAAAACTCAGCTTGGCGCCGACGTCAAGGCTATGTATATCGACGGCTCGATGACCACTATCGAAGAGCTGGCCACCAGCAAGAACCTCAGCGATTACATCGACAAGGAGCAGTACCGCACCGATGTTCAGAACCAGCTCGACGACCAAATCCAGCAAATCGCCGACCTCGAAGCTCAACTGCAGCAACAGAAGAGCCAGTTGGATATTCTGGTTAAGACCGAAACCCAGCAAAACAATCAACTACTTGGTGACCAGAGCCAACAACAACAACTGTTGGCTTACAACCAGAGCCAGCAGGCTGCCTATAACGCCCAGATCGCTTCTAACCAAAGTCAGATTGCCCAGCTTCGTGAGGAACAGGTTGTAGCTAACAGACAGCTGGATAGCTCCGGCCAGGTCATATCGAGTGGGTCATGCGGCGGTAGCTACCCAGCAACAGCATCGGGATATTATGGTTCTTGGGGCTGTAATTATGCTCATACTAGTGATTCTGTACCTGGCTGCCAATACCTTGATAGCTGGGCTATGTGTAACCGTGAGTGCGTTAGCTACACCGCCTGGATGGTATATGAAACATACGGTATAAATACCACCGGCTTTGGTAACGCAAACCAGTGGCCCGCTAGCGCCGCGGCTGTAGGTATTCAAACTGGAAGTACGCCCAAGGTTGGCTCGGTTGCGATATACCTGGGCGGTACATTTGGCCACGCAATGTGGGTTGTTGGTGTCAGCGGCAGTCAAATACACGTCTATTCATATAATGACGAATACGACGGTAATTTTTATGACCATTGGGTCAGCTCAGCCGGCCTGACCTACATCTACTTCGGCGGTTAAACCTTTTCAGCTTAGCGCCAGCTTTCTTGCTATAATTGGTAGCAATGAAGCTGAAACACAAACCGGGGGTTTGGCAAAAGCGTGCTTTATGCATGGTACTGGTCGCCGTTTTAGCGGTGGCAATTTTCTATTTGGGCCTAAACTTCGGCAATGGCCGCTTACGCACGCCTTGGACGGCCAAATCGGTGGCCGGTGGTTTGCCAGCCCAACTGGATTACAGCAGCGTCAACCAAGTCTACCAATCGCTGAAGACCAACTATGACGGCAATCTGACCGAGAGCCAATTATTGAACGGCCTGAAGCACGGCCTGGCTGAGGCCACCAATGACCCGTACACCGAATATTTCACGCCAGCCGAGGCCAAAGCCTTCAACGGCGAGCTGAACAATTCTTTCAGCGGCATCGGTGCCGAGCTGGGCGCCGACAGCAATGGCGACTTGCAGATCATTGCACCGATCGCCGGCACGCCAGCCGCTCAGGCCGGGCTGCAGGCCCAGGATTTGATTGTCAGTATCAATGGCACCAGCACCGCCGGCATGAGCGTTGACGCCGCGGTCAATAAGATTCGCGGTCCGGCCAACACCAAGGTCACGCTGCAAATCGTCCGCGGTAACCAAACGCTGAGCTTCACCATCACCCGCCAGAATATCACCGTACCCAGCGTCACCACCAAGACACTAGCCGGCAATATCGGCTACATGTCGATCAGCACTTTCGCCGACGACACCTCTGCGTTGGCCCAGAAGGCCGCCGACCAGTTCGCCAGCGCCCACGTCAGCGGTATCATTCTCGACCTGCGCAACGATCCGGGCGGCCTATTGAATGCCGCCGTCAACGTCTCTAGTCTGTGGCTGCCACAGGGTCAAACGGTCCTGCAGGAGAAGCGTGGTAACACCGTCGTCCAAACCTACCAAGCCCTCGGCGGTGACGAGCTGCACGGCATCCCAACCGTCGTGCTCATCAATGGCGGCTCGGCCTCGGCCAGCGAGATCACCACCGGCGCCTTGCACGATAACCACGACGCCTACGTCATCGGTACCAAGAGCTACGGCAAGGGCGTGGTCCAGCAACTGATTAATTTTGGCGACGGCTCACAACTTAAGGTCACCATAGCCAGCTGGTACCGACCGGATGGCAAGAACATCAATCACCTCGGCATCACGCCCGACCAAGCCGTCACCCAACCAAGTACCGCCACAGCCGCCAACGACCCCCAACTCCAAGCCGCCGAGAACTACCTGGCCAGCCACTAACGACTTTTAGCTTGCCAACAGGGAAGTAATCGGGTAGCATTAGGACGATAAGCGAGGTGTTGCAGTCGTGGCCAAAACGACTAAGTACGTGTTTGTGACAGGCGGTGTGCTTTCCGGACTAGGAAAGGGTATCACGGCCGCCTCGATTGGCAACCTCCTCAAGGCCCGCGGCTACAAAGTTAACCTTCAAAAGTGCGATCCCTATCTGAACGTCGACGCTGGCTTGCTGAATCCGCGCGAGCACGGCGAGTGTTTCGTCACCAAAGACGGCGCCGAGACCGACCTCGACCTCGGCCATTATGAAAGATTCGTCGATGAGGAAATGACCACCAAGAGCTCGCTGATGAGCGGCCGAGTGCTGCTCAAGCTAATTCAAGATGAGCGGGCCGGCAAGTTCGAAGGCGATGATGTCCAAATTATTCCGCATTTGACCGGCGCCATCCAGGACTGGATTATCGACGCTGGCCAAGGTTATGACGTGCACATTGTGGAAATCGGTGGCACCGTCGGCGATTACGAATCCTTGGCGTTCGTCGAAGCTATCCGCGAACTCGGGGTCAAAGTCGGTCTCGACAACTGCGCCTATGTCCATGTGGTTTATCTGCCACATATCAGCGCTAGCAACGAGACCAAGACCAAGCCGGCCCAGAATTCGGTCCGCGAGCTGCGCGGCCTGGGTATCACGCCCAACATTCTAGTGGCCCGCAGCGAGAAGCCGGCTGGCGAAGCGGCCATCAAGAAACTCAGCCTGTTCGCCGGTATGCCGGTCGCCGCCATCGCCTCGCTGCCCAACGCCCAGACGATTTATGAAGTCCCGCTGACACTCGAGGACAGCGGCATCGGCGACGTCCTGACCAAGCAGCTAGGGCTGAAGGCCAAGAAACCGCATCTCAAGGACTGGCGAGCCGTTGTCAAGCTGGCGACCACCAAGCAACCGCGCACCGTCCGCGTCGGTTTCCTGGCCAAGTACACCGACAACACCGACACTTATTTATCAGTTTTCGAGGCTCTCAAGGCCGCCGCTTGGCACAACCACTGCAACATCGAGATTGAATGGGTCGACGCCACCAAGTTTGACAAACCGGACGCCGATGTCCGAACGGCTCTGGCCGGCTTCGACGGCTTGGTCGTACCTGGCGGTTTCGGCCAGCGCGGCCTGGAAGGCAAGATCAAAGCCGCCCAGTATGCCTTGCGCGAGAAGGTTCCATACTTGGGCCTCTGCCTCGGCTTGCAAATGGCGGTTGTCGCCGCCGCCCGCAACGCCGGCCTGGGAAAGGCCACCAGCTTTGAACTCGACGCCGACAGCCCAGAGCAGGTTATTAACACCATGGCCGATCAACTTGGCAAACACATGACCGGCGGCACCATGCGCCTCGGCAACTACGATTGCCAGTTAGAAAAAGACAGCCTGGCGGCCAAGGTTTACGGCACTACCAAGATTGTCGAGCGCCACCGTCACCGCGGTGAGTGCAATAATAAATACCGCGCTCATTATGAGAAATGGGGTATTCGAGCCAGCGGCCTGAACCCGGAAAACAATCTGGTGGAAGTTATCGAGGGCATTGACCATCCGTTTCTACTGGCCAGCCAGTTTCATCCAGAGTTCAAATCGCGGCCCAACCGGCCGCACCCGATGTTCGACGGCTTCATCGAGGCCTTGCTGAAAACAAATGCTTAATGTGCTAACATGAGCAATATGCCAGACGAAACTCCAACACCGCCGCCAGCCGCGCCAACACCACCAGCCGCTCCAGCTCCTGCGTCTGCTCCCGCGCCCGCGCCGCCAGCCAGTGACGGTCACCCCAAGCGCATCCTGCTGGTGGAAGATGACGCTGCCTTAGCCAATGTTTACGTCACTCGGCTGCAAGCCGAAGGTTTCGATGTCCGCCACGTCGCCAACGGCGAGGAGGCCCTAGCCGGCGCCCTGAGTTATCATCCCGATCTGGTAGTGCTCGACGTCATGATGCCCAAAGTCAGCGGTTTCGACGTTCTCGATATCTTACGCAACACGCCGGAAACGGCCAATTTGAAAATTATTATGCTAACCGCTCTCAGCCAGGACAGTGACAAGCAGCACGCCGAATCGCTCGGTGTCGACGATTACCTCGTCAAGTCCCAAGTCGTCATTGCCGACGTCATCGACCGCATCCGCAGCCACCTCGCCAGCTAATTTATTCGACGCTAACTTCGGTGCGAGAAACAGAGCGGCCGCTGAAGCGGCGAATCTTGCGTTGCTTATAACTAACGATGCCATCTTTGGCAGCGTGGATGGTGAAGTCACGGCTCAGAGTGGTGCCGGGGCCAGGGCGTTTGGTCATACCAATCTGTCGGACGATGATCTGGCCGGTTTTGACCGACTGGCCGCCAGAAATCTTGACGCCCAGGCGTTGGCCCGGTGAATCGTGAACATTTTTGGCTGTACCGCCGGCTTTTACATGACTCATCTTACTTCCTTGTGATTACTAGGAGCTGGCGGGCGACGAATTGATCAGGGCGAAAGTAAATCAAATCTTCGGCTCCGGCATGCTCCAAACTCACCCGATTATAGCCCAAATCGCTTATCTGGTCAATAGGGGGTAGGTGCTTAAATTGGCCGGGCTTGGTCTGCCAAGCTGGCACAGCCAAACAGAGCCGTGTGCCGGGTTTGAGCTGGCCATGGATGTTTTTCAGGAATTTCTTGATGATTAAATTGCAGTCGGTGATCGTCTGGGCCAGAATTTCCGCCGTTGGCGGGGAAGTGAAGGGCCGGCCGAGGTAGGTTTCGCTGGCCACGAAATCGAATTCTTGTGGCCATTTATAAGAGGTGGCATCGCCGACTTCGACACAGCAGCAGACCGGTGAAAGCTTAAAACGCTCGGCCAGCCACATCTGGTTGTGCTGGGCATAGTCGACCATCCGTTGGTCGCTGTCCGTCCCATACGTTTCATAACCCATCAGAGCGGCTTCTTGCAGCAGCACGCCGGTGCCGCAGAACGGGTCGAGGATGGTCTGTTCCAGCATCGGCCGGGGAATTTCCTGGTCGGCCGGGATTTCGCAAATTGACTCCAGCTTGTCTTCGGGCAACTGGCCAACGGCCAGGTTAATAATTATTTGGGCCAGCTTCGGCGGCAGCATGCCGACGCGTGCATCACGCTTCGGCCGCTCGCGGTCGCGCCGCGTGTAACTGGTGATGTCTTGGACTTTGACGGTCTGGGCGACGATGGTCTGATCGCCATCACGGACGAAAACCAGCTCCCAGCCAGTCGGGCCGGTCAGCCGGTTGTGAATGATTTGGGCGCTGTTCAGTTCTGGCTCTTTGTTGGGAATCAGGCGGACATTTCTACCAGTTTTACTGATAACTTTTTTGAGTTTCAAACCAGTAGCCATGATCTGTTTAAGATCGATTTTTAAATCAATGACGCTGAGGCCGAGCTGCATTTTGCCGGCCGGCATTGTCTCACTTTGGGCTGGCGAAACTTTTAGTAGAAATTTTTCAATTTCGTGCCAGTCGATGGTGTCGAGCGTCGTCAGGATTTTACAAAACTTCAGACTGCCGCCGAGACGGTCGAAAGCCAGCAGGCAAGGGTCGACGTCAACGACGGCGACTTTGGAGCCAACAGCTCGAACTTTGGTGGCCCTGTACAGACTTTCTAGCTCGGCCAAGCCTAACTTTGGCTGCCGCCCTAAGATCAATAAACTTTGCATAGTTCCCAGTATAACTTTTTGTACCGTCAGAGTACTATGGCAGCATGCACTACAAGACGATATTAGGTTTGTTGTCAGCTGCCATGGCGCTGGTGGCGTACTGGTTTTACCTGAAAGATATCTTTGCTGGCAAGACCAAGCCACACATGTTTTCTTGGCTAATTTGGGCGTTGCTAGCGACGGTCGGCTTTTTCGGCCAAGTCAGTGGTGCGGCTGGTGCTGGTGAATGGGTAACTGGCGTGACGGCGGCTGGTTGCGGGCTGATCTTCGTAGTAGCCACATTTAAAGGCGAAAAACAGATTGCCAGGATTGATAAAGTATTGCTCGGTGTCGCCATTATCTCCATCGTCTTATTAGTCAGTGTCAAAGATACCCGCGTTTCAGTAACGCTTGCCAGCTTCGCGCTAGTTGTCGGATCGTTCCTGACAGCCAAGAAGGCCTATCATAAGCCGAACGAGGAAACAGCCCGGACTTTTGCTCTGAATTCTATTAAATTTGCGCCAGCCGTTTTTGCTCTCCAGACATACTCTTATTTAACGGTTGTCTATCCGCTAACAGCCTTAATCACCAACGGCATAATCACGGCCGTTATTATAGTGAGAAGTCGGTCAATCAGCTGAGATGGTAATATGAAAACATGAAAGCCATCTTTCTGGACCGCGACGGCACGGTGATTGTCGACCCACCAGATTTCCGCGTAAACAGTGTCGCCGAACTCGAACTCTTACCGAACTCCATAGAGGCTTTGAAGTTGTTGGCGGGGCTGGATTTCGGAGTTTTTTTCGTCACCAACCAAGCTGGCATAGCCGAGGGCTTAATCACAAAGGAGGACTTTGGAATTATTAACAGCAAGCTTTTAGAAATGATTGCTCCGAGTGGCGTCAGGGTTTTGAAAACCTATTTCTGCCCGCATGCCGGACACGACAATTGCGATTGCCGTAAGCCCAAACCCAAGATGATTTTTGATGCCGCCGAAGAATTTGATATTGATTTGAAAAATTCATACACCGTTGGCGATCGGGAAACAGATATTCAGACGGGCATTAATGCCGGCACCAAAACCATCTTGGTAGAAACTGGTATCAAACCCGTCGAATCGAGCGCGGCTGATTTCGTGGCGCCGGATTTGCTGGCGGCGGCGCGCTATATTGCCAAGCACCAATAGGTGAAATTTTTTAGAACGTGCCGGTGGCCACCAGGTTGAGGCTGGTGGTGTAAATGCCGGCTTCGGTAGTGGCGTTGATGTTACCGAGGAAGGTGAAGCTGCCGGTGTAGGAAGGCACGGCGACGGATGAGGAAATAACCTGGCTGCCGGCGGCGTTGTTGGTGCCACCGGTGGTGGCGACGTCATTGAAGCCGAAGAGCGAGGTGCCGGCGTAAACACCGGTCGTTAAACTGTGGCAATTATTGGCCGTGTCTTTGTAGGTGCCGGCCACCGTCAGGCCGGAGCCGGTGACGTCAGCACACATGCCGAACTGCTCGTTGCCGACCACCGATGTGGAGGCCGTCCCGCCGACGGCGCTGATGGTGAAAGCGCTGGCGCCGGTCAAACAGTTTACACCGGTGCTGCGGCATAGCGTGTTGCCGGTCATGGTAATATTTACGCCGTTAGCGGCATTGGTGGCGATGGTGTACTGGGCGTTGGAATTGACATAGGCGTTGCTAATGCTCAGGGCGCCGGTGGTCGGATCGCCTAGGATGAGGGCCGGCGCCGTGCCGCAGGCTGTTTGGAAGACGCAGAAAGCCAGAGTTTCGAAAACCTTGGAGGTGACGTTGATGTTGGAGGCTGTGCTCAGGGCCATGCCACCGTAATCAACATAAGAGCCTGGCGAAGCGGAAGTGTTGCTGCCGGCACCGCCATTGTTGTAGGTCAACAGGCGGCCATAGAAACTACCATTAGTGCCGACATTGGAGGGATTGTTTACTCCGGTGATGACGATAGTCGCCGGTGTTGAGGCGGTTAGCGAGACTGAGCTGGTAGTCAATTTAACGCCGCGATTACCGCCAATTGTCGTCACCGTCCAGCCGGCGGCAGCAGCGCTAGTGAAGTCTGGCACGTCGGTGCCGGCGGTAGCTGTACAGCTGTCGCCGATCAGCGGGTCATTGGAGCAGAAATCGAGAATGATGTCCGGGTGGGTGATTGACGTGCCTGGCGTGAAGGTCAAGGTGTAAGTGACATTGGTGGCGCTCGGCGCCGAGCTACTCACCGTCACGCTGCGGTTGGTGACTTGGGCAGCGCTGGCCAGCGGCAGGAGTTGGCTACCTAGGCCGAAAGCAAAAATTAGAGCTAGCAACGCCGAGAATAGTCGCTGGGCGGGATGTCGACGTGATATTGGCTGGAACACTGTTTTTCTTTCGATGTGAAACTGATTCAATCATAACATATTTAGGTATAATGAAGCCATGACAGAAAGCGGCTGGCTGCGGCGCCATTGGAAACTAGTTGTTAATCTACTGACCATTACGGCGCTGGTAATCCTGATTTACGCCATTCGTCACCAGCTGGTCGATACCTACCGCGATTTGCACCACATCCGCGCCTGGGTGCTGCTGTTCATGATCCCGATCGAGGCCCTAAACTACCACGCCCAAGCCAGACTCTATCAGCGTCTCTTCGCCGTTGTCGGCAACAAACTATCTTATAAATTTCTATACCGCACTTCTCTGGAATTAAATTTCGTCAATCACGTTTTCCCGAGCGGCGGCGTGACTGGTATCTCGTATTTCACGCTGCGGCTGCGCCGGGGCAAGGAAATCAGCAGCGGCAAGGCGACCCTGATTCACATCATGAAACTGGCGCTCTACATGCTGTCGTTCGAGCTGGTATTGGTTTTCGGTGTCTTCGCCTTGGCGGTCATGGGGCACGCCAGCAACATCGTGGTGCTGGTAGCCAGCTCCTTGTCGACCCTATTGCTGGTCGGCACCGGAGCCTTCGTCTATATTGTTGGCTCGCGCCAGCGGATCGATAGTTTCTTCACCGGCGCCACCCGGGCGCTTAATTGGCTGATTCATCTGGTGCGGCCGAAATCGCGCGAAACGATTAACGTTGATCGGGCGCGTGGCATGTTCAATGATTTTCATGAGAACTACCAATTATTGAAGAACAGCCATCGCCAGTTGAGGGCGCCGTTCTGGTACGCCCTATTGGCCAATGTTACCGAAGTGGCAGCGGTTTACGTAGTCTATGTGGCTTTCGGTGAGCTGGTCAATGTCGGTGCCGTCATTCTGGCTTACGCCATCGCCAATTTCGCCGGCCTGGTGTCGGTGCTGCCGGGCGGCGTCGGTATTTACGAGGGCCTGATGACCGCCGTATTGGCCGCCACCGGCGTGCCGGCTCGGCTCAGCCTGCCGGTGACCGTCATGTACCGCGTGCTCAACACCCTGATTCAAATCCCGCCGGGTTATTATCTATACCAAAAGGCATTGCACCACGGTTCGTCACCGACCGAAGGCCTTGATGAATCCGCCGCTTGAACTGAGTGTCAGCCAGTTCGTAGGACTGCTTAACCAGACGCTGGAATATGCCTATCCGAATGTTGTTATCACCGGCGAATTAGCTAACTTCCGGGTCAGCAAAAACCGCTGGGTGTACTTCGATCTCAAGGACGAGACTGCCAGCGTCAAATTTTTCGGCACCGTCTACAATTTGCCCGGACCGCTAGAAGACGGACTGCTGCTGAAGGTCCGCGGCCAGCCGCGGTTGCACCCACTGTACGGTTTCAGCGTTAATATCATGACCATCCAGCCAGCCGGCGAGGGCAGCCTCAAGCGCGCTGCTAATCTGTTACAGGCCAAACTCGCGGCCGAAGGCCTGTTCGACGATTCGCGCAAACGGCCGTTGCCGTATCCGCCGACCCGTGTTGGCCTGGTGACTTCCGCCCAATCAGCTGCCTATGCCGACTTCACCAAGGTTCTAGCCGCCCGCTGGGGCGCCGTCGACATTCAACTAGCCGACGTCCAGGTCCAGGGCGAGGTCGCGCCGGTCCAAATTGTTGAAGCCATCGAAAACCTCAATAAATCGGCCGCCTTGCCGGACATCATCGTCATCATCCGCGGTGGCGGCAGCGCCGAAGATCTGGCGGCTTTTAACACCGAAAACGTCGCCCGCGCCGTGGCCGCCAGCCGCGTGCCGACCCTGGTGGCCATCGGCCACGAAACCGATCTGTCGCTCGCCGAGCTGGCCGCCGACCAGCGGGCCAGCACGCCCAGCAACGCCGCCGAGCTGTTGGTGCCGGACCGCGCCCATGAGAAAATCCTGCTCGACAGCCAGCACCGGGAGCTCAATTTCCTGATGCAGCAAATGTTTAAACGGGCCGGGGAAGTGGCCCAAGCCGATCGTCAGCAATTGCATGATTCAATTCTGGAAGTTCTACGCCGAGCGGACCAGAGTTTAACTAGCCAAAAATCAGCCCTGCAATTCCTCGACCCCAAGGCACCATTACAGAGGGGTTACGCTCTAGTTTACGACGGAGCGAATAAGCAAATCCGGCGCGCCAAAACTTTGAAAAAGGCCGACCAAATTTCCATAGAATTCCAAGACGGCCGCAGGCGCACGGTGGTAGACTAATAGTAGCTATGAAGACCAGTTATCAAACCTTGAAGCAGCAGCTTGACGACATCTTGACCCAGTTGCAGGCTGACGAGCTCGATGTCGATGAGGCCATGAAGCTGTACCAGCAGGGCCAGAAAGTGGTCGCCGAGCTGGAAAAGTACCTGGCCAAAACCAAGGCCCAGCTTCCTAAAGCGAAATGATTTTAATCATTGTCCTGGTGTTGGCCGGGCTGGCTTTCGGCGGCGTCTTATTGTTCGGTGCGCCGTATTTGCCAACCATGAGTAGGCAAGTGCAAGCCGCTCTGGAGTTGGCCGACTTGAAAGCCGGAGAAACTTTGCTGGAGCTGGGCTGTGGTGATGGCAAAGTTTGTCTGGCGGCGGCCCGCCGCGGCATCAAAGTTGTCGGCTACGAGCTCAATCCGCTGTTGGCGCTGATCGCCTGGCTGCGTACCCGAAAGTATAGCCGGCAGGTGACGATTATATGGGGTAACTTTTGGCAAAAACCATGGCCAGAGGCCGAGGCTATATTTGTCTTTTTATTACCCAGATACATGAAAAAATTGGACACCAGAATTACTCAATATAAACATAAGCCCGTCAAATTAGTGAGTTTCGCATTCGAGATTCCGGGCAAGCAATCCACTTCGAAAAAGGCCGGCGTTTTCCTGTATCTCTATAAAAGAGGCTGACGACCACTGGCGCAGCTTTTCGGGCTATGCTACCATGACCCTATGCTGAAGCATAACCAAAATGACCAAAAAGGTGCCGGCAGTCTGTCGCTACTTTTCGGACTGACGGTCGTGCTGTTGATCGCAGCCATCGCTTTCGGCGTTTCGGCCTACAGCAAAGAACAGGATTATAAGAGTAACGTTGACGCCAAAGTCGCCACCGCCGTGGCCGCTGCCCAGCAGCAACAGACCGCGGTTGATACGGCGGCCAACGCCAAGGCCGACGAGTTGCCGCTAAGGACCTATCAGGGTCCGGAAGCTTATGGCAGCGTCGTGGTCGAGTATCCCAAAACTTGGAGTGCCTATGTCGACGATACCGGTAACGGTAGCGCCCTGGTTGATGGCTATTTCAATCCCGGCACCGTGCCGTCAATCAGCAGCGGCGCGGCGTCGGTTTTCGCGTTGCGCGTCCAAGTCGTCAATCAGCCTTATGCCACCGTGGCGGCTAGCTTCGCTAGCTCGTCGAGCAGCCAACCTCCAACCGTTACCGCCTACAGCCTGCCGAAAGTCCCCCAAGCCGTCGGCATCGAAGTCAGCGGCCAACTTAGTAATAATGGCAGCGGTCCCGTCAGTGGCACCATGGTGGTCCTGCCGCTACGGGCCAACACCCTGGAAATTTGGACCCAAGGTACGCAGAATCTCAGCGATTTCAATAATAATATCTTGCCGAACTTCAGTTTCTCGCCGTAGCAAATTTGACGCCGCTTTAGTAATGGTTAGCAGTTTCTGGCCGCCGGGCCGGTGCTATACTTGAGGTAGAAGGCGAGGGTAACATGGGGCATGCAGACGCGGCGGCGGTTTTGTCACAGCACCTGCTGCTCAGCGTGGCCGAAGAGCTCAAACTGCCGCTTCTCCAAATCGCTCGCCAGGCCGAACAGGGCCAACTCAGCGGCCAGGCCGATCTAAGGTTATTGCAAGCCACGGCCGACACGGCGCTGCGCTTAGTCGACAATTACAGCTTAGGTGTCCGGCTCAGCCTGGAGCCGCGCCAGCTGGAACTGGAAACCGTATCCGTTGCTTCGGTACTCTACGACAGCGGCCAGCAGCTCAGCCAACTAGCCAAAAGTTACGGCGTCGAACTGGAAATGAACATTGCCGGCAAGTTCGGCCCGGTCACTGCCCATCGCCAAGGCTTGCAAGCGGCGCTGGTCAGTCTTGGCGCGGCCTTGATCGAAGCGCTGCCGGCGCTCGACAATCCCGGCAAACAGCAACTCAGCCTGCAACTAGCCACTCACCGCAGCCGCTACGGCATCGTCGCCGGCCTGTATAGTCGGACTGAACTTCTGGGCCGCGAGGCGCTCAGCCGCGGTCGACAATTGCAGCGCCGCAGCCGCCAACCGCTGGTCGACTTGACCTACACCAGCGGTGCTGGCGTTTTCGTGGCCGATACCATCCTGAAGGCCATGGGTCTGCAACTGACGGCCTCGCGCCATCACCGCCTGTACGGCCTAGCCGCCGTCCTGCCCCCGAATAATCAACTGCAGCTGGTTTAGCGATGCGTATTCTGCTGATCGAACCGGACAAAGTTTTGGCCAAAACTTACCAACAGTCTTTAGCCAGCGCCGGTCACGAGGTTGTCATCGCCCACGGTGCCCAGCCGGCAATTACCGCCGCTGACGGACAACAGCCCGATCTAGTCATCTTGGAATTGCAGCTAATCGAGCACTCCGGCATCGAATTTCTCTATGAATTTCGCTCCTACGACGATTGGCAAGCCACTCCAGTGTTGATCCTAAGCCAAATCCCGCCCGGTGAATTCAGCGCCAGCTGGCCGCTGCTGAAGGGCGAGCTCGGCGTTAACCACTATTTCTACAAGCCGCACACCACGCTGCGCCAGCTGCTCGGTGCGGTCAGCGATTACCAGCCGCAAACCGCATGAAGCCATTGCTGACCCGCGGCATCGTCCTCAAAAGGGTGAACTACGGCGAAGCCGATAGAATTGTCACTTTCCTGACGCCGGAGCAGGGCAAGCTCAGCCTGATGGTCAAGGGCGCGCGCCGAATGAAGTCCAAGCTGGCCGGCGGCATCGAATTATTCAGCGTCAGCGACATTACCTATATAGAAGGTAAACGAGACTTAGGCACCCTGCTCAGCAGCCGCCTCGACGTCCACTACGGCCGGATTATCAAGAATATCGAGCGCGTTCAGCTCGGCTACGAGCTGATTCAGCTGCTTGACCGGGCGACCGAGGACCATCCAGAAGAAGGCTATTTCCATCTCTTAAATCAAGCCCTGGCGGCTCTTAACAGCGCCGAAATTGATCTGGAATTAATCCGCGCCTGGTTCCAAGCCCAGCTCCTAAAACTGGCTGGCCACACACCCAACCTCCGGACCGACGCTAGCGGCCAGAAGCTAGCGGCCGACCACAAATATAGTTTTGATTTCGAAAGCATGACTTTTGCCGCGGGGCAGGGGAAATTGACCGCCAGCCACATCAAAGCCTTACGGCTGCTCTTCGACCATCACCAACCAGCCGACCTCCAAAAAGTTGACGGCCTGACCGAAGTCTTGCCAGCCGTAACGCCGCTTATCCGGGCTATGCTAGAAGAGCACATCAAGTTATAGTAAGGGCTAAATAATCGGAGAAGAATGATGCCCAGAGATCTCATAATCGGCGGCGCAACAGGATTTGGGCTAGAGCTCGGCCGTGAGCTAACGGCTGTGGGCGATGCGGTAGTGGTGACTGGACCGGAAGCTCCTCCGACGAAAGAAGTTGGTTATCGAGAACTCGACCTCTATCGTTTAGGAAATGATGGGCACGTTCATCAACGCGTCGCCAAGGCGTTGGCTCATGTGCCGCTTGTTGACAGCTTGGTGTACGCTGCTGATTATGACCGGTTCGAGCTGGAAGAAGATCCTGACACTATTCCGTTACACATGGAAAGCATCGGCCTTCGCGGTCTCCGGCATGTCGTGTACGGTCTCTTGGAACGTCAACGGACGCTCGGACAGTTCGTCCTGATAACCCCCTCGGCTGATAGCTTATCGCCAGTCCAAACTTCTGTACATCTGAGCATCGCCGATCGCGCCACGCAATATGCTTGGAGCCTGCAGAGTGCGCGGAGAGTTGGTGACGTGTTCGTCGATGGGCCAGCTGAAACACTCGATGCTCACCATATTTCTAGACGAATGCTATCCCTACGAGATACTCAGTACCGGGCGCCAGTTCCTATCCCTCAGTAGTCTTAGCGCTCGAAAACCTATATAATCGAAACCAATTATGAGTGACCTATCCCTCGAGACCATTGTCAGTCTATGCAAGCGCCGCGGTTTTATTTACCAGGGCAGTGAAATCTATGGCGGCCTGGCCGGCACCTGGGATTACGGCCCGCTCGGCGCCCAGCTCAAGCGCAACATCGTCAACCAGTGGCTGAAGTTTTTCGTCGACGGCTGGGACGACATGTACCTGATTGATACGGCGATCCTAATGAACCCGAAAGTTTGGGAAGCCAGCGGCCATGTCGACACTTTCACCGATCCGCTAGTGGAATGCTCCAACTGCCACATGCGTTTCCGCGAGGACAAAATCGACAAGACTAAATGTCCCAACTGCGGCAAAGAAAAAACTTTTGGGAAAGCTCGGCAATTCAATTTGATGTTCAAGACGCACGCCGGCCCGGTGGAAGACGACAGTGCAGCGGTTTACTTGCGGCCAGAAACGGCGCAGGGAATGTTCACGAGTTATAAGAATATCCTGGACAGCTTCTATCCGGATTTGCCGTTTGGTTTGGCGCAGGTGGGCCGGACATTTAGGAATGAAATTTCGCCGAGAGACTTTATTTTCCGCAGCCGCGAATTCGAAATCATGGAGTTCGAATGGTTCTTGGCCGAGAAGGATTGGGAGAAGGATTTCGAGAAATGGCAGAAGGACATGCACGCTTGGTTCGACAAGCTGGGCCTGGACAAAGCCAAAATCAAAGAGATTGAAGTCCCGGCCGCAGACCGCGCCCATTATTCCAAGCGGACGATCGATTTCTATTATGACTTTCCGTCGCTCGGCTTCGACGAAATCGGCGGCTTGGCCTATCGAACGGATTTCGACCTATCCAACCACCAGAAACATTCCGGCAAGAATATGGAATACCGGCCGAAAGACGGTGGTAAAGCATTTATTCCGCATGTCATCGAGCCAACTTTTGGCGTTGACCGCCACGTCATGGCAGTATTGTGTAATGCCTACACCGAAGACGAAGTTGGCGGCGAGAAACGCGCCTATCTCAAACTTCCTGCCAACCTGGCACCAGTACGAGTGGCGGTTTTGCCGTTGGTCAAGAACAAGCCGGAGCTGACCAAGAAGGCCCGCGAAATTTATAAATCTTTGCAAAAGGAAATCGGCAATGTCATGTGGGTGGATTCTGGAAATATCGGCAAAAATTACCGCCGCATGGACGAAATCGGCGTCCCAGAATGCGTAACGGTAGACTTCCAAACCTTAGATGACGACACGGTGACGGTCCGCAATCGTGACACGACCGAGCAAAAGCGAATATCTATCAAAGAGCTAGCAATTGCAACCAAAACATAGCTTAGTCATGGGCAAATTCCTAAATGTTGAGATTAGCGCAGAGAATCAGGCACAGGCCGATAAGATTATGAATGCTTTGCTCAAGGAGAAATTAGTGACCGGCGGCCAATTCATTCACGCACCGGCGCGCTTTCGCTGGCAGGGTAAAGTCGTTGACATGGATTATGTAACAATCACATCCTTCACTATTGATAAGCACAAAGACGCCATTATCGAAGTCGCTAGCCAAGCTTCCGAAGAATCGGTGCCGATGCTCCGTTTCACCGAATTCTATGGCAATCCCAAGCTGTTAGCCTGGATCGAAGAAACAGTGGCATGACCGAAGTTGATCTACAGAAAATCACTGATGGAATTGCGGCCAGCAAAGCACCCGATAATATGCCAGTGAAGATTGTGGCCATTGATGGCCATGGTGGGGCAGGAAAGTCAACTTTGGCCAAGCAGCTTGCTGTAGCACTAAAAGATGCTGAAATTGTGCGCACTGATGATTTCGCATCCTGGGACAATCCAACCGATTGGTGGCCAGAGGTTATTAAGAGAATCCTGGAGCCCATCCAAAACGGTGCCAAGACATTGAGCTACCAACCAACGAGCTGGGGACCAGACCACCATCCGGCAAAAATTGAAAATCAGCCAGTTAAACCAATCATGATTTTAGAAGGTGTTGGATCGGCTCGACTAGAACTCCAGCCATACCTGTCATATGCTATCTGGGTCGAGACACCGATTGATATTTGCTTGCAACGCGGCTTGGAGCGTGACGGCCAAGATGCCTTACCGAAATGGCAGAAATGGATCGACGAAGAGGATCAATACATCGCCCGCGACAATCCGAAGACTTATGCAAATGTTATAGTGAGCGGAATATGACAACTTTTTATATTTGCCGGCATGGGGAGACGGAGAATAACAAACGCCAGTATTTGCAGGGCTGGGTAGATACGCCACTGACCGAGAGCGGGCTAAGGAATGTCGTGACCACTATCGGCAAGCTGCGAGACGTGCGTTTCGATGCCATCCATTCCAGCGACCTCGGTAGGGCCTTCACCTCGGCCTATCTTATCTCGCGCGGCATCAATTTTACTGATGAAATCCAGCGACATTTGGGACTTCGCGAAGTCAATTATGGCGACTTCGGCAACCGCTCATGGAAAGAAGTCTGCGCCGATGATCCTGAGCTTCTGAATCGTACTGACTTTGTGTCGCCCAATGGCGAATCACTTGGCCAGATGCAAAAACGAGTGCTGCAATGTCTGACTGATGTCGCGCAGGAAAACCCAGGTAAAACAATCCTGATTTCGACCCACGATGGCCCGATCAATGCAGTCTATGCCAGCTTCAAAAACCTGGATATTGGCACTGTGAGCAGGGAGCGGGTGAACCCCAACGATTTCGTCGCCAAGCTTACGATGGATAATGGCAAAGTGACATCGTTCCAGGAAGTTTAGTATACTGCCATTTATGGCGAGAGCACACCATCAGCTGCCCTTCGGTGGCGGGAACTTGTCTCACGACGAATTTTTCAGACAACGTATAGGCTACGACCCGGCCCATGAGGACCCTAACTATCAGGCCGAGCTGGGCTATATTGCTGCCAATCTAGAGTCTCTATTTTCCGAAAAGCTGACTACTAGAACAGACAACGGCCGGCTGCGTATCGAACATCGACAGCAGATGGGTAACTGGGCGATTGTCAACTCTGCCGATAGCTTTAAGAGCGTACGAGAAGGACGGAAACAGCACGTATACAGAGTAGGCACGACATACACGATCTTTAAAGATACAGTTTATCAGCGATACTTTGAGATTACCCGCGACGCGGACGGCCAATTTAATTTCCGTGAAGCCTCTGTCGGCCCACCTTATGCTGATGCTTCGCGTCGGCTTCTAAGCCTCGTGACACTTTCTAGCCCAATGGCACCGACCGAGTTTGACCTCCATGAATTGCAGGTTGCTGTCATTTTGCTGGAAGCTCATAAACCTTCTGATTGAACATTCGCGGCAATTTTTACATCTGTACGAAGTTGACTAAAAGTGTTAAAATAGTTTTATGGAGAGACGATCTCGTAGGCGTAGGCTCGACCGCATTGAAGCCGGTGGCATTGTCAGTCTCGCCGCGCTAATTGCGACTATATTAATTGCTAGCAGACAAGGGAGCCACGGTGCTTTGAATCCTGATACCAAAAGTGTTGAATCTAAGCTACGCACTGGAGCGGTGGGCTTGGGCGGACTAGCCTTGACCGGGATTTCTAAGAAGCCTTCGGGATTAGAAATCTCACCCTGGGGCAGTCACACTGGCCGCGACAAACTAGTCTTCATGAGCTTTAATCAAAATGATGGGTTTGTAGTTAAATTAGTGCTTAAAGATGATCGCAACACACAATATGAACCTGCCTCAATCAGCTATTTTGAAGTCAAAGAAAGTGATAATCGCACCGGCGCCGAGCGTGATATCGCTATTTCGCCTCGAGTCTTCGGCAACGGCGGGGTTATTTGGCACGCTCATGACCTAGGCATGGGGAACCATGAATTTATTAACCAGGGTGGCATCCGGAGCAGCGGCAATGTTGAACAAGCTGAAAGTCTAGTTGGTCACGCTAAGACTTTATTGCTAACAGCGTTATCGGCCACAGCCATCAGCCCTGATAGCTAACGGTGGGCTGCTCGAGTTCCACTTCGGCCGCCGGCAACGCCAGCTCGCCAACTGCTTGAATACTGACTGATGGGTCAGCGCCTGTCGATGACTCGATTTGCGTTTCCGGGTCGACTGATCGGGCAGCTCTAAATGCCCCCAACAGCCCACGATCACCGGACCAGAGGCGTATTTTTTCGCGACGCGTAAAGTTATCGGGCAACTTGCCTCCGCGCGCATGACGGTAGGGAGGTATAGGCCGGATGCCGCTGAGTTCAGTGCTTTCGCCTAGGTGCCCGAAAAGCTCCTCGGACTGCGCATACCTAAGCCCGTTGAATCGATAAGTCGCCATTTGGCGCTCAATATATCACCGTTATAGCGTTCTGTAAAGCCTGTGGACGGGGCTATGGATTTTTTTACAATAGCGGCCTATACTCCTCACTATAAGTAATAGGGGGAACGAAGATGGATGTTCAAGTCAATCTTCTGGGTGTCTTGGTAGCGGGCTTGTCGAGCATGGTGATTGGTACTTTCTATTATGCTGACTCGGCCTTCGGCAGCGAATGGATGAAACTAGCGAAGATCGACAAGAAACACTTCCAGAAGCAGATGCCGCGGCTGATGCCTTGGATTTTTGTCGGCGCTTTGGTGACAGCCTACGTCGTGGCTTACTTCGCTTTCCTGTACCACAGTTTCTTCGGCGATAGCTGGTTGGCGGCCAGCCTGTCAACTTCTCTGATCTTATGGCTCGGCCTGTCGGCGACGACGCTGTTCATCCATGACGCCATGGACCAACGCCGCCGAATGCTGACGGTTATTTCGATGGCCAACCGACTATTGTCGCTGCTGGCCATGGGCGCCATCATCGGCCTGATACATCCCTGAGTCTCGAGACATTAAATAATTCTTAAATTTCGTCACAAAAAAATTGACAGGCTGCTAGGCGCGGTTTCATGATGAAGGCCACTAATAGGAGGCCTTCATGAAACGAAAACGCAACCTTCGTGCCCTGGCGCGGGCTATTATGGCGGTCACGGCCGTGGTCATCATTGCTGGCGGCGTCACTTATGCCGCGCTGCAAAGCCAGCCGGTCAAACTGACTGGCAACACCATCGAAACGACCACCGCCGGCCTGGCGCTCAGCACTGACGACCTCAGCTTCGGCAGCACGCACGCCGGCTTCGATTTCAACAGCCTAGTGCCCGGCGCCCAATCCGGTCAAAGCTATAGGTTCTATCTGAAAAACAACGGCGGCGCACCACTGGCCTTGCGTTTCAGCGTTTCCAGCACACCACTCAATCCCAACAACGTTGATCTCAGCAAAGTGCATGTTACCTTGACACCCGACAGTTCTCACCAAGCGGAGAGCTTCACCATGCAAAACTTGGTGACGGCCAATAGCACCGGTGGCCTAGTCGTGAGCGATCCGGCCGAGCTGTATTTCGGCAATACCGCCGGCTTCACTATGCAAGTCGCCATGGACGCTGACGCCATTAGCGGCAACACCGCCAGCCTCAGCAATATCGATTTCGCTTTCGTCGGCCTAGCCCAAGTTAACTAGCTATGAAAACTGTCTGGCTGCTAGCACTGCTGGCGCTGACCCTGAGCTGGGTTTGGCTGATAAGGCAGGGCGGTTGGCTGCTGCCAGTTACTACGGCTGACATGTCCCCGGCCATTCCTGCCCGCGCGGCCGTCATCGTCACACCATCGCGGTTCGGCAGTCTGGCAATTGGCGACATCATCGCCTACCAGCAGGCCGGCGATCTGATGTTTGGGCGCCTGGTGCGAGCCGGCAGTCAGCTGACAGTTCGCGGTGACAACCGGGCTAACGCCGGAATTGACACTCTCGAACCTGATCAGGTGGTGGGGCGAGTGAACGCCGTTTTACCTGATCTCGGTCCGGTACTCCAGGCCTTGCACCAACCGCTGGTCCTATTGCCGCTGGTTTACTTACCGGCGCTGGCCGTTATCGGCCGCGAAATCGGTTGTCTAGCCACCGTCTACCGCCAGCCGGATTATCGTTTCTTCGGCTAGCAAGTGTTAGACTGGAGGTATGGCCCGCAATCCGAAACAGCTCGGCAACTACGCTTTTATCGATAGTCAGAACCTGAATCTCGGTACGCAGCGCGTCGGCTGGAAAGTCGACTGGCGCAAATTTCGCCGTTATCTGGCCGACAAACATAACGTCAGCCAAGCCTACATGTTCATCGGCTACATGGTCGACAACGAGTCGCTGTATGAATACATGTACGAGCTCGGTTTCCTGGTGGTCCTCAAGCCAACCGTCGATGTCACTAGCAAACCCTCCTTAACAGAGGAAGAAGCGGCCGCCAAAAAAGTTGTCGAAAAAGAAAAGCCCCAGGTCAAGGGCAACGTCGACGCCGAAATGGTGCTCTACGCCATCAAGGAAATGCCCAACTACGACCAGGCCATCCTGGTCAGCGGCGACGGCGACTTTTTCAGCCTGGCCGAATACTTGGAGCAACAGGGCAAACTGTCCTACATCCTGGCGCCGAACTGGCAATATTCTAGCTTATTGAAACCTTTCGAAAAGAAGATTATCCGTCTCGACCAACAGCGCCGCCAACTGGCCTACCACGACCGCAAGAAGAAATAAGACTTTAGAGGAGGTGAAACAATGGCAACGTCAAAAACGTGGGACTTCTCGGGCCTGAGCGCCCTATATTTCAACGGCACACTGACCAAATCGCCGGCGCCCAGCCACACTGAGCGCTTAATCAAAATCAGCACCGGCATCATGGAGAAGCACGGCGTCAAGACCGAGGTTATTCGGACGCTCGACCATCCGGACATTGCCACCGGCACCTGGCCGGACATGCGCGAGCACGGCTGGAAAGTCGACGGCTGGCCAGCTATATATAAGAAGGTTCAAGCCGCCGATATCCTAGTCCTGGCCGGTCCAATCTGGCTCGGTGACAACAGCAGCCAAACCAAGAAGGTCATCGAGCGCCTTTACGCTTGTAGCAGCCTGTTGAACGACGACGGCCAGTACGCCTTTTACGGCAAGGCCGGCGGCTGCCTGATCACCGGCAACGAAGACGGCATCAAGCACTGTGCCATGAATATCCTCTACAGCCTGCAACACCTCGGCTACACCATCCCGCCGCAGGCCGACGCCGGCTGGATCGGCGAGGCCGGCCCCGGTCCGAGTTATGGCGACCCGCGCGACGACGGCGGCCGCGAGGGCTTCGACAACGATTTCACCAACCGCAACACGACTTTCATGACCTGGAACCTGATGCACCTGGCCAAGATGCTGAAGGCTAATGGCGGCATTCCGGCCCAAGGAAACCAACGCAGCCAGTGGGACGCCGGCAGTCGTTTCGACTTCGACAATCCCGAATATCGCTAAACTACTTCAATATATACTTGACAAAATCTGTAAAATTGGTTATGCTTACAGATGTAATGTCCCAAAACAAAAATACGCTCACTACTGTAGATCATCTAGCACAGTTGGCTCAGCAAGCCGGTATTATGCTTATGGCCGGGGCTGCCACCGTTGGTATGCTGGAACCTTCAGCCCACGATGACCGGCGAATCGTGGTACCTAACCAGCCGACTTTTGCTTTTGCCAACGAGGACGAAGAGCTAAATAATCCGATCCGCAACGAGCGGGAAGACGTAAGTTCGCAGTATGTCAGTTACAGCGAAACCCAGCGCACCGCCAGCCGTTCCGGCAAAATGTAATAAGCTTGACCATTAACATAATATATGATAGTATAAAGACATGCATTCAAAACACGATTTATATATAGCCAGTTCCAGAGATACCGTCGAACCGGCTGGCCCAGACCTTCCAAAGCACACTGGAAAGGTAGCGGGTGCCGCCGGAGCGTTAATCGCAGCGGCCCTTATTGCTTTGCCCAAACCATCCGCTGCACGCGATAAAGCACCAAGTTCCCCATATACCATGAGGCAGCTCGGGGAATTACCGCAACGGTCGTTCACCATCAAAACTAGCGAAGGCGCTTGGAACGCCGTCAAGGCTGTGGACCCCAATGCCATACGGACTAATGACGCTCTGACCAACCAACTAGAAGGTTATGTCCAAGCCCAAGTTCCGGAAGGGCAGGGCGGTGAACTAGTGGCGGGCGAAAAGGTAGAAGTACCTGATGTTCCGCCGACCCCAACCGATCCTCGCACCCATATTCTTCCGCCGCCACGCTAAAAACCTAAGTTTAAAATTTCACTAGCGCCCAGTCCCTCCGACTGGGCGCTAGATGTTGTGTGGTGGTGCGAAAACTGTGGAAAAGTGTAGAGCGGTGGGTTAATTTCTCTTATAAATAGCTTGCGTGGGGGTCATTGTGGGTAGTACACTCATGGCAGTGGGTAAAGTTGGTAGAGCAAAATAGTTTACCAATCAAAAATCAAAAACCACTAGTAGCTTAAAGGATACCAATGGCCACGGTAGACTACTTCGAACGTAAGCTGGACGACAAGCGACGGTTAACCATACCGCCGGAATTGCGCCACAAGTTTGCGAGCGGAGCGGTTGTCACCCGTGGCTTCGGCGAGTACCTGCACCTATACCCAAAAGATGTGTGGGATCAACTAGTCGAACCGGAATTAGCCGGCAGTATCCTCGACGAGCGGATAGCTGATCTGAATGTCCGTTTCCGAATGGGCAAGATCGAGCTTTCGCCCGACGGCAAACAGGGACGTATCACCCTTGAGCAGCACCTGCTCGATTACGCCGGCATCGGCCGGGACGTGGTGGTCGTCGGTGTTGGCAGCTATTGGCGCATCATGGCTCCGGCCAAAAGCTAGGCGCCGTACCTTAACAATTAGGACGATAGATGACAGCGGGCAGCTTGCGCCGGGACGCAGGCCATAAGGTAAATCCTCGAGGTCAGCTATTCGGTAGTCAACAAGTGGAACTAGATAGGCAACCACTCTAAAAAACTCGCACCTTCTTCAAAAACACCTCCCAAAACTCCACCTCACACATAAGTCTCTCAACTCAAACTCTGACTTCGGCGAAATGCAATCCTTTACGATTTGCTTAGGTCAAACAAAAACAAAAACTCCAAAAAAAACAAAAAGTTGATTACCGATTAGGTGACCTTGTCAAAACAAAAACAAAAAAAGATGCCCCACCAAGCAAACCATCATCAGAAGACGCTGCATACCCCGGTCATGTTGGACGAAGTACTTCGGTACCTCGACCCACAAACCGGTGACAGCTACCTGGATCTAACTGCCGGTTACGGCGGTCACGCCAGCGCCATACTGGCAGCCATTGGCCCGGCTGACAGCGTGCTGGTCGACCGCGATGCCGCGGCTACCCAGGAGCTGGACAAGCTTTTCGGCAATCAAGCCGAAGTGCTGCAGCAAGACTTTCTGACCGCCAGCCGCGACCTACTAGCCAGCGGCCGACAATTTGACCTGATTTTGGCCGATTTGGGGGTATCGTCACCGCACCTTAGCCAAGCCGATCGCGGCTTCGCCATTCAGACTAACGGTCCGCTCGACATGCGGATGGACCGTAGTCAGAGCTTGAGCGGCGCCACGATTGTCAACACCGCCAGTGAAGCCGAGCTGGCCGATATTCTGCAGCGCTATGGCGAAGAGCCTCGGGCGCGGCAGATTGCCAAGGCCATTGTCGCCGCCCGGCCGCTGACCACCACTGATCAGCTGGCCGCCATCGCCGCCAGAGCCTGGCCCGGCCACAGCCGTGTCCACCCGGCTACGCGCACCTTTCAAGCGCTGAGAATCGCCGTCAACGACGAACTCAACCTACTGGAAGGCAGCCTGCCGCTATGGATCCGTTTACTGGCTCCTAGCGGACGAATCGCCGTCATTAGCTTCCATAGCCTCGAAGACCGCCTGGTCAAGCAGGCTTTCGCGGAAGCGGCCGGCGGGGGTTACGACGCCGAACTGCGGCTGTTGACCAAAACTCCGGCCACCGCCGGATCACCAGAAATTGTCCTTAATCCGCGTGCCCGCAGCGCCAAGTTGCGAGCCGCCGTGAAAATAAACAACCAGAAAGGGGACGCTACTTATGCCGATCCAGGTTAAAAGCAGCTCCCGCGCCTACAAAGTTCCCGTTCGCGTGATCTAGCAGGCGAAAAGTCCGGCCCCGTGAGGGGCCGGGCACCAAAACCAAAACAAACATAAACATAAAGAAAGACGCATGACATATTCCAGCAGCCTAGCCATGAACCGCAGCCGGTTTTCGGGCCGTAATCAGAACTCGGTGACTTTCCGAGCCCAGGAACGTACTCTGGGGCCGGTCAGCAATACGATTATCCTGATCGTCCTGGCCTGCTTGCTCGGTTTGCTCTATTTGACGCAGGTGACCAAGACCAACGCTTATGGTTACCAGATCAACAGCCTGCAACAGCAGCAGAGCCAACTGACCCAGCAGTACGACAACCTCCAGGTCTCGTCCGCCCGTTTGCAATCGCTCAGCCGAGTGCAGGGTAGCGCCGTGGCCAAGGGCCTAACGCCAGTCTCGCCGAGCGCCACCGTCCAAAATTAACGCCAACCCCTTTTGATGACGCCACCCAACGCCAACGGTCTTGCTGCCAGCGTTCGCCGTGTCCGAATTTGGTACGGCGTTTTGATTATTATTATCACTATTTTTGGTATCCGACTGTTCTACGTTCAAATCATCCGCTACGGCCACTACAAAGCAGCGGCCCTCAGCGACCAGCTGAAACAGTATCAAATTCCAGCCACCCGGGGCATTATTGAAGCTCAAGACGGCGATAACGTCGTGCCGATCGTCCTCAATCAACAACTCTACACGCTGTATGCCGACCCAACTTTCGTCAAGAACGCCGACCAAGCGGCGGCCCATATCGTGCCGATTATCGGCGGCCAGGCGTCCAACTACGCCCAGTTGATGCGCACCAAAGGTACTCGCTACCAAATCCTAGCCAAAAAACTGACTCCCGATCAGAGTCAGCGCCTGCTGGCGCTAAAAATCCCCGGTCTCGGCACCCAAGCTCAGGACTTCCGGACCTATCCGCAAGGCAGCTTGGCGTCGCAGCTGCTCGGTTTCGTCGACGACAGCGGCAATGGCCAGTACGGTTTGGAACAAGCGCTTAATAAAGAGCTGACCGGCACGCCAGGGCAGGTGAAGGCGGTAACCGACGTTAACGGCGTGCCGCTGGCAGCCACCAAGGGCAATGTCGAGACACCACCGGTCAACGGCGATAATATCGTGACGACGCTCAATTTATCGATGCAAGCCCAGATGGAGCAAATTTTACAACAGGAATATCAAAAGACCAATTCCCAGGGCATCAGCGCCATCATCATCGATCCCAATACCGGCCAGATCAAAGCCATGGCCAACTATCCGACCTACGACCCCAGTAATTACCAAGCCGTCAGCAATCCAACCCTTTTCCAGAATGCCGCCGTCAGCAATCCGATCGAGCCCGGTTCGACCATGAAAATCATGACCACCGCTGCCGCTCTCGACCAGGGCGTTATCCAGCCGGACACTACTTTTTACGATCCGGCCCACTGGGTAGTTGATGGCTTTAATATCACCGATATCGAAGAAGATGGCGGCCCGCGCCAGCAGAGTATCGCTAGCATCTTGAACCTGTCGCTGAACACCGGTGCGACCTGGATGCTAATGCAAATGGGTGGCGGCCAAATCGATAGCCAGGCCCGCTCGAGCTTGGTACAACTATATGACTAATCATTTCCGGCTCGGCCAGGCGACCGGCATCGAGCAAGGCTACGAAGCCGTGGCACCAGTGCCAAAGCCGCAGGATAATGGCGCCGGTATCGATTTGACCTATGCCAATACTTCCTTCGGCCAAGCCATCCAGCTGACGGCCATCCAAATGGCGGCTGCTGACTCGGCCATTCTGAATGGCGGCACCTATTATCAGCCGACGCTGATCGATCAAATTGTCAAAGCCGACGGCCAAACCGTCACCAGCCAGCCGAAAGTGCTCGAGCGCGGTGTGGTTTCGCCCAAAGTCAGCCAGGAAATGATACCGCTGATGGAGTATGTTGTCCAACAGCACTTGGCGTCCGGCTTTTCATATCTTAACTTCGGGCCTGACTATAATGTCGGCGGCAAAACCGGTACCGCCCAGATCGCCCAACCGGGCGGCACCTACTACGCCAATAAGTTTAATGGTACCTACGTTGGCTTCGTCGGCGGCAACAAGCCGCAATACGTCATCGTGGTCTACAATATCCAACCCAATGTGCCCGGTTATGCCGGCTCTTACGGTGGCCAGCCAGTGTTCGCTGACCTGGCTCACATGCTGATCAATAATTCGTTCGTAACGCCCAAGTCGCCGTAAGGGGCGAATGCTATAATAAAAGAAAAATACCACTATGAATACCTTGCACATTGCCATTACCACCCACAACCTGATCCGCATGCTGTCGTTGGGCTTTTTCGGTTTCGCGCTGAGCATGCTAATCACGCCGCTGTATACCAATGTGGCTTATCGCAATCAATGGTGGAAGCGGCAGCGCACCGAAGCCTGGTCTGGCGGCGAGGCGACGGTTTATAAGAAGCTCCACGCCGAGAAGCATAAACGTCACATTCCAACGATGGCCGGTCTGGTTTTCATCGTCGCTATCACGGCGGTGACCCTGATTGCCAACTTGAACCGCGGCCAAACCTGGCTGCCGCTAGCCGGTCTGCTGGGCGCGGCCATCATCGGCCTGGTGGACGACGTCATGAACATCAGAAGTACCGGCGGCGTGGCTGGCATGCGCTCCAGCCTGAAGTTCCTGCTGTATAGCCTGGTAGCCCTGGTCGGCGGCTGGTGGTTTTATGACAAATTGGGCGTGCACTCGGTTTATTTGCCGTGGGTCGGGCAGTGGCACATCGGTGTGCTGCTAATTGCACTCTTCTGGCTGGTGGTGATTGCCACAGCCATTTCAGTCAATTTCAGCGATGGCCTGGACGGCCTGGCCGGCGGCCTGCTGACGTTCGTCGTTCGTGACCTATGCCATCATTGCATTATCGAGCACAAGCTGCGCCCTGGCCGGATTCTGTTTGACAGTGGTCGGCGCCTTGCTCAGCTATACCTGGTTTAATATTTATCCGGCCCGCTTTTTCATGGGCGATGTCGGCGCTTTCGCGTTAGGCACAGCCTTGGGTATTATTGCTTTGCAAACTGATACCGTTTACGTCTTGCCGATTATCGGCCTGGTCTATGTCGTCGAAACTGGCTCGGTGATTATTAACCGTACTTCACGCAAACTGCGCCACGGCAAGAAAGTCTTCCTGTCATCGCCGATTCACCACCATTTCGAAGCCATTGGCTGGCCGGAGACCAAGGTCACCATGCGTTTCTGGATCCTTGGCCAAGTCTCAGGCGTGCTAGGACTGATAGTTTTCCTGTTAGGCAGACGGAGCTAGGATGGGGCCGTCAGTGCCACGCCGTCGCTCTGTGGTTCAGCTGTCGCAGCTTAACCTGGGCCGTAAACACCGGCCGGATTACTGGTTGCTCATCCTATCAGTTATCTTGCTGGTAATTGGCCTGATCGTGGTCTACGCCATCAGTCCGGCGCTCAGCGCTGCCAACCATGTCAGCAACAACTACTATGTTAGCAAGCAACTGCTGGCCGTCGGCCTCAGCGTCGTGGCTTTCTTGATCACCGCTCAAGTACCGTTGGTCTGGTGGCGCCGGGCCCACAAAGGTTTACTGGTGGCCGCCGGCCTGGCGACGTTATTAGCCTTGGCGTTGCCGGTCAATCCGGCCTATCCGGCGCACCGTTGGGTGCGTCTCGGCAGTCTGTCGTTTCAATCAGTCGAGCTCTTAAAGTTTGCAATCCTGATCTGGTTGGCCGGCTTCCTGGCCGAAAAGGTCCGGCAGGGAACAATTAGCAGCCTGCACGTTACGCTGCGGCCTTTATTGCTGGCGTTAGTCGGCATCGGCATCGTGGTGGCCGGTATCCAGAGCGACCTCGGCTCGACCGGCGTGATCGTGGTCATGATGGCCACCGTGGCCTTCGTCGCGGGCTTGCCGCTGAAGCGCATTTTCCTGATTGCGAGCATTATCGTCATCGGCTTGATTGTGGCCATCTCGGCAACTCCGTACCGCCGGTCACGCCTGGAGACTTATCTGCATCCGACATCTAATTGCCAGACTAGCGGTTACCAGGCCTGCCAGGCGCTTGATCGCCGTTGGTTCCGGCGGTATATCGGCCTCGGCCTGGGCAGCAGCGTCCAGGCCTATGGCTATCTGCCAGAAGCCGCCAACGATTCGATTTTCGCCATCTATGCCGAGAAATTCGGCTTCGTCGGCAGCATCACGCTGCTGGCGATCTTCGTCGCCTTCTTCGCCCGCATGAAAACTATCGCCGAGCGGACGAGCGACGACTTCAGCCGCTTGGTAGTCATTGGCGTCCTGGCCTGGCTGGGTACCCAAGCACTGGTCAATATTGGCGCTATGATCGGCCTGCTGCCGCTGAAAGGCATCACGCTGCCATTCATTAGCTATGGCGGCACCAGCGTGATCTTCACGGCCGCCGCCGTCGGGTTAGTCTTCCAGGTTTCGCGCTATAGCGCCCTCAGCACGCCACGAATGGCCGATCCGGCCCGCCGCAGCCTGCAAAATGATACCTTGCGAAGGGCAGAATATTCGTGAGTAATAGCATTATCCTGACCGGCGCTGGCTCGGGCGGCCATATCACGCCGCTACTAGCTATCGCCGCCGAGCTGAAACGCCGTGAACCAAACCTGAAAATCATTTACGTCGGCCAAACTGGCGACAAGCTGGGCGATATTCCAGCCAAAGATCCGCACATTGACCAAGTTTTCACAATTCGGGCTGGCAAATTCCGCCGCTACCACGGCGAAGGTTGGCGCCAGCTGCTAGACCTGCCGACGCTGTTCAAGAATATGCGCGACGCTGTTTACGTTCTAATCGGTCTGTTTCAAAGTTGGCGCCTGCTGGGCCGCTTGCAACCGGATCTGATCTTCATCAAAGGCGGTTTCGTCGGCGTGCCTATCGGTCTGGCCGCCGCATGGCGGCATATTCCGTATATCACCCATGACTCTGACGCTATGCCGGGCTTGGCCAACCGGATTATTAGTCGTTGGGCGGTCGTCCACGCCGTGGCACTACCAACTGACGTCTATCCGTATCCCAGGGACAAGACGATAACTACCGGCATTCCGCTGCAGGCTGGTTTCGTGCCGGTGACCACTGCCCGCCAGAAAGCCTACCGTGCCAAACTGAAGTTGCCGGCCAACGCCAAGCTGCTGTTCATCATCGGTGGTGGCCTTGGCTCCCAAGGTGTTAACCAAGCCGTGGCCGAAGCGGTGCCTCATCTGTTGAACGAGCTCAAGGATCTGCACGTTATCCACGTCGTCGGGCGCAATAACTTGCAGGAGATGCAAGCCGAATACGCCTCGAAGTTGAGCGAGGCAGAGCAGGGGAGGGTGCTGATTAACGGCTACGTCACCGATGTTTATAACTATAGCGGGGCAGCTGATTTGATTGTCACCCGGGCCGGTGCTACCAATCTGGCGGAGTTCGCGGTGCAGGGCAAGGCTTGCATCATCGTGCCCAGCCATTTTCTAGCTGGCGGCCACCAGCTCAAGAACGCCCGTTATCTGGCCGACCAAGGCGCCGCTGTCATTCTCAGCGAAGCTGACCTGACAGCCGATCCCAACCGTTTGGCCAAGCAAATTAGCCAATTATTAAATAACGATGAGCGTCGCCAAGAATTAGGCCGGCACCTGGCCACTTTCGCCAAACCAGAGGCTACCCGTGAGCTAGCCGAGCTGTTGCTGCGCCAGTTGGACGAAGCCCCGAAGCCGGTGTCATGAGATCATTGCGCCGACCCGCTATGCCCGGCCGCCAGCCGCCGCGCCGTCCCAGCCGTCCCGGAGCCGCCAACTTCTCATACTATGCTAGTCGTTCAGAAGAAGACGTTAACACCGGCCGCCAAATCGAGCGCGAACCAAAACCGGTCGTCAAACGCCGCCAAGCAACTTGGCGCCGTCGTGGGGCGCGCCTAGGACTGGCCATCGTGGTGCTGGCCGTGCTCGTAAAAGTCCTGAGCTTGTCTTCGCAAGCAACCGTAATGCCGCTAGCTGGCGGCAGCAGTCTGTTGCTGCACACGCCGGCCGAGTACCAAGCGGCGGCCGACCAGCTGTTGAGTAGCTCCATTTGGAACCATAATAAGATCACTGTTGATACGGCCGGATTCAGCCGCCAGTTAACAACCGAGTTCCCGGAGTTATCGAGCGTTAGCCTGACGCTGCCGCTACTAAGCAACCGACCGACGGTTTATCTGCAAACCGTCCAACCAGCCCTCATCCTGGCCACCGACAATGGCTCTTTCGTCATCACCACAGCTGGCGAAGCCGTGTTGGCCAGTAGCCGCTTAGCGCCGGCTGCAGCTGCCAAATTACCGCTGGTAACTGACCAGAGCGGTCTAGAGGTCAGCCTCAACCACCAGGCCTTGACGGTCAGCGATGTCGGCTTCATCCAGACCGTCGTTGCCCAGCTGAACGCCAAAGCCGTCACTGTTGCCACCATGACTTTGCCAGCCAGCACCAACGAGCTCGATGTCCATCTTAGTGGCGCACCGTATTTCGTGAAGTTCAATCTGCAAAATAACGACGCCCGGCAGCAGGTAGGGACGTTCCTGGCCACCAGAGCCTATCTGCAGAAGCAGAACGTTACTCCTAGCCAGTACATCGACGTCCGCCTCGATGGCCGCGCCTATTATAAGTAGCTAATACTCCCCACTGCTGCCCCGCCAGTTCGCAATTTGTTCAGATACCCGTTCCAGGCGGGGATATGAAAAAAACTATATAAACATATGGAGCAGGGCAAATGTCAAATTTCACACATTTCACGGGCAGGACAGGGGATGATTAATTTGAAATCAAACCGACGAAAAAGCCCGGATTTCACGACATACATGTGGAAAAGTCAAATAGTGCCATAAATCACATTCCAAACACTAGGGCCATATAAGGGCCTGTAGGCATGGCTAAACTAGAGCGTAGCGCAGCTCGACGTGGAGCACGAAAGCGCGGCCTTCAAGCCGGTAATGCTAATTACTCCCCTGCAGTAGGGGCATCAGTTTACCTCTTCGCAGACTATATGTGAGTCGCAAAATATACATTGTGCGACGTCATGTCTATGTTCGCTTTGCGTGCTCTGCCCGCGCCGCCGCCCGAAATATTTCGCTCGCAATTTAATTTTTAATAATTTATTTTGCTCTGCTCTGCACGGTCGCGGGCTTTTACCCACTAAATCCTCACATTGCCCTATTTTAGCCACCACACTTCTGTTCGTATTTTGTCCGCTAATTTGGCGAGCAGCTTTGCATATCTGTGGCCAACTTCGAGACAGCTTCGGTGCCGACAGCCAGAATGCCAGCTGCATTTATCAGAGGAATAAGGGGTTTTAGGGTCTCTATAAAATCGTCACCTCTATAAGCGTCTAGAAGCGTATCCTCGATTCTTGCGCGAGTACGTATATTTGAACGCACCTGAGGTAGACCGTGGAGATTTGTGAAGTAAATTCCAGTCCCAGAGCTAGCTTTAGTTAAGTCGAGAAAGCATGTATAGTCCGTTTCCGTAGGGTTTATAAAGGCATCGAAGTCAAGCAAATACAAGCGTCCACGAGCATCGTCAGACAATCTGAGCCGTTGATATTTACAGTCGGGACCTTCCATAGTGCGTATAAACGCACCGTGTTGCCCAAATAAATTTTGGGTTGCATCCCGGAAAATTTGACCGGGTGATCTAGTGGAGGTTGGTTGAATCTCAGCACCTGTCGTCATAAAGCTTACTCGGCGAGGGCGTAGGTGGCTTTGGCGACGCGCTTGAATTGCGGTTTGCCCTGCAGGTTCAGCAGAATGGTGGTTTCTTTGACGAAGCGGCTCTTGAGGACGCGTTTGACGATTTCGTCGCGGTGCAGCGGTTCGCCGGCTTCTTGCAGGACTTGGGTGATAATATCGGCGACGGTGCCCTTCTCGTAGCCCCATTCCTTGAGCGCGTAAATCCCCCGCCCGATCAGTACGAAGCGCTTGTCTTTGATAAGTTCGTTGTGGATGGCTTGGGTGGTGACATCTTTGCGCTTGAAGTCGCTGCCTTTGATGGCGGCGGCGATTTCGTTAAAGTGCATGTGCTTGCCGTTTTCTTTGAGGATAACGTAAATCTTGTCGCGGATGTTCTTGGGGTTGACCATTGGCCACTTGACCAGGCCCCAGCGGCTGTTCAGGGTGGCCAATTGCTTGGAAGTGCTGGCCAGCGCGGCGGCTTGCTCGGCGTTGGCGAAGCCGGCGGCTTTGGCGATCTTGCTCGATAGTTTTCGGCTCGCCATGCTTCTTGATGGTGTCGATCAGCTTGGTGACGTCGGCTCTTCATGGCCTTTTCGTCGCGAACGGCTTTGTATGCCGACAGCTGAAGTAGAAATCATCATCTTCGTTAATAACTACCAACTCTGGGCACAATTGGCTCAGAAAAGCCACCCGGGCCTGCTCTTCACGGCTGGGTCTGGTCAGCTCAATTTGGCGGCCAGTTCGCTGACCCGAGCAGCTTCGCCGGACTGATGCAGAGCTGTCAATAAAACGTGTTTGGACAGTCGGCCAAACCGGGCAGGCCACCCTGCTCTGCCGTGGCTTGTAAGCGGGTCAAAACCGACTTTTCTAGCTGGCGGACGCGTTCGCGGGTAATGCCCAGCATTTCGCCGATTTGTTCCAGGGTTTCCTTGCGGTCGAACAGACCAAAACGGCGGCCGATAATTTCGCGCTCGCGTTCGCGCTCGATGGTTGCCAAAATGTCGCGGACTACTTGTTCGGTGGGTAATTCGGTGCGTTGACGGGCTGCGGGCCATATGGTCTCTACTTCCCTGTTAACTAATAATCTCTATCAAGTAATTATAAAACTATAATTTTCAAAAGTCAACATTTTTTCTTTCTCAACATTATTGTAGCACAAAAATGACGGTTCTACCTATTCCATGTTGTAAAAATGTTACCTAACCACGGTCTCTGCCCTGTTGCAACTGTGCTTAAGTGGTCGTCGGCGCGGAGTTGCCTGCTCGGCGCCGAAAACGGCGTTTCTTATCAGGGGCGGCGGCCAGAATGGCCTTGGCTTCAACGGCCGTTAACTTCTTGGGGTCCTGGTCTTTGGCGATGCGAGCATTCTTCTTACCATCGGTCACGTAAGGGCCGTAAGGGCCGCTGAGGATTTGCAGGCCGCCCGGGAAGCTGGCGATGTGCTTGGCAGCGTCCTTGGCCAGTTTGGCGACGTATAACTCGCGGGCTTCGGCCTCGGTAATGGTGCGCGGATCGTGGGGCTTAATGGAGACGAACAGCTTGCCTTTCTTGGCGCTCGGGCTTTTCGGCACATCAACTTCGATATAGGGGCCAAAACGCCCGATGTTGGCCTTAATCGGCATACCATCTTCTGTGGTACCGACGGATCGTGGCAGTTTCAGCATTTCTAGAGCTTGCTCCAGGGTTACGCTGTCGAGCGTGGCGCCGGTCGGCAGCGGCGCAAAAGCCGGTTTCTTGTCCTCATCCTCGGTGTCACCTTTCTGTAACATCGGACCATAGCGGCCATAACGAGCATAGATAGGCTCGCCGGATTTGGGGTCCTTGCCCAACTCCCGGGCTTGGGAAACTTCCTGACGGGACACTTTGTCAGTCTTGGCGATCAGGGGGTGGAAATCTTTGTAGAAGTCGCCGATCATTCGTTCCCAGGTTTCCTTCCCGTCGGCGATGCGGTCGAAACCGGTCTCCACCAGGGCCGTGAAGTCATAATCAACAATTGAGGGGAAATATTTAACCAGAAAATCGGTGGTCATATCGGCGGTGGCCGTCGGCAGCAACTTGTTGCGGTCGGCGCCGGTTATGACCTCTGTTTGACTCGAAGTGACCTGCATGCCGTCGAAGGCCAATTCGGTGACCTGGCGCGGCGTGCCCTCGAGGTCTTTTTTCTCGACGTAGCCCGGGTCTGGATGGTCGAAATTGTCGGCGCGTAGGTGCTGGGGCGGCCAATACCGAGCTCCTCCAGCTTGCGGACCAGGGTCGCCTCCGAGTAGCGGGCGCCGGAGCGGCTGAAAGTTTCAGTTGCCAACATCGATTTCAGGTCGAGGCTTTGGCCGGCTTTTAGGGCTGGCAATAAGACGTCGTCCTTGGTGCCGCCATAAACTTTCATGAAACCGTCGAAACGCAGGCTTTCACCCTTGGCCAGGAATGTTTCCTGGTGGCCGCTAACGGCGATAACCACTTCGGTGCGCTCCAGCTGGGCGGGTGCCATTTGGCTGGCCACCGCTCGCTGCCAAATCAATTGGTATAGCTTCTGCTGCTGGTCGTCGGCGCCGGCCGACAGCTTGTCGAAATGTGTTGGCCGGATGGCCTCGTGGGCTTCCTGAGCTGATTGGTCCTTGGTTTTGAACTGGCGCCGGGCGTGGTACTGGGCGCCATAGGCCTTGGTGATATGCTTGGCGGCGGCGTCCAGGGCCAGGTTTGATAGCGTCATGCTGTCAGTGCGCATATAGGTGATGTGACCGGCTTCATATAGCCGCTGGGCTAGCGACATGGTCTGACGGACGCCGAATCCGAGCCGCCGGGCGGCTTCCTGCTGCAGCGTGCTAGTGGTGAACGGCGCGCCGGGGCTGCGACTCGCCGGTTTCTGGTCAACCGACGTTACTTGATACTTGGCGCCAACGACGCCTTCTAGCCAGGCCTGGGCGGCCTTGGCATCCGGCAACTTGATTTGCAATTCGGCTGGAATCTCCTGCTTATCGGCGATGAAAACAGCGGTCAGCTTGAACGACTGCTCGGCTTGGAAGTCGCGGATTTCGCGCTCTCGCTCGACAATCAGCCGGACGGCAACTGATTGGACGCGGCCAGCACTGAGGCCGGCTTGGACTTTCTTCCACAAGACGGGCGATAATTCGTAGCCCACCAAGCGGTCCAGGATACGGCGGGCTTGCTGGGCGTCGACCAGCTTGATGTCGATAGTCCGCGGGTTTTGGATGGCTGCCTCGATGGCTGGCTTGGTGATTTCGTGGAAGACGATGCGCTTGGTGCTCTTGGGGTCGAGCTTCAAGGCTTGGGTCAAGTGCCAGGCAATAGCCTCGCCCTCACGGTCTTCGTCGGAAGCTAGCCAGACTTGGTGGCCGACAGCGGCTTTCTTGAGGTCGGCGACGACCTTGGTCTTATCGGCGCTGATCTCGTACTTCGGCGCGAAGTTATGCTCGATGTCGATGTTCAGGCCCTTCTTCGGCAAGTCACGGATGTGGCCGAAGCTGCTCTTGACGGTGTAATCCTTGCCCAGAAACTGCCCCAGCGTTCGGGCTTTGGCAGGACTCTCCACGATAACTAAATTTTTGCCTGAGGTTTTGGCCATGAGTCCTTATAATAAGCGCACCCAGCCCGCTAATGCAAATTGCAGCATATATATATGAATAAAACAACAGAGGTGGCTATCTGTTAAATTTCATCAAATAACAGAGATGCTAATGCTTGCCCTAAGCTGTTAACCGATTATTATTAAGAGATGACCAGACCGCCCGATAATTGCCCGGTACAGCTTGTCGGCCTCGAAATGCCAACTATCAAACAGCGTGCATTGCAAATCATGGAATACGGTGCCCATGAACCGCCGCCGCTCGACCCAGACATGATGAGCTTACAGGCGGTTAAGCTTGAAGCCGATAGCCGCATGGCACTATTGATTCGTGTCATTGGTGATACTTTTATGAACAGTTCAACGGTAGTAGAGACTGGTCTAAGTAGCCTTTTAATGGAGAGTGGTTCCCAGGACAGTTGGGATATGGTAAGTAGCTTTGATGCCATTGGCGAAAGATACTTCCGGTGGCTTTTTAAGCGCCAGCTAGATGCTCTGTCAGATGATAAGGGTTTCCAGCCGTTCTTGGCCAATCTTGAGCTTTTTAGGGATGCTTACTATCGGCGGTCTCCTCAACCTACTACCAGCGACAAGCAATATGAAAGTACCCGTGAATTAATACGTAGCGGCGTTGGGACTTTCACGCAGCACATGGTCGTCTTTTTGCATAGGCTAGAAGAAGCGGCTGAGCACCAATACCAGTTGGGGCCGAAAGAAATTGCTCGAATCGCTCTCGATAGCGGCCATCTACTGTTAAGTTTGGCCAAGTTACCGCTAGGCCAATTAGAGCGTTATGTTGCTATGCTCACTGCCCACCCCGATACTATGCATTTTGTAGCGCGACTCAACACTAGTGGCGACGGACAATTTAGGGCAAGTTTACACCCAGCATTACTGGGCCGGACACGTGTGACCGATATCCTTGATAATACTGCCTTGCATGTTCACCGGCGACATCAAGGTTGTGCCGCCGCTGTAAACTTGGAAAGCCGAAATACCATTGCCGACTTATGGCAGCTGTCAGTTCGCGGATTAATACGCGCAGGTTGCTGGGGCGATGAAGCCAAGATGCTACTGCCGCCAGACGCTGACGATTAAAGGCCCATGTATTGGCCGGCTTTGTAGCCGGCCCAGATACCGACGAATGAACCAATTGTAGAGAATATAATTGCCCAGATGCCGAAGGCGAAGAGATTGAAGAACGAGTGGCCGTCAAAAATATTACCAATGCAACTACCAATGGTACCGCAAACAGTGATACCTATCAGTATCATTAATTTCATGGGCTTATTGTAGCATTAGCGGAAAGATTTTACCTGAGGGCCCACTGGTTCGCGCCCAGGCTGCGGATTTGGCCGCCGATTTCTAGCATCGTCAGGACTTGGTTGAATTCACTGGTTGATAAGTCGCTGGCTTGTAGGAGTTGTTCGCCGTCATTAACACCGCGCAGCAACAGGTCGAGCACCACTTGCTCGTTGGCATTGCGGCCGCGGATATGATGGGCGGCCGTGACGTGGTCTTCTAGGCTGAGCGCGTTCAAGACATCGATGTAGGAAGTCACCGGCGTGGCGCCGGACTTGATTAAGTTGTTGGTGCCCACCGAGCCAGGGGCATTGATCGGGCCGGGCACGGCCATGACTTCGATGCCCTGCTCCAGGGCGAAGCGGGCGGTATGCAGGCTGCCGCTCTTCTCGCCAGCTTCGGTGATCAGCACGGCTTGGGCCAGCCCAGCCATTAAGCGGTTACGGGCGATGAAGTTATGCTTGGCCGGAAATTGGCCGCTGGCATATTCGCTGACCAGCGCCCCACCCTGTTCGATAATCTGGACGGCTAGATGGCGGTTGCTGACGGGTACGATGTCATCCAGCGGCGCTGGCAGGACGGCGATGGCTAGGCCGTTGGCTTCCAGCGCGGCGCGGTGGGCTAAGCCGTCAACGCCAAGCGCCAAGCCGCTGATAATCACAATTCCCTGCTCGGCCAGTTGCCGAGCCAGTTGGCTGGTCACCAGAGTGCCGTAGGTAGAAACGTTGCGGCTGCCGACGATGGTCACCCGCGGCCGGCTCAAGAGGTCGTCTAGCGGCGCGCCGGCATGAAACAACTGCTTAGGCGGCACGCTGATACGCCGCAGCTCTTCGGGTATAACCGTAAGCTTCTTGATTTGCATAGAGAAATATTTTAAAGTATTGACATAATGACATGGATTTGCTAAAATAGCAATTCGTGAATCCTAGTAATGGGATTCTAGCACCTTACATGTCAGTATCTGCGGTTTTTACCTCAGATACCCCATTCTAACAGTTCTGGCTGTTATGGCCAGAAAATTGTTAGATTGTTTTAGAGCGGCCAGAAAACAAGTTGTTACCCTCCACTTATTCTCTGCGTGTCTCGCCCTCGGCGAGAAGCGCTCTAAAACAAACTAACCCCTTTAACTAGATACTTTAGCAGTCGCTTCGGCGACGATTAAGTTCCCCGCATTCAATGCGAGCCTGAATGGCAACTTCACGGTTGGCACGAGTCTATAATCACTTTTGGACGTCGATGCTTCGCTGGGGTGGGTTGAAGGGTGTAATGAGCCTCCGGCGGTGCCCACCCCCTCCGGAGGCTCTTCATTTTACGCGTTATTTAGCAAGGGCCGTTTGAGCATAATGGGCATAATTATGACGCACCATACTCGCAGCGCTGATTAATAGACTTTTCTCGTAATCGAAACTAGCGGATATGTAGTCGTGGGTGTCACAAGTGCCGCGGAAAAGAGCGTTTTGTTCAAGAGCCGTTCCGTGCGGGAAGCGCTGCGACTCGCTGAGACCGTCAAGATTGTGGGCGTGCGAATAAATAGCATAACTACTCACCAAGCCAGGTTTCTGACGGGCATGAGCGACCAGCGTTGCGTCGAATAGACCCTGGTTATACTCCTGCAATATGGTGAAGGTATTCTCAACATGATCGGGAGCATCGGCTCGCGGACCGAAGAGTGCCATGTCGCCTCGGACAATGGCAGCAAACTGCGGGATCTCATCAATCATGGCTTTGCGGCAAAGAGTATTTACGCGACTGTTGCTATGCGGGTCACCCAGCTTGCGCATCATAAACCGTTGGCCAGGATACAGCGAACGCTCCACTTGGCTGATGAAAGACGCTGAACCGTTTTCAAGCCTAAGAGCTCCACATGCTACAAGTGCTGCTAAGCCGATACCGGGCGCCGCCGTAGTGACGATAGCCAGCTCAATGGAGCGACGACTCCTACTGCTAATCCATTGTTCGCCAGTTTTGGGCATAAATCCTATAATATCATTTTTTACTAATAAAACAATCAGACCAAAAAGTTGCGGGTATCGTGCGGTAGCTCGGTGCCGTAGACGTATTCGCTGAGGATGGCGCTGGCCTCCTGGGCGAGATTAGGCAGCTGAGCCTGCTCTTCCTTGGAAAACTTTTGCAGGACGAAATCTTCGCTAGGAATTTTGGCCGGTTTCTTCGGCCCGATACCGACGCGGACGCGGCCGTAATCCTCGCCGATAGCTTCGGAAACTGATTTGATACCGTTATGGCCGGCCGAAGAGCCACCGACGCGCAGGCGGATTTGGCCGAAATCAACATCTATATCATCGTGGATGACAGCGATCTGGCTGGGGCTGAGTTTGTAGAAATCCAATACCGCTTGAACCGCTTGACCGCTGTTATTCATAAAGGTCGTCGGCTTGATGACCATGACCCTGGCGTCGCCGAGCTGCCCGCTGCTGAGCAGACACTTCAAGTTTTTCTTATTCTGCCAATCTTCCATCTCATCGGTTTTGCTGACGAATTCGTCGAGACATAGAAAGCCGACATTATGGCGGGTTAAATCATATTCTTGACCTGGATTACCGAGCCCGACAAGCAGCACGGTCTTATTCAGTCCGGCGGTGTAAAAAGACGTTGGGTCGCTAACGTTGGCGCGCTTTTGTAACCAAGCCATGCCATCAGTATCAGGTATCGAGAATCAGGAATCAAGCTGGACGGACTTGGTCGGTGACTGGCCGTGCTTGTGGGTGACGTGTTTTTCGATAAACCACAGCTGGATCGGTGTGCCGGCGAAACCGTATTGTTCACGTAAATTTCGCTCCAGGTAGCGGCGGTAGCTCCAGTGGATGAAACGGCTGTGGCTACCGAAAATCTTGAAAGCTGGTGTTGGGTTGTCGGTTTCTTGGACGATGTAGTTCAGCTTCGGTGTCCGGTTCTTGAGGCCGGCCGGTGGATGAGCGTCGACGGCCTGACGCAGCCAGCTGTTGAGGGCGCTGGTGGTGATGCGCTTGTGGCGCTCGGTGTCGATTTCCAGAGCCAGCTCGAAGAGCTTGGTGACGTTCTGGCCGCTAACTGCGCTGGTGAAAACTAGCGGCGCCCAAGCCACGAAGTCGAAATCGTGGGCGATGGTTGGCGCTAGCGCGTCACGGGTGTAGGCGTCCCGGTCTTCGGCGGCGTCCCATTTGCTGACCACTAGAATCAGGCCTTTGCCGGCGTCCTTGACCAGCCCGGCCAGCTTCTGGTCGAGCTGGACGTGCAGCTCGTTGACGTCCATCAGTAACAGGCAGACGTCGGCTTGCTCGATGGCACTGAGAGCTCTTAGGACGCTGAAACGCTCGACACCGACAGCGATTTTGCCGCTGCGGCGGATGCCAGCCGTGTCCAGCAATTCGATTTCTCGGTCCTGGACGCGCACCACTGCCCGGTTGACGTCACGGGTCGTCCCTGCTCGGTCAGCCACGATGGCCTGCTGTTTCTTGGCGAGTGTGTTGAAAAGTTGCGATTTGCCGACGTTCGGCCGGCCGAGAATGGCGATACGCAATCGATCATCGTCGTCGGGCTGGCTGATTTTGGGCAAAATCTTCACCAGCTCAGTCGATCAACTGCTCGATACCCCGCTGCTGTGGCACGGCGGTCTGCAGAATTGGTTTGATGCCCAAGCGGTCGAAACGGCTGAAATCCTGGCCCTTGGCTCGGTCAATCTTGTTAATAATCAGGAAAATCGGCTTGCGGCTGCGCAGGGCCAGCTTGGCCACCCGCCGGTCCTCTTCGGTCGGCGGCACGTCGGCTTCGACAACCACCATGATGATGTCGGCGCTATCGGCGGCCTGGGTGATTTGTTCTTGGATGTTAAATTCGAAATCGTCGACCGGGTCCTTGATGCCGGCAGTGTCGACTAGCCAGAAATTTTGGCCACCGAACTCGACCTTGGCCATGATGCTATCGCGAGTGGTGCCGGCCTCGCGGGCGACGATGGCTTCGCGGCGATCGAGGAGCGCGTTGAACAAGCTAGACTTGCCGACATTGGCCCGCCCAACAATCGCCACGATGGGTAATTTTGTTGCCATTGGTTCTATTTTAACAGATGAGTCACACTATTGACATATCATGATAAATTTTATTAAATAGTGTTAAATCTGGGAGGAGCAAGCGGATATGGATTTACGTGGATTTATGACACAAGAAAATGAGCGTTTGCTTAAGCGTCAATCGCGGTATGACCTTACGCCTCAAGAGCGACGCGATTACGGCGACAGGAAAGTTCATCTCGAGATCAACTTCGAAAGACTGGTTATGGGCAAACAACCCTCAATGAGTGTTTCGTCGGAAGGCGCAGTCAAAGCCTATCCGCCTATACCGATGGGTGAACATCAACTGGGGAGTGAAAGAGTATTGATCGCGGTGCAACCTATGACTATAGAAAGCCCAGGCCTCAAGACGTATGCTTTACAGATCAGAGTTCCGGATAGTATTCAAGACGAGGCCCTGCAACAAAGCCTAAGCTACCGCGATAGCCGGAGGCTTGGAAGTGTGCAAGTTACTTTAGGAGAACGTTAGAATCGTGATGATTTAGCGGCTCTCGCTGACTTCAATGAATTTTTAGATGAGTTGAGACTAGCGGCAGGTGTCCAAGTCAGCCCTCAGACGACTTAATGGTCTTGTATTCCCTGGCAACCAAACCATCTAGTTTATAAGGTCCGAAAGCGGTGCGATGAATAGTTCTTACATCGTACCCAAGGGCCTCGAAAGTGCGGCGGATTTGGCGGTTGCGGCCTTGGGTTATTGTCACCTGCCAGCGCTGATTTTCCAGTTTTGCAAGCTGCAGTCGGCTGATGTAGTCTTCAACTTCAATTCCCTGCTCTAGTTTGACATTATCAGCTGCGGTCAGAGGCTTATCTAGGGTAATCTCGTAAATCTTCTCTTTGGCATAGCGTGGGTGGGTCAGCTGATTGGCCAGATGCCCATCATCGGTCAACAGCAACAGCCCTGACGAATCTTTGTCCAGCCGGCCAACCGGCTTAAGAGACCGATATTCCTCCGGTAACAGCTCGTAAATTGTCTGACTGCCCTGGCCGTCGCGCGAGCAGACGTAGCCAACGGGCTTGTGCAGCATAATCGTCGTCCTGGTGGCCAAGCGCAAAAGCTGGCCGTCAAGTTCGATGCGGTCACTGTCGGTTACTTGTTGGCCAAGCGTGGCTGGTTGGCCATTTAGGCGTACTCGCTGCTCGCTGATGGCCGTGTCGGCGGCTCGGCGGCTGAGGCCGGTCGCCGAGGCGATAAACTGGTTCAAACGCATTCTAGCAGGCTACAGGGCGACGTTGTTCGGGTCAAGGCCGCTGGGCGGCGACGTGGGACTGATCACTGCCGAGGCGGCCGGACTGGCGGCCGGTGCTGTACTAATTATTGGAGCGGTTGTCGGCGGTGTGGCCGGAGCGGCGTTGGAGGTTATCTCTTTGGCTTCTTCTTCGGCCAGCAAGGTAGCCAAATCTTTCTTGGGCGAAGCGTCGAGCGGTGTGATGATGGTCTTCTTGTGGGCGTCGCTGTTTGAGGCCTCAGCGGCTGGCGCCGGCGTGTCGGTTGGCTCTGTGATTGGTGGCGAGGCCGGCGGTGGCGCATCGGTGGTTGCGCCGGCTACGAAACTCTCGATCTCATTATCCATCGTCTTCTCTTCTTGAGATGTGGAGCTGGCGTCAGCTGTAGCTTGCTGCTCATCCTGCTGGACTGTTGGCGTGGGGCTGGGGGGCGGGGTTGGAGTCGGTGTGGGAGCTGGCGCCGGCGGCGTGCTGGGCTCGGTGGGCGGTGCGGCCACCGGAATGCTGGCGGTGACTACCGGAGTGGGCGTTAGCGTGGGGGCTGGCGGCGTAGGAGCTGGCGTGGCCGGCGGGGTTGCTACCGGTATTGAGGCTGGTGTAGCTGCTGGCGCAGCGGCTGGGGGTGTGGCTGGAGCTGACACTGCCGGAGCGGGCGTTGGTTGGGCGGCGTTTTCGCCTTCCAACAGGCCGCGGGCGACCTTGACGATGTCTTCCAAGGTGACTTGGGATTTGACCAGGTAGCGGTCGGCGCCCAGACGGTCGGCGCGCTGCTGGTCGTCACTTTGGCCGAGGGCCGTCAACATGATAATCTTAACCTCTTTCAGGCCGTCGGTGTTACGCAGGATGTCGAGCATTTCGAAACCGCTGATCTTGGGCATCATGATGTCAGAGATAATCAGGTCGGGCTTCTCGGCCTTAGCCAGCACCAACGCCTCTTCGCCGTCTTTGGCGGAAACTACGGTGTAACCTTCGGCCTGCAAACGGGCTTCGTAAATTTCCCGTAAGTTGTTATCGTCCTCGACCAGCATTACTTTTGCCATCGCGCCGGCTCCTCTGTAATTTTGCTTATGCTTGGCTTTAAATTCATTGTATCACGTTGCCGACAAAGAGCTAATAGGCTTTAACTGGCCATCGTTAGTGGCCTGTAATTGAAGCGCTTTTTCAGTGGTCAAACGGGGCAAATTGATATAGAAACTGCTGCCCTTGCCCGACCTCGCTCTCCACCCAAATCCGGCCGTTATATAGTTCAATGATTTTGCGGGCGATGAACAGGCCTAGGCCGGTGCCGCCGATGGTCCGGGTCGAGGAGTTGTCGACGCGGTAAAATTTCTGAAATAAATGCGGCACGTCTTCGGCTGGAATGCCCGAGCCGGTGTCGCGGACATAGCACTGGACCACTTGCATCATCACCGGTCAGGCCGATCGATATCTTGCCCTCCTGGGTGTACTTGACGGCATTATCGAAGAGGTTGGTAATGACTTCGCGCAAACGGTCGGGGTCGGCGTAGACATAGTACAGCGGCTTGATGACATGCTCGCCGGCAACGCTGGCGAACGGCGTTAATCGTCTGGCTGGTGCCAACGACGAATTCCATGCCCAAGACCTTTCTTATCGGCGGCGAAGCGCAAATCATCGGTCATTTTGCTCCAGAAAAGTGCCCAATTCGATGACTACCGGGTGGCTGGTCAGGCGGCCGTCCTCGGCTTTGGCGCTGTTTAACAAATCCTGGAACAGTTTGCCGAGATGCTAGGGTCGAGGAATGGGCTTTTTCCAGATAGCCGCGGGCTCTGGTGTCAATGGTTGCAACTTTATCATTCAGAGCCAGTGCCAGGTAGCCTTCGATGGCGGCCACCGGTGTGCGCATTTCGTGGCTGGCGGTGCTGATGAAGTCGGCCCGTTGCTGCTCTTGGCCGCGCTCTTGGCTAACGTCGTGAAAAACGGCGGTCGCCGCCACGATTCGTTTGTCATCGCCGAGCAGCGGCGACAAGCTGAGGCTGATGGCTACCTGCTTCTTGGTGCGGGTTTGCAGGAAAGCGTTATTCTCGCGCAGTGGCTGGGCGGATCGGAAGACGCGCAACAGCGGATTCTCGGCGTCGCCGAAGGGCTGACCCTTATCATTGACCAACTGCAGGACGTTCTTGATGTTGATGCCGGCAGCTTCGTCGAGCGGCCATTCGCAGAGTGCCGCTGCCGCCGGATTGATCAATCGGATAGTCTGTTGGTCGTCGAGCAGCACGACGCCGTACTCCAAGCTGTTAATAATCACTTCGAAACGGCGCTGTTGGTCGCGCAAATCACCGGACAGCTGTCCACCAGCGGCCGATTTTTTGGAATTCAAACCGAACATCAGCAGCGCCGCCTTGTCGCTGGCTGCCGTGCCCACTCGCTACCGGTTTTGACGAGGCTGCCTTTCATAAAAGCTAGCCATCATTATCGGGGTTCAAGGAGTTTTATGCAATGCTCTTATGCTTGCCCGGTCGGACGGTGGACGCCTGCTAACAGATGTGATAGGCTGAATAAGCCGTAAATTGCGGCCCCTTCGTCTAGTGGTCCAGGACATCAGGTTCTCATCCTGAAGATCGCGGGTTCGAATCCCGCAGGGGTCACCAAGTTGACATAAGTATAACTTTAAGTCATAATCTGCATATTAATGAATTTGGTAAGCTGTAATGTTAGCTAGGAATCCAGAAGCCCAACGATTACATGACGAAGGCCTGCAAGCTGAATTAAGCGGCAATTTTGCTCTGGCCCACAGCTCTTTTTATGAAGCTTTGAACCTGCTTGACGATGATCCGGCTACGTTCGATGTGGCAGTTCAGACCGCCCGCGTCATGCGCGATAATGGCTTTACTTATGTGCGAGCGTCTATTGCGGCCAATGACCCGGAGAAACTGGATCAAGCACGGACGACATTAGAGCGTTCTGGCGATCTAACAGAGGAGCTTGTCGGAGGAGTCAGAGTTCTCGACTTTGAATTAGCCCCACCTCATGGCACTCCAAAGCAGGCTCGACATGAGGCTCGGGCTGAGCATGGGGCAACCATCGGTCTTTTGGGCCGTTTAGCCACAGTTAGAGAAGTTATGCTTGGTATTGATACGCGCGTTAACATCGTAGATGAAGCAAAAGCGAAACTGGCTAAAGAATTGAGACTGGGCGAGCAACAGCATTACGGCAATGCCCACGATCACCTTGTAATGGGCAATAACGGTTATTACAGAGTTAGTAATGCTATGTCGGCGGCTCGCCAGGAGCGTTTGAATGGACGCTTGCCGCAAATGGCGGTTTGGCTTGGTCGAGCAACCCGCAGCTTGGCCTGGACAGCTGTACATGATCGTTCGCATCTAGCTGGCGCGGTTAAGACCTATGTTGGACGTATGCCCTATTTGCGCAGCTATGAAGCGGCTCGCCAATCAGTGCTCGTCAAACCTTAATACTCGGTAACTCCTCCCAACTAGTGGTGTAGCGGGGGCTGCGGTGGCCACGCTTGGGTTCCCAGGCCTGGCTGAGGTCCTCGGCAGCGTAATGGACTGTCCGCTTGCCATAACGCTCATTGAGGCCGTCGACGGCTGCCAGGCGGCGTTGGCTGCTGGCATTGCCCGGCAAATCGGTCAAATTGAATAAATCAGTTTGAAGAGCTTTTTCGCTGATTAAATCATAGAGCATGACGTTGGCTCGATGATAGAAGACACTTGGCTTGAATAATTGACTCGCCAAATTGACGAATTGAGCGGTCAATAAACCGGTGTCCGATGTCGGCGTGCTGAACTTCAGCCCGCACTGTTGGCGCAAGTAACCAGGTTTGTGCTTGTTGGTGTAGAGTACCAGGCCGCCCTGGCGGGCCAGCAGGCCGTCTCGGCGCAGCCGATAGGCCGACCGGGCGCTGAGGCTAGCTATAGCCGCCTCAATGACAGTAAATTGATTGGTGTCGGCGCCGAACATGCGGCCGTGCATGATGCTCTGGCGGACCTTACCGAATGTCTCCAACTGATGACAGCAGGTTCCATTCAGTTCGGCGACCAGCTGGCGGCCGTGGACGCCCATTAATTGCCCGGCCCGGCCTGACCGCAATTCGGCCAGATCCAGTGCCGTATGCAGTCCTTCGGCTCTCAGCTTGGGCGTCAATCGCCAGCCAACGCCCCAAATGTCTTTGATAGGAGTATTTAACAGATACGGGAATCGTTCTACTGGCTTCAGGCTGGCTAGATCAAGGACATTATCATTAATAGCGTCCTTCTTGGCCCGCTCGGCGGCTAGTTTGGCCAGCGTTTTGCTAGGAGCAATGCCGATGGCCACTGGGATGCCGACTTCTTGTAAAATTCTTTGCCGGAGATCTCGGCCCCATTTTTCATAATTATTTAAATTTAATTCGCTGAGGTCCAGGAAGGATTCGTCGACGGAGTAAACCTCGGTGCGCGGCGTGACTTGGGTCAGCAGCCGCGTGATCCGTTCGCTGATGTCGCCGTAGAGCTCGAAATTGGCGCTGAATTGCACGACGCCTTCCCGCCTGAATAATTCGCGGTACTGGAAAGCCGGCGCACCCATCGGGATGCCCAACGCCTTGGCCTCGTTGCTGCGCGACACGGCGCAGCCATCGTTACTGCTGAGCACAACAACCGGTTTACCCTCCAGATCCGGCCGGAATAAGCGTTCGCAGCTGACGAAGAAGTTATTGCAGTCAATCAGGGCGAAAACCAGCGTCATGGTCGGTAGTACTGGTGGATAATGGCTGTCACCACGCCCCAGACGGTTTCGCCGGGCAGGACCTGTCGTTGACGGCGCAGGCCGAAGCCGCTGTCCTGCCAAACCAGCACCAGATCAGTCGGCAACCGCCGCAGTGCTCGGTCGATGACGGCCAGGTCACCGTCGCGGATGCCCTGGTCGCTCCACTGGTGTCCGGCAATCCGGAAGAGATAGGTGCTGCTGGGATGGTGCACCAATAACTGATTGATATCCAGGCTTAGGGCGTGTTGGCGGTTGCGTTGGTCGGCAGCCGGGTTGGGGAAACCGCTGTGCACCGACACGCCGTCACTCTGATCTGCAGGCTCCATTTAGGCGTCCGCCAAGATGTATTCGCGGCCTTTGTAAATTAGCCGCCGCGGAAAGCTCTCGAAGCGCACTTGCTCCTGGTTTTGGCTGAAGTAGACGCCGGCGATTTCAATTTCCTTGGGGTTAAAAGTGACAGTTTCCATGGATCAAACTCCTTGATTTAAGTAATAATAAAACTAACTGACAGAGGCCAGTAAACGGGTTTGAATAAGCTTCCGAGCTAGGAAAAGACTACCGTTCGGAGTCGATTCTTTTCTTTCTGGGCGCCCAAAGAAACTGGAGTTGGAATGAAGAAAACAGGGACCGGAGTATGTCTTCTTGGATATAAGTCTGTAAGGTAAATGCTAGGCAAGTCCCTACATGGCTAATGCTTATTATACACGGCCGTCAAGCCGTGCCTGATTTATTTGACGCTGTTCAGGAAATCAACCAGTTCGTGCGGCGTTAAGTCGGCTTTTACCAGGTAGCCGTCGGCTTGTTTTTCGATGTCGGCCCGGACGTCTTCGCGCTGCTCGAGGTTGGTGATGATGATAATTTTGGCTTTCACGGGCGGCACGCGGGCCGGGTCGCGCAGAGCACGCAGGATCTCGATACCGGTCAGGTTGGGTACCATCAGGTCGAGCAGAATAATGTCGTAGTCGTTGTTCTGGGCAGCCTTCAGGGCCGCTTCGCCATCGGCGATGACCGTCACTTGGTAGCCACCCTTGGTCAGCGCCCGGTCGTAGAGTTCGCTGATGAAGCGCTCGTCCTCGATGCATAAGACTTTGCGGTTGGCGGGTTGAGTGGGCTGCATGATTCTATTATACGTTAACGGCGATAAAGTGAATGATTCTTGATCCAGCCGTAGGCGCCACGGGTGATTTCTTGGTTGCCGCTGCGTTTGCGTTCTTCATCCAGCCGGTCATAAGGCACCAGGGTGAAGCCGAAGGTGCTACCCTGCCCCTCACGGCTGCGTACCCAGAGGTTGCCGCCGTGGGCCGTGACGATGGCTTTGCTTAGGTACAGGCCCAAGCCAGTGCCGCCGATTTGGGCCCGGTTGCGGTGGTCGCGGTAAAACTTAGTAAATAAATTGGGCATGACGCTGACCGGAATGCCTACGCCGAAATCCTGCACCGTAGTTTCCACTAGGCCATCGCCGGTCAAATGGGCGTCGATCTTAATAACCTTGTTACTGCCGCTGTACTTGATGGCGTTGTCAATCAAGTTGTTAATAACTTCGCGAATACTCAAACGGTCGACGCCGACGCTTGGCAAACCGCGGGCGATGGTGCACTGCAGGCTGATATCGCGGACTTTGGCACGTAGGCTGATGGTTTCAACGGTACTTTTCAGGATAGTCGCCCAATCGTCCTGCTGCAACTGCAGTTCCAGCTGGTTGTCATCGACGCGGGCGACGTTCAGAATATTATTGACGAAGGCGGTTAACTCCTCAGCCATGGCCCGCATTTTGAGCATGAAACCGCGCAGTTCTGGGTCGAGAGCATCCGGCGTCTTGGCGAATTCCTCCTGCAGGGCTTCGATGTAGCCTCGCAATAAGGTTAGCGGCGTGCGCAGCTCGTGAACGCTGAGAGCGATGAAGCTGATAGCCTGCTCGTCTTGGCTGTAAGCCTTGGTGTGGTCGAACAGCACCAGCATAGTCTCGACTTTCTCGGGGTTGTCGCGGTTGTAGAAAGCTGCCAGGTCGAACAGCCGTGTTGGGTGGTTGTCGCGGACATTGAGCCGCACTCGCTCCCATGCCTGGCTGGCTGTGGCACTGTTGGTCTTGGCGGTTTTCAACCATTTATCGAAAGTCGCTTCGCTAGGGAAAGACATGTCGAGAACCATGTAAACATTCTTGCCAACCAGCTCGGTGGCCGAGATGCCGATGTAATCGGCGGCGGCCTTGTTGGCAAAAGTCACCGTTTCGGTGGAGTTGAGGATTAACAGTGGTAGCGGTAGATTCTGGGCCACAAAGTTGTGCTCGAAGCCGCCGCTAGCCTGCCGTGCCTGTAATCTGCTCTGCTCGGCGGTGCTGGCCAGTTGGTAAATTTGGGTAGTCAGGTTGGCCACCAATTCGCTGCCAAAGCGCAACTTTTGTCGTGGTGGAGCGGCTACTGGGGCATTGCCTGGCGCCAGGTGCAAAATGGTTTGCCAAAGGGCTTTGACCGGCTGCATGAAGCGCCTGCTGAGCGCCATGGTAATCAGGCAGGTGGCCAGTACGGCGACCGCCGACAGTAGGCCCAATAGCGGCAAGGCGCCTAGTTTCAGGACTTGGCTGCCCAGCCACCAAGCACCTAACAAAATCATATTGTCCAGCAAGATGACGAGGAACAGGTTCAGCTGGGCCCGCCGGATAAGTTTCTGCAAGTAGTCCATGGGCTTTACGGCGTGTAGCTGATGTCACTGGCCGTCGTGACGGCTGTCAGCCAGGTCTGGCCGGGGTTTAGCTTGATGGTCTGACCAGAAGCATCCGTGAAAGTGACCTGGCTGGTGTTGCTAGACTTCGTCCAGGTGCCGGTGGTCACCGTGCCGTCCTGGAAAACATCGACTGGCCCACTGCCGATGACGTTGTAATCCGAATAATAAGCGCCGCTGGCATCCAGCGTCCCCTGGCTCTCTGGTACCACCATGGCAATAACGACTTTGGGGCTGATCTGGGTGTTGGTATTGGCATCTAGCTGCGCTGCGCCGCCTTCGCTGCGGTTGTAGCTATTGCTGGCGGCGACGTAAGTGTACTGAGCGTTATAAACGGAGCCAGACAGGGTTAAATTAATGCTGGCGGCCGTGGGCGTTTTGGCGGGTGCCTCGGCCTTGCGCGGAAATCCAGTGAAGGTACTGCTGGTGTAGCCTTTCTTGGTTTCCAGCTGATTGAGCGTGCTGATAGCCGTGTAGACATTATGGGGCGCGGCCCGGGTCGAAACGCGGTGGTACGAGCCGCCGTTGGCAAACTCGTCGAGGTCCCGGACATTCCACGATTTGATGTCGGCCAAGGCGTCTGGGCTGCCACCAACGTGAGCGTAGCCAGCGTCGAAGCCGAGGGCCCACTGCACATAGTAAGGCCGGGCGCTGCGAATCGGCCCGACATTAGCCGGACTGGTGTCCTGATAGAGCGCCATGAAGCGCGTCACCCCGCCCTCGGCGATGGCTTCGAAAACCACCATGGCCTGCCCTAGCCCGGATTGCGGCCGGGCGTCGGTGCTGTTCTCGATCATTACAGCGGTAACTGGCAGCTGGTTGAGGCTGGGCGAGACTGGTAGGCCGCTCAGCGTTGACGGCACGGTAATTGGCTTGGGCGGTGTTTTTGGCTTGACGATAACCGCTTTGATGACCGGCGTTGGCTTGGATGGACGAGTCAGGGCAAAAGCCGCGCCGCCGCCAATCAGCAAAACCAAAACCCCGGCCACGATGTATTCCTTGCGACCCGGGGGCCAGTGGAGGGCTAGCTTTTCCTTCCAGCCATGTAAGCGCCCAGCTGGTTTAACTGGTTCGGCCAGCTTGTCGGCTGGCGCTGGCGCGGTACTGGTTGCCGGTTTCTGTTCGACCGCTGCCTCTTCCGGGGTGCGAAAACTTTCCGGAGCTTCGGCCGGCCGTTCAACGATGCTGTCGAGTTTAAGGCGTACTTTTTTAACCGGCCGCCGGGGCAGGAAGTCACTGTCCATGCCCAGTAGTATAACAACGCTTATGCTTCAGAGCCAGTTTTCAGACGGCGGCTAGCTGGGCGTCAAGCCGCTCCAGGCTGCGCTTTTTGCCAAGCACAGCCAGGGTCTCAGCCAAGCCCGGGCTGGCTGGCGCTTGAGTGGTGGCGACGCGAATCAGACTGAATAAAACGACTGGTTTTTGGCCAGTTTGCTCCAGCAATTGATTGAGCTTCTCCGTCAAATCTTTAACTGAAAAATCGCTCTGCTCCAGTGTTTGGCGCGACTTTTCCAGCAACTCTTTCAATTCCGTGGCCGGTAGTTTGCCCAATTGCTTGTGCACGCTAATCAGCTCCGGATTAAGCGGCAAGTCAACGAAGAAAAACTTCGTTAGATCCGGCAATTCCTTGAAAAACTTCAATCTTTCCTGGACCAGGCCAAGCACTTGTTTCTTGTAAGTTTCATCGGCCGCCTTGGCATCCTCTGGCCAGAAATCGCTCACTTTCTTGAACAGTTCGTCCAGCGAAAGTTTCCGGATCCAGGCGCCGTTCAACCACTCCAACCGCTTCTCGTCGAACCGGGCGGCACTTTTCTGGACGTGGTCCAAGCTGAACTTCTCTACCAGCTCTTGGCGGCTGAAGATTTCCTGTTCACTGCCATCATTCCAGCCGAGGGTGGCTAGGAAGTTGAGCATTGCCTCCGGCAAGTAACCGGCGGCGGCATAGTCAAGAATGTCTTTAGCGCCGTCCCGCTTAGAAAGCTTCTTGCTGCCGTCGATGGCCATAACGTATGGCACGGTTGATAGAATCGGCGGCTGCAGGCTCAGAGCTTCGTACAGGTTCAGGTAATTCGGCACCGAAGCGATGAATTCCTGGCTGCGGATGACGTGGCTGATTTTCATGTCAGCGTCGTCGACGATGTGCGAAAAATTATAAGTCGGGAAACCGTCGGATTTGATCAGGATGAAATCGTCGATTACTTCCGGGCCGGTCGACAGCTCGCCCAGCACAGCGTCGCGCCATTTATAGGCTTTCGGCTCCGACCTGAAACGCAGCGGTTGTGAGCCGTTCCACGCGGGAGGATTTTCGGGCCGATGGTCGCGAAATAGGAAGGGTTTCTTGGCCGCCTTGGCCTGGTCACGGAAAGCCTGGACCTCTGCGGCGGTATAGGGGTCAGCATAGGCTCTGCCCTCCTTGACCAATCTGTTAGCCCATTCCTTATATATATGCAACCGATCCGACTGCTTAATCGGCCCCTCGTCCCAGTCCAGGCCGAGCCATTTCAAGCTTTTCTGGATATGCTCGATACTGCCCTCTACCTCACGGGCTTTGTCAGTGTCTTCGATCCTGAGAATAAACTGGCCTTTCGCCTGTCGAGCCACCAGCCAGGCGAACAGCGCCGTACGAATGCCGCCGACGTGTAGGTAGCCAGTCGGGCTGGGAGCGAAACGGGTACGGACTATGCTCATAGCACTCATTATAAGAGAAAAAGACGGTTTCCGAAATCAGCCTAGTGGGCGGGGGCGTGGCGGCGCTGCCAGACGCGGTGGCGCTTGGCTGGTTTGACGGGTGGTTGGAGATGCGAAGTGGCGTGTTGAACGGCCATTTCTAGAACGTCAGCTGTCGTCCGTGCGTGTTTTTTGGCCGTGGCTGCCGGAGTGTGGGTTTTCGGTGCTACAGGTTCTGGCGTGGCCGGATGATGCTTGACCGGCACGCTGAAATCGGGCTCGGCGGCTAGCTCATTCTTACTGAAACGGCTGATTAGCTGGCTGCGGCCGACTTTGTGGGCATGGCGCAGGCGGTTGGCGTCCAGCCGCGTGATTGACGGTTTGACCATGACCTTGACGGTGGCGGCCGGCAGATGGCCTTGGGCATTGGAGAATGGCTTCGGCTTCAAGGTGGGTTTGCTGACTGATTGGCGCATCAGAGTCTTGGAAGGTTGCGGTGCGTGACTGTCGAGGGCTTCGGTAGTGTGCGGCACCAACTTGGCAGCTAGCGGTTTGGCGTTAATCACTGGAGCCTTTGGTGGCTCTTCGGTTTGGACGGTAATTTGGCGGCCGCCAGTAGCCGGCTCCAGCGCTGCACCGCTGCTGGCGTCATAACGCAGGCCGTTGATTTCGATAACGTTACGTTTTTGGCTCACTTTTTACTCGCTTTTTGGCCTCATTGTTTTGGCTGAAACCTTCCCCTATAGCTTAAACCCTCTTGTGGTCAACTGCAAGTCGTTTCATACTGATTTGAGGCATGGATTACCTAGACCCCAAACAACAGTTTCGGCATCGCATCATTTTGCTCTTCGGCTATGTCTGCATCGCCGTGGCGATTACCACCGGCACGATTATCTTGCTCTACGAAGCCCACGGTTTCGGCCTCAAGAATGGCACGGTAATCCAGAGCGGCTTGGTTTTCCTGTCTAGCCAGCCGCATCCAGCGACAATTCACATTGACGGTGTCAACAAGAAGGCCACTACCAATTCCCGCATGCTGCTGCCGGCTGGGATTTACAACGTCAGCCTTAGCCGCAGCGGTTACCGCACCTGGCAACGCAGCATTGAGGTCGACGGGGACAGCGTCGAGCATTTCGACTATCCGTTCTTGTTCCCGACCAAACTGGCCAGCAAGAAACTACAAAGCTACAATGCTGCGCCAGATATTGTTAGCCAGAGCCCGGATCGCCACTGGCTGCTCGTCCAGGAACCGGCCAGCTCGCCGCTAACGCTGGATGTCTATGATTTGACCAATCCGACCAAGGCGGCGACTGATATTGCCTTGCCGAGCGGTCTGGCCAGTCCGGTTACTACCAGCGATAACTGGCAGTTCGTTGACTGGGCCGACGATAATACGCATCTGCTGCTGCAACATAACTATGATGGCAAAACCGAATATATCCTGCTCGACCGTGGTGATCCAAGCCAATCGCTTAACTTGACTACCACCCTCTCAGCCGGACAGGCTGAAGCAGCCTTAAATGATAAAAAATATAATCAATACTACTTGTACGACGCGGCGGCCAAAACTTTGTCGACGGCTTCGCTGTCGGCGCCGGCCGCTGTGCCGCTACTGCAAAATATCCTGGCCTATCAGCCGTATGGCAACAACACGATACTATATGTCACTGACGAGGGCGCGCCAGCCGGCAAGGTGTTGATCAAACTAGCCATTGGCAATCAGACTTACGATATTCACAGCCTGCCGACTGGCAACAATTATCTGCTCGATCTAACCAAATATGGCAATTTGCTCTATGTGGCCGCTGGCTCGACGTCGGACAACAAAGTTTATATCTATAAGGATCCGGTCGGCCAGTTGGCTGCCGAGCCGAATCACGCTGTCACACCCAGCCAGGTCCTGCACGTCACGGCGCCCAGCTACCTCAGTTTTTCCAATAACGCCCAGTTCATCGTCACCGAAAACGCCACCCAATTTGGTGTTTATGATATCGAGAATCAGCACGGCTACAGTTTTGCTACCAATTTGCCGCTGGACAGCCCGCAAATCCACGCCGGCTGGATGGACGGCGATCGCCTGACTTACGTTAGCGGCGGCAAACTAGTCGTCTTCGACTACGACGGAACCAATCAACAGGTTCTGATGAGCGCTAGCGGTGCCTGGCTGCCGGCTTTTGCGTCGGATTACAAATACGTCTATACCATGACGCCAGGCAGCGCCAATGCCGCGCAGTTCAACCTCGAACAAACGGGTCTCGAGACACCAACTGATTTATAAACCTAGTTTCCGGGCGTGGCGCAGCGGCTGGTTAATCCAGCGGGCTATGACGAACAGCACGGCCGCCAGAATAGCGATGGTGCTGAGCTTGCCGAAGGCAGTGCGAATGAAACTGGTCCAGGCCGTCGGCCCGTTGCCGGGCAGCGTCGTCAGTGGCGTGACGGTGGCCGCCGCTGCAGTGGCATTGCCCGACGGGTCGGGGCTGATTTGTTGGCCGACGACCACCAGACGGTTGATGCTGGTGCCCGGAGGATCGCAAGTAATCAGCGTAGCGGTGGCCGTCTGGCCGGCTACCGGGCCCAAGACGCCGACATCGTTGGGACTGACAATGGTGTGCGAAATGACTTTGTAAACGTAAACTTTATCGTTATAGGTCAGGTAAAATGTGTCGCCATCAACTAGCGTGTGCAGCAAGACAAAAGCGAATTTGTACCTGCCAGAATTGAAAATGTTATTGCTGCTGTGGCCGAAAAACGCCGTATTGCCGTCCTGCCCTGGCAAGACCGTCGTCGGGTAATGCACCACGCCGCTCTGCAAGTCGTTCTCGATATCGGCCTCGTTAGTCGACGTTTCACTGTAGTCGACCGGAATTTCAACGTTAATTTTCGGGATGATGACCTCCGGTGTCGGTGTTGGCGCCACGTCGGAGGTGCTGAGGATGATCGGCGTGGCCGCTGAGGCCCGGCTGGGCTGGATGAACGGCGCGATGAAGACTTGGTTGAAGAAACCAAACAGGAAAATAATCACTGCCACCAACCCTAAGGCCAGTCCGAAAAGCAGGGACTGCAGATGATGCTTGGCCTGTAACTTGCCGCCACCGCTGATACGCTGCCGGACAGCGGCTTGCAGCTGTTTCTTGCCGACCGGTTGTTTGTGCTCGGCCAATTGCCGGCCGCTATCAGCCGACGCTGGCGCTGGTCCACCAACATTCGGCTGGCTGTCATAGAATTCTTGCCAAACTTGCCGCTTCTCATCGTCCGACAGGCCTTGATAATAGTCGTGCCACTCGGTTTGAACGGCCGCCAGGCTCTTACCCGACGTGCCCAGCTGATACATAAACTGTTGGTGCTTGGAGCGGTGGTCGGTCTCCTCTGCTTCACTTAGTTCCTGCTTGGCCGCTGGTCCGTCGTCATAAATCCGGGCCAGTTTGTCGCGAATCATCCCCACTGCCATGTCATCATCACCCGCCGTTGCCGGCGGAGCTATTCTCAGGTCGTCGTCACCGTGGGGGTTGTATGTATGCAAAGCCATTATAAAACCACGAGCCGCCACTGGCTCAGTAAGCATAATTATAGTACAATGACCCCTTATAGCCTACTGGCTAGGGGCGAGTGGCGGAACTGGTATACGCGCACGACTCAAAATCGTGTTCCTTACGGAGTGAGGGTTCGATTCCCTCCTCGCCCACCATCATTTCGAAATTTCATTCACGGCTGTCGTCAACGCCTCAAAAGTTTTGCCGGGATTCTGTAGCCACCAGACGCTGGCCGCGGCGGCGGCTTGGACACGCCAGATTTCTTTATCTTCAATTAATTTCGTGCTGCTCACCTGCCCATTAGCGGCGACGAAGATATTTTGCAGGTGTTTAACTACTATAGCCACGTCGTATTTTTCAGTGAAGTCATGCAGCTGCTCAACTAGCCTAAGGAAATCCATGTCGAAGGTGAAAGCCTTGGGATAATGTGCGCCGACGGCCAGAGCCTGCAGCTGGGCGAAACTAATAACTAACGTTGTTTTTTGTCTGGACAATAGTTTCGCGGGAGACTTAATAAAATAATCGGCCGTATCCTTGGCGAGCGTCAATTGGCCGTCGTATTTTTCGAGAAACTTTTCTAGCAAAATTGCGGTTTCCGAGTTTCTGCCAAAGTCGCCGGCCAGTAATACGCCGTCACTCCACTCGCTCATGGCCAACATCTCGGCCAGAGCTTGCTGGGCGAAGCTGCCGCTGGGCGTGCTCGGCGCGTACTCGCCAGCGGCGAAAACTTTGCCAACGCTCTTCTGCAAACTGTTTGGCAGCAACACGCGGGCGTTGCCAATGCCAGCTTTTTCGGCTGCCGCGTAAGCCATTGCCGGCGCCGCGAAGCCATGAAGATTGCCGCCGACAATTAACAGCTTGCCGGCATGCTTTTTGATCTCCGGCCGACTCCACAACAGGTCTGGAAACAGTGGTGCTGCAGCTGTCTGTTTATGCCAATAATTGTGCATAATGGTCTACTATCTCCGAATATTTTTCTGGTTCCTCCCAAATGTTCTCATGAGAGCCAGGCAAGCTGATGAAGGCCCAGGCTTTACGGGTCAGGACTTTTTGGAGGGCACGGGAATGAGGCCACGGATCAAGCTGGTTGGCAATAAAGACCACCTGGGAGTTAGCAAAACTCGGTAATTCGGCCGCCGGCTGGCTAGTTAATTTAACAATCCTATAGTTATGGACTGGGTGAGCTAGGCCGTACATGAAACTGGCTAGACTCCAACGCATGCGTCTGCCTAAACGATGTTGCGCACGGGCCGAGCGCCAAATGTTGCGGTTAGCTGTGACATACGTTTGATGGAGGTCGGTTTGCGGCAACGCCGCGCCAACGAGCACCAACAATCTGGGCTTAAGTTCTCCGGGCAGTAACCAACAAGCTGCCGAGTGAGCGACAATAATGTCCGCCGCTTCTGCCTGCCAAACCGTCTGATATCCGCATCTTTCCATTTGGGCTTTAAGGCCACGGCTATGTATGGGCCCGCCCATGAAACCATGGCTGATGTAACACCTGAGGTTTTTAATCGGTGAGTTGATAACTGCCATTCCTCGGCTCCAATCGATAAACCATATTTTTGCGCTCGATGACCACTGGCCAGCCGGCCTGGCGGGCGTGGCGGAGCAGCTTCTTGGTCGGGTTAAAAGCGATCGGCTGCTCGACTGTTTCCAGCATCGGGATGTCGCTCTCGCTGTCGCCAACGGCCACGCTGCCCCGCCAACTGGCGCCGTGTTTCTTGACCAGCTCTTTCAGGAAAACCGGTTTGGTCTCGCGTTTCAATAAATGTTCTAGTCCTGTCAGACGACCATTTTTTACTCCGTAAACCGAGCCGCCGTGGTCGTCGAACTTATAGTGCTTGGCCACCAGGCTAACGATTTGATCTTGCGACGCTGAAATGGCGAACAGCAGGTAATTCTTGGCGCGCAGCTCCTCGATCAAGTCGCGGGTATAGGTATAGGCCTGGTCCTGGTACTCGTCGAGCACGGCCCGGCAGGCCTGTTCGAAATCCTTGACTTTGATGCCCGGCAAAGTTTCGTTAATGAGTTCTATGAGAGTTGATTCGTATTCCTCGAACGAATTTTCGCCGGTCCGTTTCTTCCAGGTCAGGCGGGCTTGGCGAACTCTCTGGAAATCATCAGGGCTAATAATGCCCCGATGGGCGAGTTCATCGGCCAGGGCGTGGTATAGCTGCCAGCGAATCAGCGTGCCGTCGATATCGAAAACAGCGAACGGCCTAGCTTTGCTCATAAGTCCAGTGTAACAGATACCGGGCAGTGGTCGGAGCCCATGACTGCGGGGTGGATGGCGGCAGCCTTGACACTCGACTTCAGGCTGGCCGAAACCAGGACGTAGTCGATGCGCCAACCGACGTTCCGCTCGCGGGCGCTAGCGAAGTGCGACCACCAGGTGTAGAAGCCTTTGCCTTGCTTGAACATGCGGAGGGTGTCGATGAAACCAGCGTCGACGAAGGCCTGAAAGCCGCTGCGCTCCTCATCGGTGAAGCCTTTCTTGCCGACATTGGCCTTGTCGTTGGCCAGGTCGTCGGGCGTGTGGGCGACATTGAGATCGCCACAGAAGACGACCGGCTTAGTTTTCTCCAGCTGCTGGCAATAGGCCAAGAAAGCCGGATCCCAGTGTTTGTGGCGGAGCGGGATGCGGCTGAGGTCATCTTTGGCGTTAGGAGTGTAAACGGTCACTACCCAGAAGCCTACAAACTCGGCGGCCATCACCCGCCCCTCGGCGTTGGGATCCCCGTAAACGTCGCCAGTGACGCCGTATTTCTTAATAATATCTGCCGGAAAACCGTTGATAACCTGGATGGGCTTAACTTTACTAAGAATCGCCGTGCCGGAGTAGCCAGGCTTCTCGGCCGAGTACCAGAAAACATTGTAGCCATCGAGCTTGACATCGATTTGCTCGGGCTTGGCCTTGATTTCCTGCAGGCACAGGATGTCCGGCTGCTCGGCGTCTAGAAACGGCTGGAATAAATTTTTCTTAGTCACCGCCCGGATGCCGTTGACGTTCCAGGAATAGAGTTTCAACATGGGTTTAGGCAGCGGTTTCCAGGCGCAGAAGACGGCGATTGGTGCTAGTTGCGAGTTCGTGCATTTCCTTGTTCGTCTTTTTCAGGGAATGCTTTACGACCTTCATGTCGCTTTTCAACTCGGTGATGTCGTGTTGCATGGTTGGGAGCTTTGAAGTTTGGTTTAGGAGCGTGTCGAGGATTTCAAAAACAGCATCAAACCGATCATCGATATGGTCAACAAAGGCACCGATCTTGTTATCAATATATGAACGCTGACTCATGAGCTACAGTATAATAACCTGCCCTGGCATTTACCATTCTTTTTATATGATTATTTAAGTAATCATCTGCTATACTATTTTTCCAGATGAGCAACGCTTATAAACGAGTTCTTTTGAAACTATCGGGCGAGCAATTGGCCGGCAAGTTCGAGGGTGGTATTGATACCGAGCTGAGCGCTTGGCTGGCTCAGGAAGTTAAAAAAGTCGTCAAGACCGGCACCCAGGTTGTCATCATGGTCGGCGGCGGCAACTTCGCTCGCGGTGCCCAACTAGCTGGCCATGGCATCAAGCGCGTCACAGCCGACCAAATTGGCATGTTGGGCACTATGATGAATGCCCTGGCGTTGACCGATATCTTCGAATCTCAAGGCATCGTGACGCGTTGCCTGTCGAGTATTTTCGCCGAGCAGATTGCCGAGCCCTTCGTCTATCGCCTGGCGGAGAAGCATCTTGAGAAAAATCGGGTGGTAATTGTTGCCGGCGGCAGCGGCCGGCCGTACGTGACGACCGACACTGCGGCAGCTATTTTGGCATTGGAGCTAGACTGCGACGTTATTTTGAAGGCCACCAAGGTCGACGGGGTTTATGACAAGGATCCGGCCAAGTTCAAGAACACTCACCTGGTGCCGAAATTATCATTCAAGGACGCCGTGGCCGACGGTGCGATTCAAATTATGGACAAGGCGGCCCTGGGCATGGCCATGGAACACCAATTGCCGATTATCGTTTTCGACGCCATGCAGCCCGATAACATAGTCAAAGCCGCTGCCGGCCAAATCGTCGGCACGACGATTAGCTAGATAGCTAAATCCGGCGCGTCGAGCACGATGTGGTCGCCGGGCTGGGCTTGGCCGCGTAGGATTTTCTGGGCGACGGTGTCTTCGACAGCTTTTTGCAGCGTTCGGCGCAGCGGCCGGGCGCCGAGCCGTGGATCGTTGCCGGTAGTGACGATTTTGGCGATGGCTGCCGCCGTTAACTCGATGGAAATGTTTTGGTTATGCAGTGTTTGGTTAACTTCGTTGACCATCAGCTGGACGACCTGGGCCAATTCTTCGGCGGTCAGTGGCCGGAACAAGACCATTTCGTCAAAACGATTGAGCAGCTCCGGTTTGAACTGGCCGCTTTTGATTAATTCGTCGCTAAATTGCTCGGCAAAACTTTGCAGGCTTTGGCCGCGAGCCACCCGCTCGCGGATGGTTTGGGCGCCGGCGTTGCTGGTGGCGATGATAATACAGTCCTTGAACGAGGCCGCCCGACCGGAACTGTCAGTCAACTGGCCTTCGTCGAGCAGCTGCAGTAATAAATTGAGGATGTTGGGATGAGCCTTCTCGATTTCGTCGAACAGGATGACGGCGAACGGTTGCTGGCGCACCGACATCAACAGGCTGCTGGCCTGGTTCTGACCGGTGGCCAGCAGGCGCTGGACGTCGTCCGGCTGCTGGTATTCACTCATGTCCAGGCGGATCATATTATTCTCGGCGCCGAAGTAGGTGGCAGCGATGGAGCGCGCTAATTCAGTTTTACCCACACCAGTTGGTCCCAGGAATAAGAAACTGCCAATCGGCCGCCGCGGATTGGTGACGCCGGCGCGGGCGCGGCGCAAGGCGTTGGCCACGACGCTGACGGCGTGCGATTGATTGATCATCCGCCGGTGAATATTGTCTTCCAGGTGTAATAGGACGTCGGCTTCGGCTGGGGCGGCGCTGCCGGTCGGTACGCCGCGGGTTTGCTCAATGGCTTGCTGGACACTGCGGGCGCTAACGACTGAGCGGTCGGCGTGATTGACGGCTTGCTCCAGCAATTTGATGGCCTTGCCGGGATAGGCTTCGTCTTGTTCGTAACGACCGCTCAGCCGATAAGCTTCACGCAAGGCTTCATATGCGACCAGAATATGGTGGCGGCCCTCCAGGCCGAGCGCGGCGTCTTCCAAGACGCGTATGACGCCAGCTTCCGGCAATTCGCGTAAGACGACTGGTGTCAGCAGATTGGCCAGGCTGGGGTTTTGGACTTTCAGGCGCTGCAGCGCCTCAGGCGTCATGGCCAGTATCAGCGTTACCGCCCGGGCTTGTATAATCGATAATAGAATCTGGGTGCCGTCGAAAGTCCCTGGCCCGCCGCCGAAAAACAGCTGGGCGTCGTCCAGAAACAGAATAATATGCCCAGCGTGGGCCGCTTCGTTGGTCAGGCTAATCATGATTTGCTCCAACTGGCCCGGTTGTTGAGCGCGCGACACTATGTCGGTGGCGTTGAGCTCGATAATTTGGTGGTAGGCCAGCCGTTGACTGGTCTGGCCTTCAATCAGGCGCTGAGCCAGGGCGTAAACGCTACTGGTTTTGCCGATGCCGTCGGCGCCGACCAGAGCGATGGCGTTGGTGCCGTTATTGAAAGCGGCTTCGATGGCCCGCACGCCGTCCGAGGCTTCCAGCCAGCCGAAATGGCTACCGTGTTGCATAATCGACAGACTGAGATTGTGGCCGAAACGGTTCAATAGCGGCGTGAAACCGAATGCCCAATCGCGGCCGATGCCGCCGAAGTTTTGTTTGCCACGGCGCTCGTCAGCCAGAGCGCGGGCCATCCAATCGGCGATGGCGGCGACGTCCTCCGGGCGGGCTTTGATTTGGGTTAGTAACTGGCGCATGGCTGGCGACGCTAGCATCAGACCGGCCACCACGAAACCGAGCTCGATCTGCGAACTGTGGTTCTGATCGGCAATCTGGGCGGCCAGCTGCAGCGCCTGGCCGGTTTCGGCCTCGGTAGTACCCAAATGGGCGGCGATCAAATCTTTGCCCAGCAGCAAATGGTTGACGAAAAAGAGAGCTTGCCAGTGGTCGTTGAGCGCTGCCCAGACCGTCTGCGGTGTCAGCTCGGCACCCGGCTTCAAGCGCGCCAAGACATCGACCGACAAGCGGCTGGTCAAATCTTGTCCACGCGCCGGAAGAATTGACAGATAGCGCTTCCACCAGATAGCTGGCAGATAAAAAATCAGGGCCACGGCCAATAAAATTGCCGCCATGTGCCAGCCGACGGCCACGCCAGCCGCGACAGCACCGATGCCGACCAGCACGGCTAAGGTCATCAAGACGTGGTAGCCGTTATGGCCAATAGCTTTGCTAAGCCTGGCTTCCTTAGCCCGCCGTGACCGGCGCTGGATTAGTTCGTCCTTCATAGCAACCCCACCACTAGTCCGGCCGGTATGGCTACCGGCAGCAACGGCCAAACGGCTATTTCAATAATGGTTAATAAGCCGACGATGATTAAAACTAGACAGGCCGCTAACAGCACGAACAGTCGGACTACGAAGCCGACCGCCCGACTAAATAAATTATCGCTCCAGGCCCGGAACTTTTCGGGCAGCGTGGCGCCCGGATAGGTGATAATCCGCCGCCACGGCGCGAACAACGTTTTCAATAACTGGTTGACTGAGAAGGTGTTGGCCACGGTCTTCTGCCGCCGGCTCAGGCTGCCGAAAACTCCGGCCCAGCCCTGGCCGTACCACCACGAAAAGAATGCCACCACAAGCATAATCACAATTGTAACACTAAAGTGGCGGAGGGAGAGGGATTTGAACCCTCGATACCGTTGCCAGTAAACCGCCTTTCCAAGGCGGCGCCATAGACCACTAGGCGACCCCTCCGAGCCGACCTGGAATTGTACGAATTATAGCTCAAAATTACTACAAAAACACCTTGCGAAGCGTGCAAGACAGGTTTAAACTAAGAGTACATATGGCCTCTCATAGAACTAACAAGACGTCAGTAAGCTGTACGGCTTCGGCGATGCCACTACCCTGGCGCTCGACGAGGTCAATTTGAAGATTGAAAAAGGTGAATTCGTGGCTGTCATGGGTCCTAGCGGCTGTGGCAAAAGCACGCTGATGAACATGATTGGCATGCTCGACCGGCCAAGCCATGGCGATATACCTGCTAGACGGCAAAGATGTCGCCCGGCCTACGGCCCAACCAGGCGGCCAAGATCCGGCGCGATACGATTGGCTTTATTTTTCAGTCGTTTAATTTCCTGCCCCGGCTGACAGCGCTGGAAAATGTTGCCTTGCCGCTGGCTTACAAAGGCGTGCCGCTGACCAAACGGCTCAAGCAGGCTCAGCCAAATGCTGGAGCGCGTCGGTGTCCAGAACCGCGAATATTATCTGCCCAGCCAGTTGAGCGGTGGCCAGGCGCAATGCGCGGCCATTGCCCGGGCGCTGGTCAACAATCCGAAGATTATTATTGCCGACGAGCCGACCGGCAACCTCGACAGCCAGAGTTCGCGGCTGGTCATGGAGCTGTTGGCCGACATTCAGAAAACTGGCAGCACCGATCTTGTTCGTGACTCATAATCCGGAACTGACCCGCTATGCCACACGGGTGGTTTACATGCACGATGGCAGCATTATCCACGACGAGCAGACGGCGATCGGCCGGGTGGCGCCGCGGGCTCGCAAAGTGTTGTACACCTTGCCGACGACCAGCGAAGAAGATGATTTGGCTGGCGTATCGGCGTTAATGAAGGCCTTGCCGACCAAGGCAGCTACGCCGCAAGCGCGCCGCAAAAAAGCCAGTCGCCAAAACGCCGCCGCAAGACAAAGCGGTCAATAGCCGAAGGCGCAAGCCATGAAAGCGCTGCCCGCGGCCATCTTAAGGCCGGTCTCGACTCGGTACGCAGCGCCAAACTGCGCAGCTTCTGGACATGCTGGGCGTGATGATTGGCGTGGCGTCGGTTATCAGGGTGGTCGGCATCGGCGAGGGCATCAAAGCACAAATCAGCGGCCAAATTCATCACCTCGGCAAAGATTTAATTACCGTCCGCCCGACACGAACTGCGTGCTGGCGACGCCACCAGCAGCAATAATGTCAGCTTCCTGTCCGGGCTAGCCGTTAACAGTTTCCTGACCAGCCAGGACCTAACCACCATTGGCCAAGACTAAGGGCGTGGCCGCCAGCGCGCCGTTGACCATCTTGACCGGCCAGACCAAGGCCGACCATGCCTATAATGGCGGTTTCGTTATTGGCACCACCGCCGACTTGTCCGGTCTGCTCAACCAGTCCATGGCCTACGGCGTCTTTCTTGGACGACAGCAATATCGGTTCTAACGTCGCTGTGCTTGGGCCAGAATGCCGCCACGGCTTTATTTAACGAAGACGTGCCGCTGGGGCGCAGCTTCACTTTCGATGGCCAGCAATTCATCGTCCAGGGTATTTTTAACGAATTCGACACCACGCCGCTCAGCCAAGACGCCGATTTCAACAACGCCATTTTCATCCCTGACGACGTAGCCGAAAGCTTGGCCAAGAACACTGCGCCGATTTATGAAATCCTGGCCAGGCCGACCGACGCCGGCAAACCGGCCAAGTCGCTGGCCACCAAATCCAGCAGCGGTCTGCGGTGCCGGCCCACGGTGGCCAGGCCGACTTCAGCTGTCTTGGAGGGTAACCAAAATTTGGCCAGCCAGCAATAGCATTCTGGAATTGCTGACACAGCCTGATCGCCGGCGTGGCGGCCATTTCGCTATTGGTCGGCGGCATCGGCATTATGAATGTCATGCTGGTCTCGGTGACCGAGCGGATGCACGAAATTGGCATCCGCAAAGCCGTCGGCGCCACCAATCGTCAAATTCTCAGCCAGTTCATGATCGAGGCCAGCGTGCTCAGCCTGAGCCGGCGGCTTGCTCGGTATTGCTGCTGGCCCTGCTGACCGATCTGCGTTTTGCGCTTGACAACCAATTTGCAGCCGCTATCAGCTGGCAGATATCGTGGTTGTCAACAGCGGTGTTTCATTGTTGGTCGGCGTGATCTTCGGCACCTTCCCGGCCGTTCAAGGCCGCCCGCAAGAATCCCATCGAAGCCCTGCCGCGAGTAAGCTAGGATTTGGGATATGCGAGATTAGTGATTCGAAACAAAATGCTCAAAAATCTCAAATCACTAATCGTAGGCTGTTGCGCTTTACAGGCTTTAAGGGTATGCTAACACCATTTCATTATGAGTAACAAAAACATTGTAGAAAGAGCGATCGAAGCGCCGGCTGAGGCCTTGCAGCTAGGCGTTGAAGGCGGCCAGAGGATCGCCAAGACCATGCCCATGACCGGCCATGAACCGAATCACAAGAAAGCCAAAAATTATTGGTACCTGCTCGGCCCTGGCCTGACGACCGGTGCTTCCGACGATGACCCGTCCGGCATTGCCACTTATTCGCAAACTGGCGCCCAGTATGGTTTCGGCCTATTGTGGCTGGCGGCCTTTACCTTCCCGCTGATGGCCGTCGTTCAGGAAATGTGCGCCCGCATTGGCTTGGTCACAGGCCGCGGCCTGGCCGGCAATATCCGGATGCAATTTTCGCGGCGAGTGCTCTACATCAGCACGCTCTTCCTGTTTGCGGCCAACACCTTCAACATCGGTGCTGATATCGGTGCCATGGCCAAGGCCAGCCAGTTGCTGCCGCCCAAAGCCAGCTTCACACTGTTTGTCGTTGGTTTTACGGTGTTGATTTTGCTGCTGCAAATCTTCACGCCCTATGTTCGATATGCCAAATATCTTAAATGGTTGGCGTTGGTGTTGCTGGCCTACATTGCCTCGGCCATTCTGGCGCATCCGGACTGGGCACGGTCCTCAAGCACGCCATCGTGCCGCACGTCAAGTTTAACAAAGACCAACTATTGCTGATTTGCGCCATTCTCGGCACCACCATCTCGCCCTATTTGTTCTTCTGGCAAACTTCCCAGGAAATCGAAGAGGCCGTGGCCGCCGGCCAAACGACGCTCCAGCAACGCATGGGCACCGACAAGAAATCAGTCAAAAAAATGCGGATTGACGTCTGGTCCGGCATGCTGCTGTCCAACCTGGTGATGTTCTTCATCATCGCGGCTTGCGGCAGCGTGCTTGTTCTCCCACGGCATCACCAACATCAATAGCGCTGCCCAAGCCGCTCAAGCGCTGCGGCCGTTCGCCGGCAACGCCACTTACTGGTTGTTCGCCATCGGCATTATCGGCATGGGCCTGCTGGCCATTCCGGTGCTGGCTGGCTCCAGCTCATACGCTATCAGCGAAAGTTTGGGCCGTCGCCAGGGCCTCAATAATAAACTCAAAAAGCCTACACTTTCTACGGCGTGATTATTATTTCCATGCTGACCGGACTGGCGCATAAATTTCATCGGCCTCAATCCAATCAAGGCGCTGATTTACTCGGCCGTCGGCAATGGCATCGTGGCGCCGATCGTCCTGACACTCATCTTGTTGATTGCTCGCAACAAAAAATTATGGGCGACTGGGCCAATTCGCAAATTGTCTTCCGGCTTTGGCTGGCTGGCATACTGGCCTGATGGGCGTTGCCGGCTTGGCCGCGATCTACTCCTTGTTCTAGAGTTTAAATAGTGTTTTCGTAGTAGTACCAGAAGTGGTTCAGAATCAAGGCGATCAGCACGATGAACCAGGCGATCAGGATGTCGATATGATGCCGGCGGATCCAGCTGTATATTTTTTGAAGCCGGCCTTTTGGCAGACTCAATATACTTGTTATCGATAACATAAAGCGTCACATACCACGAAATGGTAATCAGCATGACGTCCACAACTAAGCAGTACGGGCAGAGGGCGTGAATACGATAAATGCTTTCGAATAGCAGCCAATAAGCAAAGCCTATACCAAGGACCAGACCGGCTTCCAGCCCCAGCCAAAACCAGCGTTTGAATTTGGCGCCGGCTAACATCGCGCCGCCGACGACCATTATGACCGGGAAAACGCCAAGTCCGATGAACGGGTTGGGAAAACCAAAAACGTTGGCCTGATGACTGAGCATCACCGTACCACAGCTCAATACCGGGTTGAGGTTGCAAGATGGCACGTAGTGCGGATTTTCTAAAATCTTGACTTTGTCGAGGGCCAAGATAAAAGAAGCGATATAGGCGAGGAGGCCGCCAATAATCAGGATCCACGGCAAGGCCTTTTCCAGGGTTAGCTTAGTTTTGGGCATCGCTTAATTATAGCAAAAACCCCGCCTTAATTAGCGCATTGGCCAGTGCTGACCGCCTGGTCTTGAGCGGCAGCCTCATGAATCTCGTTGACCGCAACTTGAGTTGCCAAGGCGTAACCGACGTGCTGGTAGGTTGTTGACTCGGCGAAGACGACGCCTATGACGCTACCGTCGGCACTCACTAGCGGCCCGCCCGAATTGCCCGGTATGACATTGGCCTGGATTTCGTAGACATCGCGCAGCGTTCGGCCGTCACCATAGATATTGCGGCCCTCGGCCGTGAACTCATCCAGAACGGCTGATGGGCCAGCCGTTAGCGGGCCGCCGCCTGGATAGCCCATAATGGCGCTGGCCGTACCGGCCGCGGCGTGGGCTGTTGAAATGGTTAAGGGCGCGCCGGCCAAGTCGCTGACCTGCAGAACGGCGAAGTCTAGGTTGGGGTCGAACCAAATGACCGTCGCGTGGTGCAACCCATTGTTATCAACCACGAATGGCCGAGCAATGCCGGCGACGACGTGGGCGTTGGTGGCAACTAGGTTGGCGCCGACGACGAAGCCGGAGCCCTCGACTGTGCCACCACAGCCCTGGCCTTCGACTTTGACGACCGAGGCTTCGTCGTGCTTGACGGCTGTTTGCAAATCGCCCAAGGTCGGCAGCTTAACATTGGCCGGCGGATTCGGCTCGGCGCCGATGAAGACCTGCGGGAAGCCGTTAGGGTCAATCAAGTGCCCCAGGTCGGCGATAACGTTTGGCGCTTCCGGCAAATCTTTGTCGAGGGCCGTAATAATTCGCGAACCATGTAGGGCTGATTGAAGGTTGGGAAACGGCGCGGCGTTGATGATCGCCGCCGCTAACCAGATGGCGAACAAGAATGTCGCCAAGCCAAGCAGGCTGCCGAGAGCGTTATCGAGCCGATTAACCTTTCTGAAACTGACGCGGTGCTTGAGCCGCAGGCCAACGTATTCACCAACGGTTAATAGGATCAGGGCGCATCCCAGACTGGTCACGGCTGAAACGACGGTTCGGCTGGTCTGACTGTGCACTAGGCTAACAACATGCGGTTCGATCAAGGCCCCAATGAATAGGCCACCGAAAAAACCAATCGTCGAAAAAGCTTGCCGGACGAAACCGAGTTCCCGGCCACGATATAGGGCGGCAATCGCTAGTAGTACCAGCGCGATGTCAATTAGCATGGTCTAGAAATGGCCTCGGAAGATGCCCAAGACAAACAGTAACAACCCGGCGGCAATACAGTACAAACCGAATGGCCGCAGACTCTTATTCTGGAAATACTTGTCCAAGAATCTGACCGCCAAGTAAGCGGCCACACCAGCAGCTAAGCCGCCAATTAGAATTTGGCCGCGCACACCGTCATCCAAGTTGCTGAAGAAATCAGGCAGCTTGACGAGTCCAGCGCCGAAGATAATTGGGTGTGGCCAATAGGAACGAGAAGCGGGCTGCATTTTCGTTATCCAGACCACTATATAGGCCGCTAACCATGGTGATACCAGAGCGGCTAATGCCAGCGATTAAGGCGCCGATTTGGGCCACACCAATCAAGCCAGCCCGCCGCCAATTCAACTTACGGCTGATCTGCTCGGTGGTGCGCTCTAGGCTAGGCTCGCCGCCAACCTGACGGCGCTGGCCGCTGCGCCTTTGATAGCGGTCACCAGCCAAAAGTATAAAACCGTTTATGGTCAGGAAAATCATGGCCAGCAGCGGCTTGGCGAACTGGGTACGCAAGATGTGCTCGAATAATAGGCCAATAATTCCAGCCGGTATGGTAGCTACCAATAATAGCCAGGCCAGGCGGCCATCCGGCGAAGTTATCCGCCGGGCACTGAGCGAGCTGAAAAAGCCCTTGATAATACGCACCCAGGTATGGCGGTAAAAAATCAACAGGGCTGTAGCCGTCGCTACATGCAAGATCACCAGGAATGATAGGAAGAATGATTCACTGCGACTCTCGGAGAGCAGAATGTTATGCCAGCCGAACAGCCAGGCGAATAGTACCGAATGCCCCAGGCTGGACACCGGGAAAAGCTCGCTGACGCCCTGGAGCAATCCAAGTATTAAAGCTTGGAAGTAAGTGATCATGAGTTAAATTATAGCCATTTATTGCAATAATGTCGTTGGCTGGGCACCTATTTTGTATGACAACAGCGGCGGATTATTCTTCTGCCACTCATCCAGCACCGGCTGGACAATACGCCAGGCCGCCAATACTTCTTCGTCGGTGGCGAATAGGGTGTGGTCGCCGCGGACAGCGTCCACCAGCACGCGTTCATAGGCGTCAGGATGGGTGGCGCTGCCATGGCGGTAGGAGAAGTCCATCACGGCGGTCTGCAATTGGTCGGCGAAGCCCGGCTTTTTGGCTAGCAAATCTAATTCGATGCCCTCATTAGGCTGGATGCGGAAACGCAGCCGGTTGCCGGCTTCACCCTTCTCGCCATGGAAGTTCACCACTACCTCGGTCTTTTTCTCACTCAAACCTTTGCCTGTCCAAATATAGAGCGGTACATAGCGCCAGCGCGGATTATCAATGAAGACTTGGATGGCAGCGAAAGTCTCGGTTGTCGAATTGTCGTTTTTGACTTCTGCGCGGTAACCGTCGTATTGACCGCGGCGTGTTCGATCGGCAACTTTATCAGCCGGCACCGGCAACATCTGCTGCATGACAGCTTGTTTGCTGGCGTGAATTTGGCGGCTGTCCAATTCAGCCGGCTGGTCCATGGTGATGATGGCGGCAATTTGTAATAAGTGGCTCTGGATGAAGTCGCGCAGTGCCCCCAGTGGCTCGTAGAAAACCGCCCGACCCTCGATGCCAATTTTCTCGCTGGCCTCAATGTCAATACTGGCAATATGCTGGCTGTTCCAAATCGACTCGAAGATCGGGTTCTGAAAGCGAAAAGTTAGAATGTTCTGGACGGTTTCCTTGGCCAGGTAATGATCGATCCGGAAGACCTGCTCTTCGCCAAAGAACTGGCCGATATGTTCGATTAATTCTTGGGCTGAAGTTAGGTCGAAGCCGAATGGCTTCTCGACCAGCAGCCGCGTCATGGCGCTGCCGTGCTGGCAGCTACCATTCAGCCCATGCTCGCCTAGCAGCGTGATAATCGGCTGGTAGACTTGCGGCGGGATGGACAGGTAGTACAAGCGATTCATGCAAACACCTCGCTCCTCCTCGATGGCGTTCAGCTTCGCCAGCAGCCGGTCATAGGCCGCATCGTCGTTCAAATCCATTTGGAACATCTGGGTTTGCTGGTGCATGGCTTTCAGGGCTACCGGATCGCAAACTTTATCAACTTCGTTGACGCAGAGCTCGACCTGCTGGAAAAGCTCGTCGGTCGTTACTGGACGGCGGCTGATGCCCACAATTTCGGTTTGCTCGTGCAAGAGCCCGTCTTTGATCAAATGATATAGGGCCGGCAGCAAGTAACGCTGCGCCAAATCGCCGGTAATACCGAAAATAACAATAATGCTTGGTTCCAGTTGCGGGGCGCGGTCAACGGTTTTTGCCATACGCTACTTATTGAGCTGGTGGCCGCCGAATTTATTGCGCATTGCTGCCAGCAACTTAGTGGCGAAATTGGTTTCGCCTTTTTGGGAGGCCAAGCGGACGTCGAACGCTGCTTGGATACTTGGCATCGGCAAATTCTTCTCCTTGGCGACTTCCAGCGTCCAGCGAGCTTCGCCGCTCTCGGCCACGAAACCGTCGATGCCGGTCAACTCCGGATTTTCTTTCAGGGCGTCGCGGCTCAGTTCGTTAAGCCAGGAAGTGACGACGCTGTGGTGCTGCCAGACATCGCCGGCGGCGCCCAAATCCAGCTGGTCATAGGGCCCTTCCTTCAGCATCCGGTAACCTTCGGCCAGCGATTCCATCATGCCGTATTCGATGGCGTTGTGGGTCATCTTGACGAAATGCCCGCTGCCGCTGGGCCCGAAGTAATAATAAGCGCCCTCTGGTTGGGTCAGAGTTTTCAGCGCTGGCTCGATGGTCTCGAAAGCTGCCCGGTCATCGGCGCCGGCCATCATTGAGAAACCGTTCTGGTAACCCCAAACCCCGCCGCTGACGCCGACATCAATTAAGCGGCAACCTTTGGCTGAGACGACCTGATTGAGCTTTTGAGTGAGACGGAAGTCAGAGTTGCCGCCATCAATGATAATGCTGCCCTGCGGCAATAGTGTCAGCCACTCGTCAACCTGGGCGTCGACAACGTCGGCTGGCAGCATAATCCAGACGACCGCCGGCTCGCTGCCTAGAGCTTTGACGGCGTCGGCCTTGGCCTCTGCCGCCGTGGCGCCATAACCTACCGCTTCGTCGATCGGCTCGGGACTACGATTATGGGCGATGACGGTGTGTCCGCCCTCGCTGAGTTTGCGGGCGATTTGCATGCCCATGCGGCCGAGGCCGTGAATGATGATGGTCACTATCGATCTCCTAGTTGATCATTATATATGTATACTTCGGATAATTGTTTCAAAATCTGAGCCGGCTGGTCGATCGGGGAGATTGTCTGGTCACGCAAATTTGTCAAAGCCTGCCGTTTATTCTTGCCAAACGCCAAAACATAGTTAGCCGTGACGTTTCGTAGCGCTGGGAAAGTTAGCGTCAAGCGCTGAAAATCGCCGGCCTCGTAGCTGACGACCAGCGCTTGGTCTTCCCGAGCGGCACTGGAATCCGGCAGAATGCCGGCAATGTGGCCGTCGTCGCCCATCCCCAGCTGGGCAACGATCACCTCAGCCGCCGCGAATTCTTCGCTAACTAATTGGCGATAATGCTCCAGGGCCAGCTCGAAACTTTGGCCGGCCTCCAGCACTGGCCGCAGCCGGGCGCTTTTGTGGTCGAAGCCAGCCCTCAGCAACTGTGCCCAGTTGGAATCAGCATGTTCCGGCGGTCCGTAGCGTTCATCAACCAGCATGACGGTCAGAGACGCGGTCAGCTCGGTCGGCAGGGCGGCCATGATTTGAACGCTGGCGCCTATGTTCGAACCGCCGCTGACCAGCCAGAGCACCCGACGCTTGGCCGTCAGTTCACTATTCAGGCGCTGGCCCAAGGCCTTGATAGCCGTTCCCCAGTCGTCACACAGCATGAATTTCATAAAGTTTACTATAGCCCAAAGTGCCTTGGCCGGACAGTCTTACTCTAGTGGCTGAAGCGGCCCTGGCGGAAGGCCAGTAGTCGCTCGGCGCCGATCAGTGTCGAGCCGCCGCCCAAGCCGAAGACGATCAGCAGCCAGTTGATGGAAGTATCATCTGAAGTCGAGCCGCCGGCTGGCAGTAAGACGTTGTGATGCTGAGTATGGCTGGCCAAAACGATGCTATTGTCATTAAAGTTGTTCACCGTATCGTTGCCCGAGACGTGGTGATGAGTGGTAGTGCTGACAACGGCTGGGGTGCCACTGGTTGGTGTCGACCCCTGTACGGGCGTTGTTGTAATGGTTGCTGGCGCGTCGTTGAATAGGCCTAGGCTGCCAAACCAGTTGCCGAACACATTAATGATAAGAATGCCAAACCAGCCACTGATGTTGAATTGGTCACCTAAGAAGTTGATGATATTAGCGCTGGCGGTGGCGTTACCGGTAGTGGCGTTACCGGCGCGGTGATTACCGGAGACCGTGGCGTCGCCGCTGGTGGCGTCCAATGTCAGATTATTGGTAATCGACTGATTGTCGAACGAATCAACTGATGGAGTACCGGTGGTACCAGTGGCCTGGCTCTGCTGGCTGACGCCGCCCCCGAGTAGCGCAGCATTGGTGCCAGCCGGGGCGTTCAGGATGAAGCCGACCCATTGGCCCATGACATTGACGATAACTAGTAGCGCGTTGGCGGCCACGATATTGTCACCTATCAAATTATAAATACTGAGTTTGGTGGTGGCATTGCCGCTGGTGGCATTGCCGGCTTGGCCGTTGTTAGTGACGCTAGCATCACCAGAAGTGGCATCCAGCTCAACATTGTTAGTTATGGCCTGGTTGTTAATGACCGTGCTGTTCGGATCGGCGGTGCCGCCATTTAATAAGGAATCAACCAACTGTTCAGGTAGCAGGATATTGCCATTCAGATTGCCATTAATATTAATGACGCCGATGAATGACTGCTGGTTGGCAATAATCGTGTCAATCAAGTTTATGATGTTGGCGATGGCCGTGGCGTCGCCCGTTGTCGCGTTGCCTGCCGAGCCGTTGTCGGAAACATCGGCGTTACCGGAGGTAGCAGTCAAACCTTCAGTGTTACTAATGGCGGCATTGGTGTTGACGCTGGTGGTGGTCTGGTTATCCCCAGGTGCGCCGGCCTCAGCCACTAATTGAGCCAACTGCGTCGGGTCAATAGTGATATTGCCGTTGACGTCAGTATCAATATTCTCAATGAAAGTCACCAGCTGGTTGCCGCTCAGGCCGGTGGCCGAAGCTATTTGGTTAATTAAGTTCAAGACGTCAGTGGCATCGCCGGTTGTGGCGTTCCCCGCCGAGCCGTTGTCGGTCACGCTAGCGTCACCCGATGTCGATGTCTGGGTGCCGCAATTGGTGACCATGGCGTTGGTCGTCGTCTGGTCAGTGCTATCACCGGTACCAGCTTGACTGCCCTGGCTGGGGTCGCTGGAATCGGTGGGGTCCGCCGGGCACGTCGTGCTGGGCGCGACCGGAGTAGTCGGGTCAGTGGCTGGGGTGGTAGTGTCCGTTGTGTCGCTAGTAGTTGAGTCGGGGGTGGTGCCAGCGGTCGTCGGGTCAGTAGTGCTATTGCCGCTGCCAGCTGTCTGGTCTGAGGTGCCGCTGCTCGTAGCATCATTGTTGCCGGTGGTATCACCACTGCCAGTCGTAGTCGCTGTACTGGTTGGATCACTGCTGCTGGCTGGAGTCGTGCTGTCGGTGGTAGCGGCCGCCGGTGGTGTGGTGGTTGTATCGGTAGTCGCGGGAGTGGTGGGGTCAGTAGTTGAAGGGTCGGTTGTCGTGGTAGTAGAAGGAGTAGTTGTCGATGGTGCGGTCGTGCTATCGTCGGCGTAAACTGGGCTGGCGCCCAAGCCGAAACCGACACTCAGTAATAAGCTTCCACCAGCCAGGAGTTGGACGAGTAGGAGCTTGCTACGGAGGAGTTTCATAAGTGCTTACCTTGCCTGTGATTAAGTTTGCTAGTCGGTGGCTGTCTATAAATCTTGTCTGGTTAGCCGCCAGGAGAAGGTATTTGCCTGAGCCTTCTCCTGGCCGACACCGCATGCGATACAAAACTAAACTAATTTAGTTATTGGATCGTGACGGTGGTCGTTTGGCTGCTGTTGTTGCTTGGGCTGCCGCTGGTGGCGCTACCGCCGTTGCCGTTGCCGGAAACCGTTGCTTTACCGGACTGAGCGTTCTGGACGCTGGTGTTGACCACGCCAACGTTGTTGACGTTCAGGGTATTGTTGTCAGCGATGTTGGTCGTGACACTGTTACCTGTGCCGCTACCGCTACCGCCGTCGCTGGCGTCGCTGCTGGTGCAGCCGCAACCGCTAGGATCGGTAATGCCGATAGTTGTGGTCTGAGAGCTCTTGTTGCTGGGGTCGCCGCTTGTAGCAGAAGCAGAGCTGTCGCTGCTGTTACCGCTGTTGCCGCTTTGGCCATGGTCATTGTCCCAGCCGCCGCCCTTGTTGTTACCGTTACTGCCGCCAACACTTGCCTCGCCGCTTTGGGCGTTCTGCAGGTTGGTGTTGATCACGCCGACGTTGTTCTTGTTGACGGTGTTGCCGTCACCAAAGTTAGTCGTGATCGATGAGCTGCCCTTATTGCCACCATTGTTGTAGTGGTGTTGAGAAGCCCCGGCAATACCAGCAAAACCACTCGTCAGGCCAAGTGATGTCACCGTTACTGCTGCAAATCTGACGAAATGTAATTTAGTCATATTTGCTCCTTTCTTTAGGTTTATAATTATATTTAGTATTTTTCGGGTTGATCACCCGACGCCGATTGTTGAACTGTCAACCGCTGGCGTCGGTCGGTCAAATGGATTTCGTCACATCATAGGCTGCCTCCTTAGTTAGATACATTAACGCTACTTGATGAATTGTTGCCGGAGCCGTTGGAACTGTTGTTAACGTCGATCGTCGTCTGGCTGTCACCGCTGGTCGTCGTCTGATGATAGGAGCCGTTGCCGTCGACATTGACAGTCTGGCCATTAACGGTGATCTTGGTCGATGAGCTATTACTGCTGGTGCCTTGACTGGTTCCGCTACTGCCGCTGTCGCTGGCGCCGGTTGCTGGAGTACTGGCCTGTGCTGAAACCGTGGGCGGCACCTGGTTGAGCTGCAGCGACTGGTCGGCGGCAGAAAGGTGGTGGCTGGCTTGTCCGCCAGTAAGGGCTATTAATAACAAAACGGCCGCCAAACCGACCAGTAAACGTCGGCCGTGGCGGCTCATCATGAAATTGTCGAAGGAGTTAAAGTTGGAGAGTATACCTAATGACGTGCCCAATGATTGATAAGTCGTTTCAACCCCCAAACCGTGATTAACAACGTCTGTTTTCAAATTTCTCTCCTTTTTTCCCTCAACTTTTGTTCTACTTCCATGCTAGTGAAACCATAGGCAGTTTGTCAATATTATTTTAGAGCGTTTGTTTTAAATACTACATAGCCGTTTTTGTCCAAAATAGGCCATGTGAGCTACCGCACAAATTTTGTATGCAAATCGTTTTGTTCTGACATGTATTGTCGATTAAGCAATATTGCCAGAGGTAAAATTGTAGTATTTAGCACGTCTGCAGCAAGTTTCGGCCGACCGCTTAAATTGTCATAATCACATCATCGGCTTGCCAGAACAGCAAATTGTGCTGGGGATAAATATTTCGCGCACTATTAATGACGGCGTAATGACTAGCGGTTTGGGCGACCGTGACACATTTTTAGCTCATCCCGAAATTTCTGGTCAGCCAAGTTATCCACACCAGCAAATTGACACATCTTCTAATCCGGTGCATGCTGAAAGCGTCAACTAAGGAGGGTTGTGTATGAGCACAGCAGCAGTCACCAAAGAGAACTGGTGGGCGTTGGTCCTAGGGGGTGTGGCAACAATAATTTTCGGTGTCGCCGTGGTCTTTTGGCCGGGGCTGACACTCTTAGTGCTACTATATCTGTTCAGTGCCTACGTACTGATCAGCGGCGTGGTCAATATATTGGCCAGCCTGAACTCGGTCGGCCAGGCTGACGTCTGGTTTCTACCGGCCCTGCTCGGTGCCTTTGAGCTGGGTGTCGGCGTTTACTTGTTACGGCACACAGCCGTCAAGTTCTCGACGCTAATCCTATTAATAGGCTTCGTGCTCATTGCGCGCGGCGTCATTGAAGCGGTTAGTGCTTACGTCACTCCGGCGCGGGCAGCGGCCAAGTTACAGGTCATGAGCTACGTTAGCGGCCTGGGCGCTATTGCCGCCGGCATAGTAATCTTGTTCGCCAAGCAGTCCGGCGGAGTTTCATTCGTCTGGATCCTCGGCTTGTACGCGATCGTGGTTGGGACCATCCACGTCGCCGAGCTCGGTAACGGACGCTAAAGCTTAAGTCGGCTCAGCCGACTAGGCAAACCCAAGCAGCCCCGTAAGGGGCTGTTTGCTATTTATATATATGAATAACTCAGCTGCCGAAGGTGAAGGTATACAACGACACGCCGGGCGGTACGGTTAGAGTGACGGTGGTGTTGCCGAGCTCCGGCAAAGAGACAATATGATACAGCCGTGAGCCATTGACGGTTAAGTTGCCGCCGGACACGTCGCTGCCGTATTGGCCAGCGGCGGCTGCCGGCAAGCTGACGCCGACTGTTTCCGGTTGGTTACTGCCGGCGACGACGTAAACGTCCTTGGCCGTGACGTTGAAGCTGAGCTGCGAGCCAGGATTGGTGCTGGTGATCATTTGGCCACTGACTTGCCAGCTGCCGTGGAGCGTCCAATCGTTGGCGCCAAGCGCCGCCGGCGCGTAAGTGTAGTTACCATCCATCAGTGCCGGCGTACCGACATAACTTTGGGCGCGGTCGGTGCCGAAGTAGGTTTCTGGCGTCTGGTCTTGGGCGATCGGTACATTAGAGGTCGGCGTGGCCAGCGGCTGGTTGAGGCCCAGCAGGACCTGGATGGCTTTCTCGGTTTTGTTATAGTCACCCTCCCCCAGACTGACATAACGAATCTGCCCGGTTTTATCAATCAAGTAATCGGCTGGCCAGGAATCATTATCGTAGGCGTTCCAGGTGTCGTAGTTGTTATCGAGCGCCACTGGGTAGACAATGCCGTCGCGCTTGACGGCCGCCGCGACATTGGCCGGATTATGCTCGAAAGCGAATTCCGGCGTGTTGATGCCAACTACCACCAAGCCCTTATCGTGATAAGTTTGATACCATTTTTCGACGTACGGCAGGCTGCGAATACAATTAATGCACGAGTAGGTCCAGAAATCGACTAGCACGACCTTGCCTTTCAGCCCGGCGATGGTCAGTGGCGGACTATTCATCCAGTTGGTCAGGCCCTGGAATTCTGGCGCCGGCGACGGCTGGACATTGAGCGCGCTATTATTGCCTATGGCGTTGGTAATATTTTTTATGAGAGACGACTTGTGTTGCTTGGCCAGCAGGACTTGTTCGATCTTGGTTTCGTCGAACGGCAAATGGTTGGCCACCCAAGTTTCGATTTTAATTTGTTGACCGGTGATAATCGCCACGCCGATCAGTACGAACAAAACGCCCATCAAACGCCGGAAGACGCCGTGGGTGTCGACCGCCCAACTGAAACGCGAAATTAATTTGCGGCCAGCCAGCGCCACGATTAGCAAAGTTAGAACTAGGCCCAGGCTATAGGCCGCCAGGTAAATCAAACCGCTGCCAAAACTGTGCGGTAGCACCGACGCCAGAATGAAAGCGTAGGTCGGACTGCAGCTGGCGAAAACCGGCCCCAGCGCCACACCAATTAAGACCGGCCCGACGTAGACGTCGCGGTTGCGCTCGCCGCGGCCCAGGAAACGCTGCGAGGCAGCCTGCCAGTTGAGCGTGATCATTAGCTGTTCCCACCACTGTGGTATGATGCTAACCACACCTAGGGCAATTAACAAGCCGCCGGAAAAATCGGTCAGCACGTTGGGCGACAAGTTGACCAGCACAGTGCTGACTTTTAGTAGCAGCGTGAAGAAAATAATCGAGCCGGCCAGTGAGGCGGTAATAATGTAAGGTCGGGCTTTTTGTTTGAGTCCAGCGCCTAACGAGTCGCCGACCATGACTGGCAGTAGTGGCAGTACGCACGGCGCGAAAATTGTCAGGATGCCGGCGATGAAACTAAAAAGCAAAAGTAACACGGCTTCATTATACGCGTTAACCGTTCAGCAAACCTGAGAGTCAGCTGTACCAAAACCCTAACAGTTATTAATTGTGATTGTAGTGCTTTGGTTATTGTTATTGGTAGCACTGCCGCTGGTTGAATTGCCGCCGCTGCTATTGGCGTTCCCGGACGACGAATTCTGATTGTTATTGTTGGTGACATTCACGTTATTAATGTTGGTGGTGTTGCCACTGCATTGCTGCTGGGTAGCGGCGACTGAAATACTATTATTGGTTAAGGCTACAGCATTGCTCTTGAAGAGTGCTTCTGCCGGTGCTACCAAAGTACCGGCTGCAATTACAGTCACGGCTGCCAAAGTCGTACTTTGTGCCAACCGCTGCCTAAATATATTGCGCTTAATAATCGGGACATAGCCAAAGAGTCGGTAAGGAGTCAATCTCTTATAATATTCGGTTAACCTCTGTATCTCCTCTATTATTAGTAGTAAAGCCGGTATATATATAAGAATAGCTATACCAGTCCAGGTCTTGCTCCACATCATCACCCTGCCGACATAGGGTACGTGCCAGATGGCTTTCCCTTGAACTAAACCACCAACCACGCTCCATGGGTCGGCGCTCTTGTTGGCGTCGCCTTTGGTGATGAAAGCCGGAACCTTGCCATTAATTTTGTAGGTTTTAATGATCCGGTGAGTGACGGTGGTTTTCATGGTTTGCGGATTGGCGTAAGTGATGACGTCACCCACCTTCAATGAAGATAGAGGGACGCGGTGCATCAACACCATCGATCCTGGCGAGATTGCTGGGCGCATGCTGCCGGTCGGAACGCTCAGGGCTTTGAAGCCGAAAGCGTTCCAGTTGAACAGCAGCACTGCGCCGCAACAAACCGCGAAGAACATCACGGTTAAACTAATGGCGACTCTTCGAATCAAATTCATTAGCTAATCTTTGAGTGTTAGGGTGTTGGTGTTGGTTCTGTGCCGACAAAGTTTATGTTGAATGTTGGGATGGCTTGATTTGGGCCATTGAAGTTCGGATTCAATGTAAGCTTTGCGGTACAGAGTTCATTACCGCCGTTTGCCGCCAAAGCTGTTGGGAACGTTGTATTCCAGCTGGTATTTAGTGTGCCACTGACTGCCGAATCTGGACCGCAATTAATGCTTAAAGTAGTATTCTGAGCAGCCGCGTTGCCTTCCAGGGTGCCGGGAGCTGCAGACACACTTCCGCTAATAGCTAGAGGTACGCCGCCTGTATTGTCTAGACAAAATGTGACTGAAGCGGGGTTTGTTATTGAGAAGTTAGTAACATTTGTGAAGCCTGGCGTACTGCTAGTATTGAGACCACCACAACCAGCATCACCAATCTCCAAAACCGCAGAAGCAGTCGTAACGTTATCCGGCCCTAAAGCCACGGCATTTGATGTAAAGTTGGCAAACGTGACAACGCCTACGAGGCCAGCCACCACGCCGACGGTGCCGATGGCGCGGGCCGCCGGATTAATTTTGCTGAGTTTGAGCATATTCCCTCCCTTGCTTATTGCTTAATAATTCCTCCACGTTTTTTTAGAGTTTATGTCTTACTAAATACAGCTTTACTTTCCGCTTATGCTATGGCTGTAAGATTTTTCACGAGCAAGCAAAAACATGACAGGAGTGTTCGCACATACGACAGGTGGGCAGATTGATAGGGTTTTATAGACAACGTTACCCCGACTGACAGGAGACGAAGTATGTCCTATGTCATAATGGAAAGATAAATAAGGAGGTCACATGAGTACTGAATTAGCACCGTATATTTTCTTCCAGGGCAACTGCCGCGAGGCCATGGAGTTTTATAAGAAAGTTTTCGGCGGTGAGTTGTCACTAATGGAATACAAGAATATGTCAGACGAAACGCCTGGCAAGGCGGAACTGGAAGGAAAATTGATGAACGCCAGTCTTAGCGGTGGCGAAATTGTCATCCGGGGCGCCGACACGCTGAAAGCCAGCGCCGAAGCTAAGAAAGTTTCACTGTGTCTGACCGGTGCCGACGAGGCCAAGTTACGCAAAATTTTCGACGGCCTTAGCGAGGGCGCTAATGTCACCGGCCCGCTCAAGAAAGAATTCTGGGGCGATTATTTCGGCTCGTTAACTGATAAATTTGGTGTTGATTGGATGGTCGACATTACGGCCACTTCGGCTGCCTAGAAAATCCGCCGGTGGCGGTTGTGCGGCAAGTGTACCAAGTGATGGCGCAAAGGATGGATTAGCTTCGGCGGATGATGACGTACCTCCGGCGCATTAACCGGTGCAGTTGTGCTGTGCTTGTGGTGGTGGTGCAAACGATGATGCACGGTGCTAATGGCTTGGCTCGGCGTCTCGGGTTTCGGTGCTGGAGCGGCCGGCTTCGGTGGCGCTACTGGTGCTGGCGCCAAGGTGCCGTTTAGCGCGGCTGTCAAAGCCGGGGTTGGCGCTTCGGCGGTATTGCCCAGCGGATAGCCGGGGCCGACATAGCGCAGGAAAAGATAACCATCACCTGGCTGATAGTCATAGGCCGCCGGGCTGACTTGGTCAGGCTGCGGCACTAAGCTGGTGTGGGCGCCGAAAGTATAAATCATGTCGCCTTTGACGCCAGTGACGACCTCGACGTGGTTAGGGTCGGGTTGGATCAGATCGCCGGGGCCGACTTCACTGAAAGGAATGGGCTTGTAATTCGGGTCGCTGCGCATGGTCGTCGTGTTGTTATCCCGTAGATAGCGGCCGCCGGTGCTGAGGGTTACGGCAGTATCCGCGGCGGTCCCGCAGTCTATGTCTTGGTCAGGGTTGCTCGAAGCCTCGAAGTGCGGGTTATCGCTAATCCAACGCAGGATGCCGTAGTGGCCGGCCGGCATGGAGAGCGAGTAGCTAACATGAGTCAATTTTTCGATTTCGGTGGCGATAATACCGTTGACGCCCTGGTGGGCGGCAGCTGGTTGCTTGGCTTCATGATGCGCGTGGTGGTGAGGCTTTTTGTGGTGGTGGGGTTTGGCCGGGATTGGCGTATAGCCGTGCGGATGGAGTGATTGGTATTCTTGCACGGCTTGCTGAGCTAGGGCCTGGCGGTTGGGTAAATTGCCGCCACCCAGCGGTGCTTCGAAATCCTGCTCGAAAATGGTGGCCGCGGCGCTGGGATCAGTTTCAGCCTTAAGCTGGGCGTTGATGTCTTGGGCCCCCGTCGGGCTGGTGTGGTTAGTTTCATAAGCGACCAATGCCAGCTGGTCACGGAGTTTATAAATGTTCTTAATGCCAACTTCCTGGGCGGCCAGACTGGCTTTGGCGCCCGGTGTCCACTGCGCGATGCCCCAGCCGGCTTGGCCGGCAGCGGACGGATTTCGACTGTCACCTACTCCGTTTTCAATCCTTAGCGGGTCGAGACCGACGTCCTCGTGCTCCATGTTGCCGACAATGCCAGTGGCGGCTGCCAAACTGTCGTTGTTGCACGTCATGAAGTAGTGAATGGCTTTTAGCTCGCGGTTGCCGCCGATCAGCGCGTGGGTGCTATCGGGGCTACACTCCCACTTCAATATTTGAGCTGCCGTTAATCCGGGTTTAAGCGGCGTTTCGGTCGTTGGCTGGGCATGGGTGCGGACAACTACTGGTACTGCCGCTTCGCGAACTTTGGGAGTTGCCGGCTGAGCCGGCGTGGGCGCAGTGACTGGTGTGATTGGCGGCGCTGGCGGTGTAACTGGTGTGGCTGGTGTGGTTTCAGCTGGGGCGGTTTGTGGCACCGAAATCTGATGCGCGGCTGGCTTAGGCACAGTTTTGATTTCAGTGTGAGGCTTCGGTTCGGTAACGGCCGGCACGGGCTTAGTAATGATTTTTGGGGGTTGTCCCTGATCCGGTTTATAAACCGCGCCACCGTTATCGAAGACCACACCCGGCTTTTTGGCCGGCACAGTTAATCCTGCTGGAATTATGGCCTTGAAGCCAACTGGCAAATTTTCAGCCATGCCTTCAGACGTGACGCCGCTGGCCTGCTCAACTACCGCCAGGTCGGCCCGGAATTTAATCCGATTAGGGCCGGCCAAACGGGCAGTGATCCCAGAAAGGGTTTCGCCTGGCTTAAGACTATGGATAGTTGTCCCGGCGGCCAGGGGCAACTTGAGGTCGCGGCCGTGCATTAGCGGATCAGAGTTACCATTAAGTTTCCAGATGATTGTCCGCGCCTTGGAGGCTGAAATGCCAGCCTGCTCGGCGTAGGCCTGTCCAAGTCCCCATAGAGTTGCGCCGGGCGGTTCGGCCGCCTCGATAGTTCTTACGGGAGATGATTCATGGGGAGCAGCGCTGGCGGCTGATAAGCCTAAGTTGGCGCCGACAATGGTGGCGGTTGCCACGGCACCCAGTTTCGGCAGGCGGCCGTGGACTTGGCCAGCAAATTCATTGAGCGCGCCGTTAATTTGGTCAAACGTTGAGCCCCTTAGCTCCTCGCGGAAAGCGTCTAGGTCGCCGAATTCAATTTGACCGGCCATGGCTCTCGTCCCTATAAATTTGGCTTAACAGGTTACCGGTCCCGGCATGCGACTCCAGATACATCGCCCGCGCCGGTGAATTAAGTACTTTGTCGGTGTAGGCTCTGTGTTTACGCTGCGCCAGGACATGCGACACGAAATTGTTGGGGTTACAGTTATAAAGGCTCAAGTAATCGCCAAATCGTGGATCATTTAGGACATGGCGATAGGTACTGCCGTTAATCGCCCGGCGCATATGGGCGATCCTAGGTAAGCTGCTATCGGACGGTTTGTAGCGCCAGGCGATGGCGGCGATGATTTCGGTTATCGTGAAATCTACGGCAAAAGTAGCCGTGTTGGCGCTCTCAAATAAACGGATTTGGCCGTTCGGCCGAGTCGGATCGGGCTCGTCAGTTTCCCAAATGGCTAACTTAACGATTTCCGAATCACCGAAAATCCGCTTCAGCAGCTCACGTTTGACAAGCACCGTGCCGTCTCTAGCAACCGGCATTTCCTCAGGGGCAATGGAAAATCGCTCAGGAGTTAATTCTACAGGCGGTGCCGGTGGTACGGCCGGAATGAAATCCGGCACCTTGGGCTCGGCCGCATCGAACTCTTCCCTGGCCCGAATTTGGTCAGCCACATCGACTAGGCTAAACTCGGCCGTTAGTTCTTCGTGCCAGGCATGAGGGTTGGCGTAAGGCCTCACCCAATTGCTAGCGACACCGTCAACTAACTCAGTGCCCACCAGTTCTTCCGGGAAGAAGGAAGTCCCGGGCCGCGTTTTAAGTTCCGGCATGGCTGGCTCCTGTGGCTTGAGCGGCTTGTTGGATCAATTTTTCCTGCTGGCCGATGGCGAAGCTGGTTGACATGCAGCCGTTGAATTCGCGCGGCACGGTGACGTTGTTAGGCGTGTTATTAAGCATGGCGGCGACGCTCTGGCTGTTCGGAATCGGTGGCCCGAAATTTTGGACATAGGGGTCTAAATCTATAGGGTTAACCGGGTGGCCCTGGTGTGTGAAGACGACGCGCACCGGCTGGTTAGCTAGGGTGGCCATTTCGCGGTCAGCTGCTGGGCTGACACCCGGGAAGCCCTTGAAATAGCCAGCGTCCAACCGGAAGATATTCTGGACGTACCTTTCGACGCCAACTGAGCTGACGTCCAGCAGCGCGTGCCCGCAGACGTTTTGGAAATATTGCTCGGCCACGGTGATGGCAGCATTGTCGGTTTCAGTTGAATTATTGTTGCCTAATACGATCCCTGCGATTCGGGTGCCGACACCCTCGCCTGAACTTTCTGCCGGCTGAACGGGCCGCTTGGTGACCAGTTCTGATGTTAGCCCTGTGACCTTAACAGCGGCCTCCACGCCTTGGCCGCCAATGCCGGTAGCCGAGCCTTTCGGCAACTTATAAGGCTTGAGCGTTAGTGCATCGCCGTCCATCATGATCTCAACACTGGTTTTGACGCGCGCTGTGGCGCTAGTTTGGTATAGCTTCTCCAAACCGCTATTAACAGCACTCGACAAAAAACCAATTAACGGCAATTTGGGCATATGTAGGTATTTGGCGCTTTCCACCTCGCCGCTGGCGACGCCGTCGCCTTCCATGAGGCCAATCGGTGCTTTGGGCACAGCAACATTTTCCAGTACGGCCCCCAGGTCGCCGACTTGGGTGGCCTGCTCAATCGCCCCACCGCTGCAACTCGATATCACATCGGAAACGCCGATGATGGCGGCTAACCCAATGCCTGCCGTGACCGCTAAGCGGCCGGTATGGCGGTTAAAAACCTGGCCCATGCGCGAATGCTGCTGCCGCTCGTATGGTCCTTCCAATACGGGCATCGGCCGAGGCGTTTCATAATCCATTTGTCGCGGCATATAAATCTCCTGCCGCCATGAAACCACGTAAGCTATTTCAAATCATTGACAAAAGTCACAAATAAGCGTGATAAATGTCAATCAAGGAGTTATTTGTTGATTTCTTTTCTCAATTTTTCTATATCAGGGATAATAATATTTTGCCCAGTGCTTATTAAGCCTTTTCGTTGCAAACGAGAAAGATTGCGACTGATGGTTTCCCTGGTGACATTGATTACCGCAGCCAGATCGCCGATTGATAACGGTATTAGTATCTTGGCCGTGTGGTCATTCTGCTTGCCGAAATGCTCGGCTAGGTATAGCAAGTAGTGGGCAATTTTTTCATAAACATTAGCCATGGACATCGTTTCTAGCTCAGAAATCAGATAGTTCAACCGCAGGCCGGCAATGTATAGTAAATCTTCGTAGATCTTGGGTCTAATTGAAACTTCTCGCTTGAGCTCAGCCATAGATATCGTGCGGACAGTCGCCGGTGAGATAGCCTCGTAATAAAAAATTTCTTTGCCATCATATAATTCAAGATCTGAATAATTCTCTGAAAACCGGCGTCAGCGGGAAAACGTTATTCGGCCCGTAGATGATTTGGATGCTCTGGTTGCCTTCTTGGGTAATCAAGTAGCGCTTGATATAACCCTTCTCGACCTTGGCTACCCCTAGATCCTTGAATAAGCTAGGCATAATCTGACCTTTGGGCAGCTTGTGTCGATGCCCCCTGCTTAGAGCTCCGTCCAAGGTAGGTGGTATCTGTGCCATTCCCATAGCAACTCCTATGCTAAAACATACTGTTGTTTCAAACAGTAATAGAGTATATAATACTATGAATTGAGGATTTTGGGAATACCTATGAGGAATCAGGTCGAGCATTACAAGGACAATAAGCTTTTGCGTGAAAGGCTAGGGCCCTATAACCTACTGGCCGACTTTGATATCAGTTCAAGTATGTTGGACCTCCTAGATTTAAATGGTTACGAAACAGTTAGCATCCTGGGGGCCGGCGACGGTTCCTCTGGACGTCTGTTAGAAGCACGGGCCCACGAAGGCAAAATTATGGCATCGGACCTTCATGGCATACGTAAATATCTATGGCCACGCATAACTCAACCCGAATTTAGGCATGCGGTAGCATCGCAGCCATTAAGACTTGGCAATGTTGACCTGATAGATCGGCTTGGTTTCTCAAATGTGCCCAGCCAAGAAGCGAAGGAGATCGGCAATTTTTTTGAGACACATACAGCTGGCAACATGGAGATGTCCGAGGGTGATGCCCAAAATGTCTATTTTATAGCTGACAAGTCAGTCGACACGGCGATAGCCGAGTTCCTTTTGACGATGTTTGATGAACGCGGTCGCGGGCGAGTCATTAGAGAGCTTGGGCGCATTGCTAAACCTGATGCTAAGGTTGCTTTTACCACCACTGGCGCGAATAATCGGCCACTAACCTACGATTTATTCCTAGCCGCCAACGAAGATTTAGGAGTAACCCCGGGCTCACGGATTAATGCTCCTTGGCCGATTGAGATCGCCGTTCGAGAATTGGTAGAGCAGGATAGCTTCAAGCGTGCCTATATCTGTGAGTATCGCGGCGAAATACCAGTCAGGAGCGACTTTGAATTTCAAGTCTGTATAGGAGCCGCCGCAACGCTTAGAGACCAATGCATCCCAGAGCCAGATGAGAAACCGTACAAAGAGGCCATGCAAGCCCGAATTGGTGAAATTGCCCGTGCTCACCATTATCGCGATCAAGCCCACATCGCGGTCATAATTGCCAGTAATCAGGAACAGGATGCTGCAGGGATGGGGCTGACGGCGGCGATGTTAGGCATGAGCTTCCGTCAGTTGAAGTAGCGCTAAATTTAAGAGCAACCGCCGGCTACTTATATAAATACTCTCTTGTCAGCGGATAGTTGCCGAACTCAGGTTTTTGCTTGGTGAAGATGAACTGGTTGATGCTGGTGTCGCCGTAGCGGAAAGTCGCCGCCGAGCCGGCCAGCCAGAAGTCCTGCTGACGATAGAAAACCTCGTCAAACATCTCAATAATTTCCTTACGGTGGGCCTGGTGACGTTGGCGCCAAATGTCCAGTGTTCGGGCGTAATGCTGCCAGAGGTTTTCACGGTCGATCGACCAGAAGCGGTTATCAGCCAGCAGCTTCTCGATATTATCAATGGAAGTCAGGTGGCCGCCAGGAAAGATATATTTGTCGATCCAGGGGCTGGCCGGCTTATCGACCATTTCCGTAATGGTGTGCAGGACGGACAGGCCGTCGTTTTTTAGCAGTCGTCTCACCTTCTTGAAGTAAATGTCGTGGTTGCCGCGGCCGACGTGCTCGAACATACCGACACTGATGATGCGGTCAAATTTTTCAGCGTCCGACACATCCTGATAGTTCATTAACTCAAACCTAACTTTGTCGGCGACGTCTTCCCTTTCGGCCAGAGCCTTAGCACCAACCAATTGTTCTTGGCTCAATGTGATGCCTAGCACCTCGGCGCCGTATTCTTTGGCTGCCTGGACGCATAAATGTCCCCAGCCGCAGCCGACATCCAGCAGCTTTTGCCCGGGTTGTAGCTGCAACTTCTTCAATAAGTAATCAATTTTTTGCTGCTGGGCTTTCTCCAGCGAGTCGGACGGGTTCTTGAAGTAAGCGCAGGAGTAGAGCAGGTTTTTGTCGAGCCACAATTTGTAGTAGTCGTTGCCGATGTCGTAGTGATGGCTGATTTGGTGGCGCTGGCGGTGGCGTTTATTCTTTTGGCGCTTCGGCAGCTTGCCGAGCCATTTGGCCAGAGGGGTATTTACTGGATTACGGCCCATCAGGCTGAAGAAAGTATCTAGCTGGTCTTCGTCGATCTCGATATTGCCATTCATATAGGACTCGCCGATGAACATCGGCGGATTGCGCAAGCGGGCTGCCGGCAGGCTTTTGATAGTCACGACCACAGCTCTTGAATGATCACCGTAACTACGTCGTTGGCCGCTAGGGTAGACGATGGTCAAACGGCCATTCCGCATGTGGCCTAGAACCCGGTCCAGGACGCGCTCCGGGCCGCGCAGCTCTCCCTGTTTCATCCCTCCAAAATAACACAGCCGCGGCCAAGTGTTAAGCGGCCGCCGCCCGAGCCGTGATTTTCCGGCGCGAAATGCTATAATTGACCCTAACGCAAATTGCTCATGGATATTTGGACAGCCAACTTTGTGCGGCAGGCCGCGGGGGCCTATGACCATTATGAAAGCATCTAACCTGACAGCCGGTTTTCGCCAGCAAGCCCACGATGGTCGCGATGACGACATGGTGGTCTTGCTGCTGCAGGTGCCGCGCACCAATGACAAAAAAGAACTAGCCGCCGAGCAAATGTTCGCCGCTCTGCACGGCCTGCTGCACTTCGCACCGGAGAAAATGTTCCAGGCCGCCCACCGCATTCGCCTGAGTTTCGAGATCGCCGTTCGCCAGAAGCGCATTGGTTTCTACGTCAGCGTACCGAAGTATCTTATGAGCTTCGTCGAGGAGCAAATTTACGCCCAGTATCCGACGGTCCAGATTTCCGAAGTCGAAGATTACGCCCGCGGCCCGAGCGCTGGCGGCCAAACGGCCGTCGTCACTGAGCTCCGGCTTATTGGTCACGATGCCTTGCCGATCAAGACTTTCCAAAGCTTCGAAGTCGACCCGCTGGCGGCTATCACGGCGACACTGGCCAAGTTCGAAGAAAACGAAGAGGCTTGGATTCAGTTGGTCATCCGGCCGGCTGACAAGAACTGGCACCGCAAAAGCGAGCGTTACGTCGGCGGCCTGCGCGGCGGCTCCAGCAGCTCGGGGGCCGGCACTGTACTGAAGGCCCTCTGGTCGCCACCCGAAGGCGGCAACGCCAGCGCCGCCAAACTGACCGAATACGAGCAAGCCCGCGCCAGCGGCGCCGAAGACAAGAGCCACAAGCTGGCTTTCGAAACCACGCTGCGCATTGTTTACAAAGGCGCCGTCGACGTGCCGCAGGCCACTCTAAGGTTGCAATCGATCGTCGCCAGCTACAAGCAATTCAACACTACTTATCTAAATGGCTTTGAGCATACCAAGATTTCAGGCAGTGCCGCCCAACTGGACGGCTACGCCGAGCGCAAGCTCAACGGCAGACCGATGCTCTTGAACATCGAGGAGGTGGCGACGCTCTACCACTTGCCGCACACCAACGTCGAAACGCCCTATATCCTGTGGGCCCTCAGTCAGACAGCCGAGCCACCAGCCAACTTGCCGCTGGTAACGGCCGAAAACCAGGCTGACGTCAGCCCGGTGGCCGTCGCCAACTTCCGCGGCCATAATACAGCCTTCGGCATGCCACGCTCCGACCGGGGCCGGCACCTCTACATTCTTGGCCAGACCGGCGTCGGCAAGTCTGGCCTATTGGAGCTGTTGACGATTTCTGACATCAATAGTCCCTATGGCTTCGCCGTGATCGACCCGCACGGCGACTACGCCGTCAATATCCTGAAACGCATCCCGGCGGCCCGGGCGCGCGACGTGATTTATTTCAATCCGGCCGACGTCGACTTCCCGATCGCTTTCAACCCGATGGAAGTCACCGATCCCAAGTTGCGGACGCACACTGTGTCGGAGCTGATCGGCGTCTTGAAGCGAATGTTTGACTCCTGGGGGCCGCGCTTGGAGTACATCCTGCGTTATAGCCTGCTGGCCCTGCTGGAATATCCGGAGGCGACGATGCTGGACATCACTCGTATTCTGACCGAAAAGAATTTTCGTAACGAAGTGCTGAGGCTACGTGACCGATCCGGTGGTGCGCAATTTCTGGGTGGTCGAGTTTGCCGCTTGGAATGATAAATTCGCCGCCGAGGCCGTCGCGCCGGTGCTCAACAAAGTCGGTGCTTTCACCGCCAACCCCGTGGTACGCAACATCATCGGCCAGTCCCACAGCAGTTTCAATATCCGGCAGATTATGGACGAGCGCAAAATCTTGATCGTCAACTTGAACCGTGGCTTAGTCGGTGAGGACAACGCCGCCCTGCTTGGCGCTTTATTCGTGACCAAGATTCAGCTGGCCGCCATGAGCCGGGCCGACGTGCCGGTCGAGCAGCGCATACCGTTCTACGTCTACGTCGACGAGTTCCAGCATTTCGCTACGGACAGCTTCGCTACGATCCTCAGCGAGGCCCGCAAGTACGCCCTCAATCTGACGGTGGCCAACCAGTATATCGCCCAAATGTCGCAGGAGGTCAAAGACGCCGTCTTCGGCAACGTCGGCTCGATGATCGCTTTCCGAATGGGTGCCGACGATGCCCGCAGTATGCTGCGCTACTTCGAGCCGAAGTTCGAAGAATACGACCTGGTGCACATGCACAACCGCCACTTCGTCATTAATATGACAATCAACGGTGAGAAATCGCCGGCTTTCTCGGCCGTGTCGCTGAACCTGCCGACGCAAGAATATAACGAAGTCGCCAGCATCATCCAGCAATCACGAGCCCAATACGCCCTGAACCGGGAAGACGTCGAGCACTATATTAAGGATCGCTACAACCTACGGAGCAAGGCCGAAATCCAGGCTGCCGCTCAGCAAGCTAGACCAGCCAATCCGCCAGCGGCCCCAGCCCAAGCAATCCCTGCCCGACCAGCCCCAATAGCCGCCGCTCGCGATACAGCCAGCAGCGTCGGCCGAGCCGCTGTCACCGGCCTGGCCTTAGTCAAACCCAAGCGCCGCCGGCGTCGTCGCCAGAAACACTCATCCGGTGAGCTAACGGCCGACCGAGAATACGTCATTTTCTCGAAGAACAAGTCCGAGTAAGTTTTTTCTCAGCCGCGTTACAGGGGCGCTGCTATAATGTAATAGTGAAAAAATACGTTCTCGGTATCGCCGTTACGCTAGTTTTTCTGGCCTATAGTCTAGTACTGCGCCATCAACACTCCGAGCCGGTTGTGGCGCCGGTGGCGCTGAGCCAGAATAGTTCGACTGGCCCAGCTCCGGCAGCGACCAGCCCGACGCCAGCGACCACTAGCCCGCCCGCTACAGCTACCACCCAATATAAAGACGGGACCTATGACGGCAGCGTCGAGAACGCTTTTTATGGCGATGTCCAGGTTTCGGCAACGATCCAGAGCGGCAAAGTAACGGCCGTCGATTTCTTGGAATATCCCAATGACAACCCTAACTCCATCAATGTTAACCAACAGGCAATGCCTTTCCTCAAGCAGGAAGCCGTGCGGGCCCAGAGCGCTAACGTTAGCGTCGTAACTGGCGCCACCCTGACTAGCCATGCGTTTATCCAGTCATTGTCCAACGCTCTCCGACAGGCGACACAGGGCTGATGAAGCAAACCAAGATTATTATGGGCATGCCTATCACGATAGAAATTGTCGACCCTGGAGCGGCTAAGCATTTCGCGGCGGTGTTCGACTATTTCAGGGCTGTGGATGCCCGCTACAGCACTTATAAACCAGACAGCGAAATATCCCGCATCAACGATGGTTTGCCAGAAACCGAGTGGAGCGCCGAAATGAAAACGGTGCTGGCTCTGTGCGAGCAAACCCGCCAGGACACCAAAGGCTACTTCGATATCACGCATAACGGCCGGCGCGATCCTTCCGGTCTGGTGAAAGGTTGGGCTATCGACAAGGCTGCTGACGTGTTGCGCAAAAAGAAAATTACCAATTTCTACATCGAAGCCGGTGGCGATATTCAAGTCAGCGGCCATCCCGCTAAGCGCCAGCCTTGGACGATAGGCATCCGCAGTCCGTTTAATGACCAAGAAATCATCAAGACCCTGGCTGTTACATCTGAGGGCGTGGCCACTTCCGGCACCTACATTCGCGGGCAGCATATTTATAACCCGTTTCGGCCGGCGGCGGCAATTGACCGGGTTAAGAGCTTAACAGTCGTCGGTTCGAATATTTACGAAGCCGATCGCTATGCCACGGCGGCTTTCGCCATGGGCGAGGACGGCATTGGCTTCATAGAATTAACTCCCGGCCTGGAAGGCTATATGGTCACCAACCATGACCTGGCCACCTACACCTCGGGCTTCGAAAGATACGTCGTCAATGTTTAGCGTGGTTGATAACTTGCTCGACCGCTTCACCATGTATCGCCTGCTGCTGTACTACTTAATCGCTTTGGTGCTGGCGGCGATGGGACTGAGCGCCTCGGGCGCACTGCACTTCAGCGCCGCGACAATCGCCATCTCGACTCTCATCTTGATAATCAGCTGCTACGTAGCGAATAAAGCTTTGGCGGCCATCTTTCGGGCACCGACGAACACCGAATCCTCCCTTATAACAGCCCTGATCCTGGCGCTGATCATAGCGCCGATGACCAGTTACACACTCATTAACATTACCTTCTTGTTGGCGGCTTCGGGCCTAGCCATGGCGTCGAAATATATTCTGACCATCAACAAGAAGCACATCTTCAATCCGGCTGCCATCGCCGTTGTCCTGACGGCGCTTGGTCCCCGCCAGAGCGCCAGTTGGTGGGTGGGTACGACAGTCATGCTGCCGTTCGTACTAGTTGGCGGCATTTTGTTGGCCCGCAAGCTGCGCCGCGGCCGGATGGTCAGCACTTTCTTCGTTTCTACTATCCTGGCCACGATTCTGTATACCGTTCTGGCAGGTGGTAACATCTCTACTTCCCTGCATAACACGCTGCTGACCTCGGCCATGTTCTTCCTCGGTTTCGTCATGTTGACCGAGCCCTTGACGTCGCCGCCGACGGCCAAGAAGCAGAGCTGGTACGCCATCCTAACCGGCTTCTTATTCCCGCCCCAGTTCCATATTCTAAAGTTATATTCTACGCCGGAGCTAGCGTTGGTAGCCGGCAACATCTTTTCATATATTATTAGCCCCAAAACCAAATTGTTTCCGGCGCTCAAGCGGAAACAGCAGTTGACGCCGGACGTCGTCGATTTCGTTTTCGATCCGGGTCGCAAGTTGTCGTACAAGCCCGGGCAATATATGGAGTGGACGTTGCCACATCACAAGACCGATAGTCGGGGCAACCGGCGATATTTCACACTATCATCGTCACCTACGGAGCCAGACATCCGCATCGCCGTTAAGTTTCGCAAAGGCGGCAGCAGCTACAAACGGGCGCTACTGAATATGACGCGCCAGACCCCAATTGTCGCCGCCCAGGTGGCCGGCGATTTCGTGCTGCCGAAGAGCGCCAAGCAAAAACTGGTCTTCATCGCCGGCGGCATCGGTATAACTCCCTACAGAAGCATGATCAAGTATCTACTAGACAACCAAGAACCGCGGACCATAACCCTGCTCTACTCGGCTAGAACCAGCGAAGATTTTGCCTATCGAGACATTTTCGAACAGGCCACGCTGGAAATAGGCCTGAAAACCGTCTATGCCGTGACCAGCAGGCCGCCCACTGGCCGTATCAACGCCGAGCTAATCAAAAAAGAAGTACCCGACTACCTGGAACGAACCTTTTATATCTCCGGTACCCAAGCCATGGTGAAAGCCATGCGGAACTTATTAACTGGTCTCGGTGTGCCTAACCACCAGATTAAAGTCGATTACTTCTCTGGTTATGCTTAGCAATATGTGTGCCGACCGTAATTAGGGCCAGTCCGCAAAGTATCAGAAAGACTTGCTGCAGCGTATGGGCGGCGTTGGGCGTTGATACCCATAGCGTAACTATGACGTACCCCAAGCCGACTGCGGTCCAGGAGATTAGCATGATTAGCGTGACGCCGGCCAATAAATCATTTAACTTCTGCCGCTTATAGAGCGCGCAGAGGCTTACCAGGCTGGTAAATAGCCCCAGCGCAGCAATCGTGGTAAACAGCCCATCGAAGCTCAGACCGCGGCTATAATTGCCGCCGCAGCGCAGCACTGGTGTTATCCAACACTGCGAAGTCACCAGGGCGCCGACGGCCGTGAAGCTGCCGAACACCAACAAACCTAGGTACACTGCAGCCCAGCTTCTGGAGCGCAGCTTTGGCCATAATTTGAAACGGATAATAAGGCAGATGGTCAATATCAGCAACCCTGTCAACACGTCGCCCAGAATGAACAGCCAACTATAGGGCTGTCCGGTCCTTTCCAGATCACTGGCCAGACCGAAATGGGCAGTTTGATTGTTTAGCGTAAAGCCCAGCGGCCAGGAATTATAAACTATGGCCGCAACAAGACACAGGCTGAAAGCGACACGGGCGTATCCTAGACGTGACATCAGGGATATTATATTTGCCGGACGCGTTTACTCAAAATCCTTATGCCTAGCCCGCGGCGTTATTATCGTTTCGCAGTCGTTTGGCCTCATCCACGTCAAGCCTAGCTTGTCTGACGACAGTCTCTAGATGTTTCTTGCCGGCCGAGGTGATCTTTAGCGTAATTGTTGCTCGGTCGAACTGAATAACGGGTCCAGCGCGGCAAATTGGTGGCCTCAGCTGGGCCAAAAGCGTTCTTACAAATGAATTAAACTCGCTTTGGGTGGTTATGCTGCCACGGCTCGGCATCAATTCAGCGACCTTGAGTACCTCTAGAATAAGTTGATTGTGATCTCCAAAATCATGGTTCGTAATTCTAGGATGATCAAGGGCAAGAGCAAATCTATACTGAGGATCCAGATGTGACCAGTCGTTTACGCTAAATTTTCCGAAGCTCGGCAAATTAAAAATAACATTAAGACGGGGTTCAGGCTCACGATCGTCAGCTTCCTGACTCGTTACCGTGGACAGCTTCCCGGGTTCGCCGACTGACGGCTTTGAACTAGGTGGCTTCGCAGCTATATTAGTTGGCTCAGGGTCGCTAACTAGGGATAACCGCCTCCTCTCATTTGGCGGAGCTGCTAACTGTGAAAGTTTTAGGCCCATGGCGCCAAGTTCCTTGCGCAACTGTTCCACTCGGCGAACCGCTTCGTACAGTTTATCGCTCATCTCCGGGGTGACCACTTCGCCTCGGTCGAGGGCCAACTGAGTACGCTGCATTATACGTTCAATTTCACGAGACGCGACATCCAGCACGGCCGCGCCTTTGTACCTGGCGTCAGACGCCCGCCGAAGAGCTCGGACCCGGGAGTCAGCATACAATGGCGGCGGGCTAGCAAGATTAACGCTAGAGAGGATTGCGTGGGCATCATCAATCTGCTGACCCTGCACCCGCATACTCAATGACTTGACTTGTGGTGCGGTCAAATTGTGCTGTAGGGCAATACCCATGATGAGATTTTGCAGCTCAAAATTATTGGGTAAGTAATCGGAGAATACTTTTATGATGGATTGGGTAGGAGCGGACAAAGAAGTACTGGCAGTTTTTTCTCTCGTCGAATGTACCAACAGCGGGTCCACCGTTTCAGCGATACGGAGATGACTGTAGATTGTCATCGCAGCTATTTGCCATTGATTCTCTTTGCGCTCGACCCATTGTTTGGCGGCGACAACATCCTCAGGTCGCAAATGGAGTTTTGAGCCATCACCCCCAAACCTGTAGAGCATGACGGCCTGCTCAACCGACATGGCCTCGGCCAGTCCAGAATGTTGCCAGACCTCTCTAATCCACTGCACAACCCGTGAAAAACGCACATGAACATTATCCTTGGCTGTAAAAATCCGAAAATCGTACAGCTGGTCCCACGTTACGCGCTCGACTGAAGCGTGTACAACGGGTTCACCCTTCAGACCGAGGGCACCATCCCGATGAAAGCCGTCCATAATTCGAAAGCTAGCTTCGTCGTCTATATAGCCAAGAGTAATGGGTGACCGTTGACCGGTACCGCGCCCTCTTTCTGCAACCATTGCATCCATTTGCCCGGCTAAAGCAACAACCCACTCTTCCTTAACGGGCACTTCTTCGTGGTTGATAAGTTCTCTTGGCACATTGCAGGAAACCACCTCACCTTCTTCGAGTACGCTAAGTATCTCCACTTGGCCTAAGAGAGGTATCTCTGGCAAACGCCGGCCTACAACAACCGGCCCCAATGCTCCTAAATCCGACACTGTCTCAGCGCTCATTTGCAAGTAATTATGTCACCAAATTTATAACCGAGCAATAAGAATCCTTGACACGCCCTCACCGATACATATAATAAGCTCTAGCACTAATAATAAAATAAAAAACTAATACAAAAATAGGAAACTATGAAATTCAGAAAACTAAACGCCAAGGGCTTTTCCCATGATTTGGTCTTTGTACTATTTGTGGTTATCTTCGCCATTGCTGGCGTTGGCTACCTGGTGGCAAGTCATGCCGACACTACCACCACGACCACTCCCTACACTTCGACTAACCAGTTCGCTAGCTTCGTCTATGTGCCTCCCGTCAGTACCACGAGTGCGGCCGTACCAGCTCTAACGCATGCCAACTCGACAGACCTCAAACTGCAGTTTAACAGGGGCGTAAGAGGCTACCAGCCGAGCAATACGGCGATGTATCAGCTCACTCTACCGGCTAATACGGTTGGCAATTCCCTGACCATGAATGTTTCCTATGTCGATGCTGGTTATGATACAGCATTTGTCGCCACTGGTACGCCTACTAATCAGGTGTGGAAAGTGAATACCGCCAGTACTAAATCAAACCAGTCGGTCACTATCAGCCTAAGCGGTAACCCAACGGTTATTTACTTCGGCTTGAGCGCCAAAGGTGCGCTCGGCGGTTTTTCTGGCACTTTCCCGGGCAACCGCAGCTTTACGGTTAACTCATATACCCTAACTGGCACAACCACTACAACCACCACAACCACCACAACCACTACAACCACGACGCCGCCAACCACAACTCCCCCGACTACCACCACTGGCACCGTCCTATGGAATGGTGACTTCTCTACCGGCAATACCTCGCAATATAACTACACCCAGCTCTGTTCGGACGATCCGAACAATGTCGTCAGCAGTCCAACACGTAGCGGTAGTGCTTACGCCATCCGCTTCAGTGTCAGGAACGATGACGTTGGCCCTGGCCTGGGCGGTAGTAGCACCAACCCCGTCTGCCCCAACAATGGCTCCAGTAGCCCGTCCGAAGCAGTCCTCGAAGAAAACGCTTTCCACTTAGGCGATGACCGCTATATCGGCTTCTCGTCGATGTTCCCCACCGGCTTTCCTAACATCCCAAGCAATGCATTCATGCAGGTATCTGAGCTCTTCGGCTCGCCGTTCACCGGATCGCCCCCGGTTGAAGTAGATGTCGTCGGTCAGAGTCTGGCCCTAGTCACTAACCTTAGTACCCATACCTATCCCAACTGCTCAGGCAATACCCAGGCATACAAAATAGCCTGGACAGGACCGGCATATTCCTACAATCAATGGAATGATATTGTCCTACACGTCGTCTTCGGTGATACGACCAGCACCGGTTCGGTTCAGTTATGGTACAACGGTGTCCCTCAAACCTTCACTAACGGCAGCACCACACTGAATATCGCAGTGCTCGATCCGTGCGTTAACTACAACGAAACTAGCAATAATGCCGATAGCCTATACATTGACCAGTATCGATCGGCCTCAATAGCTACCGGTAGTAACCCGACTACTTCCTACATGGACGATGCCAAGATTGGCACAAGCTACTCTTCCGTGGCACCCTAAATATCTACAACTAAGCGGGCTAGTACGGATTGCCCGAAGACGTGCTGGTTGATTGAGTCGGAGAACTTGAAGGTGTAGTGGTGGTCGATTGAGATGATGCGGCTGCAGCTGGCTTAGCCACGCTGAAATTACTGACGCCATCCCCTGTCACATGCCCTGGGCTGTCGGTTACGAAGGTGTAGAGCGGCATTCCGTTATAGGTGAATTGCGTCTGGCCGTTATCGGTCCGCACGATGGTGCTTACTCCCGACGGTAGTCCCGTGGTTGAGCCCATGTCTTGATAGGCCGGCCAACTAGCGAGTAGCGATCCAGTTACATTACTAACACCAGAACTGTCGCCATTGTAGATATACAGCGGGTCTCCGTTTGGTTCAGCTAGATAGCTGCCTAGACCTGAACTAGTCTTGGTAACCAGCACTGAATTATTAACTGCTGGCGCAGTACTGCTTTGAGAAGAGGAGCTGGTGCTCGCCGTCTTAGAAGGTGATTTGTGGAAGATAGCATAGGCTCCAACTATCACCACGATTACTATGATAATTCCTACTAACATCTGCTGATTCTTTTTCATCTAATATCCCTCCATTTAATTTTGCACGACAACACTTACACTATATATAACGATGCAATTCCAGGTTTGTTACATAAGCGCCGATTTAGACGTTACTGAGTGATAGTAGGGTGTTATTTATGGCCTGGCGCTCAGGGCCTGGTGCGATGGCGGCAGCTTGTTGCAAATTAGCTTTGCAATATTCGAACACGGCATAATTTGCGGAGATTGATTTATAAGCCGATGCTTCGTGCCGATAGTCGTCAAGTGTAGCTAGTACTAGATCTGAGTTGGCGTGCTCGGCTATAAGTTGCTTCACTTCCTGCGCCCTTTTCATCATAACCGTTCCTCGGTAACCCGAGTCTAGCGACGTAGAAACGCTATCGGATAATTTCTGCACAGGATATAGCAAGCTGCCAGGCAGCACCGGCTGGGACAATATAACCAAGGCCATTCCAAGCGCTAGACCGGTTATTGTGGCCACCCCAATCGGCAATAGTTTCTTCCGCTTAGTCGGGTAGCTCCCCGGTCCACGGTTCTTTAATTGCCTAAGACTAGTGGCCACCGATGATAATTCCTTGATTTCTGGACCGGTCGCACCAGCTGACTTTAATTCCTCTCCCAGGCTGTTAGATTGATGCTTCATTTCAAATGCTCTTTCAGCTTTTTCAAGGCTCTATATTGTATGACCCGTACATTGCTCTCGCTAAGATTAAGGGTAGTGGCTACTTGTCTGCAGGTCTGGCCCTCAATAAATCGCAAAGTAATGACGGCGTGCATGTCTTCGGGTAGTTTGTCTAGCGCTTTGCGTAAATCCTGGAGGCGTATCTCCCGGTCCAGTAGTTCTCCGGCACTTGGCCGTACATCCTCCTCCAAGTTGTCGGTATCTTCGATGAATAGCTCTTTCTTTTTGCGCCAGTGGTCAATTAATACGTTGCGGGCAATCCGATGAAGCCAAGCTTGCTCTGAACCTCCATGAAAATTTTTCCTGGAGACCCAAGCTTTTTCGAAAGTGCTACTCGTTAAGTCTTCCGATAATTGGACGTCTCTTGTCCGCCAGAACAAAAACTTATAGATAGCCTTGGAATGCGACTCATAAGCGGCTTCAAAACTATCGCTTGATTCTAGCATCTCCATATTATCTAACGATTCGTCATTCATAACGTTACATCAATTGTAGCGTAGTTGAACCGCCAGAATGCTCATCGCTTGAGGATTACCGCGTACAGATCATTTTGGTCATTGTCAATTTGCTGCGCTTTCCTAGCGGAAGTGATGACTTCTGCCACGTCTGATCGTGCTCTCACGCCGGAACACACTCTAGACAACGCTCGCTGATCTCTGACCAGACGTCGGGGAACCTGCGTAAACATTATCCCTTCAGGCTGGACCATATCAAGCAATAGATGCGCGGCCCCGCGGTAGGTGTGAGCGGATAGTTCCTGTAAGCCGCCTATAGGCCGGTGCATTACGATAGCGAAACCTTGACTAGCATGACGGTCTTTCCATTGTCTAATGCGATGCCAGGTCCATTCTAGAGTCAGGTCACCATTAATCTGGTCAAGCCGTGAGTCATCAGACAGGTCAGTTGACATGAGGTTTTCATAATTTGTTGCTAGTGCCAAGCCCAGAACGCCGCTTTCCAACAGGTCGCGCAGGGCCCGCGCGCTACTACCGGCAGCCACATCCAACCCAACATTCTCGTCGCTTGGGCTGATCCGCTCCGATATTAAGTCAATCAAGCCGCTCGGTCGTCCAAATATATGAGCCCGGCGTGAATAATCTGCCAGGGGTGAGTCGTTCACTCTCCAAGTCCTATCACCGCGATCAGCTAGATACGACTGTTCATGCTCACTTGAACCATTAGTGGCGCCATCAAGAAATCTAATATCCGGACTTGGCTCTAATCTTTTCGTAATCACAGGCGGGAACTATAGCAAAAATAAACAGACTCTGCAATATTATAGAATATTTTACAATTACCTAAACGGATCTAAGAGAACGCACCAACTAGGCTCGGCTCGCGTGCCTTTGACTAAATGGAATCAAATCAAGGCTGAGTTAGTGGAGATGTGGGTCATACTAATCCTAATGGAGACTAAGAGGCTTGTTTAGATATTGGCTGAGGGAGGCTGAAATTATTTTAGTTAGCTAAGTAGTCATCCACCCAAATTATTCCTTTATGTAATATAATAAATACGCTGTAGCAGACATGAAAAACAAACTACGTTCTCTAGCTCCCTTAAACATCTTTACCGCTCTCAGCCTGCTTTTAGAAATCTGGTACACCCTATCTTCTCGCAGTTCCCAGCCACTGGACGCTATAGTACCCGTTTATGTCGGAGTTTTAATGGCGCCAGTGTTCTTGTATTTCTTCATATCAAGATTGAAATTTTTCCCACATAACGTCGTCAGCCTTCTTTATTTGTCACCCATATTTTTTCTTATCGTTGCAATGGGTGTAGCTAGGGTCGAAAGCCACAAACATGACGTTCAACTTTGTCAGGAAGTATTTCTTGCCGGGGGGCAACCGCTTCACTATAACTCAGCAACGCATACAAACGACATCGTAACTAACATAAATCAATGTAATTGATAAGGTAACAGACTTACCTAAACCGCTTATGCTTGGCTCAACGAACAGTTCTTGGATGTAACTTTTTCTAAGGAAGAAATGATTGCGCTGGATAATGACGCTGAAGCTTTAGGGTATTTGCTAAAGAGTGGGTGGCACCTGCTAGATGGACAATATTATTGAAATATGATAAAATATGTTAATGGGATACGAGATCTCTCCAGATTATAAGAGCGAAATAGAAGCTATCACTTCTTCTTCGTTGACACCTGAGACTTTAAGTACTTTTGCCGAGACGGCTCTTAATGGTCTTATTGGTGTAGTAGAAGCCATATCGGCAAACTATAAGCGTCAACCGACTATAGCTCAACCCACTAAACGTGACATTGAGACGGCCGCGTTTAGTTATTTTGGTGTTGGTGAGATTGAGACTATTTTGGATCATGTATCACAAAAAGCTCAGGAAATTGATCAACTGGATGATGTGATCGCCGAAATTCCGATCACCCCAGCTATATTTGTCCCCCCGTCTGAGGTATCACCTAGAATAAATCCAGGAAATGGTACCTTCGAGCAAAAGACGACAATCGAACGCTTAAAAACCGTCTTGTTTATACTTGGCAACGAGTTTGATATTGACGTTTACGATCCCGAAGCAGTGGCTAAGCATCAAGGTATCGTGAGCGATTCTATGATGCGCCAGTCGAGCTACTACAGTCTTGATATTGCCAAGTTGGACAAAACGATTCTAGTCTGTGACGAGCAGAACAACGCAACGTTTGTATTCACTAGTTCGATACTTAAAAGTGCTGGGATTGATGGTACCGCATTGACTGCCCTGCATAAACCAGAGCTTGACGCGTTAGTGGAACAAAGCCCTGGCAACGCCACAAAGATCATCTATTCTAAGCAATTTGTTATCGACATGGTAGCTGCGCTATCTGGTGACATGAGAGAGCCTAAAGCACACAGCACTAAGATTGAAACCCCTAAATATTTAGTTCCTCGGGCGCCTCAAGATTATCGTTCAGCGGCCGGAATTGCTTCCGAGCTTGGCCTTACTGGGTATGCTATTAGTAGTATTATGGGGGCGGTCGCAGATCAACTTGGGCCAACTGCAACCTACCGATTCCAAGCCATTGTTTCCAAGGCCTACTCGCCTGACCAACAGGCTCTTATCACCGAGTATGCAGAAAGAAGTGGCTTGCTAGATCAGATTAGATTGAGAGAAGCCGGTCATTTATCGGTGCATACCTATGCGAAAAAGCTAGGCGTGGGCTACAACACCGTAGCCGAGTCAGTAGCCTCAATCGAGGCTGAGCTAGGCAAAGTAGAGCTAGCTAGAACTCAAAAGACCGAAATAAAAATGTATAGTCCTGACCAGCTAGAGCTCATACGACAGGATCTAGAAAGACGTGGCGTGCTTATCGATAAAGCACCCGAGGGTTATTTATCAGGCAGTAAATTGGCTCAGGATCTTGGAATTCACTACCCAGCCGTAAAAGCTATAATAGCCGAATTAGGAGAAAGCTTAGGGGAAGTTCTTGCATATCGATTTGAGAAAATTAAAGCACCTGGTTTTTCACCGGAGCAACAGGCATTGATTCGTGACCGCTTCAACCAAAGAACGCCTGAGGCTCCAGAAGACGTATCATCACTTACGGGGCTTGCCAAAAAAATTGGTCTAGCAACCGAAACGATAGAACTGGCTATTGATGAGCTTGGTTCCCGACTAGGGCCAGCGGAGGTGTATCGTTTTAACGCAGTAATCACGAGTGGATATAAGCCTGAGCAGCAGCTGGCTATAGAGAACCAGCTAATTGAGTCGGGCCGATTACATAAAACGATGCCGGAGAATAGGCGTGCTGCTATTGACTACATAAATCAATATGGGATGAGTTATACAACACTGGCTAAAGTCTTGGTCTCGGCGCAAGATCAACTTGGTCCAACTGAATTGTTCCGATATGGTAATCGTGTTACCCCTGGCTACACTGAAGCACAACAAGCAATAATTGAGGCGCGTATTCATGAGCAAGGCTTAACGAGTGGCCATGCTCCAGAGGGCTACTTATCGACCCGAGCGCTAGGAGAGCGTCTAGATGTCAGCAAGCAGGTCATTGCTAAAGCTGCTAAAGATTTAGGCGAAACGCTTGGACGAGTAGATAGGTATCTGTTCACCAATAAGAGAGTCCCTGGCTTTTCACCAGATCAGCAAGAACAAATACGTGAATATCTTGATGGTAAAAACATACTCGGAGCCAGACCGCCTGAGGGCTATGTGTCGATTAACCAAATAGTTAAGGCTCATGGAGTTGCCCGTACAACACTCTACCGCACCATTAATAAACTTTCAGAACAGTTGCAGCCCGAGGAGTACTTTAAGTTTGGCGGCACCTTGACTCGTGGTCTTTCTGAGTCTGACACTCGACTCATCTTGACTCATATTAGAAGCGAACCATAACGAGATGTTAGCAAAAAATAACTCGAGATTAAGGAATTCTAATTGAGCTCAAATGTAAAAGTTAAATTTTCAGATTGCCCTCTTCAAATGTTGACAAAAAATATAACCTCATCTCGGAGGTTAAATTCATTCTGTCCATTATGGCTCGACAAACAGTTCCTGGATATAACTTTGTCAGAAGATGAGATGACAAGGCTCGGCACCCCTCCAGTGGACGTACTTCGGACTTTTTCAGCAGTCTAATGGTGGCCAATTCTGTTTAGTTGAGTGTCTGCTCGGGTTTTTAGTCGGCTTAATGGCCTTGGCCTATCTTAACCAAGGCCATGGATCAGGAGTCCCGTGGTAAACAACAATAGTAAGGCCGTAACGGCTACTACACCGTTGAGGATTATACTTATCCATGCGAGGACCGCCCCCTTTTCTCCGGATTTTTTTATCTGAACAAGAGATATAATTCCTAAAACAATGCCTAATGGTGGGAAAAATAATATTGCGACTAGTGAAATTATTGCTAACGTATTGTAGCGCTGTTGTTGAAGGGTTAAATTTTGTGGCTGCTTATTATTAACGTCTTGAACATTAGAAGGTTGCATTGTCACAACAGGTTTGTATGTAGTGTCTGTTGATAACGGCAGTTGAGATTCTTCGTGTTCAAGTGGCATTATTTAATCCTTAAAGACAAATCAAGCTTACACTATATTTTACCTATCTCACAGAGCTTACGCTTGGCTCACCACGATAGAGGAAGTTATAACCATAATAAAGAATGATGCAGGAGTCAGCCGAGCGGCTTCAGCGTGAATATACCTAGAGTTTTATCTTCCCCGATAAAATATCATTCCTATGGTGCATTAACTTGTTGTATGATTCGGTGTCAGCCGAGTGGATCTTTGGGAAAAGAGACAATAACATTTGAAAAGCCTTATCTATCATCTCTCCATGTGCCTGAATCGACTTAAGTAAATCTACATCGTGATCTCCTATATACGACTTGGCTTTCGAATTCCAACCCTCCCAAGCTAATAATTTACTTTTAGACAAAAAGTACGTACAGGAGTTCGGCGCATGATCTTTTAGCTGTATAGTCCAACCTAGCGGCGGAATTCCATAATGTTGAATGTAGTTGCGTAGCTTTCCAAAGAAAGCGTTAATATCTGAGTTGAGGATTATCACTTTTTGCGTGTTGTAATCAGCTAACTGTTCATTGCTGTATTTGCCAGAAAGCCGCATACCTGCATCCACCAGTGAGCTTAGACTCGACAAGTAATTAAACAAACTTCGCAGGAGCTCATTAGTATACGTTTCTCTTACGGTAGGTGGTCTTACATTTTGAAATAGCTCAGTGGATAGCTCATCATTTTTTGACGGCTCCTCTAAGAGACTGATGAGTTCTGTTCTGTTTTTTTGATAAATATCATAGAAGATTCTGGCTAAGTTCTGCCACTCATCGTGAGCTATTTTCCCAGGATGGCGTGCAAGCTCAGCCTCAATCTCATCAAAACCTTTTATGCGTGGCATTTACTTCTTTTGCTCCACTAACTTCATGAACTCCTCATAGCTCATCCCACCTGATCGAATCATATATGGACGTATGTCAGGGAAGACTTTCGTTTGCAGAATATCGTCCAGTAATAATATCCTCGTTACTTCATGCATATTATTTTCTAGAGCAGTCAGCGCATGGCTATCTGTCTTAAAATTATCTACGACCGTATCAATATCGAACTCATTGTCGCCATGCTGAAGTGGGCTTGAAGGTCTTTGATGCGGATAATCACTCTCGTGTGCGGTTTTATGGCGTATACTCTGCCGAACTGTCCAGATGATTTTCATGTACTGGTCCGTTTTCTCGGAGTCACCAATAATCTCCAACAACCTATTCTTCGCCCACACTTTTGCATCTTCAGGATTGTGGTGAAGTCCGGTCTTGTGGCACTTCGAGCATTCATGAGTTTCTTCACAAAACGGCTGTCGTCCCATTATTGCTTCGACTATCGAGAAATCAATGACCATTCTCCAATAAGAATAATCCGCCATCTCACCATGCGACCACCCATCGCCAGGCTTCAAATCGAGAAGCCAATTCTTTGCCATGCCGCTTTGTTGTATGCTAAGTTCAACGAACTTTTTGAACAGTTCTAGATAGCTCATTTTCTGCGTAATGCCCTCCGTTCGGTATGCAGTATTCAGAAAATCATCGTAATCTCTCTCCGAGCCAAAGGGCTTGTCTAGCCACTCAACAACTCCGTGAATGGTTCCCATATACGATGGGAGAACCCACGGGTCACCAAGAATAAAAGCGTGGAATAGCACCCACATATCTAATTCACCCTGAGCCAAAGTTGCATACTCAAGACTCACTGTAGACCGCTGCGAGTAACCACTCGAATTAGTGGTTTTTGTGGTTATCCTTACTCCGTTGCCATTAGACAATTTGATATTACCTACGACAACATCTTTAGTAGGCGGATGCCACGTTATGAACGACTTAACTCCAAGAGTATTTTCCATATTGTTATTCTAACTGACTAAAGTACCTACGCACTGATCAGTGAGAATATGTTATCCATATTCATACTGGATACCTTAGTACGTGACAGATTATTAACCAACTCCAGACATGCTTTACCATGTGTTGATTTTTCATTTATGAAATAGCTTGCTTGATAAAATTTATCACCCATCCCACTTACTTGAAACCAAATGTACAGATCCACGTCTGATAGTAAAGGCAAAGTGCTCGTATACACTGGTGTTTTAGAAAAATCAGGCGAACGGTTGCCTTTTTGATCAATGACACCACCTTGGATTGCATCGGTGAATGATTTCCAGTTCAGCTGCGGATTGATCGACGTAAATACCAGCACTCTTGGCAACTGATGCTCTGAATCCAAAGAGTGGAATTGCTTGGTTGCTGTATGTATGAAACCCAGTATTTTTCGATGAGTGGTTTTGAATTTATAGAGTTGTGTTTCTAAATCTAGCTTCAACTCAGGCGATTTGATTTCGCAGATATACTTTCGTTTTTTACCCTCTATGTAATTATCGGGTGTTTTTCTTTTGTCTTTGGGTATTGCCCTGAAAGTATAGTTACGATCTGCTAAAAACTTCTGGAATATCGATTTAACTGCATCTTCAGGAATTTCAATACTTTTAGGCTGAGTACCCGTAGCCCATTCAAATTCTCTTATAACCTGAGTCGCAACATTTTCGTCCCAACCCTTTTTCGATCGCCCGAGTACCTCATTATTCATAACATCATGGAATTGCTTATCGGGACTGTTATTTGGGCCACGATTAACAGAGAGAATCTCCTTAAGCCTTTTATGAAATAGATCCTCATTCATTGAAACAGTATAGAACATTGATTTTTAACTTACCCCAGCTCAACTCACTATTACTGCAGGCTAACTAACCAAAGAGGGGTCTTCATGAGGGAGGGGTACGCCTTCCTCGAAGTCTACGTCTGGGGCTATGTCGGCGTAACGCACGTTTGGCGCTCGCAATGCAATCGCTGCGGCGATCACAAGTGAGATGCTAGCGCCGAGCAGTCCTCGCTGGAATCCAAGCGTGAGCGCCTCAGAATGCGGGATACCTGTTGCGATTAGATCGTTGGTTCGTATTGTGGCGAGGGAGACAAAGACCGCAAGCCCAAGAGCGGCCCCTAGCTGAAATGACGCTGTGATCAACGAGGCTGCAAGTCCAGCCTTGTCGGCTGGCACGCCCCCATTAGCGGCATTCTGAACCCCGACCAGCACCAACCCCACGCCGGAGCCCATGATCAACATTTCCGGAAGGACGTCCCTGAGATAGGTGCCATGCACTGGTATCCCTGATAACAAGAACATTCCCACGGCGCCCAGCAGCGCTCCAACAACGATAACTGGACGAGTGCCAATCTTCGGGATCCCCTTAGTCGCAATGCCCGCACCGATGCCAGCACCCACCGTTACCGGCAGAAAACAAATGCCAGCGCGAATCTCCGAGTAGCCGAGCAATTCAACCAAATAAAGCGTAATGATAAAGAACATCGTGAAAAAGGCGGCCATCGCCAGAATTTGAGTAACGTCGGCCTCCCAAAGTCCCTTGATCTTGAACAGTGACAGAGGCACAAGCGGGTTGCTATGGCGTTTCTCATTGAACAGGAACGAGGCGATAAGTAGAGCGGCTCCAGCCAGACCACCGATAGTCTGAGCTGAACCCCAACCAACACTAGGTGCACTAACCAGTGCGTAGACCAAGAGAAGCATGCCCCCTGTGATGAGACCAGCACCCAATGCGTCAAAGTGCCTAAACGGCGGTGTCTTGGGATGTTTGCCGTCGATAATTCGAAACGATGCAATAATAATAATCGCTACTATAGGTATGTTGACAAAGAAAACCCACCGCCAGCTCGCCTCGGAAGTAAGCAGGCCACCCAGGAACACTCCAGCAGCACCCGAAATGCCGCCAACAGCACCCCAAGCGCCAAGAGCTTTAACCCGATCGCCGTGAGTATGAAAAGTCGTCGTCAGGATGGAAAGTGCCGCTGGTGTCATCATTGCAGCACCAACACCTTGAGCCAGTCTACCCCCGATTAGTATTCCTTCGCTTCCAGACAGACCGCACACTAGCGACGAGATTCCAAAGAGTGATGCCCCCGTGACGAGCATGCGCCGGCGACCGAGCAAATCAGCCGCACGACCACCAAGCAGCAAGAAACCGCCATAGGTGAGCAGGTAAGCACTAGCGACCCACTGCAGGCTCTGGATCGAGAAACCCAAATCACTCCGGATCTGCGGTAACGCGATATTTACGATGGCCGCGTCGAGAAGATCTATAAATGCCACAGCGCACAGTAGGACAAGGGTAAGTTTGCCGCGACGCGTTCCGAGAAAGGATGGTGATGCTGTTTTTGCTGATCGAGTTTTCATTGGAGACAACTGTTCCTTACTAGCTGATGAAGCGGTGAATGGCCTTATTGGCATTGTCCTGATAGGTCGGGTTGGCGAAGTCAGGTAAGACCTCCGATATGTTAACCAAGGGACCTGTGAGCTTGTTGACTGCGCTAGCGTAAAACACGCCACTAGACAGGCTGGGGTCGATTACGCCGTCGACAATTCGCTTTGCGCCCACGTCAAGATTGTGGGCGAAGCCCAGGGCAGGCATGACGTATTTGGCCGCAATACGTAGCGGCAATTTGAGATCATTGGGTGCTTGGGTACCGGTGGTGTTGCCAGGGCTCACGGTGATAAAACGGTGGTCAGGATATTTGCGGGCCAGGTAGCCCATCCACAGCGCCCCAATGTACTTGGCCTGCCCGAAGGCTAGGCTGGGGTCAGCTTTTTTGTCGTCGAAAAAGCTACCGTCGATAACTGTAGCAAGTTCATCGGCGGAGTTTGAAACGAACGTTGGCCGCTTCATCTTCAACTTCGGAACTCCTATGGCCGCTTCGCTTCCGACGAAGACCGCCACCCCGTCAAGTTGGTTCTTTTTCAGGAGTCCTTCGAGGAGGACTACGTGACCAAGAACGTTTGTTGCAAACAAGTTAGTGACTCCGTCAGCAGTCAAGTCCATCGAATTGCCACCGATCCTACCAGCGTTCATAACCAGCGCGTCGACAGGGCCCTTGATGGTACTAAGGCCGGCACGGACTGAGTCCAGATCGGAGACGTCCATGTGAATGATGTCGAAAATGTTCCGGCCGGTCTCAGCTTCGAGCTCGGTCTGAGCTGTTGCCGCTCGACCTAGGTCCCGACATGCTAAGTAGATCCGCGTCAAAATCAGGACGTAATGCCAGTTGCCGGGCCACTTCTTTGCCGATCCCGGCGTTGGCGCCAGTGATTAGTGCTGTCTTTTCTGGACGTTTGTTCATTGGGCTTAGTTCTTATCTTCCGTCGCCGTAGGAACACCGTCCAGCAAGCTGAAACGAGCATCCATTGCGGCGCCTCGGGTATCAATCAGCTCCTGATATTCGGGCGAGTTGTACCATTTGAGAGCAGTTTCGTGATCCGGAAATCTCATAATTGCCCCCGAGGTGAACTTGTTATCGCCATACAGTACCTCCCAATTACTGTTAGCAACAGGCTCGGCTCCGTATTTTTTGGCCGTCATTCCAGCGTGAACGCTGTAGTGCTCTTTATAAAGCTCCGGATCCTTAACAGTGAATTCTACAATTAAATATGTACTCATTTTTACTTCTCCTTTTTTAAAATTACTCTAAACTTTAATTATTACTTTAACTGGCCGACTTCCATCAGGTGCCCGTCTGGGTCGCGCATGTAACAACGCCACTCATACTCATGTTCCTTAGGCTCAGTAATAAATTCAGCACCTTTAGCTTTCCACTCCTTATAGCGGGCATGTATGTCCGCAACTCTAATATTCATAAATGCATTTACCTTGTTAAGATCGGTTGGAACTTCCAGGGTAATGTCAGGCTTATCGTCAGTACCTGCACCACCACTATTTAAAACTACCCAGCTATTAGCTATTTTTACCACGCCTGCACTAGAATCCTGTACTACCTTGCCGCCGAGAACATCGCGGTAAAAAGCTATCGACTTTTGAATGTCTGCGACAACTAAGAAGTGAGTTAATACAAATCCTTCTTTTGGTTTAGGCATTTCTGACATATCAGTTTTCATATAATTTCTCCTTTTCTAATTTGGATTATGTCAGTCCATTCTGGATGCTATTTTATGGATTGTCAAATCCAAAAGTGCTAAAATGGTACTTATGACACAAGTTTTATCTAAAGCTAAACCTAACAGCCTTACCAGATAAAGGCCAGAAAACACGCGATCAAATTGTTTCGTCGGCAGCGGGGTTGATTTATGCGAAAGGCGCTAGTAACACTAGTATTGATGACGTAAAGTCAGACGCTAAAGTCAGTAGCTCACAACTCTACCATTATTTTGAGAACAAGCACGACCTAGTACGCGCAGTCATTGCCTATCAAACTGAAAACATGCTTGGTAATAAATACTTGGCCGATCTACACGACATAGCGAGCTTCCGTGTCTGGCGTAATAATGTCGTTCAGTTCGCGACCGATATGCAATATATTGGAGCTTGTCCGATAGGATCGATAGGCGCAGAAGTGGCGCGGATCGATACATGAGAACCGAGAAGAAGTGGCTAAAAGTTTAAATCTGGTACGAAAATCCATTGAGAATGGCTTCCAAAAAATGCTAGATAATGGACAACTAGAGAGTAGTACAGATATTAATGCACTTGCTACGACAATGCTTGCGGTATTTCAAGGTGGCTTACTTTTAAGCCAGATAAACCGCAATGTAGAACCCTTAGCTACAGCCATGGACACGATAATTGATCTTATCGAAAATATTCCACCAACAAATTATAAATAGTCCGTGTGGGGCATATGCTCAGAACAGCAGGCCAATCAAATGTGTCCATCTCCACTTCTTCATTGGCATGTAACTTTCACCAACTTTCGTCAAGGAACGCAGCCTAGACCCTTCTCCGTGCTTCCAGAAAGCAGCCAAAACCCGTTCATCTTTTGCCTCTCAGAAATACTAAGCTAGGCTACGGAATTATTTTTTGGATATTTCGGCCCCTCAACGCCATTTTTCACCATTTACCAATTATGAAACACCACTTTTATTAAAATCGTGTACGAGGCAACTAGTTAAGTCTGTAACTTGTACCGAAATTAAAAGACACTTTGTCACGGCACTCTATCGCATAATTCATCTTAGTAGCGAAGACTACGTTATTGTTCATATGTCGATAGTAAGTGGTTCTGCCGACCTTTGCCCACTTACAAGCATCAGTCACATTGTAATTATTCTTTAATGCGTCCGCTAACTTCACCATAGTAGTAATATTCATTTTCGTGGGTCTTCCCACAGGATTATTAAAAAGCATAAAAACTCCTTTTGTTTTTGTATTAGTCCCTCTCTTATCATTATCTCAAATGCCGCATATCAGTGGGGATACCATATAATGACAATCACTATTATGGACGTAACAAATCAGCCAACAAACGATAGCGATTACGCAGTAGCTCATGCTCTAAACAATTGCGTTCTGGGTATCATTGCAATGATTGTTATGGCTAAAATTGTTGATAAACCCGAAGACACTGACGTTCACGAACTTAATCGTGCATATGTTCTTGTAGTAGATGAATTAGAGAAACTATATAACCGCAATCCTAAATTGGCAGCAATTAAGCCCGAACCTATATGGAGACGGTTTGATGTTCTGAAAACATCTTCGTGGGAGATAAACGAGTTTTTAGAAGACCCAGCCAATGACATTGGGCAAGCCCATAATGCCAGAGTAGAAAAACTGATGATATTAGCTGGTAAAGATACACCCGAATTCACACCTGAACAAAGGAAACTTCTTGATTATGCTGATTCAATCAGAATAAAGTATGGCAAATTGATTGACGTATTAAACCAAGAGAAAATAGCTAAAAAGTTAACGGACTGGCAAATACCAGAATATAAACTGACTTACAAACCTGACGGCACAATTCTGATAAACGATGTCCTCAAACTCAAGAAGGCTCATGCTGGCTCAACCACCGAAAGGTTGCTGGAACAAGCTCTCAAGAACCCAAATACGCTGTTCAAACCAGGCTTAGGGCAAACATCACGCAACCTCAGTACCGTACTTAATAGTGCTGGCTTCACAAAAGAACTAAGGGATTTGTTCTTCCCGACTGTTAGTAAAAGTAAGGGTATAGTCTTCCGCCCTTTGATCACACGCGAACAAGCAGAAATAGACAATATCGACACCACAGAGTTAGACAAGAAACTCAAAGAATTAGGTGCAACTACCGAACCGAAATCGACGAATTAGCACCGTTTTGTAACTGAAAAAGCTAGAAATTGAACGGTTTGATTACGACATAAAACCAATACGACGACATGAAGTCCGTGACGATCTTTAATGATGCCTAGGACGAATAAACGAAGTTCACCTAACATTTAATCGTCCCGTTAGGCGAACTTCCGTCGAGGTTAAATATGTCATTAAGTAAAGAACTAGTAGAACGCTTCCAAGCGACCTACGTAACTAAATATGGAGAGGTTATCAGCTTCTCCGAAGCAGTATCGCAACTCAAAGAGCTTGCAGAATTAGTAAGGCTAACAACCCCTAAAATAGTGGAGGCTCAAGATGCCTAAACTACATATAATTGAAGCTCAGGTTCACATGCCGCTTGAAAAGGGCTATCGGGTCAAAGCATCTGTATTAGACCTTGGCATTTACATTAACGGTATGGTGGTCTTTCCTCCGAACGAAGAACATGACTACTGGTCTGTAAATGAGCCATCTCAAAAAACTAGATATGGTAAATGGTTCAAGACCATTGAATTCGATCATAAACAGTCATTGTGGCTTGAAATACACGAAGCCTGTGTTGAGGCGGTTCAACTGTATATCTCGGACACTAAAGATGTGGTCATCACCGACATACCTGAAGGGCCTATCACATTAGATGATATACCGTTCTAAAGAACCTTTATATTAGTAGACCTTTATATATAAAGATACCTTTAATTACTAAAGATTATCTTTATATAAAGGTTTCTACTAAGTAAAGATATACATCCCCTAATAGTCCCACTATAATATAGCCATGAAATTGGCATTAACGCCAGAAAAGGATATAAATATGAATTACCGAAACTTACAAAATCTACGCTATCGCTTATACGCCCGAAAATCTACTGATACCGAAGACAAACAAATACAGTCTCTCGATGATCAAGTAGGGGTTATGAGCGGAGTAGCTAAACGTGAAGAAGCCAGGATTTTGGGTGAAGCATTACGCGAGAGCAAGTCCGCTAAACGCCCTGGTGTACGTCCCATATTCGAAGAAATGCTTCAAGAAATTGAAAGCGGTAAGATTGACGGAATCGTATGCTGGAAACTAGACCGGTTGTCACGTAATCCGACAGACAGTGGACGTATTCAACAGCTCTTACAAGACGGTAAATTAAAACACATACTAACTGCTGAGAAAAGCTACTTCCCCGAAGATAATGCCATTGTTTTTAGTGTTGAAGCGGGCATGTCTAATCAATATGTCCGCGACTTAAGTAGTAATACTAAACGTGGTATAAAATCTAAAGCTGAAAAAGGTGATAAGCCAGGCGTTCCACCCGTAGGGTACTTAAATGATCGCATTGAGAAAAAGGTCATAGCAGACCCTGATCGTTTTACTTCAATGCGTATGCTCTGGGACAAGATGCTCACTGGTACATACTCAATGGCCCAACTGGTCAAAATTGCCGACAAAGAACTGCACATTACAACTCCCGTCAGAGGTCAAACTGGGGGTAAGCCGATTGCATACTCTAGCATCTGCGCCTTATTCAAGAACCGATTTTATACCGGGCAACTACCATTTAAAGGTGAAGTGTACCCTGGCAATCACCCTGCAATGATCACAGAGGAAGAGTTCGATCGAGTACAGCAGATTATAGACCCATTACACACTACTCGACCTAAAGATAAGACGTATAACTTCCAACTTCGTAACCTATTTAAGTGCGGTGAGTGTGGGTTTGCAATTACGGCTGAACAGAAGCGTAAAACGATCAAATCTACAGGGCAGATCAAAGAATATGTCTACTATCACTGTACTGGTAAGAGCAAGACCATAAAATGTAGCCAACCAAAACTACACATAAATGAAGATGTACTAATCGAACAAATAAAAGATAAGCTAAATAAGTTCACGATAGACCCTGACTTTTACAAGCTAGCTATAGAGGCTTTGGCGCAAGAAGAAGATGTAGTAGTCGAAAAAGATCAGGCCAAGACACTGGCTCACGAAAAAGCCATAGAAAAGAAGAAGCAGTCTATAACTAACTTACGACGTATGCGATACGCAGGAGAAGCTGATGACGATTCGTGGTACTTCGCAGAAATGCAAACACTCGAAGACGATCTTGAAGTACTTCAGAAGCAACGTAATGACGCTGAATACAAGGCTCGTGATTGGCGCGAAAAGGCAGATGAGGTATTTACGTTTGCACGCTATGCCAAAGAAGACTTTGATAGTGACGACTTAGAGAAGAAACGCTCAATAATCGTGAAGCTAGGCGAAGTGCTTACGATTTTGGATAGAACCATCCAGTTCACCCCTAATAAATACTTCATTCCGCTTGAAGAAATGAATGAACGACAGAACAATGCTCTTGAAATGGTTAGAACCGACGATTTACAGATAAAAAGCCCTGCTTTTCAGCACGGCTCTCTATCATGGCTCCGGGGACTGGATTCGAACCAGCGACCTAGTGGTTAACAGCCACCCGCTCTACCGCTGAGCTACCCCGGAATATTACTTAATTGTGACAGAGGGATTATAACGAAACAGATGGCGGCTGGCAACTTCGACGGGACACCGGTTAAGCTATCTTTACTAATATAAGCATATCTGTTTTCATTAAGGGGTAGATGAGCACCAAAACCCAACCTCAAAAAGTGGCTTTGCCAAAACTGCTCGAGGGCGAAGAGCTGATGTATGTCAAAGAGTTTGACGAGACACCGCCTGGTCTTCAGCATTCTACCCTGTATGACATGGTTCTACTGGGACGAGTCCAAAACTCCAAGGAGCTTGGCGACGCCGGACCGGTATTGGCGTCATTGTCTCTCAATAGGAGCAAGAGCGATCCGGAGTTTCGGCGTTACGAAGCGGTATTCGGTCGGGATGCTCTGCGTGTCGCCCTAGACTTGATTGACTACCATCCGAAACTAGCCCGGGCGACCTTGTTGGCGTTGGCGAGTTCCCAAGGGGTAGAGGTTAACACTGTTCGCGAAGAAGAGCCGGGGCGGATCATCCATGAAGACCGTGACCCGAAGGTTGATCCGGTAGCCCGGGACTTGACCGAGCAGCACGGCTGGGGCTGGCCCTATTACGGGTCGGTTGATTCCACGCCAGAATTTGTCCGCACCCTGGCGGCCTATTGCAGCCGGACGGACGAGGGCGTGGCATTCTTGCAGGCCGATTATCAGCGGCGCGATGGCAGTCGGCGAAAAATGATTGATGCTCTGACGGCGGCCGTCGATTGGATCACCGGACGCTTGGCCAACAATCCCCAAGGCCTACTGGAATCCAAACGCGCCAACCCCGGCGGCATCGAAAACCAGGTCTGGAAAGATTCGTGGGATGCCTACTTCCACGCCGACGGCCAAATTGCTAACCACGAACGCGGCGTGGCTTCGGTGGAAGTTCAGCGGGTAGCGCTTGACGCCTTAATTGACGCTGCCGAGCTCTATGATCAACTTCCGGGCATGACCGCCCGGGCGGCCGAACTGCGTTGGCGGGCTTCTGGCTTGCGCCAAGCCATCTTCCAGTATTTTTGGACGGACGAACGCGGCGGCTATTTCATGCTGGGGACTGACCGGGATTCGGCCGGTCACTTGCGTCAACTCAAGGTCAAAGCTTCCAATATGGGGCATCTGCTGCACTCGCGCCTATTAGAGGACGATGAACCGGAAACGCGGCACTACCGTGAAGCCGTCATCAAGCAACTTCTGTCGCCGGAGCTTTTGTGCCAAAACGGGATTCGCACCCTGGCGACCGACGAAATCCGCTTCCGCCCAGGGGCCTATCATAACGGCAGCGTCTGGGTTTGGGACAACTACCTAATCGCCCAAGGCCTAGCGCAGCGTGGTTATTATGACGCCGCCCGCTTCATCGAAAACATTTTGCTCAACGACATTAAGACGACTCGCCGACTGGTGGAATTTTTGCGCGGCGCTAATGACGGCCACCCTCTGAACACCCGCACCGTCGACGTTTATGACCATCGGAACAAACGCATGAACCGTCTCGAACAGCCGCCCCAAGACATTCAGGCCTGGAGCGCGGCGGCCATTCTAGCCATCAAGCTGAGCCGTCTACCGCATAATTCGCGCTACATGGTTACTGATCCGCAGAAAAGAGTATTTGAAAGACGCCTACTGGTTAATATTGGGCAAACTGTCCATCCATCGCTAACTGATTTGCTCCCCCAGTTAGCGCCGCTGTAGGTCGATAACTTTTTGATAATGTTTGACGTAACGTTCGGCCATGGTTTTGGCGGAAAAGTTTTTTTCGACTGATTTGCGGCAAGCCGCTGGATCAATTTCGTCAATGCGTTGCATGTATTTTTTAAACTCGGTCTCGTTCTTAGCTAGGAAGCCATTGACGCCGTGTTGGATAATTTCGGGCAGAGCACCCCTGGCCATGGCAATGACGGGCGTGCCGCAGGCCAGCGCTTCGATGGGCGCCATGCCGAAAGGCTCCTCCCAAGCTATGGGGAACAGCAAGGCCCGAGCGCGGCTGATGAAGTTCAGTTTTTGCTGACCGCGCACTTCGCCAACGTAATCGATACTGCCATCCAGAAGGTGGGGGAAGATCTGGTCACTGTAATAACGGAAATCAACCAAGCCACGGTAGGTGCTGAGCGGATTGGCTAGCTCCAGTATCATCTTCTTGGGGCTGGTGATATCTCCGACACCGCCCGCCATCTTGAGTTTGTAGCCCAGCTCTAGACAGGCCCTGACGGCCACTGCCTGGCCCTTTTCTGGATGGAAGCGTGCCAGCGTGATGAAATAATCATCTTTCTGGGCGACATACGGAAAAAGACTCGCATCAATCGAGTTGTGGACAGGCGACAATAGGGCCGGTTTCAGGGCTTTTGGCGCGCCCTGGGCTAGAGCTTTCGATATAGGTACCAAGAATAAAGGGTGTTCCCCCGTCATATTGCGCCACATTGGCAAGTTATCCGGTAGGTCTTGCTTTATGCGGTCGGCAGTCGAAAAAGGTGGCCCGTGGAGCGTATGGATGGCTGGCGGCAGCTGAGAGCCAGCATATGACAGGGCCATCGGGCCGATGAAGCCGTTATGGTCGTGGATAATGTCGAACGCACCATCGCGGCGGATCTCGTTCAGCGCAAATAATACTTGGGCGATGGCAATTGGCAGGGAGTCGTAGGCCGGTCGGTGAATATAATGATACTGTCCGGTTTTATAGAGCCAGTGGTTCTTGCAACCCTCGATGGTTGAATCCCCCGTCGAGAATAGCTCGACGTCAACGTCTAGGTCTTGCAAGGCCGGTATCAGAGCCGTCAGCACATTCTCGATGCCGCCATAGCCCACCGGTGGAATGGGCAGCCACGGCGGTGCGATCATTGCGACACGCAATTTTTTCATAAACCTCTAAGTATTTATGACTACAGTATACACCTTAGCGGAGTCGGCGGTCGATTTCGCGCTGTTCGTCGCGCTGCTTGAGTACCTGACGCTTGTCATAGTGCTTCTTGCCCTGGCCGACGGCCAGGCGCAGTTTGATGTACCGACTCTGGGTCAGGATTTCCAGCGGTACGATGGTCCGGCCTTGCTGCTTGGCTTCGATCAGCGCTTGGATCTCGCGGCGTTTGGCCAGCAGCCGGCGGGCGCGGGTCTGGTCTGATTCACTAATGAGAATACCGCTGCTGGAGCTGATGGTGGCGTTGATTAGGAATAATTCCTCGTTCTTGACGGTCACGTAGGCGCCGCGCAGTTGGCCGTGGCCTAGGCGCAAGGCCTTGGTTTCGGCGCCGGTCAGCTCCAAACCCACCACCAAAGAATCACCGAGCACATAATCATAGCGGGCGCGGCGGTTGGTAATGCTTTTGGACTGGCGGGTCTTCTTCTTAGCCATAGGGGTAATTATGACGCAAATTCTGGCAAGAAGCTACTGTTTGGCGCTAAATTCCTGCTGGGCGACGTTCCAGAGTGACGGGTCGTGAAGGACAGTGAGTCGGTAGTACCAATACTCGGCGCCCCAGAGGTTGATTTGGCGCATGCCAGTAGTCTTGCCGAAAGCGAAAGTGGCTTTCAGCCGGGCGGCGTCCAGCGACTTATTCTGCTCGGCCAGGCTGGTTTGCTGGATGCTTTGACCGTGCGGCGTCCAAGCCTCAGCCTGCAGCTCGTCAATAATCATGTCGCGATGCAGAAAAATTTTCTGGACCCCGGCCAGGAAGGCGTAGTACCAAGCCGGTTGCGGGTATTCCAGGTAGCGGTGCGTGACGCCAGCGTCCCAGACGCGCTTATACACCGAGATACCGAATTCATTGGGCTGCGGCTGGCCGGTCGGGAAACCGATGCCGTTATTGCTGCGGGCGATGATGATCGAGTGTGCCGGGTCGAGCCGCTTAACCAGGTTATCTTCGCTAATAAGCCGCTGGCGATCGAAATTGTTGCAAATACCGAAGCCTTTCAGGAAGTACTCGTTCTCGAGCTGATAACTCTGCAGCGCTGGGCTATCCTTGTAGCGCTCGATAACCTGTTGCATGAACTGCTCCAACTGCGGCTGCCACTGGCTCTCCGGTTGGCTGGTATCCACCCAATTCGGGGCGTGGCACTCCGGCCAGCGCGGTTGGCGTAGCCCCACCGACAGAATAACTTTGGCGTGCGCGGCGTCGGCCTTCTGGAACTCCCAGTCGAGCTGGCTGAAGTCATAATGCCCGGGCGTCGGCTCCATGTCGCTCCAGTAACTGACCAGGCGAAACTGCTTAACGCCGATGCCAATTAAGGCGTCCATGGTTTGCTGCGGGTCGAGACCGAGGCTCTGGGCGTAGTCGGGTACGAAGCTGACACCCAGTTGCTGCGGTCCGGTCTCAGAGTGAATATACCACTGGCCAACGCCGTAAATAACCAAGCCGACGAAGACCACGAAAGCGATTAGGCCGATTGCTAGTCGCTTGGCCCAGCGCCGGCGCGGCCACTCGGGCAGGAATTGGTGCAGTAACAGCCACGCGTCGCCCAGAATCGGGCGCCACTTTCCGCTGTTTCTCAGTTTTGGTTTGTTATGATTAAGGGGCATGATTCAAAAAAGTAAGTTGAGCGTTAGCATTGTTATTCCAGTATACAATGAGGCTGCTTGTCTGTCCGCCTGTCTAGATGCCCTTGCCCGCCAGACCGTGACACCGCTCGAAGTAATAGTGGTGGATAATAATTCGACTGACGAGACGGTCGCTGTCGCCGAGCGCTATTCTTTCGTTCGGCTATTGCGAGAAAAGCGTCAGGGCGTGGTCTATGCCCGTGACCGGGGCTTCGACGCTGCTCGTGGCGAGGTTATTGGTCGGATCGACGCCGATAGCCTGGTTGAATCAAACTGGATAGCCAACGTCCAGAAACTCTTTCGAGAAGCTGATAACCTAACCGCTGTCACCGGCAGCGTCGGCTATTATGGTCTGTCGGCTAGCTGGCTGCTAGATGGCGTTGATTTGTGGATACGCCGCCGCATGGCGCGACTATTGGGCCATGAAGTCGCTTTGCAGGGCGCCAATATGGCGCTACGGCGTTCGGCTTGGCTGGCCGTTCGTCAGGAAGTTTGCCGTCAGGGCGGCATGCACGAAGATTACGATCTAGCGATTCACCTCTCGCAACAAGGCGGGCTGAACAAGTTCGACGAAAGCCTGCGGTTAGCTGTTGATTGCCGCCGCCTCGATAATGGTTGGCTAGATTTCTGTTACTATGCCTGGCTTAGTCCACAAACGTATGCCAAGCACGGTTTGAAAAGTAGACGCCACATGTACCCGATGGTGGCTTTGATCATTAGCTGTCTGCCGGCCTTGAAGTTTATGCGTCGCAGCTACGATCAGCGACAAAAATCCTTTTCATGGCACCAAGTGCTCTTCGGTAGCGTTACGTCAGTGCCTCATGTTAACCCGGCGACCTTCGTTGACTAGTTAGTCTGCGGATTCGAGACATAGCCGCCGGCGTCGGTTGGCGTTGGCTGACAGTTTTTCCATAAACCGAGCTTTTGCTGTTGAGCTTGTTTCTCGTCGGCTGAGAATTGGGTGGATTTGGTAAACGGAAAGTACGGGTAGTAGAAACCGTAGCCATTCTGGATCAGGACTTCGTCCAGGTTGCGCCCATCGGGCAGATAAACGTAGCGCAGCAAGCGGTTGTAGCGGTCGCGGTTGGTGCTCAGGCTGTCCGAAACCAGGCGCACCCGGCTGTTGCCAATCGTTGCTTTGGTGAAGGCTGCCGCGGCCGGCCCGTAACACTGGATCGGTGTGTTTGGTTTGTGGGTTTCCGGGGTGTCGACGCCAATTAGGCGCACGCTTTCGACCTGACCGTTCATGTTGACAGCGATGGTGTCGCCATCAATGAAGTGATCAATGCTGTATAGGCCAGGCTGGTTTGTTTGTAGTGCGTTTCCCAGCCAGCCGTGACTCTGGACTTCGAAAATTAATAGGCCGAGCAGCAGCGCGGCCAAGCTGACCCAGAGATGCCGCCGCCGATAACGATGCTTCATTCCAGACTAAGTAAACGCTTGACTTGGGAGCTGTCAAGTTTGACACCATCAATTTTAATAACTTTTTCATTTTTGGCTGGCGGCTGGAGATGGCCGGCGATTCGATCGAACTGCTCGGAGGTCATGCCAGCTAGATAGCCGTTGCGGGCGGTCGCCATCTGGACGGCGCGCTTCTTGGCCAAAGTCTTGGAGGTAGTCATCCAGATAACAACCGTCTCGGCGCCGTTGGCAGCGGCGATGTCACGCAAGTGCTGGCGATCCTTGAAGAAATTGAAATTGGTATCGAAAATGACGCTCTTGCCTTCGCTCAATAGTTGTGCGGCCATGGTGTTGAGATAATCATACAGCTGGCTGTTCTCGGTGGCCGAATGCGTCGGTTGCTCGAACATCGACCGCCGCTCCCAATCAGTCCAAATATGAGTGGCTCCGGTCAGCTGGTTGATAATTTTGGAAACCGTCGTCTTGCCCGAACCCGGATAGCCGACCAGCAGGTAGAGTTGGGGCTTAGCCATGCCCCCAGTTTATCAATTAAGGCCGTCCCGGCCTAAAAGTCGATGCCTTTGTTGGCCAAGAATTTGTCGTCGAAGTGGTGCTTGAGTTTGTGCATGTCGGTGGCGATGTCGACATTTTTCATTAATTTCTGCGGAAAATCGCGGCCGGTCAGGCAGAGACTGGTGTTCGGCGCCCGTTTTTTAATTAAATCTAGCAATTGCTTTTCGGTAATCAATCCGTCGTGAACGGCGTTATTAATTTCGTCGCAAATAACTAGGTCAAACTTGCCGCTGCTGGTGGCTTTCAATGCCTCTTTGTATGTTTGCTGTGCGGCTTTTTTATGCTGCGCCTCGCTAATGTGCTGCTCGCTAAGCTCGCCGGCCTTGTAAAACCCCTTGCCGCCCTTATAAAAATATAACTGATCCTTGAATAAGGACTGGATGTCGCGGATGAAGACATGCTCGCTGACGCCCCAGTATTTAATGAACTGTATGAAGGCCACGTTCCAGCGGTTGCCCAGGGCCCGCACCAGTAAACCCAAGCTGGCGGTGGTTTTGCCCTTGCCTTCGCCGGTATATATAATCACCACCGATTTTTTTTGCTGGTAATCCTCGAACGCCATACCAGTAGTATAGCTAATTTAGCTGACGAGCTTGTGGGCTTTCAAGGCGGCGTCGATTTTCGGCCGGTCGAAGCCGATGATAATGTCGCCGCCGATATCGATGACTGGAATTCCTCTTTGACCGGATTTGTCGACGGCTTCTAAGCCGTTGGCTGGGTCTTTTTCGACGTCTTTGTCGGTGTATTTGACGCCGAGCTTGTCGAAGTACTGCTTGGCGGCGTGGCAGAAGGCGCACCAGGTGGCGCTATAGATGGTAACAGATGAATCATTCATATATATAGTATAGCAAACCGCTACTAACTCCTTGCGTGACCTAAATCACATCTGATATAATGACTAAGAAATGAAGCAGACGACCGCGCCGAAGTCGACGCCCTCGCCTCGGGAAGTTAAAACACCTGGAACGGTGGGGAGCAATCCGGGCTCACAATTCGTGGGCATGGCTGTCGATATGGGTTGGCGACTAGCCGTTGTGGTGCTAGTGCCGATCGTTGGCGGTTATGAGCTTGACCAAGTTTTGAAAACCAGTCCCTGGCTGACAGCGCTCGGTTTCTTAATTGCCCTGGGCGGCACGGCGCTGATTTTCTGGAAAACGCTGCAAGCAGGTAATAATTCATGATTAGTCTTCTCAGTTTTTTTGCGGACAGTGGGCCGGTGGTTCATGTAGCGCCGGGCGGCGTGCTGCAGCTGGGCGGCTTCACAATCACCAACTCAATTCTTTATGGTTGGGCCTGCGCGTTAGTAATTATGATCGTCTTCGTCTTGGCGGCCCGGCTGGTGACGGTCAAGCCCAAGGGCGGTTTCGTGCAGTTCGTCGAAGCCGGTGTCGAATTTATCAGCAACATGGTGGAAAATGCCTTCGAAGACAAAAGCATTGGCCGCAAGTACGCGCCCTATTTCGTGACCTTGTTCTTCTTCATCCTATTCAATAACTGGTTGGGCCTATTGCCAATTGTCGGCGAGGGCTTCCAGCGCAATGGATTACCGTTGCTGCGGCCTTTCACGGCCGACCTCGATGGCACGCTGGCTATGGCCGTCATCACCATGGGCTTGGTCTACACCGCGTCGATCAGAGAATCGGGCGGCGTTAAGAAGTTCTTCGGTCATTTCTTCATCGGCAGCCCCAAGAATCCGCTCTACCTGGCGATCGGCATTCTGGAAATGTTCACCGACGCGACACGCGTCATCAGCCTCAGCCTGCGACTTTTCCTCAATGTCACTATTGGTGAGATTGTAATTGCCGTTTTCGCCTACCTGGGCCATGCCATTGCGCCGCTAACCGCTCTGCCCTTCACGCTGCTGGAATTCGGCGTGGCTGCTCTACAGGCCTACATTTTCACTATCTTAGGCACCATGTACCTGGCGATTGCTGTCAACCACGCCAGCGAACATGCCCGCCACGAAGACTTGACCGAAGATGTTCTTCCTGAAACAATGAAGGCAGCAACTGCCGGGAGGAGTGTCAGTGGGCAGGTTTAAAAGTGTGACTAAATCAACTGAAAGGAGTGTTAATTAATGGTTATCGCAGACGCAGTTAATACAGAGATTATCGGCAAAGGCTTGATGATCGGCGGCGGTTTCATTGGCCCAGGCATTGGCATCGGCATCATCGGCGGCAGCTACTTGCAGGCCGTGGGGCGCAACCCGGAAGCTTCCAAGTTTCTCGGCCAGGCCTTGGTGTTCGTCGGTATCGTGGAATTAATTTTCCTGCTGGCCTTCGCTTCAATTTTCATCGTCAAATAAGGAGTTTTGGTAAAGAGTGATTAGCGTTTTGACACAATTCGGCGACAGTTCGTCCGGCATCGGGGCTCTCGGCTTCGATGGTAAGGCGTTCGTTATTCAGTTGATAACTTTCCTGCTGGCCTATCTGGTGCTGCGGCACTGGGCTTTCGGGCCAATCATGAAGGTTCTGCAGCGCCGCCGCGAAACAATTGAGAATGGCGTCAAAATGGGTGAACAACTGCAGAAGGAAAAACTTGAGCTGGAGGCCAAAGTCGAAAAGACTCTACAGGAAACGCGCGTTCAGGCTGATGGCATCTTGGCCGAAGCCCGTGACGCCGCCCAAGCCAGCATCCATGACGCCGAAGAAGCGGCCCGCGCCAAGGCTGCCGGCATCGCCGAAGCCGCCGAAGCCCGATTGACGCAAGATACAGCTCGTGCCCGCCAGCAGCTGGAACAAGAAGTCGTCGGCCTGATCGCCGACGCCACGGAAACGATTATTGATGAGAAAATCGACGCCAAGAAAGACGCGGCGCTCATCGAGCGGGCGCTGAAGGGCAAAGCATGAAGCAACCGCGCAGCAAAATCGCCCAATTGGTGGCCGATAAAACCTTGAAGGGTTCGTCAAAGCGCTTCAACCGCGAGTTAGCGGCCTATCTACTGAGTGAACACCGTGTTAACGAGCTTGATTCGCTATTACGTGATGTCCAACACGACTGGGCCGAAGCCGGCTATGTCGAAGTCCTGGCCCGCAGCGCCCGACCATTGAGTCCGGCGGTCAAAGCTGACATCAAGCGGCGGATCAAACAAGTTTATCCTCAGGCCAAGAAGATTATCATTACTGAGATTCATGACCCGGCTGTCGTAGGCGGTGCCAAATTACAACTGGCCGACCAGCAACTGGATATCAGCGTGGCGGCCGACCTGGCCCGTTTCCGCCAATTAACCACGGAGAGGAATTAAATGCCCGACTTATCAATTACTGACCTGTCCAGCGATATTCGCAAAGCAATTGCTGACCTCAAGCAGCGCCCGGGCATCGAAACCGTCGGCGTCGTCACCCGCGTCGGTGATGGCATTGCTTGGATTTACGGCCTCAGCCGCGGCCGGCTACAGCGAAATGCTGGAAATCGACGGCCTTGATGGTCAGCCGGTCACGGCTTTCGCCTTCAATCTCGGCGAAGACGAAATCGGCGCTGTTCTGCTCGGCGAAGACACCGAGGTCAAAGCCGGCGCCCGCGCGCGGCTGTCTGGCAAAGTCCTGGAAGTACCGGTTGGTCCGGAACTCATCGGCCGGGTAGTTGATCCGTTAGGACGGCCGCTGGATGGCCGTGGCGCCATCAAAGCCAAGAAGACTAGCCGCGTCGAGCGCCCCGCGCCGGGCGTGCTAGATCGTCGTAGCGTTTACGAACCATTGATGACCGGCATAATGGCGATTGACGCCACCGTGCCGATTGGCCGCGGTCAGCGCGAGCTGATTATCGGCGACCGCCAAACCGGCAAGACGGCCATCACCGTCGACACCATGGTCAACCAGGCCCGCCAGAAAACCGGCGTCATCAACGTTTACGTGGCCATCGGCCAGAAGTTATCGAAAGTCGCCGCTCTAGAAGAGCGCCTGAAGCGCGAAGGCGTCATGGATCAGACCATCATTGTCGCTACCAGCCCGGCCGATCCGGCAGCGCTGCTCTACCTGGCGCCCTACGCCGGCGCGGCCATGGGCGAGTATTTCCGCGACAACAAACAGCACGCCTTGATTATTTACGATGACCTGACCAAGCACGCCCAGGCTTACCGTCAGATGTCCCTCCTACTCCGCCGCCCACCAGGCCGCGAAGCTTATCCAGGCGACGTTTTTTACCTGCACTCGCGCCTGCTGGAGCGGGCTGCCAAACTTTCGGATGAACTGGGCGGCGGGTCACTGACCGCTTTGCCAATTATTGAAACTCAGGCTGGTGACATCAGCGCCTATATTCCGACCAACGTTATTTCGATCACTGACGGTCAGATTTTCTTGGAAACAAGTCTGTTTTACCAAGGTATCCGCCCGGCCATTTCCGTCGGTCTCAGCGTTTCCCGCGTTGGCGGTGCCGCCCAAACCAAAGCCATCAAAGCCGCTGGCGGCGGTTTGAAGCTCGCCCTGGCCCAATTCCGCGAATTGGCGGCCTTCAGCCAGTTTTCGACCGATCTTGACCCCGAAACTCGCCACACCATCGAGCGCGGTCAGCGCCTGACAGAACTGCTTAAGCAGCCTCAGTATTCTCCATACAGCATCTGGGAAATGTACGTCAGCTTGCTAGCGGCCAATGAAGGCGCTTTCGACGAAGTGCCGGTCGACAAGATCAAAGCCGCTGAAGCCGCCCTGCACCGCGAGCTCAAGAGCAAACAGGTCAAGTTAATCGAGGCTATAAATACCGGTGACAAGCCGACCGACGCCCAGAATGACACCATCCTGAAGATTGCCAAGCAGGTCGCCACTAGCTACAAGGAAACGCCCAAGCAGGCCGCCAAGGAAGTGGGTAAGGAATAAATTATGGCCATGAAAGAAACATTCTCCTTTTCCGAAATGGCTAGAAATAAGGCTTTGCGTGAAATCCAGGAAGCCATAGTGCCGGATGACACTTCACAGACAGTAGCCAACTTAATAGTCGGCGATACCAACTTGGCTGATTTATTTGAAGGCATAGAGGCAGCTAGGGTGCCAACAACTACACATGAACTTACGATTTTTATGGCAGGTGCCAAGATTGGCGCTCAAATAGCAGTGGAACGACTGCTGGCTGCCGGTCTGCCCGAAGATCAACTGCCTACCCAGACTCTAAAACAGAGGATGTTTGGATTTAGCGTTGCTAGCTCAGCTGCAATGGAAGCACGGTACGATGGTGATCCGGCTGATTTATATATGCCGGAGGATGGCGGCAATGGCTAGTACGATTATCCTCAAGCGCCGTATTGGCTCGATCCGCAGCACCCGGCAGATTACCAAAGCCATGGAGCTGGTCAGCGCCAGCAAGCTGCGCCGCGCCCAGGAATACGCCCAGCGCAGCCGCGACTACCGCGACCTGGCCTATGATTTGATGCAGAAGCTAAATTCCATGACCGAAGTTGAAAATCAGCCTTTATTCGAAAAGCGTGCTGTCAAGAATCGTTTGTATATCGTTGTCACCAGCAATACCGGCCTAGCCGGCGCTTATAACGCCAATGTTTTGAAACTTTTGACCCAATCGCTGCAAACAGACCGTGACCAAAAAGTTTCCAGCCACGTCATCACCATCGGCAGCAAGGGTGCGCAGTTCGTCCGCCGGCTCAGCCACGTTAATCTACTGGCCGTCTATCCGCCGTTCGGCGACCAGCCGACGGCTAACGACACGCGGCCGATACTGAACACGATTATCGAGCAGTACAAAGATAAAACGATCGACGAAGTCCATATCCTGTACACGGTTTTCAAATCGAGCTTGTCACAGCAGGTTCAGAGTCTGCAAATCCTGCCAGCCACAACGTCTGGGCCGGCCGACGAGGATGTCACGGTCAGCAACTTCGAGCCCGACGTCGAGACCGTCATTGAGCAGATCGCCACGCGGCTGGTAGAAGCCCTGATCTGGCAAGCGGTGTTGGAAAGTTTGGCCAGCGAGCACGCCATGCGCATGATGGCGACACGCAACGCCACCGACAACGCCAACGAATTGATTGACGACTACACTCTGGAATTAAATACCGCCCGGCAGGCCGCCATCACCCAGGAACTGGCCGAAATCACCGGCGGCGCGGAGGCATTAAACGGATGAGTTTCGAGTCCATTCCTAAAGGATATGCTACTGAAATTGTAGGTGGTTGGGAAAATAAAGCTTTGTTTAAATTTGATCTGGAGCATGGTTTAAGAGCAGCTCGCCCAAAATTCCACACTTACTTGTCCATGAGTTCAGAAGAACTGTTTCAATACGATCAGCAAGTAAGAGAACGAGACTTTTCCTTTGATCCCCAAGACTTCTATACCGAAGGCGAGCATGAATTCATACACTCCATGGCTACCCATGACAAATTATTAGGAGGAGAATAATGGCCACAGCAACGAAAGCAAAAGCTAAGAACGGGAAAATCACGCAGATTGTCGGCGTGGTGGTGGATATTGAGTTCGGCACCGACAACTTGCCGGCGATTTATAATGCCCTGAAAGTAAAATTGGATGACCGCGAATTGGTCCTGGAAGTTGCACAACACCTGAGCGAGTCCAGCGTTCGGGCGATTGCCCTGGGCTCAACTGATGGCCTGCCGCGCGGCGCCGAAGTCAGCGATACCGGCGCAGCTATTAGCGTGCCGATTGGCGACAAGACCCTTGGCCGCATGTTCAATGTTATCGGCCAGCCGATTGACGGCCAGGCAGGAACATTTGAACAAACCGCCCCGATTCACAAGCTACCGCCGCCGCTGATCGACCAATCCGGCACGGTGGAGGTCCTGGAAACCGGCATCAAAGTTATCGACCTGATCGCGCCGATCACCAGAGGCGGCAAAGTCGGTCTTTTCGGAGGCGCGGGAGTTGGTAAAACAGTGCTTATCCAAGAGCTAATCAATAACATCGCTAAATTCCACAAAGGCTACTCGGTTTTCGCCGGCGTTGGTGAGCGCACCCGCGAAGGCAATGACCTGTATAACGAAATGAAAGAATCCGGCGTGCTGAAGAGCACTTCACTGGTCTTCGGCCAAATGAACGAACCACCAGGCGCCCGTTTGCGTGTCGGTTTGTCCGGTCTGACGATCGCCGAAGGTTTCCGCGATAAAGGCAACGACGTGCTGCTGTTCATCGACAATATTTTCCGCTTCACCCAGGCCGGCGCCGAAGTCTCCGCCCTGCTGGGCCGCCTGCCCTCAGCTGTAGGCTACCAGCCGAACTTGGCACAGGAAATGGGCCAGTTGCAGGAGCGCATTACATCGACCCGTAAAGGCTCGGTGACCTCTGTTCAGGCCGTCTACGTGCCGGCTGACGACTTCACCGACCCGGCTCCGGCGACGACCTTCGCCCACCTCGACTCGACCATCACGTTAAGCCGTGCGCTGACCGAGATCGGCATTTACCCAGCCGTCGATCCGCTGGATTCTAACTCAACGATTCTCGACCCCGAAATTGTCGGTCAAGAGCACTACGATGTCGCCCGCGAGGTCCAGCGGGTGCTGCAGCGCTACAAAGACCTGCAGGACATCATCGCCATCCTCGGCATGGAAGAATTGTCAGAAGACGACAAGCAGCTGGTCGGTCGTGCCCGACGCATCCAACGCTTCTTCAGCCAACCGTTCTACGTTGCTGAGCAGTTTACCAACAATCCTGGCCAATACGTGAAGCTCGAGGACACAATTCAAGGTTTCAAGGAAATTCTCGACGGCAAGCACGATAACAAGCCGGAGAGCGCTTTCTATCTCAAGGGCGCCATCAAGGACGTCAAAGACGCTAAAACTGGGGGTAAATAGTGCTGCATTTCCAGCTGGTTAGTCTTAGCGGCACGAAGTTCGACGACGACGTTTACGAAGTTGTTCTGCCGACGCTGGACGGCGAAATCGGCGTACTGCAAGATCACATGCCCCTAGTTAGTGTCGCCACCAATGGTGCTATTATGATTCGCCGTAACTCGCAGGACGCTGATTATGCCCGTGAATATTTCGCCATCAGCGGCGGCGCTATAGAAGTCGCTGATAATAATTTACGAATTCTAGTTGACGAAGCCGACCACGCCGACGACATCAACGAAGCCGAGGCCGAGGCGGCCATGGACCGTGCCAAAGCCATGCAAGCCGAAGCCAAAGACCAAGTCAGCCTGGAGCACGCCCAAACCCTGGTCGATCGCCAGGCGGTTCGCCTGCAAGTGGCTGGCCTCAAGCGTCGCCACCAACGCCGTTAGGCAGAGAGCACTTTACAAAACTGTTACATCACGGTACGCTTGAGTCATCAACTAAGTGGAGGTTCCAAAAATATGTTTGGAAGACGTCAAGTAGCCGCGATAGTGGCTGAGTTTCTTGGTACCGGGATTCTGACTCTCCTGGTTCTGAGTGTTCAACGATCAACAATTGGTGTGCCGTTCTTCGTGGCGCTAGCCGCCGGATTAACGATCGCCCTAATGATGCTGGCCTTGGCCGGCGCGTCGAGCGCGCATTTCAATCCGGCGCTGACAATCGGCCTGTGGACGGCCCGCAAAGTATCAACCATTACGGCAGCGGTTTATATTGCCGCCCAAATGCTTGGTGCTTGGGGAGCCTACGGTCTCTACGTCTACTTCGTAAACACTCATTTGCAGCCAATTGGCGGACATTACGCCGGCCGCATCTTGATTGCCGAAGCCGTCGGCACGGCGATCTTCAGCTTCGGCTACGCCTCGGCGCTCTATCAGCGCCTCAGTGGCGCAGTCACGGCTACAGTTAGTGGTCTAGCATATATGCTCGGCATCGTCGCCGCTTCATCAGCCGCTATCGGTCTGTTGAACCCGGCTTTGGCGCTGGGTGTCCGATCCTGGGTTTGGGGCACCTACGTGCTCGGTCCGGTTGTTGGCGCCATCATCGGTGTCAACCTGTACAGCTTGGTCTTCGCTGAATCATCAGCTCTGCGCTCGGCGTTCGCCGGCGTGGGCAGCATGAGCGGCACTAAGAAGTCCAGTTCCAAGAAGAAATAGTCAGATTTCTGTCGTTAATAACACCGTCCATTTGGGCGGTGTTATATTTTGTCGTCGAGTAAATCCTGCTCGAACTGCAGAATGCCTTTGAGATTCTTGGGATAGGCGTCGGTACCAGGGAAATCCAGGCGCATGATATGGGCCCAAACGGCACCGATCAACCGGCTGAAGCGGGCCAGCTCCTCCGGTTGGAAGACTAGCTCCAGGTTGTCGACCAGATGCCCTTGCTCATTGGGCTCAATGAATTCCAGGCCGCCGCCAATGGCGCTGAGCTTTTGGCGGAAACTGGCCGAATTTTCGACTAGCAGTTTGTAGAACAGCAGTTGCTGGCGATATTTATACAGCTTGACCTTTTCGTACTCTTCTCTGCCCTGCCAACTGCTGGCCGGTTGGCCGGTCTTGTAGTCAATGACTTGAATCACACCACGCTCAACGAAGTGCAGTTTGTCGATCTTACCACTCAAGCGAGCTTGGTTGACGACCACACCTTCATTATTAAAACCGCGCTCCACAATGTCTTGGGCTAACATGGTCTGGCGACGTTCACTGAAGTAAAGTTTCAAATTGTCGCGGCCGCGCTGCTCCAAGCGGCGGTAATCGGTCTGGCGCAAGTGCTTACGTCCCAGTAAATCGACGAAGCAAGCCTGGATTTTGGCGACTGGCGGCAACTTGCCGCTGTGGCGCAACTCGGCGTAAACCCACTGCAACAGCTGGTGAATGGCGTCGCCGTAGGCCGCCGACGGTGACGGCGCCTCCGGGAAGCGCAACAGATTGTGTATCAGGAAATACTGTGGGCCGGCATCGCGGATGTCGATGAAGTTGTTGAGATGGGTGACGCTCAACTTGTAATCATCGAGTACCGGTTGCAGCAGCGCCGGTTTGTCGGCGATCACTTGGCGGAAGCGATAAGCCCAGTCGGTAGCCAGGATTTCGACGGCCCGGGTGTCGGCCGGCTTGTCGACCAGCTGCGGCCGGAAAGCGGTTTGGCCCTCGTCGGCGATGAAACTCAGTCCCGGCGACAGTTTACTGTTCAAGTCATGGGTGTAGCTGGTGATGTAGAGGCTATGCCGGGCCCGTGTAAGAGCCACGAATAACAGCCGCAAGCGGTCATTGTCGCCGTCGCTGGCCGGTGCCAGCGGCAGGTTGCGGGGCAAGGTGACACGCGGTGAGTAGTGCCGGGCGGTTGGCCCCCAGACCTCGTCCTGGGCGTTGATGACGAAGACGGCGTCAAATTCCAGGCCCTTGGCCTTGTAAGCCGTCATGACCTGCACGGCGTTGGTCTGTTGGGTATGCGGGTTGGCGTCAATAATTTTGAGCTTAGCGGCCCGGTGCAAGGCGGCGAACTCGACCAAATCACTCAGGTACAACGCCTGGTCGGGCTGCCACTGCCGCAGCCGCTGGCGCAGGCTGGATAATTGGCCAAGCAGCGTCAAATAACTGTCAGTACCTTGCTCGTAGCGCTGTCGGCTGAAATAATAAGTTCTCATTGGCGAGACGAATTTCTCGGCCCGGCGCAGTGGCTGGACCAGCTCATCGTATTCACTGTCGATGCCGTCCGGCTCGCTGCCTAGCAGCTCGTCGAGCATATACTCCAGCGGCTCAGTCGAGGTACGCTTGGCCAAGCGGCTAAACCACGCTGTAATTTCCCGAATTCGCTTGGTCTTATGCTTAATGAGAACCGGCAGCCAGTGCTTGTGCTTGTCATAGCACTCCAGGCTGATATCCATGATAGTTTCGGCCGGAATGCCCCAGAAATCGTAGCCCAGGACTTCGCTAATTAAGACGTCGACGTCAATTTGGCGGTTGGCGGCCAGTGCCAGCACCAGCTCGGCCATGGTCAGCAGCTGGACGATAATCGGCGCTTCCAGGATGTTTTCGCGGCGCTCGTAGGCCACCGGCAACTGGCGCTGGCCGAGATATGGCATCAACCGCTCCAAATAGCGATGCCGCGGCGCGATAACGGCGATATTTTCCGGCGCCAGGCCCTGTTTGATTAATTTCTGTACCTGTTCGGCGATCCAATCATACTGAGCCAGCTCGCTCGGGAAAACGTTGTGGCGCAAACTGCTTTTCGGATATTTAGTCTGGGCGGTTAGCTGCTTGTGGGCGTCCGGCAGGATACTAGCCAGCCGGTCAGTGATTTGTTCGGCAACGGTGAACGCGCCCGCCAAAATCTCGGCTGTGGAGCGATAATTATCTTCCAAAGTTATCAAGGTCGGGCGCCGGTACAACCGGGCAAAAGCCGCCATGTTAGACACTTCGGCGCCCTGGAAGGCATAAATCGCCTGGTCATCGTCGCCGACGGTCATAATATTCGGCCGGCCTTCGAAAATCGGGTTGTCGCCAAGGCTGGTCAGCAGCCGCAGCTGGGCTTTGTTGGTATCTTGGAATTCGTCGACCAGCACGTATTGATAACGCTCCTGCAGGTTAAACCGCAGTTCCTCGCTACGCTCGATAGCCCCCAGAGCCTCGATAATCATGTCGTCGAAGTCATACAGGCCTTGGGCGGCCATTTTGGCCTGCAGGGCGGCATAAACCTCAGCCACGGCCTGCATTTTGCGGCTATTGCGTCCGGAATCTTTGAAAACGTGCCTTCCGCTCACGTCTTTCTGGCACCAAGCATTGCGCCAGGCGGTGATAGCTGGCGCGTGACGGCCATCGGCCGAAGTAGCTTCGATAGCCGCCCGCAATTCGGCAGCGCAATCGGCTGCATACTCCGGAAAACCGTAGTAACGCGCGCCGGTAACCTGGCTCTCAATGCCTTTTAATAACTTTTGATAAAGCTTCAACTGCTTCGGTGACGGCGTGGCAGCAAAAGTTTCGGCCAGCAGCGCCTCGGTAGCGGTCATGAATTTCTGGTTGGCGGTAATAATGACATGCAATTCATCAGGCGTCAGGCCGTTTTGCTTCAGCCAACTGATGGCGTCCAGGGTGTCTTTTAGAAATACGAAATCATCGCCCAGTTTGACGGCCAGCGGGTTACCATGTGGCAACTCTTCAAAGATATCCTGCAACAGTTCATAGCGTCCGAGTTCATCGATCTGTTGCAGCAGCTGACGGTCCAGAAAGAAGTCCGGATATTGATTAATAATGTCGCTGCCGAAACTGTGAAAAGTGTGGATGGCGACGTGATAGGCCGACTGGCCGATAATCGTCTCCAGGCGCTCGCGCATGTTGCGGGCAGCGTTGTCGGTGAATGTCAGGCATAGGATGTTGGCTGGCGCCGTGTCGGTCTGGCGGATAATATTAGCCACGCGGGTGCTCAGTAATTGAGTCTTGCCCGTGCCCGGCCCGGCCATCACCATCACCGGCCCCTCAATGGCGTCAACAGCCTGCCTTTGCTTGTCGTTCAACTGCTTATAAGCAGCCTGAAACCTCTTGTCCATGCTTCTATTGTACCGTTTCGCACAGGTAATAAGACGTTGACTTTTTACGCAATGAATTCTATTATTGAGCAAATAAGGAGAATTTTATGCCCCCTTTACGAGGTATAGACCGGGGTTTAAATGGAGAGGCTCTCAAAGCTCTAGAAGAGTCGGGACACGGTCGCCGATTAGCAATAGTTGACGCCAGCTATAATATTCCACGATGGGCTCAGGTGGTTGAATATCACGGACATTCGTCGGCTCAAGCACTTCTGGGCATCGGTCGTTTGCTACCGATTGAGCTTGGTTCGATTAGAGTAATGATTGCTGATAGAGAGGAAGAAAGTCATAGAGCTGAACTTGAGTTTGCCGAGTCATGCAACCATCTCACTGACGAGCTGAAGCAAAACCTTGGCTATGAGGGCATTTACCGGCTAGATGACCAGGAAAGTGACTTCAGGGGCGAATCTCCAATCAAGAGCCTAGGTTTTTATTCATTGGCCAACAACGAAGTTGAGGATACTTTATATGTACGCACTCGTGATACCTTACCCTATGCTTGCGCCACATTTATTATTGGGCACATGCAAGTCGCAGGATAAATATTAACGGCTTTCAGCGGTGGCGCAGACTTCGCAGTCGTCCTGGGAGGTAAATTCGCTGAGGAATTGTTTGGTGGCCACCGGCCAGGGTTCGAGGTCGTGGAAACCAATCAGGTCGGCCGATTCGCGCAGGAACCAGCCGAGCCAGCCGTAAAGTCGTAAGCCGCCCCAAATAACGGCCGCCCAATGCGGGCCGGCCGGAATGACGGTAATCGGCTTTTTGGCGGTGTAACTCTTGAAATCTTTGCCCTCGGCTTGGCGCTTAAGATTATCGGCTACGAAGGCGCCGTCGCGCAGTGCTGTCTGAGCCAGGCCGCTGTAGGGCGTGTTGGCATTGTCGCCGATGACAAAAATGTTCTCCTCGGCTTGCAGGTAAATGTCGGTGGCTACCTTGCCGTGGCCGGTCAGGACGAACTTGTTGGCGCCGAAAAACGGATGGTTGGTCACGCCGGCCGTCCAAATGACGGTGTGGCTGCGGATGGGCTTGCCGCTGACCGTCAGTTCGTCGGTGGTTTCGCCTTGGACAGCGCTGCCGAGGTATAATTTGACGCCCAAGCGCTGCAACTGTTTGCGGACGGCCCGCGACGTATCCCGTGGCAACCTTGGCAACAAGCGCGGCGCAGCTTCTATAAGATCAATGTGTAAATTTCTAGCCGGCAAATGATGATTACTGATAATTTTGCGCAAATAATCGGGTAATGCCCCGGACAGCTCGATGCCGGTCGGCCCGGCGCCGACGATGACGTAGTTGAGGTCGGGATGACCTTCGTCGGTCAGCTGTTTGTGCAAGTGGGCCTTGAATCGCTGCACCTCGGCCTGAGTTTTGATACTGTAAGCGTATTTATCGAGGCCTTTGATGCCGAAATAATTGGTGACCACGCCGAGGCCGATAATCAGGATGTCGTAACCGTATTTTTTGCCATCTTTGGTAATAAGTGTTTTCGCTTGACGATCCAGCGTGACGGCCGTGCCATTGATTATTTCAACTGGCTTATTCTCAAAGATTTTGGACAAGGGAATACTGGAATTGGCTCGCTGGCCGCCGGTGGCGGTGTGGTACAGCGTCGGATAATAGCGAAGATCGCTATCGTCGCTGAGCAGTGTGACCTCGAAGCGATGGTCGTCAGCCAACTCTAGCGCCGCCTTGACGCCGCCGAAACCGCCGCCCACTACCAGAACTTTTTTTGCCATCTTGCTTGTGATTATACAGGCTTATTTATTTTTTCTAAAAGCGGCAGCATGATTTTCTGAGGAGTGAAATAAGCCTCGGCGCGCTCATGGGCGGCGCGGCGCAAGTGCTTAACTTCGGCCGGCTGACTGGCCAAGCGGCCGAGCGCTGTCGCCAAAGCTTTCGCGTCGCCAGCTGGTACGAAGACGGCGGCATCCCCTAATGCCCGGCGCTGGGGTGGCGTGTCGGAGGTGACGATGGCGCAACCGGCGGCTGCGCCCTGGTAGACCTTGTTGGGTACAGCTCGCTGAGCCTTATCGCTGGTGCCAAAAATTCCCAAACAGACGTCATACTCAGCCGCTAGCGCCGGCAATTCGTCGCTGGGCGGCCAGTCCGTCCAGTTAATGAACGGCGCTTGCTTGGCGGCCTGTTTGGCAGCCTCCAGATCTTGGCCGTTGCCGACCATGGTTACTTCCATCGGTTGCTTGACTAGTGTCAAAGCCTTGGCGATAGTCGTGGCGCCGTGCAGCGGGATATAGCTGCCGAAGAAGATGACTTTCAGCGGGCGTTTGCCGGCTGGTGCCGCTGGCTTGGCTGCCTCGAACCACGCCGCCGGAGCGCCGACGGCCACCACCAGGCCTTTATCGCGATAAGCCTCGGGCAAAGCCAAGCGGTGCTCTTCGGTGTCGACGACAACAATGTCGGCCGCTCGTAAGGCGGAATTATCTAGCCAGGTCAGTAAGCGATCTTTTAAGCCGCCCTGTAGTTTGCGGTCGCGGGCCGTGTCGCTGCCGGAAATCATGTAATCCAGGATGATTGGCTGATGGCGGAACAGCCGTCGCGCCAAATGGACGTCAAATTGTCCCAAATGTCCGACAATCACGGCCTCCGAGGCTGGCATTCGCCGCTTCAGCCTGATTAGGCGCAGCCAACAGCTAATAATCGACAAACCCAGCCACGGCAGCTGCCAAGGCTGGCGCAGAATGGCCACCCGCCCGGCAGTATCAATCGGCAGCGGCACGTTGCACTGGTTGACCTGGACGCTGTGGTCGCGCAAACCGTCAATCATCACTTGGATGCGCGGCGTGGTCTGGGTATTATAAGTACCGAAAAAAGTTATACTCATCTTGGTCTCGTCAATCGCTTCATTATAACAGGGGCTGACTTGCATTTGATGCCTGATAGCCCTTAAGCTTAAGACAATGGATGATATTAAGAAGGCGCTCAAGCAGGCTGGCTTCAGCGGTGAAATGGACAACGCGCCGGATACGCTGGACCTCTACAGCCACGACGCTTCGATGTTCGAGCTGCGGCCGAAGCTGGTCGTCAAACCGCAAGATACCAAAGACGTCGAGAAATTGGTCAAACTGGTCGCCGCCCAGAAAAAGTCTGATCCTGAGCTCAGCCTGACGGCCCGCAGCGCCGGAACTGATATGTCCGGCGGTGCCATCAATGAATCAATCATTGTCGATTTCCAGAAACATTTCACCAAGATCGAGAAAGTAACTTCCGACAGCGCCCAGGTCCAGCCCGGCGTTTTCTACCGTGACTTCGAGCCAGAAACGCTGAAGCAGGGCGCCCTGATGCCGACCTACCCCGCCTCGCGCGACCTAGCCAGCGTCGGCGGCATGGTCAACAACAATGCTGGCGGCGAGAAGTCGCTGGAGTTCGGCAAAACCGAGAATTTCGTCACCGAATTACAGTTCGTCTTCGCCGATGGCAAGGCCCGCACCGTCAAACCGCTGAACAAAGCCGAGCTAAAAGCCAAAATGGCCCAAAAAGACTTCGAAGGCGAAGTTTACAGCAAACTTTATAAATTAATCGAAGCCCACTACGACGAAATCAAAAAAGCCAAGCCTAACGTCACCAAGAATTCCACCGGCTATTACCTCTGGGACGTTTGGGACCGCCAGACGGGCATCTTCGACCTGACCAAGCTGATCGTTGGCGCCCAAGGCACGCTTGGCTTCGTCATCGACATCCATTTCAAGCTGGTGCCACACCGCCCACATTCCGGCCTGCTGGTGTTATTCATGAAGGACATTGACGATCTCGGCGAAGTCATCCCGAAAGTCCTAGAAGCCAAGCCGGCGACGTTCGAATCGTTCGACGACGCCACGCTGTGGCTAGGCTTCAAGTTCATGCCCAGCTTCCACAAAATGATTGGCTGGAACGGCGTTCTGAAGCTGTTTGTCAGCCTGATTCCGACCGGCCTGCACTTCTGGCGCGGCATCCCTAAATTAGTTCTGATGGTCGAGTTTAACGGTGAAACCGAAGACGAGGTGCGCGAAAAGGTCAAAGCCTTGCACCGCGAGTTGAAGCAACATAGAGCCCGCTATGAAATCAACGGTTTCGAAGAAGACCCGACCGAAGGTAAATCCGAAAAGTTCTGGATTATGCGGCGCTACAGCTTCCAGCTACTCAGAAGCAAGGTCAAAGACAAGCACACGGCACCGTTTATTGACGATTTCGTGGTGCCACCGCCGCATCTGACGGAGTTCCTACCCCAGTTAAGAGCTATCATTAAGAAATACGATCTGTTCGCGACGATTGCCGGCCATATGGGTGACGGCAACTTCCACGTCATCCCGCTGATGAAGCTGGAAGATCCGAAAGACCGTAAGAAAATCTTGCCGGCCATGAAAGCCGTCAATAACCTCGTCCTGAAATATCACGGCTCGCTGTCTGGCGAGCATAACGACGGTCTAGTGCGTGGCCCGTGGCTGGAAATGATGTACGGCAAGGATGTGCTGAAGATCTTTCAAGAAGCCAAAGCCATCATGGACCCTCAAGCTATCTTCAACCCGCATAAGAAAGCCACGGCCGACTGGGAATACAGCTTCGGCCACATCCGCGACCATTTTTAGAGCAAAGTTAAATTTTTTCGATAAATGATTTGAGGGCGGCAGGCGTTGCTATTTGACTAAGACGTGCACCAAGGCTAAGGGCGCCCTCAGTACTGCGTATTAAAGCGTCTGTACCGTATGGATCGTGCTCGTTTAGCTGAAGACCGTGGCGGATGCCTTGCTCAAGTTTTTTATAGTAAGGGTCGTTGTTGACCGTACTAACATTGGGGGTTTTTAATTCAACTGACGCTGACATTAGCATCTCCAAATAATTACGACTTGAATATTATCATATAAGAGCTAAAAGGTCAATATTGTTTGATAATCCTTATTATATTTCCGATTATGTTATGCTGGAGATATGAAACGGCGCCAATACAGCTTCATTGTCGGTATTGTGGTCGCCATAGTGGTCGTTGTCGGCGGTGTTTACTTAGCTTCCGGGCATTTAGCCTCAGCCAATGACAATGGCGTCAAAACTTGCCAAACTCTGGGCGCCAAGCACTACGTCGAAGTTAAGAACAATGCCATGGTGCCGGCGCACACCAACGGCAAATTATGTGACACGCTGACTATCACCAACACCGATAAAGTCCTGAAATTGATCGCCTTCGGCCCCCACGAGCACCACACGCCCTACGACGGCGTCACCGAGCGATTGCTCAGCCAGGGCCAAAGCCTGACCATCACTTTCGACCAAACCGGCACTTATCATTTCCACGACCACCTCCAGGACATCGCCCAGGGCACGTTCACGGTTAGTCATTAATCGTATAAAACTTCGAAGAATCCGTATTTGACAACAGCTTTATTTGATATAATTGTTTGCAAGTTGTTATGAAGCTATAGCAAATCGAAAAAGGTTGTGTAGCATGATGGGGGTCATAGTGTCTACTCAAATCAATCCGGAAGTCCCAGAAGACCAGTTAAAAGTTCTTGAGGTGTATGCTGAAAAATCCGAGGAGCTTATCCAAGGAATTATTAAACATATTCCGCAGAAGACCACAGTTAAAAATGAACCCGGTAAACCTATGCAAGTTATTGGGGTGATCGATAAAACTGCTGAACGTGGGCTCGTAACCTTAACAAGACAGTTTATAGATCCCCACGAGACTATTTCGTTTATGCGCGTAGCGAACATTATCTCGAGACATTGCAATGACCCCAAAAAGGTGTCAAAAATTCGCGAATATAAGCGAGTCTATAAAGAGATGTTGAAGCTAAACCCTGTATTCGCGTTAAGTATGGATGGGGAGAAGCTGAATAGCCGGGAAATTTTTGATCTCTTCGCTTATGCTAATCATATTCATACAGACGTAACTAATGAAGCGAAATACAAAAAATATAAAGCGCTAGCTGACGGCTTCCTTGGTCCCTTTGCGCAGATACAACTCCATCAAATGATAATTGATATTGGCAAACTCACCCGAATGTTTAATAAGGAGTTTGTTGAGCCGCTTCTTGATAGACGCACGGGAGCAAAATAACAATGTTAGACCCATTAGACCAATACGATTTTCTTGACACTGATTTTATGAATAGTAATTCTGCTACTTTCGCAGCACCAATCGGTGAGTACTTGATCAATTTTAGCTATGTGGAGCATATTTTGAATCGTAGTCTAGCCGAAATAATTAACAATAGAACGGACTCTATAGGTTATCTGGTTACTGCAAAGATGTCTATGAACAATAAGATTGATTTACTCGAGCGATTTGTGAACCTTGAAAAGTATCACGGACTAAAGAGACCCAAGCATGTTGCGCCTATTTTGAGAAAATTAAGAGCAGCGAATACATTTCGGAATAATGTTGCTCATGCCAATTGGGCCTCAACTCAACCGAGTGGGATGACACGAGTAAAGATAAAAATTGATCGAGATAACGGGGTTTGGTTCCAAAACGTAAATCTAAATCCAACGATAATTACTCAAGAGTTGAAAAAACTCGACGAATTAATTCTAAGGATGGATCTAATAGAGCTCGATATGTAAGAGTACGTTCCTGTCGCGTCCTCAGTTGGCTAATGAATACTAGGCCCGACTTCTCAGTTTTCCCGAGATCTAATCACGGGGGAAAATGCTATAGTGTAAGGTAACCATGAGGGTTGTGGCGGGGATATTTTATTTATGAACAAAAAGTACAAAATTGCTGGGGTGGTGGCGGTAGTTCTGGCGCTTATCCTGCGCCTGGTCATCTATTTTCATCACACCACCGTCGCCGTGTTCGACCCCAAGGGCATTATCGCCGCCAAGGAGCGCAATTTAATCTTCTTGGCGCTTGGATTGTCGCTGATCGTTGTTATTCCAGTCTTCACCCTGCTCTTCGCCATATCATATCGATACCGAGAAGGTAATAAGAAGGCCAGGTACAGCCCCAATCTCGACCACAATGCTATCGCCGAGACTTTCTGGTGGCTGATCCCTGGCGCCATCATCTTGGTGCTGTCGATCGTGGCTTGGAACAGCAGCCACACGCTCGATCCCAGTCAACCGTTGATTGGCAAGCATCCGGCCATCACCGTCCAAGTCATCGCCCTCGACTGGAAATGGCTGTTCCTGTACCCGCAACAGAACATTGCCAGTGTCAACCTGATTGAAATGCCGGTCGATACGCCGGTTAATTTCGAAATTACGTCCGATTCGGTGATGAATTCGTTCTGGATTCCGCAACTCGGCGGCCAGATTTACGCCATGCCGGGCATGAGCACCGAGCTGCACTTGATGGCCAGCAGCACCGGTAGTTTCCGCGGCTCGTCGGCCAATATTAGCGGCCGCGGCTTCGCTGGCATGGCTTTCACGGCTCGGGCCACCAGCCAACAGGGATTCCAGCAATGGCTGCAAACGGCTAGGCAGGCGCCGCAGGCCTTGAGCAACGGAACTTATAACCAGTTGGTCGCACCAAGCGAGAATAATCCGGTGGCCTACTATTCATCGGCGCCTGACGCGCTCTATAATATTGTTATCGAGAAATACATGGCGCCGATTAGTACTGGGGGTGATGAGATTCAAAGCGGCCCGGGCTTGACGTACAGTCCGGCCGGAGTCAGCCAATGAATTTCGCCATTGACTGGCTAGGGCGGCTGAATTGGCAAGCCTTCCAGCACAACTTGATCACCGACGGCGGCGTGGCCACCATGGTGCTCAGCGTCGTGGCGGTGATTGCAGTCCTGACCTACTTCAAGCGTTGGCGCTGGCTGTGGCGAGAGTGGCTAACAACCGTCGATCCCAAGAAAATCGGCGTCATGTACATCATCGTGGCCTGGTCATGTTATTGCGCGGTGGCGCTGACGCGGCGCTGCTACGCGCCCAACAAGCGACGTCGGTGGGCGCCTCGCATGGTATCCTGACGCCGGATCAGTTTCAGCAAATTTTCTCGGCCCACGGCACGATTATGATTTTCTTTGTCGCCATGGGCCTGATGTTCGGTCATCATTAATTTGGTCGTGCCGCTGCAAATCGGCGCCCGCGACGTGGCCTTTCCCTTTCCTGAACTCGCTGCAGCTTCTGGCTGTTTGCCGCTGGGGCGCTGCTGGTTAATTTGTCGCTGGCGATTGGCGATTTTCGGCGGCCGGCTGGCTGGCCTACCCGCCGCTCAGTCGAATTGCAATATCAGCCCGGGCGTCGGTGTCGATTATTGGATTTGGAGCGCTGCAAATTGCTGGTATTGGCAGCCTGCTGTCGGGCGTTAATTTTTTGGTGACGATTATCAAAATGCGGGCGCCGGGCATGACACTGATGAAAATGCCGATGTTCGTCTGGAGCGTGCTGGTGCTGCATGACGCTGATTATTTTTGCCTTCCCGATCTTGACAGTGACGCTGGCGCTTGCTGTTGCTCGACCGCTCCATGGGCATGCACTTCTTCACGGCGGGTGGCGGCGGCAACCCGATGATGTACGTCAACTTGATTTGGGCGTGGGGCCATCCGGAAGTCTATATTTTGATTTTGCCGGCGTTTGGCGTTTATCTCGGAGGTGGTGGCGACCTTTTCGCGCAAACGATTGTTTGGCTACACCTCGATGGTCTGGGCGCTATCTGGGCGATCTCGTTCCTGTCGTTCACGGTCTGGCTGCACCATTTCTTCACCATGGGCGCCGGCGCCGACGTCAACGCCTTCTTTGGCATTATGACGACTGATGATTGCCATCCCAACGGGGGTCAAAATATTCAACTGGCTGGCCACCATGTACCGCGGGCGGATCCGGTTCGCCACGCCGATGCTGTGGTTCATGGGCTTCGTGGTGACCTTCACGATCGGCGGCGTGGCCGGCGTGCTGATGGCCGTGCCGCCAGCGATTACCAGCTGCACAACAGCCTGTTCTTGGTGGCGCACTTCCACACCATGATTGTCGGCGGCGTGCTGTTCGGTTACTTTGCTGGTATCACCTATTGGTTCCCGAAAGTCTTCGGCTTTCCGGCTCAACGAGCGCCTCGGTCGATACGCCTTCTGGTGCTGGCTGATCGGCTTTCATGTTGGCGTTCGTGCCCGCTGTATATCCTTGGCCTGGAGGGCGCCACGCGGCGGCTGGACCACTACAGCGCCGGCATGGGCTGGCAGCCGCTGTTCATTGTTGCCGGTATTGGCGGCACGCTGATTGCCTGCGGTATCGCTACCCAAATTCTGCAATTGATTGTTAGCATTAAACAGCGCCAGGCCAATCGCGTTGGCGACGACCCTGGAATGGCCGAACGCTGGAGTGGTCAGTGGCGTCTCCGCCGCCAGCTTATAACTTCGCAGTTCTGCCGGACTATCGACAGTCGTGATGCCTTCTGGACGATGAAAAAAGCCAAAGCCAAAGCCGCTCGTCAGGCTTTCGCCGAGCCGGAAACCGAAGTGCCGAGCTATCGGGCATTCGATATGCCGAAAAATACCGCCATGGGTATGGTGATCGCCGGCGCGGCGCTGGTTCTGGGCTTCGCTGCATGTCTGGCACATTGGCTGGTTGGCGGCGCTGGGTCTGCTGGGCGTGATTCTGGCGGTCATTGTCCGAACTACCAGTGAGGGTGAAAGCGAGTACCGATTGTCGCGGGCCAACATCGAGAAAATCGAAACTGCCGGGAGGCCGGCATGACTCAGACACCGACCGCTGCCGCCCAGTTAACGCCTACGCTCAACACGAGGCCGACGACAAGACAATTTTCGGTTTCTGGGTCTATCTGATGACCGACTGCGTACTATTCGCCAGCCTGTTCGCGACCTACGCCGTATTGCACAATAACACCTTCGGCGGTCCGGCCGGCCGGGATATTTTTGACCTCAAATACGTGTTGGCTGAAACGCTAATCCTGCTGACTAGTAGTTTCACCTGTGGTCTGGGCATTCTGGCCGCCCGCCGCCAGGATCGCCGACCAAGTGTTGATGTGGTTTGGGCTGACTTTCCTATTGGGCCTGGCTTTCCTGACGCTGGAGCTGCGCGAATTCCAGCACTTGGCAGCTATCGGTGACAGTTGGCGGCGCAGCGGCTTCTTGTCTGGCTTTTTCACGCTCGTCGGCACCCATGGCTTGCACATAACCGTCGGCTTGCTGTGGATGGCTGTCATGCTGAGCAAAGTCTATACTGTCGGGCTGACTCGCCCGACGGTTCGCGGACTAACGCTGCTCAGCCTGTTCTGGCACTTCCTGGACATCATCTGGATTTTCATTTTCACCATCGTTTACCTGATGGGGGTAGCCTCACCATGAGCAGCTCACCGCGCCCAGTCGTGTCGCGCCACGACGCCGCACCGCACAGTGCCCGGCCATACGTCACCGGCTATCTCCTGTCGCTAGCTTTGACCCTGACAGCCTATACCTTAGTGACCCAAAACCGCTTGAATTATAAACTGATTGTCGGCGCTATCGCTGTCCTAGCGCTATCTCAATTCATCGTCCAAATGGTCTGTTTCTTGCATCTCGGCCGCGAAAGCCGGCCGCGCTGGAAATTAGTCGTTTTCGGCTTCATGCTTGGCGTGGTGCTGATTATCGTCATCGGCAGCCTGTGGATTGTGGCCAATTTGAACTATCGCATGACACCGGAGCAGGTCAATAATTATTTGAATCAACAGAGTGGATTTTAACGGCATGCTCCGCGCTTATTACCAGCTGACCAAACCAGGTATTATTTACAGCAACGTGCTGACGGCGGTGGCCGGCTTCCTGCTAGCTTCGACACATCATATTGACGTCGTCCGGCTGCTGTACGTTTTGCTGGGAACTTCGCTGATTATCGCCGCGGCCTGCGTTTTCAATAACGTCATTGACCGTGGTATCGATGCCAAGATGGCTCGCACCAAGGAGCGGGCGCTGGTCAGCGGTGCCATTTCCGTGCGGCGAGCCCTGACCTTTGCCATCGTCTTCGGGGTTGTCGGTTTCGCTGTTCTAGCCGTCCACGTCAACTGGCTAACCACGCTAGTCGGCGGCATTGCCTTCATTGATTACGTAATTATTTACGGCCTTGCCAAACGGCGCTCCGAGTATGGCACTCTAGCCGGTACGTTGGCCGGGGCAGCCTCCGTCGTCGCCGGTTTCACGGCGGCTACTGATCACTTCAACCTGGAACCCGTTTTACTACTTTTAATGCTGACTTTCTGGCAAATGGCCCACTTCTACGCCATTGCTATTTACCGCCTCAGCGATTACAAGGCGGCGAAGTTGCCGGTCTGGCCAGCTGTCCGCGGCGTCGCTGACACCAAACGCCAGATTATCGGCTTCGTAATCGCTTTCATTGTCGCCAGCTTCGCGCTAACTGTCTTCGGCTACACAGGCTATATTTACTTGGCCGTCATGGCTGCGGCTGGTCTCTACTGGCTGTCGTTGGCGTTGGATGGCCTACAAACCAAAGACGACAAGAAATGGGCTCGCCGCGTCTTCCTGCGCTCCCTGATTGTTATCTTGGTATTGTCGGGAGCCTTGATGGTCGGCGCCCGCCTGCCCTAGCGTGGTATAATTCTTATGATGTTAGTTTTGGTCCACGTCACTATCGCCCTGTCGAGCATGGCCTACACGACCTACCTTTTCATTTCGCCGGCCAAAATCAGATTCTATATCAGCTACGCCTTGATTGGCTCCACCCTGGCCAGCGGTACTTACTTAGTCCTCAGCACCCACAGTAAATTGCTCCCCGCCTGCGAAGCCGGGTTATTCTACTTAGTAATTGTCACGTCCGGCGTGCTAGCCGCCCACCGCAAATTCGCCAAGGCCGAATAATCCCCAGCTTTACGTTTCTAGGGCTTCAACGAGAACGTTAACATCGAGCACATGGTCATAAGTACTCCAGGCTCTGCCATCAGGGAATGCTTCTGATGGACCACCAAGCTCCAATGGCCCCTCCAGTAGTTGCAGAGTTAGATCCGGATAGCGTGTAGAAGCCGTTCTTGCGTCGTAGGGAGTAACTTCCTCATATTGGCCAACCGGGAAACCGAGCTCTTCCGCCATGATCCGTTTTAGCTCATCTTGCGATAAGTGCTTATCCGGCACTCCTTGCCCATCGCAAACCACTAGTTGCGCCAAGGGAACTACTACCACTGCTTCTCGTCTGACGAGAGAGCGGGCCCGCTGCAGCCGACTGGCTATATCGATTTTTCTATTTTCGATAAAGGCTCGGTCACCAGAATCGAGCTCCTGAGCAACTATTATCCTCTCCATAATTTTCACCATACCACACTATTTTTAATAAGGCACTTGCTCATGCTTAAAGTGCGTTAACTGGTTTCACCGGCCGGTAAGCTGACGCTGACGGTGGTGCCCTGGCCTGACTTACTGGTCAGCGTGACGCGGCCATGGTGGACGTCGGCGATCATTTTGGCGATGCTCAGGCCGAGGCCGAAACCGTCGGCTTCATTCTTGGCCCGGGAGTTGTCGGCGCGGTAGAATCGGTCGAAAACGTGCTCCAGGGCTGCTGACTCGATGCCAATGCCCTGGTCTTTGACGCTGATAATGACGTGGTCTTTGGTTTTTCTGGAGCGTATCTCGACGGTTGAGCCGGCGGGGCTGTATTTGATAGCGTTGTCGAGCAAAATAACTAGCAATTGGATCAGCCCGTCTTGATCACCGACCAGGCTCAAGTCAGTGGTTTTATTATCGATAGTAATGTGTTTGGCCTTGGCAACCGGGGCGGCTTGCTCGGCAGCGGCATTGGCCAGTGTCTTGGTGCTCAGCGCCACGAAGTTTTGTTGCAGTTCGTCGGCTTCCAGGCGTGTCAAGCGCAGTAGATTGTTAATCAGTGTCTCTAACTTGCTAACTTCTTCGACATTGCTTTTCAAGGTTTTTTGAAGCTCCTGTTTAGCAATAGCCGGATTGAGCAGAGCCACTTCACTCTCCATTTTGATAGCCGTCAGCGGTGTCCGCAGCTCATGGCTGACATCAGCTGTGAAGCGTTTCTGCTGCTCATGGGCGGCCTCGATTGGCTCTAGCGTGCGCCGGGCTAGCCAATAACTGGCGAAGCCAGCACCTACCAGAACAATGATATTGAAACCAACTAGGCGCAGGAAAATGCGATGGGCACCGACATCATAATCGGCCCCGGGCCGCATGAATTTATCATTATCGAAGATTGGAAATTCGCTATCAATCCGTGTTGTTTCGCGCGACAGGCCGCGGCTCAACTCGCCGGTCGTCACGTTGTACAAAATTACACTGAACGCCAGACTAATGGCCATCACCAGACCCAGATACCACATCGTCAGCTTGAAAGTAGCGGAGCGGAACATAGTCTGCTTAATCTAAGTGCTCAACTTATAGCCGAAGCCGCGCAGGGTGTGCAGCAGCGGTTTGGCCTTCGGAAATGGTCGATCAATCTTATTGCGCAAGTAGCCGATGTAGACCTCGATGGTGTTAGGCAGGATGTCGGCGTCCTCGTCCCAGACGTGATTGATGATCATGTCCTTGGTGATGACCTGGCCGGGGTGGTGCATGAAGTATTCCAAAAGGGCGAATTCCTTGTGCGATAGTTTGATAACTTCTTCGCCGCGCAAGACTTCATAGGTGATCGGATTGAGCTGCAGGTCATCAACTTTCAGTTCAGTGCCAACTTGGCGACGCGGGCGGCGCAGCAGCGCTCGTACGCGGGCCGTCAGTTCGTCGAACGAGAATGGCTTGACCAGGTAGTCGTCAGCGCCGCTGTTGAGACCCTCGACCCTATCACCAATAGTCCCGCGGGCCGTCAGCATGATAACTGGCGTATGGACGCCGTCGAGGCGCAATTTCTGGCAAAGTGCCGCGCCGTCCAGGCTGCCAGGCAGCATACGATCTAGTACGATGGCGTCGTAGCCCGGATCGCCGGCGTAGGCCAACCCGCGGTCGGCGTCGTGAACCATGTCAACGGCGAAACCCTTGAGCTCGAGCCCGCGCTTGATAGCTTGGGCAATTTTCAACTCATCTTCGATAACCAGTATTCTCATACCGTTATATTATAAACTGTTGCTTGAAAATTAGCTGTAGGAATCAGTCACCACGCCTTAGGCTTTTCAGGTGTAAACGATCCTTGGCGTGCAGGCTGATTACCAACCCAAAAAGTAGCACCAGGTAAATTAGGTAGGCACCGCGGTCGATAATATTGGCCGACAGAATATTGGCTGTCGAAACGTGGTGCAAATGCTTGGAGAAAACCAGAAACGTCTCACGGAAGCCGATAGCATCGGGCGTCAACGAAACAAATAAAGCAAAGTTGGCCGCACCAGCGTAAGACATGGCCTGTCCCCAGCCGATATGCGGATTAACGGCCCGCAACTCCACCCAATAGGTAATCGCCGTCAATAAGACCTGCAGAAAAGTAAAAACCATCAGCGTCGCCAATAACTCGCCGCGCAAGTGGAAGCTCGATTCTGACGGTTTCTTGTCGCGTTTCAGGAACAAACGAATTACGAAAGTGCTAAACCCGGCTACCGCAATCAGCGCCAGAGTCGTTTGCCACCACGGCCGACTACCGACTAGTAGGGACAGCGCACTGAAGAACGCAAACAAGCCGTAATACAGCAACGTAGCCAGCGTGTAGTCACGCAACCGCACTTTGTGCCGGGTTTTGAGATACGCCGCCCGCACGCCTGGCCCGCTCTGCAACGGCCCGAAGAAATTAACTATTGACGACCAGGAAGTCAGCAGAAAATTCTCGCGCTTGCCCATTTCTTTGCCACATAGCTTCAGGCAAGCATCGTAAATAAACACCAGCAAAATGGTCATCGGAATATTCAGCGCCACGACCGCCACAATCCACCACTTGTCGACATGGCCCAGCTGGCTAACATACTGCGGATGGTCGTGGAAGAAGCGGATAAAAACCAGCACCGTCACGAGCACGATCAAGACGATCAAGATGTTTTTGACCAGCGGTTTCCGCAAATAGTTCATGAGCTTGGCTCTAGTGTAGCAAATCCAGGACCCATCTTTTGCTATCACCACATCGCTAATGCTTGTGTTTCACGTAAATTACGGAATAATAATCGTATGCCGAAAGTTGATCTACTCGAAAAACCATTCTTATTGCCCGAACAAGAAGAAATGCTTGTCCCAGGGAAAAGATTACTAACAGAAATTGAATTCCCGGCCGATCCCGATACTTCTTTAATGTCATATATGCAGGGCGTTCAAGCCAAGTTCTTTGACATTGGTGTTGGTTACCGAGCTTATTTTGCTAATGCCAGCAAACAGCTGTCACCCGGCCTAGAGAGCTTAAAGGATCTGGAAACTGCCTTGAGGGTTCAGGCCTTAAGCCACATGTACTTTGACTGGCAGTTCCGGTTGGTGAAGCAGCTCGTGGCGGTTGGCGCTGGCGTGGCGAAGGCCGATCACTCACATGAGGCTGCCGATAAATTGGAAGGTTTGGGGCGAGAAGCGATCCTGAGACGGGCTAGATATGCTTCGACGGTAATGCTGCGTGCCAATGGCTACCTCACCGATACTTGGGGCATGAGCGATAAAGAGGAGACGCCATGGCAGCTGGCCAACAGCGTTTATGATAAGGCTCGTGCGCCTGTCAGTTTCGGTAACTCTGAGTGGGATCGCTTCCATGAGTGGAGCCAAGCTGCTTACGATCTTTCGGCGAGTACTACTCCCTCCTCACCTAAAATGGGTCGATCTAAGCTAATGTATGCTCTGCGGACCGCCGTTTATGTGCGTAAAGTTACCAGGGACGCCAAAACCGATCCTGAATTTGTTGACGCATTCGGTAATTTTCTACAAAACACCATCTATGCCCAAACACCGGTGCTAGAACTTAACGATGAGACAATTACTGCTGTCATGCGAACAGCTTACAAAGTGAGGCGCTACTTCTCCCACGCTGCCCAATCGGACCCTCATATAGCTGAACACCCGGTAGTTCGCTATTTTGCCCATGCACAACAAAACTTGCAAGGTTATGATATCAAGTCAGAACAGGCTGTATTCGATCGAGATGTCAGGGCCGTTGCGCTACGGGAAACAAGGGCCACTTCATAAGAAAATACTTCTCGGGGCTAAGGACATAACGGGGTAGCATTGGTACGTATATATATGGATAAAATAACAGATTGGCGTATCTGTTATTAGTTTCGACCCCCTATCTGTTAAACAAGTCTCTAAAGTTTCAGCTGGCTGCCAGCCGGGCTTGTATAATGAAAACCAGAGATTTGTTATAGCAATGCCAAAGTTACAAAATTTCCGAAAATGGTTGAGCTCGGAGACCTTCTTCCGATTGATTGTGGCCGGCTTGGTGTTGCAGGCGGCCTGGATTGCGTTGAGCGGCCGCTTCCCAATGGCGTTCGACGAGGATTTCCATCTCGGTATTATCCACATTTACGCGCATCATCTTAGCCCTTTCCTCACTAGTCAGCCGTCCGGGGCCGACGCTTTCGGTGCCGTGGCCCGCGACCCATCATATTTGTATCAGTACCTGATGAGCTTTCCGGATCGGCTGATCCATCTCTTCACTTACAACCCAACAGCCGAGGTGTTGATCCTGCGTTTCATCGACATCGCCCTCTTTGCCAGCGCCCTGCCGTTGTTCCGCAAGTTGCTGCTGAAAACCGGCGCCTCGCGGGCTGTGGTTCATGCCTGCTTGTTAATTTTCATCTTGGTGCCGATTGTGCCGCTACTAGCGGCCCAGATTAATTACGACAATCTAGTTTTGCCAGTGACCGGACTTTTCTTGCTATTAACCTTGCGATTTAGTGAAGAGTTAAAGTCTCAAAAGCGCTTGAATGCCAAACTGCTGGCTAGTGTTTTGATTGTCGGGCTGCTCGGCAGCCTGGTCAAATACGCCTTTCTGCCGATCTTTGCGGCTGGGTTGGTTTATCTGGCTTTCCAGCTGCGCCAAACCTTCTCTTCCTGGCGCAAACTAGAGCGCAGTCTATTGCTCGGTCTGCCACTCTTGACGCGGCGGATGCGCTGGGTGACGCTGGTCGGCCTGGTCATTGCCTGCGGTCTTTTCGCTCAACGCGATGGCGTCAACCTGGTGCGTTATCATACGCCAGTGCCAGCGTGTGACAGTGTGCTCAGTATTCAGGAATGCGCCGCCTATGGGCCTTGGGAGCGCAATTATACCGATGCCCAGAACAAAACCAGCGCCACGGCTAGCCCGGTCGTCTTCACCCGCAAGTGGTTTGGCGGCATGTGGCTACGATCGGTATTCGCCGTCGACGGACCGGACACTAACTTCCAGACGCGTGGGCCGCTACTACTGCCGGCGCTGGTGACCATAGTCGTGCCTGCGGCTGCCATTCTGACGGTGGCAATTTACGGCCGACGCATCCTGAAACGTTATAACCGGAGCGCGCTGAGTTTCTTCGGCCTGGTGATTATTTTTTACATCGGTGCTTTGTGGCTGGATAATTACATTGACTTTCGGCAAACCGGCCAGCCGGTGGCGATCAACGGACGTTATATCATACCGATATTGCTGCCGCTATTGGTAATCAGCGTTCTGGCCGTTAGCGAAGCCCTCCGGCGGCGTCCACAGTGGAAGACAGCGACCTTTGGTGTCACAGTACTTTGTCTGTTGTGGGGCGGCGGCGCCCTGACTTACATTTTGCGCAACAATGATGCTTGGCTGTGGCCCAATCAAGCGGTGCGTGACGCCAACCACGCCGTCCAAAACGTCCTCGGCCCGATCACGCCGGGTTACCACCAGCCGACTGAATTCCTGTAGATTTACTTCTTGTCGAAGCGTTGGCGTTTGGTTTGTTCGAGATTGTCTTCGATGAGGACACGATTGATGCGGATTAGGTCGGCGATAATGTTCAAAACAAAACACAGGAAGGCCGCAATCATCAATAATGAGCCAGCCAATAGTGACTGAATGTGACCGCGCGTGGTGCCGTCGTCGAGACTGTGGATGATAAAGCGAGCGAACGGGTAGAGGCCAATAATAAATAGCGACCAGCCGAGACCGCCGAAGACCATGTATGGCCGATACATGACGTAAGCTCGAACGATCGTGACGGCCGATTTGATGACGTGTTCGGGCGTTGATTTGAAAAGCCGCGACTGGCGGGTCGGCGGATTGGTCTTGATCGGCACGCTAACGATCTTTAGGCCTTTGTTGCCGGCTTGGATAATGGTTTCGGTGCAATAGCTGAAGCGGGTAATGGTATTTAAGCGGAACAGTGACTCACGGCTATAAGCCCGGAAGCCGCTGGCCGCGTCGGGCAACTTGGTACCGGCGGCTTTGCTGACCACGGCGCTGCCGAAACGTTGCAAAAACTTCTTGGTGGCCGAAAAATGGTCGATTTGTCGTGTTTGGCGGTCACCGATGACAATATCTGCTTGGTTGTCTAGGATGGGTTGCACTAGTTTGCCAATGTCCGCTTGCGGATACTGGTTGTCGCCGTCGGTATTGACCAGAATGTCGGCACCGAGCTCGAGTGCTTTCAGAGCCCCGTCGTGAAAGGCTCGGGCTAGGCCCTGCTTGCTGTTATGGTGGACGAAATGCTTGACGCCGTGCTGGCGGGCGACGGCCATTGTGTCGTCGGTCGAGCCGTCGTCAATGACCAGGACAATAATCTCGTCGATGCCGGCGATTTTTGAGGGTATGCTCTTAAGCACCAGCGGCAAAGTCGCCGCCTCGTTGAGGCACGGAATCTGGACAACTAATTTCATAAGCAAATTATTAACCTATAGTATACAACTTTTGGCTCAGTTGGCGGAAGTGCCGCCACTCTGGCCGCCGAAACCGCCGCCAAAGCTGGGGTTGACCAGAATACGTGTCGCCGTGGTGCTAGCGCTGCCACTAGTGCTGACTAGGACAGTGTCGCCGGTTTGAATGTCGCTGGCGGTAACGGTCTGGCCGCTATCAGTAATTGTCGTGCTGCTGGTAATGCTATAGGTCGTACTGGCATTGGTGCGCTGGTTGGTGATAGTGATACTGGAGGTGCTGACGGCCGTCACTTGGCCAAGACCACCGCTAAAGCGGCCTCGCCCGCCGCCACCGAAACCACCAGCACCACTGCCGCCGGAACTGCTTGTGGTGGCTATGGCCTTCGGCGCGTGGCCTTTCTGATAAGCTGTACCGCCCCAGAAGCTCAAGCCACAAAGAACAATAACTAGGCCTGCCAGGCCAAGCGTGCGAGTTTGCAGGGTTACTCGGCGGCCACCCGGGCTGGACTTTGACTTCTGTTGCATGGCTTGATGTTCTTCGCCGGAAACGTATTTTTCAGCTTTTTCAGCCATCAGGCCTTACCCCTTTCCTTTCAACTTGCCATCTTGCAGACGAAACATATGGTCGGTCTTGCCGGCGATCGCCAGATCGTGGGTGACGACGATGATCGTTGTTTTCTCGCTCTTGGCTAGGTTGTGCAGTAAGTCGAAGATCATTTTGCCGGTCTGACTGTCGAGGTTGCCGGTCGGTTCGTCGGCCAAGATCAGCTTGGGGTGATTGGCCAGGGACCGAGCAATGGCTACTCGCTGTTGCTGGCCGCCACTTAATTTACCTGGTTTGCGCTCCATTTCATCGGGCTTCAGGCCGACTTGGGCCAGTAATTGTTTGGCCCTGTTGATTTGCTCGCTGCGTGGTCGTCCAGCGAACTCCATAGGCAACATGACGTTCTCGGTAGCGGTTAAATTGGGCACTAGGTTATAGCTCTGGAAAACGAAGCCGATTTTCTGGCAACGGTATTTGATTAAGGCGTGGTCGCCCAGGGCGGCGATGTCTTGGCCATCGACAATAATGCTGCCGCTATCTGGTTTGTCGAGGCCGCCAAGCAGGCTGAGCAGTGTCGTTTTGCCGCTGCCGCTCTGGCCGACGATGCTGGCGAACTGGCCCTCGGGCACTTGGAAAGAGACGTCGTTGACGGCCATGACTTTGACGTCACCACTGGGGAAGATTCGTTTGACGTTTTTGACCTCTAGCATATGACTCCTATTCTGTCCTCAGGACTTCGGCCGGCCGAATTTTAGCGATGAAGAACGATGTTAGGGCGCTACCGAGCAGACCAATAACTAGCGCGGCCGCCAGGCCTTCCAGAATAATGCTCCAGCCTACTGCCGCATGAATGTTAGTGACGCTATTGCGAAAGAAACCGCCTCCACTGCGCCGGACCGCCGTCACTGCGCCACCAGCCTGCCCGAAACCAACCGTCTGGCTAGGGGTACTGCTAGTAATCAAGAAATGGGTGATCGGGTTGCCAGCCACGACGCCTAGGATGATGCCAATAACAGCTCCCATAAGCGTCAGCGTCATGGCCTCGGCCATGAATTGGAGCATGACCTTCAAGTTGCTGGCGCCGATGGCCTTGAGGATGCCGATTTCGCGTTTGCGCTCGCGGACGATCATGATCATCGTTAGCAAGATGATAATAGCACCAGCGATAACGGCCCCGATCAAGCTGTACAGCGAAATGCTTTGAATATTTTGCAGTGGCTGGATGGTGTTTTGGGCCTGGGTGGCGGCGTTGGTGACATCGGCGGCGCTGCCGAGCTGTTTCTGGACGGCCGTGGTCACGGATGCGACATTGGTGATAGAGTCGACGCTCAGTACGGCACTAGTCACGTCGCCGGGCTCGCTAGCCAGTTTCTGGACAGTCGCTAGCGGCATAATCACTTGGTTGTCGCTGAAAGTGTTGCCCGCGTCGAAGATGCCAACGACGGTAATTGTCGTGCCGTAAGCAGTAAAAGTCGAGCCAACCTTCAAATTATTCTTGCTGGCCAGGCTCGATCCCACGAGCGCCACGTTGTCGGTACTAGTGGAGCTGAAAACACTGCCGCTCTTGAGCGTAAAGGTCCCACCGCCGCCAATGCCAGATGACAAATCTGTCGGCGTGGTGGTGCCGTTGACTGTCACTGGTGGCGTGAAACTAACTGCGCCGCCCTGGCCACTGCCAAAACCGCCACCTCCACCACCGCTAAAGCTCTCGCCGCTGTTCTGCGAGAAGCGCTGGCCGAGGCTACCGGCGCTAACGGCCGATTGCAGATTACTGTCGGTAGCTGTCAGGCGGTCGGCTAAGCTTTCTTCGACGGCTGTGACGTGCGGTAAGGAGCTGATGCTGTTAATTTGTGTTTCCGTCAACGGGTTTCCGCCGCCTTGGAAGCCGCGGACGCCAGCTGGCGAGATACTGACCGTGTTACCAACTGAGGCTTTGACGGAGTCAATCTTTTGGCCAACGGCCTGGTGCGCTACCAGCATGGCCAGGCTGAGGCCGACGCTCAAACTCAGGATAACGACAATTGACGACGTCCGGACGACATTTCGAAAAGCGTTGCGGATACCGCGCTTGATCACATTCATATCGGCCTGATTACACAGTGCTGGGCTGAGGATTAGCTTAGAAGACGCCTGAAACACTGTTGCCGGACCCTATCAGCTTGCTCAGCTACTTTTCAGCCGCGCCGCTTATGCTGTTTTTTCATAAAGGGTCGCGTCAGAAACGCGAAATCAGTATAATGAAACAAGTTTTGAAGCCACAAAAACCCCATCGTATCTCGCGAGCTGATATTACCGCCACCACCAGGCCCGGCCAGGACGTCGGCGTCGTCAAGCAACAGGCTGGTAATTTCCCAAGCGTTGGCATGACGCTGCCCAGCTACCAGTATGACCCGCGTGACCATCACCGCCGGGCCAGCCAGACGGTGGTTCGCACCAGCCGCTGGCGGCGGATTCGTGAGGCCGTAACCCTGAAGCGCAGCGTTCTAACGCTACTCGTTATTGTGCTTGCGATCGGTGGCTGGGTGGGCGGTAAGTTCATCTACGATGCACACAAAGTTTTCGGTGGCAGTATTTTCGGTCTCTTGACGACCACCAAACTCAAAGGTGAGGATAGCGGCCGGGTCAATATTCTCCTGGCCGGCAACTCGGCCGATGATCCAGGACACGACGGTGCCAATTTGACCGATTCGATTATGGTTATCAGTATTGATACCAAGAATAATACGGCTTTTCTGCTCAGTATCCCGCGCGACCTATGGGTAGATATTCCGAATGGTGGCCACCAGAAAATTAACGCCACCTATGTTGTCGGTCAGAATGATCAATTCAGTGCCAGCGGCTTCCCGAATGGCGGCATGGGCCTGCTGGAGCAGCTCGTCGAGCAGGATTTCGGTATTAACATCGATTACTATGCCTTGATTGACTACGGTGCCTTGCGTGACGCCGTCAATGCCGTCGGTGGCATCACGGTTAACATCCAGAGCACTGATCCGCGTGGCCTGTATGACCCAAGCATTGACTACGCCACCCACGGCCCGTTGGTGAAGCTGACTAACGGTGAGCACACTCTTGATGGTGAACAAGCGCTTGACCTAGCCCGGGCCCGCGGCGACGCCTATGGCTCTTATGGCTTCCAAGGCAGTGATTTTGAGCGTACCCAGAATCAGCGGCTGATGCTGGTTTCTCTCAAGAACAAGGCCACCACTCTGGGCGTGCTGGCCAACCCCGCCAAATTGAGCAGCCTGTTTGATGCCATTGGCAACAACGTTACCACCGACCTCAACCTCAGTGAAGTCCATCGTCTCTACGACATTATTAAGCCAATTAGCGGCAGCAACATACAGTCATTAAGCCTGAATAGCGCTGACGGCAAAAATCTGCTAGCCAGTTACTCGGCACCGGACGGCGAGTCAGCGTTGATTCCGGCCGCCGGCCTCGATGACTTCGACGACATCCAGAATTTCATCCAGCAGGAAACGTCGTCCAATCCAGTGGTCCGAGAAGGCGCTACGGTTGTCTTGCTCAACGCTACCGACACCTCTGGCCTAGCGGCCGACGAGCGAACCAAGTTGACCAACCAGGGGTTGAACATCACAACCGTCGCTGATGCCAGCACCACCCAGGCGACAACCTCGATTATCGATAATTCTAACGGCAAGGACCCGGCAACCCGCCAATTGCTGGTCAAGCTCTTCGGCAACCACGTCACCACCGTCAATCCTTACGGCACAGCCTATCAGGCGAATTTCATTGTCTTGATTGGCGCCGACCAGGTTACCAGTCAAACTACCAGCCAGACCACCAGCGGCAATTAGCTGCTATTATATAATGACCGATGGCTGACAATGCGACAGATGATTTTTTTCGTAAGTTTCTGGGCAAGTATCCCGTAAAGTCTTTTCAAAAAGGCGAAATTATTATTTTCCAAGGTGAGGCGCCCCACAGCGCTTATATTGTCAAAGCCGGTACAGTCAAGGTTTATAACCTGAGCCTCGGTGGCGACGAAAAGCCCGTCGCCTTCCACTCCAGCGGCGCGATTTTCCCAGCGGCCTGGGTGTACGGCAAAATGGCTAACTCGCTCTACTATTACGAAGCTTTCACACCCAAAGTCGAACTCTACCTGGTCAATCGCGAGACGCTGGCGCATTTCGTAAGAAGCCATCCAGCGATGTTATACCAAGAAATGGAACGCTATCTGATCGACGAATTGGGGCAATCAATGCGGCTCAATGCCTTGCAACACTCGCGGGCTAGCGATAAATTGCTGTACACACTGCATTACTTGGCGCTGAGCCATGGCCGGCGCTTGGCTCCGCACCAGATTGAAATAACTCTAGCCCTAACCCACCAGGATTTCGCCAACCTGACCGGGTTGACACGCGAAACGGCGGCCACCGAACTCAACAAGCTGAAGCGCGAGGGTGTTATCAGCTACGGCAAGCAGCAGCCTTACCGCCTAGACCTGGCCAAGCTAACGCGGCTGCTGAACGACCAATATATCGCCGATCTCAAACTTACGCTTTAGCGGTTGCCGGCTTCTTATTTAGGGCGTCGCTGACGACCAAGGCCAGGTTGTGTGGCGCTGTCCAGGATTTGATAATGCAGCGTTTGACGCCCAGCTTGTAGGCCTGGTTGACCTCTGGCGAGTTCTCCATGTTAGTGAATATCAGGACCGTGCTGTCGGGATGATTTTTTTTCAGGTCGTATTTTTGCAGGAATTCCAAACCACCCATTGTTGGCATCAACAGGTCAAGTAAAATCAGGTCTGGCTCAAAGTTACGAGTTTTCAAGGTGGCTAGGGCCTCCTTGCCGTTATAAGCGGTGAGGACTTCATGGCCCTCGTTTTTAAGAATAATGCAGTAAGCGTTATTGAGATCTCGATCATCTTCAACTACCAGGATGCGAGCCACTATGCCCCCTTTCTGTTACAAACCTCTTCAATTATATACACCCTGAGTCACCATGGGTGTATCAAATTTTACAGCTGCCTGTCGGCCGCGTTAGCCTTGCGGTGCGACGGCTCAGCAAAAGTCCGCGGTAGAGTCAAGTAGAAGCTGGTGCCCTGGTCTTCACGGCTGTCGAACCAAATCGTCCCGCCCAGGGCGTCGACCAAGCCCTTGACCAAGTAGAGGCCTAGGCCGGTGCCGGTGGTCTCGCGCTCAATAATATTCTGGGCCCGGAAGAATTTACTGAAGACCTGGTCCTGGGAATATTTCGGAATGCCCCAACCGGTATCGCTGACGGTTAGCAAGGTGTCAGCCGTTCGGTAACGGACGGTCAGTATCACCCGGCCGGTTTCTGGGGTGTATTTAATGGCGTTAGCCAGCAAGTTGGCCAGGATTTCCTTGACGATAATTGGATCGGTGCGGACGACGGGTGTGTTGCGGCCGCCGGCTTTCATAGTCAGGCCGATGGATTTATCGGTCGCGGCCAGCATAGCATCCTGAACCGCTTGTCGCGCTAACTTAGTCAGGTCAACGTTTTTGGGTGTCACGGCAATCACGCCGCTCTCTAGGCGCGTGATATTGAGCAGCGTACTGACCAGCTCGTTCATCCGATTAGTTGCCCGAATAATGGTTCGCACGGCCTTTTTCTGCTCGCCGTCCAAAGGGCCCATGTAGCCGTCGACCAGCATATGGGAATAGGTTTTGACGGCCGATAACGGCGTTCGCAGCTGGTGAGAGGCCAAGGAAATGAATTCGCTCTTCATGCGATCGACTTCCTCTTCGAGGCTGATGTCACGAAAGACTTCAATCGCGCCCAACGGCCGGCCTTCCAGCAGGATTGGCGAGACATTGACGGCCATCGGCACTTTTTGACCGTCTTTGCGGCGATAGTAAATTTTGGCGGAAATCGGCCGGCCGGTTAGGAAAGCCTTGGTGATTGGCCGGTCAATCAAGTTGACAGCGACGTCGTCGACTGTCACGGCTACGATGATGCGCGGGAACCATTCGCCGACCAATTCGGCCTCACTATAGCCCAATAAATGCTGGGCAACCGGGTTAACGCGTGTGATTTTACCAAATTCATCGGTAGCGATGGCGCCGTCACCGATACTAGCGAACAGCGCTTCGGTCTCGGCCTGTTGGCCAAGTGTTGGGCTGTCCGTAAGAGGAGTCGGGCTGGCCATAGCGCAGGCTAGGAACGTTTCGGTTTAGGTTGAGAGGCGGCTAATTGGCGCAAGCGTTCGGCATATTCTTCGACCACGTCGCTGTCTTCGGTCAATAGCGACACCGCTACTTGGATCCAATCAATCAGCTTGAGTAGGTCATCGCGCGACAGTTTCTCAGGCGGCTTGTGCAAGTGATTCTCAACCTGGCGGTCGATGAAACGATCAGCCGCCGGGCCGAGATAGACGTGCGTGATGCGCAATAATTTGTCATAGAGCAAAGAGTCGGATTTACCCATATGGCTAAACTTCCTCGATTCTTTTCAAGCGTATGGCCCCGAGGGCGATCAAAATATAACCGGCGCCAGCCATGATGCGGAAGCCGGACACCAGCAATAATCTATAGTTGAGTAGCAGATGGCCGGTGCGGGGCGTAACCGAGCTAACATATTGCAGGGCGATGAAACTGACGATTACCACAATTAGGCCGCCCACCAGTAGGCGCAACGGCTGACGATAGACTAAGCCGTGGACATGCCGGCTGAAAATATCAATCTCATAGGCCGCCAAGCCGCCGATATACCAAGTGTATAAGTAAGGGATAACTACTGTCAGCAACCACAGCCAAACCGGCAAGAAGTATAAATTGTCACTCGAGCCTAAGCTAGCGGAGTGAAGGTGCTGAAAACTTAAGTAGAAGTAAAAAACACTGCCAATAACTAGCAATAATAGGCCAATCCGCGTGCCACCAATCGTGAAACGGCCGCGGACACGGCTAATTAGGCCGCGCGCCGCTGTGCCAATAATACTGAAGGCAATCAATAGCATCAGCAAGTTCAAATAATTCAACATTATTACTTCGGCGGAGTGGAAACCGGGGCGAGCATTGCTGATGGCATCGAATATCAGGCCGACGAAAGCCGGCAGCGGCAGGCTCCAAGCCAACCAGCCGTAACCGTTGGCCAGGCGCTCGAAATCGCGGCCTTCGGGACTCTTGGTGTCGTTAATCGATTTGGCATAGGCTCGCAGCGTGACATAGCCGTAAAAGGCGGCAAACCAGGCGGCGAACAACGGTAAAGTAACCATAAACAAAGCCACGCGGTAAGCGACGCCCGTCAAGTGATAAGCTTGAAATGTTTGACCGCTCGCCGGTAGGAGGAAAATCAGCACCACATAGGCGACGGCCAACGAAATATGGGCGCGGGTGGCGTTAAGACTAACAGGGAAAGTGAGGGATTTCAGAGAACGCACATCTTTCATTATAAACTCCCGAAGGCTAAATGCCCGTTGGCCACATTAAACCACGGTCGCCTAAAGGCCAGCGTAAGATTTTCAACAGTGATAATAGCCTAAATTGCTTGTGCTCTGCCGGCTGCCCAACGATAATGCAAGTGATGGCTAAATCGGTTAGCTCGTTACGCCCGTCCAGACGGCAATGGTTATTGCTGGCGCTGCTGGCGATCGCACTCTACGTTTTGGTGCCGCAAATTGGTGATTTTCGGCACAGCCTAACTATTATTAGTCACTTACGTTGGTCGCTAGCCGGCCTGGCCGTCATCTCGGCAGCTCTGACCTACGTTGCCGCCGCCGGCAATTACTACCTGTTAGCTTTCAAACCCCTAGCCTATGGCCGGACACTGCTGGTGCAATTGGCGGCCATGTTTGTTAATCGTTTGCTGCCAGCTGGTATTGGTGCCCTGGGTGTTAGCTACCTTTATTTGCGCCGAGCGCGACATACCACTAGTCAAGCTACCACTGTTGTGGCCGTCAATAATACACTTGGTGTGATCGGGCATTTGATACTGGTGGTCGGTACGATTACTATCTTCCACAGCACGCTATTAGCCGGCCATGTCAGAGCTGGCCAGGGTGTGCCGGAAAAACTGTGGCTAATTCCCCTCATTATAACTTTGCTGGCCGTATTGATCGCTACCCGATTGAGTCGCCGTTTGCGCGCCGGTTTCAGGGCGGTGCTGGTCCAGCTGCGCTTCTATCGGCGGCGACCCGATCGTCTAATGGCCGCCCTCTTAACTTCCATGAGCCTGACGCTGACCAATATCGGCTGTCTCTGGCTATGTGTCTTGGCGGTCCATGCCCAACTGCCGTTGCCAGTTATTCTGATCGTCTTTACCTTGGGGATCGGTGTTGGCAATGTCACTCCGACTCCCGGCGGCCTAGGCGGTTTGGAAGCCGGCCTAGTAGCTGGACTAATCGCCTATCGCCTGCCCAGTGCCACGGCTCTGGCGGCGGTGTTGCTTTATCGTTTGATCAGTTACTGGCTGGCGCTGGCCATCGGTGCGCTGGCTTTCATAGTCTGCCGCCGCCGTGGTTACCTAGCTTTAACCTAGGATATTGACGGCCCGGGCAGCAACCAGCGCCACGGCCACCAAGGAAATAGTCGCCTGGACGAGCATCAACATTTTGGCCCGGCGGCTGAGCGGCATGGTATCAGTTGGGCTGAACGCCATGCCGTTGGTCGACGAAACGTAGAGGTAATCAATGAAGGTTGGCCGCCACTGCGGGTGTTTGTAACCCTCGTGTTGCTCTTGCGGAAATAGGAAGTCCTGTTCGTGCTTGGCGGCTTGCATGCGCTTGCCCGGGCCGCCACCGTCCATCTCCCAGTAGACAAGCCCAAAGATAATAATATTTGTTAGGTAAATATTGACCGCTGTCAGAATCAATTCGCGGCCATTGCTGATACGTCCGGCTTGCAACAAATGCCGAGCTACTTCGACCAAGGCGTAGCTATTGGCTACACCAGTCAGGATCAACAGCAGGAAAACATTGATGCGCCGACTGATTGACTGGAAAATCCGCTCCTTGGGCGTTGTGAACGACAACGATACCAACAGCAAGGCTTCGATGGCCACCAATAGGTAGCGTGGCAACAGCGAGTAGCTGTCGGCCAGTAAAATTTGCAGCACGATGGCGCCGAGCATAGCAACTTGAACGTGCCAAACCGGCTCATGAGGCAAGTTTTTGTTGCCCAGAAAAGTACTCATTACTTAACGTATTGTAAAGCATGCACTGGAAAATCGAAAAGACCCGAGAACGACAAAAAAAGAAGAGCCTTTTGACGGGCCCTTCTTCCGCGAGACCATTGCTGGAAACGCTTACTACCTTGCGGTAATAACCACCTCACGATGGTAAGACTGAGTTTACGCCTACCATGGCGTAGCGTCAAGCGTAAAAAATACAGCAAAAAGTCTAGCTGATTTACATCTGGATTCGGTCGAAACGATTGACCGCGAACACTAGACAGAGCACAAAAGTTATCCCCATGACAATCAGGTCTTTGCCCAGACCGAAATGCGATTGCCCGGCGCCGGCCAGCAGTGTCCGCAAGGCGTCGACCATGTAGCTGACGGGATTAATAGTGCTGATAATTTTCAGGGCCTCAGGGATGTTGTTGAGCGGATAAAGCGCGCTCGACAGGAAGAATAAGGGCATCACCAGTAGGTTATTGATCCCCTGGAAGCCTTGGAAATCGTCGACCATCGAAGCGATGCCGGCACCGAAGCTGGTCAGCGCCAGGCTCATCAACACCAAAACCAAGAAAGCCGGCGCCACGCCCCACCAGTCATGCGGCCGGAAGCCGAAAAGCGTCGCCACCACGAATACAATCAGGCCTTGCATGATTGAAATAGTCGCTCCACCGAGGGCGCTGCCAATCAAAATCTTGACGCGCTTGACAGGCGTAACTAATAGCTCAGACAAGAAGCCGAAGCGCTTGTCTTGGAGGATGATGATGCCCCAGAAAATGGCTGATAATAGGACGGTCTGAGTAATAATGCCTGGCACCAGGAATTGTAGGTAGTTGCCTTCGCCGGCCCGGCGATAAATGGCGCCAATGCCGTAACCTAGCGCCAACAATAGCAAAATCGGTTGCCCAAGGGTGCCTAGAATTCGTGAACCGCTGCGGCCATAACGACGGATTTGTCGCAGCCACAGGATATAGATAATCTCGAAATCCATCAGCCTACCTTAGCGCCTTATTACGACGAGCCATGCGAGCGTTTAGGCCATCATTACTGCCACTGGTTTCGGCTTCGTCGCGCAGCGTCTTGCCGGTTAATTGCAAGTAAGCCTCTTCCAGGCTCTTAGTCTTGGTCTGCTGACGGAGTTGCGCCGTCGTGCCCAGAGCAACGATTTTGCCATGGTCAATAATGGCAATACGTTCCGCTACGGCTTCAGCTTCGTCCAAGTAGTGGGTGGTGAAGAAAATCGTCATGCCCTTGTCATGGCTCAACTTCTGGACATATTCCCAGAGTAAGTTACGGGTTTGGGTATCCAGGCCGAGTGTCGGCTCGTCTAGGAACAGTATTTTCGGCTCATGCAATAGGCCGCGGGCGATTTCTAAGCGCCGACGCATGCCGCCGGAGAAAGTTTTGATCATCGAATCCTTGCGATTCCATAGCTCGACTAACTCCAGTAACTCTTTGATACGCTTGTGGCGGTTAGCTTTTGGTACGCGGTACATGATGGCGTGCAATTCCATGTTTTCATAAGCCGATAGTTCCTCGTCGAGACTGGGGTCTTGGAAAACGATGCCGAATGTCGTTCGGGCGCTATCGCGCTCGTTGGCCACGTTATGCCCGGCCATACGCAGCTGGCCATCCGACGGCTGCAGCATGGTGGTCAGCATCTTGATGGTCGTGCTCTTGCCGGCGCCATTCGGGCCCAGGAAAGCAAAGATTTCGCCGGCCTTAATCTCAAATGAAATACCATCAACGGCCACAAAGTCGCCATAACGCTTACTGACGTTTTCAGCCGAGATAATTGTTTCTGCCATTACTTACCTCTATTATAGCGCCAAAGCTATATTTTGTATACTATCTAGTTTATAAAATGGCTGCTCGAGCTACGCTTGACAGTGACGACGCTAATCTGTATCGTTCAAACTAAGATTAAGCATAAACAAAACGCCCAACTTCCATGAATGATGAGCCAGCTCCTAACCCCTCGGCCGCTACCGAACCACAGCTACCGGCAAGCGGTAATGTAGTTCAGTCCAGTCAGACTTCAAGCCCAACTAGTAGCCCGCCGGCATCTCTAGCTCCAGCCCCGCCGCCTTCCGGTCCCATAACTCCTAAGCACTCCAGCCGGTTCAAGCAATGGCTAATGCTGGTCATGCTAATTGTGGTCGTCGTGGCTGTCGGCGGTGTGGTAGCCAGTCGCCTACTCAAAACTACCAGTACCAAAGCTCCGGTAGTCACCAAGAAGGATATTCCCCTACTTACTTACGGCGACACCAGCGGCGGCGAAGTGCCGCAGTACCCGGTCTCCTACCTTTATAATAATATAGACATCGAGATAGCGCTGCAGATGTTCGAGGGCCTGGTCGGCTATCAGGACCAAACCAAAATTGTGCCACTGTTAGCCACCAGCTGGTCGAACCCGAACGACACGACTTGGGTTTTCAACCTGCGCCATAATGTCAAATTCAACACTGGCCGCACTATGACGGCCGCGGATGTCAAATTTAGCCTGGACTACGCTGTGGCCCATCAAAACGACGATAATGGCAACTCGACTTTCTTCTTCGAGGCCAGCACCATCAAAAACGTTGACGCCACCGGCACCTACCAGGTCACCGTTACGACCAACGGTCCTGATCCGGTGTTATTGAACCGCCTCAGTTTCCTGGGCATTGTGGACTCCAAGGCGACACTCGGGGACTACAGCGCTGGTACCGGCCCGTACCATGTCAAAGTAGGCACTACCCCGACCGCCAGCTCGATCGATCTCGCGGCCTCCAACAGCTACTGGGGTGGCCACGTTTATACCCGCGAAGTTAAAATTAGCCTACCCTCCGATACGACTAGCCTAGCTGCTGACGCCGCCGCTGGAAAATATAACCTATCTGGCTACTATGGCAGCAGCCAGGCCAGTACGATAAAGAATACCCAAAGCATTAACTTGTCTGAGCAAGGCCTAGAGTACCTTGGGCTTAACACTGAGCGTAGCGGATCACCACTGCAATCTTTAAGCGCCCGAGAAGCGGTGGCCTACGCGCTTAACGTCCCGGCCATTCTGAAAAGTGACGGCAGCGCCGGCGAGCAAGCTAGTCAAATTGTGCCCACCCAGTTGCCTGGCCACAATCCGGCAATTTCCAATACGCCTTCTAACTTGGCGAAAGCCAAACAGCTGCTGGCTTCGGCACCAAATGCTAGCGCGCCGCTGACTTTTGCCTACACCAGCGCTACTAGCACGCAAGTCGACGAGATTATCAGTGAGCTGAAAGCCGCCGGATTCAACGTCCAGCCGGTAGTAGTCAGCGATTTCAGCACCCTAATTAATGATACCTTGGCTGGACAATATGACATGTTCAAGGCCGGCGATAGTAGCGGTACCGTAGATGGCTTGGATCTCTTGAAAGATTTACTAGTCAACAATGGCTACTATGATAATTCGCAAATTGACAGCTTAATCACCCAGGCCGGCACAACACTGAATACAGCTACCCGCATCAACGAAATGCAACAGATAGCCAGCATTGTTTCTAGCCAAAAACCAATTATTCCGCTCTACACCCAAACTCAAGTCTACGCTTTATCGAAACAATACGTCGCCAAGCCTGACCTGCCTGGTACGGCGGCTAGTATTTACTTCTGGAAAGTCTACCAGAACTAGTCCGTTGCCTGGATGACCGGCAGACTGATCGTGAAAGTACTGCCCGCGCCTTCGGCGCTCTGGACGGTTATTTCACCACCGTGCTGCTCAGTAATTAGTTTGGAAATGTACAGTCCGATGCCGGTACCTTCGTAGTCGTATCTCAACAAATCAGTCCCACGGTGGAACTTGGTGAAAAGGTGCGGAATTTCGTCGGCTTTGATACCTGGCCCGGTATCCCGGACACTGATTTGCAGCAGTTTGCCGTCGTCCTTGGCAATTAGGGCGATATTACCTCCGTTCGGCGTGAACTTGTAAGCGTTATCCAACAAGTTCCACAGGGCGCTGCGGAAATGTGGTTTACTCAACTTGACCAATGCATCAGTCTCGATATTGGTTTGGAAAATCTGGTGCTTCTGCTCGGCCAGCTTAGAGAACTCGTCAGCGATACCATGCAACAGAGGTGATATTTTCATTGGCTCTAAGCGCATGACGTTCTGACCAGCTTCAATCGTCGAAATCGTCAGCACGTCCTCGGCGAAACCTTTCAGCCGAATCACGTTGACGCCGATCGGATCCAATGCTTCACGGACATTGCGAGCCAGCTCCAAATGCTGAAGCGTATCAACGTAGCCTTCGATGATTGTCAACGGTGTCCGCAAGTTATGCGACGTGATCATCATGAACTCGTTTTTCATGGTATCAGCTTCCTTTAGCTTGGCAATGTTATCTTTCAGTGAGCTGGCCATGGCATCGACAGCGCTGGCCAGGTCGCCAATTTCGTCCTTGCGCCGTAGCAAGATGGCTTGATTGAGGTCGCCCTGGCTGATTCTGAGCGCCAAGCGGCTGACCTTGGCCACCGGCTGAAGAAACAGGCCATTAATCAGCAGGTACCAGACCAGCAGCGAGACTAATAGAATAATCAGACTGACGATAACTATCGAGGTCACGGTGGAGTGGATATTTCGGTTGACGCTTTCGTAGGAGATGCTATAAATCACGTCGTAGCGGTGAATGCCGTAAGTCTCAACATAGGGCTGGATAATAGTTGTCAAATTTCCTCCACGGTCATGCATGTAGGAAGGATACAAGCTATCAATGGCGTCAGCACTAGCTGCCAGGTGATCACTGGGATTGGTGGTGAAAACTTGCTTGCCGGTGGTGTCAATGATCTCGACTTGGCTGATATCGGGGTCGAGTTCGGTGAAGTTGTTGACGGCCTGCTGAAGATTGAGCGTCCCGGAGTTTTGATACAACTCAAAAGCGCTGCCAATCGGCTGCGTGGCCAAGGCGGCAAACGACTTCGACTCGTTGACTAGGTCGGCGCGCAGCGTTTTGCTGTTCTGGCGGACGATAATCAGGGTGATGGCTGTGAAGACAACCCCTAAAAGCACGATTAGCAATAACAAAAACCTTAGTCGCAGGCTAAACCGCTTCACAACTTGGCTAACTCAGGCATTAAGTGATTCCGCTTATACTTAAATACTGGTGCGGAAGACTGTTTTTGTCAATCAGTAAGGCTTACTTGGGCTGCAACATTGACACTCGATTACCCTCGGTGTCGATACATGATATATACAGTCCGACACCCGGAATGTCATCCGGCTGGCCGGGATTTTGCATACCGCCAACAATCTTGCCGCCAGCTTGTTCAACCTTTTTCATAGCCGCCTGAATATCTTTCACGGCGATCGTTACTCCAGGAACCTGATCCTGCTTAGTTCGCTTGAATAAGCCACCATTAATATGTCCAGGCTCGGTCGGCCTATGAGTTTTCTCGTCAGTTTCGGAAGTATTAACGGTCACATAGCCGCCCATCTCCGGACCCATCTCTGTTGGCTGCCAGCCGAATGCCTCGGCATAAAACTTGGCCGCTCGCTTGCTATCCTCGTAAGGCAGCTCAAAGTGCACAACTGGATCCATAAAACCTCCTTAATTACACTATCAGTGTAGCAGAGACAGCCAATGGTATAATCCTACTAAAGCTATGGAATCCACGATGGATAAAAATACAAATCTTGCCGAACTGCTGGAGCTTGCTAATCGTTACCCGTCGCCGCATAACGGCCAGCCGATCGAATTGCAGCAACGCGACGACCGCAACTTCGACATTTATTTCCAGAAAGAAAGAGGTTTGCGGGCTGCCGAAGTGTCGTATCTCTTCAGCTATGTCACGATGGGCGTTTTCATCTGCCACCTGTCGCTTTGCGCCAAGGCCCTGGGCCACGAATTTAGCTATAAGCTGAGCTTGCCGCCGCTGAAGTCGCTGAAAAGTGAAGGCTTGGCGCTGTTTGCCACGTGCCGGATTGAGTTTTCCAAAAGGCCGGTTGACCAAAAGCTGCTCGAAACGCTGCGCTTCAGACAGACCTCCAGGAAAAAGTATTCCCAGGGAGTGGATGACGAGCTGTCGGAGATAATGATTAAGATTGCCGCCCGTCAGCACTTACTGCTTATCAAAATGAACCGGCCAGACACCCACCAGGCCGTTTGGCTGAATCAGCGTGCCGTGTTTGACGATATGTTCGATGATGCCGTGCGTAAAGAGCTTGACCACTGGTTGCGCTACAGCGAAGAAGAAAAAGAAACTAAAAAAGATGGCTTAGCCTACGATTGCATGGAGATAAACGGCCGTGCCATGAAGTTCATCGTGAAGCACTACAAAGTCCTGCACGCGCCGATTATCAGTCAGCTCCTCAAACAGTACTACCTGAGAACCATGAAGGACAACAGTGACGCCTACTACTTGCTGACGCCATTTGGCACCGAACAGGAAGCTTTTGAGGTTGGCGTGGCGGTTATGCAGATCTGGGAAGCTGTGGCTGCCAGGCGCTCTTATCTGCATCCGTTCGGCACGATTATGAGTAATGTTGCTGCTCACAATGATTTTCTTAAATTGGCTCGAATTGAGCACGAAGATGTCCACAAAAACTTTCTGGTCTTCATCTATCGGGCCGGTAAATCCGAAAAGCCTAATCAAAGTATGCGTATTCCGGTTTCCGAGCATCTCCTAAGGAGCAGAAATGTTTGACCGCCTGTACACTTCTTTTGTAGCTACTTTAGATCGTATTATCTGGACGATTGATTTCGGGCCATCGATACACAAGCTTTTCCTGGCACCGCAAGTCGGTAATTTCCGGGTGTCCCTCGGCAAAATCCGAGCTGTGCGGGTTTATCGCTATGCCCTCAAACGGGTGCCGGCCTATCGAGACTATATGTCACACCACAAGTATGAAGGGCCACGCATTACAATTGCAGGAGCCAGCCTACGCGATGTGCCGGAAATCGACAAAGCCTCTTACATTAAGAAATACTATTTAACTGAAAAATTAACGGATGGCATACTACCAAAAGCCGGCGTGATGCTCGATGAATCATCGGGCAGTAGCGGCAAACCGACTAGCTGGGCACGGGGCGCCAAAGAACGCCGCTTCACCCGTAGGATTATACAAGTGGCCTTTAAGCGACTGATCGAAGACCAGAACGTCATCGTCATCAACACCTTTGCCATGGGCGCCTGGTCGACGGGCTTCAATACTTCGCTCAGCTTGCTGGAAATCAGTCGCGTCAAATCTACTGGGCCGGACCTTACTAAAGCCATTGATACGTTGCTCGAACTTGGCCCGCACTTCCATTACGTTATCACGGGCTACCCACCGTTTCTGAAACAAATCGCCGACGACACGCGGGTGGACTGGAAAAAATATAATGTCTCGGCCATTTACGGTGGCGAGGGCATCAGCGAGCCGATGCGCAAGTCCCTACTGAAAGTTTTCAAAGAAGTGGTCGGCTCCTATGGTGCTTCTGACCTGGAGATCAATATCGCCCACGAGACCGACTTTACGATCGCTTTGCGCCAGGCGCTGATTGAAGATGAAAGCTTGCGCCAAGCTTTGCTTAAACAAAACCGGGGTATTATACCCATGATTTTCCAGTACAATCCGTATGATTATTTATTTGAAACCAATGATAAGGGCGAACTTTTAGTGACCATTTGTCGTTTGCAAAACTTGAGTCCGCGCATTCGCTATAACATCCACGATCTCGGCCATCCCGAAGATTTCTACGCTTTCAAGAAGAAGCTCAGGGCCCTGGGCCGGCGCGACCTGCTGAAGCTAGTTGAATTCGATTTCGGAGTTTTGTTCTACTACGGCCGCAGTGATTTGTCAGTTGATTACTACGGCGGCGTCGTGGGACCGGAAGAAATTCGCCAAATTATCAACGCTAGCGAGCATTACAAGAAAAAAGGTCGCAAATTTTCGTTTGATCAGCTATGAAGACAAAGGTCATCAAAAGCATTTGTTATTTGCCCTAGAATTAGTGCCCGGAGCCCATGTCGACGCCAAAGAGAAGCAGAAGCTACTAGATATCATCATCGAACAGCTATTCGTACTCAATCTGGATTTCAAAGCCGGCTACGAAATGGCTAACCATAAGCCGGAGTTACGGATTTACAAGCCCGGCGAAGACATCTTCGACGCCAGCCATCTCAAAGTCAAAAATGATTATGTCTGGAATATCGACTACGACCGCGCGAAAGCCGAAAAACTAGTCTAAATTGGCTGAGCATGCCGGTCAGGAACCTTTTCGGTCTTTGTTCTGATGATTAAAATTTAAAGCCTTATCGAGCCATGAATGAAAGTCACTCTGTTTTTGTAACTTTACACTACTGACAAATACCCAACCTTTGGCAATTCGGCCGTTTTGGATCATTGGGCGACAACCTTCAGTCAGGAGGGCCTCATCATAATCCTTGGCGCTTAGTTTGTATAGTACTTCATCGGCCTTTACGCAAACGCATAACTTACCGTTCACCATAAAACCAAGTGAACCAAACATTGGCTTCTCCAAGAAATTGTCGCGTGCCAATGCTTCACGAATTCTGTCCACCATCTGTAAGTCATGAGCCATAGTCACTCCTATTCTAGCTTTTTATTTATCTACGAAGTTGCGTAGGGCTTCCAGCCTGGTGTCCCATTTAGACTCAAGATCTGCAATGAATGTGCTTGCCGCTTTAAGTGAGGCAGGTTCAAGAGCTATGGTAGTGGTTCTGCCCGAAGGCTGCAGCTTAATTAGATTGGCATCAGCGAGTACTTGCAAATGTTTTCTGGCTCCTTGCCTGGTTAAGCCAAGATCTTGTGACACCTTGCTAAGCGTGAACATTGATCCTTTGCTCAGCCTGTCAATTATCTCAAGCCTGATTGGGTCCCCTAAGGCTTTGAATGTTTCAGACACCATAATCATGGTTACGCAAATAGCTTTGAAAGCCGGTCTAACATAATAGCCCAACCGTTTGTGTTGTCTTCGAATTGCCCAACTTTAGTCTCTGCTGGTAGAGATGCGAAGCCCGTTTCTTTCAACGTGACTTTTGTGCCGTTACTGACAGGCTGAATGGTGAACTCGACCAGTGTATTTGGCACGGCAAGCACATCACCGACATAATTACCGCGTCCGGGCACCCACCTATAAGCGAAATACTCATGTGGCTTTGCGCTCTCGATGTAAACTCTAACTTTCCCACTGTTCCCAAAGTCGAATAATGCCTGTTGCCCAACTTCCAGTGCGCCCTCAACCCCATTAGGAAACCAAGCAACTATTTTTTCTGGATTAGTTACGGCTTCATAAACGCTCTCTTGTGAAGCTTTTACTACAATTTCCTTTTCGATACTGTCTTTTACATCATTCATGGCATCTCCTGACTCTACATATTAATAATTTGTAGTTACCACTATAAACGCCAGAATTCAAATATGCAACCAGCGAGTTGCATTTCTGCTTTTACTTAAAATTTCTACTCATTTAATTTGACGAATAAATACCGATACAGAATTGATAACCCTTATTTTGGATAAACTTATGGTAACTCAAGTTTTTAGCCCGTCGATACTATAACCATCTCGACTCTCGTTAAGCCCATCCCTTGAAACCTAGACCTTACGGACTTACATGCTGTAATTGCTATTGGCTGAGCATCACGGTCTAGAACCCCGTAACAGGGGTGGGGAAAATGAGACACCACAGAAGGGTTGTGTCTCATTTTTAGGACACTAACAGGCTAAAATGAGACAAATGGGACACGGACCCCGGGTTTTGACGGATTCTAGCATAAAGCCGAACAAAAAACCGCACGCTATTTGCTACTTCTGGCTTATTCTTGTTAAGCAATTAATAAGTGAGGAGATACTACAATGCAATTTGCTAAAACAGATGGCGATACCCCGCCACTCAGTGAAGAAGGCCGACATAACCTGGTTCGCTTAGTTGAAGTTTTGATCGAGATTAACGGGGCTAACGCCCCGTTCCAGAGGTCAGGTTTGAAGTGCACGTGGGTCAGGTTCATGGGGTTGCTTTATCTGTCAAATTATGAGAAAATTTAGATAATATGACTGAGGTACGAGGGGGACAGCCTGAGACTTTCCTCGACCTGTCCCTGCAAAAAACAACCCATATCGAACGAGCCTTAGGCCATTTAGCTAAGGCTATTGAGCTGGAATTGGTAGACATAAGCCTTGATCCGTCCAGTCTAGGCGATGATGATAGGGAGAAATTCACTCTTTTGGGTCAAAAACTGGCAAGACTTTCCGGCCTAAGTTATGAACTGTTGGCAGATATATCAAGTGCAACTGGGACACCGCTGGAAGCCGGACAACCCGGCAAGTTAGAAGTACCCGTCGAAGAAGGAGAGAAACCAGCCGCACTACCTACTGGAGAATCACATCGGACAAGGTCAGGATCAGTAACTAGGGCTCCAGAAGATCAACCAAGACCAAGGCGTACTAGTCCCTCTAGAAGTCCGGCTCGTACAGTCAGAGCTAAAGTTGGTGTTACAACACGTCCAGAAACCGACCAAACCGAGCAAAACAACCTTTATAGACGTATCGTAAATCCCGATGAGCTTCCTGCAATGCGTCCAGTTGATGAATCAGAAGCAATCAATGCAGAGATTACTACTGACAATAGTATTAAAATTGGACAAACACAAATACCACTTGGCAAACATGAGCTCTACTTATTCAATGCTCTCCTCATGCTCAGAGATAAGCCACGCTCTGCTAGTGAGCTTCGAGAGCTTGGTTTTAATCCTGATGCAAAAAGCCAGAACCAGATCAACAGTTCCTTCTCACGTACAATGAGCGACCTTATTGATAAATTAAACGGTGCAGCCCGTAAAGAGATAATTAAGAAGTTAGGCGATAAAAAATCTACACGATATGCTGTTAATCCTAAACTTGTACTCTCCGATGTGAGAGAAAAAGTACAGCAATCCGTAAATACCCCCACCGGGGTAAAAAAAAATTAAATTTGCCGCCACATAAGTCTAAGAATGGCATTGCCATTGACTCACGTGCTGAACTGACTGGTCAAGAGAGGGACGGTATCATTATAGGTGTCGTTAAAAGATATGAACGTCATCCACAGGTCGTGCGTGACTCGGAGCAATTTAATACAAGACCGTCGTTAAGAAAATCGCCTACAGATTTAGTGAGTCGTTACTTTGAAGAGGCCGGTCAGTATGCTTTATTAACGGCAGAAGATGAGTTGCGGCTCTTCTCTCACATAGAACACGGCATAAAGGTCTATAACGGCGCAAGTGACCTCAATAATTTAAGTGAGAGTGAGGAACAAGCTCTAATCAATCTAGCCACTGCCTATCAAACTATCTATAAGTCAAATACAAAACTAGTCATATCAATCGCTGAAAAATATGCTGGCTTTAATGTGTTACCTTTTATTGACCTAATACAAGAAGGAAATATTGGCCTATCAAAGGGTATTACAAGAAATGATATCACTAGGGGCTACAAGTTCTCAACTTATGCTACTCAGTGGATCGACCAAAATATCACTCGTGCTATGGCTGATACGGGTCGTACCATTCGCCTGCCCGTACATAGACACGAACAATGGCTGAAGCTTAATAAAGTGTTCCTAAACTTATCGCAGAAACTTGACCGTGAAGCGACTGTGGCTGAAGTAGCTGAAGTTATGGGTATGTCTGCAAAGCAGGTCGACGACTTGCAGCGCAATGGTGCATTAACCCTAAAGTCTCTCAATGAGCCTATTGGAGATGGCGAGGATAGCGAAATGGGAGACATTATTGCAGATCCATTTGCTAGAATCGACAGCGCTATAGACAACTTATCAAATAGGCAATACTTGATGGACATACTAGTGGCTGCTCCGCTTAATCCAAAAGAGCTATCGGTGCTTTGCCTCCGAAATGGTGTCGCACTTGAAATATTTAATGATGTCATGGTTAACGTGCGAGACGGTGAACGTAGCTACGAAGAGCTTATGCATAATATGCCTACCACGGATGGACTAACGCTTGAAACTATTGGAGAGCTTTTTGGTCTCACTCGAGAAAGGGTTAGGCAACTAGAAGCTAGTGCATTGGAAAAGATTCGCATTAACCTAGATCTGCAACAAGAGGAAAAAGACGCAGCATGATTACCGCGTTGAGGATACTCTTAAAAAGCTATGCCTAAAGATTTTGAACAGGAACATACAGACAATACTGCATCTGCCCAACAGATAGTTGAGAGTGGTGCCGCAAGCTATGTCGTAGGAGAAGCTTTTACTGGCGACCAAATCAATACTGATGCCGTCTCTCTCCTTGGCAATATTCATAAAGATCATCCTGAGATTGAGGAACGACCTTATCAATTAGATTGTCTTAATGCCCTTGCTAGGACAAGACAAAACGGTCACGACAAAGCTCTCATTCATATGGCTACAGGACTGGGCAAGACTACTGTAGTAGCAACAGATGTGAAGCGCTATCTTCAAGAAAACCCCGAATCACGAGTCTTATTTCTCTGTCATCAAAACGAAATATTAAAGCAGGCCAGAGAGCGTTTCGAGTTGATAGTTGGTTCAGAAAACGGCGAAACTTATGGCAGCTTCACAGGCGAATCAAAAGATATGCATAAGCCAACTTGCCTATTTGCATCATTTCAGACAATGAAGAATTGGCGTGAGCACTTTGACGAAGATGAGTTCGACTACATAGTTGTTGATGAAAGCCACCATGGTAAAGCAGAAACTTATGCTCCTACCTTGGAATACTTTAAGCCGCAGTTCCTATTGGGTTTAACGGCAACACCTGATCGCCAAGACTTGCAAGATATTAGAGAAATATTTGGACGTGAGATTTATTCTAAGTCTCTAGCTCAAGCGCTCGCCGAAAAATTGTTAGCAAGGCCTGATTACAGAGTCATTGTGGACGATATACAGGAGGGGTTGCTGGACGATGAAAATATTAGCCTAGCCGAACTTAATAAAAAGTTCTTTATACCTAAGCGTGATGAAGAAATTACAAAAATAATTCAGGAACGCGTTCAGGACGTGAAAGATCCAAAAATGATTATCTTTTGTCCTAGCATAGAGCACTCTCGTCGAATTGCGGATCTGTTGCCTGGCGCAAAAGCTTTTCATTCCGACTTGGAAAAACAAGAGCGAAAAGACACACTTGATGAGTTTAAGACGGGCGATGTTCCCGCTCTTGTTACTGTTGATATGTTCAATGAGGGCATGGATATAGCAGAAGCTAACGTCATAGTATTTTTGCGTTCCACGCAATCTGAGACAATCTTCCTTCAGCAGCTTGGTAGAGGATTAAGAAAACTCCCCACAAAAGATAGCGTATTGGTTCTAGATTTTGTTGCTAACTGCGATCGCCTGTTAATGATTGAAAAATTATTGCACGATACGATGGGCAGATATGAGGGTCAGGGAGAAAGTTCTTCCAGACCGTCCACAGGAGAACTGGATGAGTTCGAGAGCTGGGACACTACTGACCTCTACTCCTTAGAATTTAAGGATATTGAAGACGAAATTGATGCGCTGAGAGATTTAAAATTAGGTAGTTTTGAATTTACAGAAACAACTAGAAAGATTCTAGACATTGTAAGGAATATGACACGTTTATCGCGCAATTTCCAACCAGCCAAAGAGGGCTGGCTATATGTTGGTCAGCTTGCAGAAGAAGCGGGTTGTACGCGACAGACTATTATAAAGATAGCCCGGGACATGGGTGTTAACGGTACAAATATGGTTGGCAGTAAGGGCAGTCATGTGGGCTTGTATTTTTCCCCTGAACACTCGGAGATTCTTGCAGCAAAGTTAGGATCCATTCCAGAGGCTCCTGAAGATTGGATCTCGCAAAAAGGACTTCAGCAGCAATACGGGCTTAATCCGTATACGACAGCGAAGGTTGCCCAAGAGCTGGATATCGCAGGTACGGTCATGAAAGGTAAACATGGCCAACAAGGAATTTTCTACTCGGAAGTGGAGCAAAAGCAAATTCTGGAGGCCGCAAGCAAATTAGAACGGGCTGACGACGAGTGGTTAAATATTAGTTCTATAACTAAGTTGAGTCAGCTTAGTCACCCAACTATAGCTAGGATAGTCAAAGAACTAGGTCTTACTGGTACGCTTATGAGAGACTCAACCGGGCATGAAGTGGTCCACTATTCACCAGAAGAGCGAGTTCAGATCCTTTCAGAAGCAGAAAAAAGGGTATCCGTTGTGCCAGAAGGTTGGTTGTCTGCTAGTCTCATACAAAAACAATATGGCATACATGCTCGGGTTGTTGACAGAATAGCCAAACAGCTCGGTATAGATGGAAGGCGTCTGCGTACAAAACTAGGCAAAGAGACGGCTCATTATTCACCAGACGAGACAGAGAGCATCATTCAGAACGCCCCTTCTCGGTCAAAGTTAGATAAGGCTCCTGAAGGTTATATGAGTGCATTAAGTTTGGCGAAACAGACTGGTATGAGCGATGAAACAATCGCGAGGCGCGCAGATAAGTTAGGTCTGGCATGGGAGACTTATAAAAACTCTCGTGGTAAAGAAGCGCGATTTCTATCCCCAGAAAATATCCAACACTTACAAGCAAACCTGGATAAAGAACCTGACATAACTCCTGAAGGTTATATGTCATTAAAAGGATTAGCCGAAAATCTTGAAATGGCTGAATCTACAATAAAAAGAATCACTCGTGAGTTGGGACTAACTGCAGTAAGATACAGGGAACCGAGCACTAATAATGTTTTTGGCTACTTTAGTCCTGAGCAAATCACTGAAATAAGTCAGAGTGAATATTTTGGCAGAACTACACCACCTGAAGGTTATATGTACGGCTCAGAGATTACGGAAATAGTTGGCGTAACACTGACTACCGTCAATAGTGCGGTGAAGAAAATGGGTCTCACGCCGTCTAGCTTTATGCATCCTAAGACTAAAAGGACGACCGCATATTTTTCACCGGAACAGATAGAACAAATAAGGGATTATTTTGGAGCCTAATTTATTTCCTGCCATGTCTTCTAAATGCAATCTACACCATAAAGCTATGCTACAATCAAAATGATGAAAGATCTCGCCCCTGATATTTACGGTATTGAGTTCAAAGATATCTATGAAATTGAGTTTGATGATCTTGGTGAGACCGCAATAAGTACGCCTGACCAAAGTATGCCGATGGTTACTGATGTCACCAGTACCGAAGAAACCTCCGTCGATAATAGTGGAATTGAGGCATCGCATAACCATTCGGCATCCCTAGCTGGAAGCCTTGCCCTAGAACCAACTATCACACCTGTAGAAGTAGTCTCTCTAACAGACCCGCGTGTTATGCGTGACGCTGGTGTTGCGTCAGAAGATACGAGAACAGAGTCTCTAAAACCACGGTCCGATATACCTGAGCATGTACTTGCCATCGCTGACAAGGCTATTCAGGCATTGATCGGCTCAACAAAAAAAGATGTCGTTCCCTTGGCTCAAATAAGCGATCTAGCCTTCGGGACTAGGCATGGGAGAGATCCTGAGTTTGGTGATTTTTTGGCTGCCATAAAGCAGGATCCGCGATTGGATTACCGAGGCGAGCAACAGTATAGGATTATCAGAGATAGAGATGATGCTCAAAATCCTTACTGGCCTGGTGAACAGCCACACATTGACACCAATGAGTTAGCAGTTCTGGTGGTTAATGCAGCATATCAAATGTCAGAAAGTCCCGGACGGAGCATGCAGCCAGGGCAAGTATTTGGTATTTTGAAATCGCTTGGTCTGTATCTTACAGCCGACGAAGCTCATGAATTCTTTGCCATTCTTGCCACGCACCCAAATGTTACGGCGCACGAAAGCGGAGGATTTTCATACAAACCAAACATGTCGTTTGAGGCTCAGACAGAAGGCTTCGCGGCAATCGATCGTGTCTCTAACACTAGCGATCGACCCATGACGCCTAGGCAAATTTCTAAAACGCTTAAGGACATCAAATACAGTTCTGAGTTTAGAAAAGCACAAGATGAAATGAAGCGTTTAGCTAACCCCAGACGAAGAGGCCGCAAGAAAAGCGGTGGCGGAATGGGTCCAATCGGTGGTTTATCGGCTAAAAAAGGCTATCAGGGAAGGTCTCACGGTAAGAAGGTCACTCTTGATTCTCTCATTGCAGATACAAGCAAAAAAGTAGCCTAGACTTCCACCCCCATTGCGGTACCTTGTACGTGTATGGAAACAGCACCACAACTCAAGTATTGCTTGTATGCCCGTAAATCGAGCGAATCAGACGAACGCCAAGCCATGTCCATTGACTCCCAAATCAAGGAAATGACGGATATGGCCAAACGCGAAGGCTTAAATATTGTAAAAGTCCTCAGAGAAAGCCATTCAGCTAAAGATTCTGGCCAACGTAAGGTATATAACCAACTTATCAAGGAAATTGATGCCGGTGAGTATAATGCGACGCTAGTGTGGGATCCTTCAAGACTCAGCAGGTGTGCTGGTGACTTAGGCTCACTAGTAGACCTAATGGATAGAGGCAAGCTCAAAAGCATCCGTACCTTTTCTCAAACTTTCGGCAACAACCCAAATGAGAAGTTCCTCCTCATGATCCTGTGTAGTCAAGCCAAGCTAGAGAACGATAACCGTGGTATTAACGTAAAACGTGGCATACGTGCTAAATGTGAGATGGGTTGGCGACCAGGTACTGCCCCACTCGGCTACATGAACCGGGCATTCGCGGGTGTTAAAGACATAATCCTCGACCCTGATCGTGCTCCACTTGTTACTGAGGCCTTTAATCGAGCAGCGCAGGGCTGGAGTGGCCGCAGGCTACATACCTGGCTACTATCCGAGGGCTTTACCAATAGAAGTGGCTCAAAAGTATCCATAAGTCAGATATTCCTCATGCTTAACAATACCTTTTATTATGGTGAATTCGAATTCCCAGAAGATAGTCGCAAGATATATCAGGGCTCACATAAGCCGTTGACCACCAAGGCTATCTTTGATCAAATTCAGCAAAGTAGATCAATACCCAATAGAGCTGATTGGGGTACTAAGAACTTTGCCTTCAAAGATATCTTCAAATGTGGCAGCTGCGGGGCAAGTATTACGGCCGAGGAAAAGTTTAAGGCACTCTTGGACGGCAGTTTCAATCGGCACGTGTACTACCACTGCACCAAGAAGGTTGACCCCAACTGTCAAGAGAAATACATCAATGAAAAAGACCTCGTCCATCAGCTGGTCAACTACTTTGCAGAACACGCCGATCACATCAAAGTATCCGATGAAGTGGCAAGGAAAATGGTACGGCACGCTGAAGTTGTCGCGCAGTCGCTAGATAAGCGCGGCATACCACATGAAGAAATCGATCCACTCACCGAATATGGTGAGTACATACTCAATCACGGCACCTATAGCGAGCAAACAAAGCTTATAGAGGGTGTGCAGAGCAGGTTTGTCATCCGGGATCAGACTATACAAGTAGGTTGATACAGATCTGGAGAGCCATCGTCATTGCTATTGCAACTCAATTTGCGTGTGTATAGAATCTTGAGCCTTGCCGCCAACCCACACTCGACTACCTTCAAATTTTCCAAAAATGTTGGACAACTGACCCATGGCTTCGCCTTGCTCAATTTTGTAAATGCCTTGCTCCGGTAAATAATCGTTGTTCTTTAGATAAGTCAGGAATGAGCCGTTGGCTGTGCCCGTGGCGGCATCTTCATCTATCCCCACTGCTGGGGCAAAGTCACGCACAGCGGCAAGAGAACCATGGTTATCTAACAGCACAAAGACATGTAAACCAGTAAAGCCACGCTCATTACCAAATTTGATGACTTTCTGTAAGTTCAGGCTGAGATTATTGAGTACGTCTTTGGAGGTAAGAGCAACCATTAAGTTTTGCTGTATGATCTGTGGTTTGTACTGTTTGTCTAGAATATGCTCAGGAATCCCCAGTTCTTTAGAGACTAAGGCGGGGTCGAGATATGCACCAAGTTCTTGCTCGGGCTGTTCCATAAAGATAAGGCCTTCATCGTTGATTGAGATATGTATTAAGCCAGCCTGGGTGTTTTGTGTATAAGCACCCGCTTTATGTAGTCCTTGAGTAAACATAAGGGACCATGTGGCAATAGTCGCATGACCACATAAAGGTACTTCGACAGTGGGTGTAAAGAACCGTAAGCGATAGGTTGCTTGAGTGTCAGGCAGCACAAAAGCTGTTTCGGATGCACCTACGGCATGGGCAACAAACTGCATTTGCTTATCGGATAGTTTTTCGGCATCCAAGACCACGCCGGCCTTATTCCCACCCACACCATTCGCAACAAATGCGTACACCTCATTGACTTCTACGTTCATAGTCTAATGATACCAACAAAAAACTCCCCACTCCAGAGGAGTTTAGTAATCGATACTGGAGGGCCACAAGGGGTTAGATCTGACCCAGAGTACGGTCACAGAACCCGGTCAGTAAGTTCTGTGTCCAGTCACTCTAGGGAACACGGACACCGAACCAATCACGAACAGATACAAGAAGATGATTACAACATAAAGTGGCCGGTCAGGGAACGCGGTCTTCACCCCTGTTGTACAGTCTGGCTGGGGCGGAGGGATTCGAACCCCCGAATGCCAGGACCAAAACCTGGTGCCTTACCACTTGGCCACGCCCCATTATCGAAATGTTAAATAACAGATTGAATTTTAGCGCAAACTGTTAATTCCGACAATGCTTACATCTGTAAACACCTGGACTTAACAGCGGTAATCTGCTAGAGTAAGTTGCAATTAGTACACTTCACGATGGCTAAAAAACCGCTCGCCAACCCCGCCGACTATATAGTGCCGCTCAATATGAACGGCCTTGAGGGCCGTATGATGCGCGTGCCGGCTTCTGGCAGGCGGGACCGTGAGATTCTGTTAATTTACGGTCATCACGCCATGCTAGAGCGTTTGTGGGGCCTAGTCGAGAATCTCAACGAGTATGGTGCCGTCACTATGCCCGATCTGCCTGGATTCGGCGGCATGGATAGTTTCTACGAAATCCGAAAGAAGCCGACGATCGACCAATACGCCGATTATCTGGCGGCCTTCATCAAGTTGCGTTTCCGCCGAAAGCACATCACTATCGTGGGCATTTCATATGGCTTTGTGATTGTCACAAGAATGCTCCAAAAGTACCCCGAGCTTGTCAAAAAAGTTGATTTATTGATTAGTGTAGCTGGTTTTGCCCATAAAGATGATTTTGTGTTTTCAGTCCCGCGACGCAAATTTTACCAATACGGCACACGACTTTTCACTACACCACCCCTACCCTTCCTTATTAGGTACATAGGGCTCAACAGCTTTGTTATAAAGAACGTCTCCAGACAATTGCCAAACACCAAGAAGCGTTTTGTCGGTGCTTCATCTGAGTTAATGGATATTTATCTCGATTTTGATGTCAAATTGTGGCAGATAAATGATGTTCGGACTGACTGGTTAACACGTAGCGAATTTCTGAACCTCGATAATTGCACGGAACAGATTGATCTACCGGTTTATCACGTCTATTCCAAAACTGATCACTATTTCAACAACGAAATTGTTAAGCAACACATGTTAGTAGTTTTTCGTCAGTATAAAAGTTATGCGATGAATAGTAAGGCTCATATGCCGAGCATCATAGCCGATAAAAAGGAAACAGCGGTTCTGATACCGCCTGCCCTGCGTCGGATTTTGGCCCAAAAGTAAGGTATACTTGGAGCTAAGATGAAGATTGGGCTGGTCTGTCCATACAATATTGAGCGTAACAGCGGCGTTATGGCAGTAGTGCTGTCGCTACAAAGCGGTCTCCAGGCCAAAGGCCATACGGTTAAAGTTATTACGCCTCGGCCGCGCGGTTGGAAAAATGGTGACTTACCAGACGTCATCTTTATGGGTGTTTCGACTGACTTCCGCTCGCCGGCTCAGACGACCACACAGCTATCCAGCCGGCACGATGAAGAAGACATCGATGCTATCTTAGCCGCCGAGAAGTTCGATATTCTGCACTTCCATGAACCGTGGGTGCCACTACTCAGCCGCCAGCTGTTGCAGCGTTCCAAGAGCGTCAATATCGCTACTTTTCACCAAAAAATACCGGAAACCATCATGACGCGTACCTTGGTCAAGGTCGTCAACCCCTACTTCCGGTCAGTTATGAGCTATTTGCACGTCATGACGGCCGTCTCCGAAGCCGGCGCCGAATACGCCGCGGGTATCACCGAGCAGCCGATCACCATTATCCCCAACGGCGTGGACGTCGCTAAATATCGACAAACTTCGCGGGTGGCGGCTGACCATAACGAGACAATCCTGTACGTTGGCCGGCTGGAAGGCCGCAAGGGCTTGAAATACCTATTCCAGGCCTATCAAATCCTCAGCCAAGACCGACCTAAGCTGCAGCTCCTGGTGGCTGGCGACGGCGACTTACGCGAACGCCTGGAAATGATGGTTGACGACTTGAAGCTGCCGAACGTTAAATTCCTGGGTTACGTTAGCGAGGATTTGAAAGTCAAGCTGCTCAGCGAGGCTGACCTGTTCTGCTCGCCGGCGCTGTTCGGCGAGAGCTTCGGCATCGTCTTGCTGGAGGCCATGGCCAGCGGTACGGTGACGGTGGCTGGTAATAACTCAGGTTACAGCGAAGTGATGCAGGGTCTGGGCCAGCTGTCGATCGTTAATCCACGCGACAGCGAGGAATTCGCTCGCCGATTGGCCTTACTACTCCAAGAGAAGCAGCTACGTAAACTATGGCAGCAGTGGGCTCATGACTACGTTGAGCAGTTCGATTACCCCAAAGTCGTGGATCGTTACGAAGAACTCTATGTCGAGGCAGTGAAACAATATGGCAAAACCGCCGGCCGCCGACGCCAAGCTTAAAATCGGCTTGGTTCTGGATACCTCGCTTGACCCGCCGGACGGCGTTCAGCAATATGTGATTGGTATCGGTGAATGGCTGCGCTCCCAGGGACATGACGTTCATTATCTAGTAGGACAGACCGCCCGGCGCGATCTGCCGAATATTCATAGCTTGAGCCGCAATGTTGCTGTGGTGTTCAACGGCAATAGAACAACTATTCCCTTGCCTACCAGCCGTCGCCGGCTGCGGCGTTTTATCCGAGAACAACACTTCGACGTGCTGCACGTCCAGACGCCGCACCATCCCTTGATGTCCCAGCGGCTGATACTGGCCGCTAGCCCCCAGACGGCCGTGATCGGTACTTTTCACATCCTGCCCGAAGCCTGGCCCTCACGCGTCGGCAATCGCTTGTTAGCTATCTGCTTGCGGCCTTCATTGAAACGCTTCGACCGCTTATTGGCCGTTTCGCCGGCGGCTGCGGCCTTCGCTCAGAGCTCATTCGGAATGAAAGCCGACGTTTCTCCAAACGTTGTTAATTATCAACTGTTTCATAAAGCTAAGCCTTTGAAGCTATATGACGATGGAGTACCGACTATTTTGTTTTTGGGCCGTTTGGTGCCGCGCAAAGGCTGCCAACTCCTCTTGGAAGCCGTGGCGGACTTGGTGCAGCTGCCGGAGGTGCCGAAGTTTCGGGTAGTAATATGCGGTGGCGGACCGCTGGAAGCCAATTTGAAGAAATATATCCGGGAACACGCCCTTGAAAATATCGTCACCCTAGCCGGCTTCATCCCAGAGGCCGACAAGCCACGTTATTACGCATCGGCTGATATCGCCGTGTTTCCCAGTCGTGGCGGTGAAAGCTTCGGTATTGTGCTGATTGAAGCCATGGCCAGCGGCCGAGCCGCGGTTCTGGCTGGCGACAATCCGGGCTACCGCTCAGTCATGGCACCGAAGGCAGAGTTGCTGTTCGACCCTCTGGATGCCACCGAACTTGCTAGTAAATTACGTCTGTACTTAACCAAGCCGGGGGAGCGTCGCGCCGCCGCTGCTTGGGGTGGAGCTCACGCCAAGAAATTCGATGTTGATACCGTCGGACGCGAGGTGTTGACTATTTATCGACAAGCATTGCGAAAAAGGCGCCATCAATAGATAATAGGGCTATGTTTCACTTCCGCCGTGGCGATGAGCCCTCCGAAGTATCACTGACTATTACGACGCCGACTTTTATTCGGTTGGCTATCATGGTGGCGGTGACGGTTATCCTGGTATCTTCCCTGCACCGTGTGGGTCACGCTCTGCTACTGATTTTCATGGCCTTTTTTCTGGCACTGGCGCTTAACGCACCAGTCAACTGGTTGGGCCAACGCTTGCCCGGCAAGCGCCGCGGCAGCCGCTCGCTGGCGACAACCTTGTCTTTCTTGGTAGTGATAATCCTACTCGGCGCTTTTCTGGCTAGCATTGTGCCACCCTTGGTACGGCAGACCGACAACTTGATTAAAGCTACGCCGCACCTGGTCAGTGACTTACGGAGTCAGAACAGTGCCATTGGTCACCTGATTCGTCGCTATCATTTGCAGAATGAAATCAGCACCGTTTCGCACCAGCTGTCGCTACGCCTGCAAGATGTCGGCGGCACGGCCTTCACCACCTTGCGACATGTTGGTAGCAGTATTTTCTCGCTAGTAACTGTTTTGGTACTGACCTTTATGATGTTGGTCGAGGGGCCGCGCTGGGTGGGTTTTGCCAGGGAAGTTATTCCTGATCGGCGACATGATCTAGCCGATCATTTGACCCAGGATATGTACAAAGTGATAAAAGGCTTCGTTAATGGTCAGGTATTGCTGGCAGCGCTGGCAGCGCTGTTGATAACGCCGGCCGTATTACTGCTGCATATCAGCTATCCAGCGGCCTTAATAGTCGTGATTTTCGTCTGCGGCTTGATACCAATGATTGGTCACACGATTGGCGCCATCATTGTGACTATCGTGGCGCTGTTTCATTCCACCTCAGCCGCCATTATTATCCTGGCCTATTACCTCTTATATCAACAGATCGAGAACTACCTTATTCAGCCACGTGTCCAGGCTAATACCACCAATATGTCGCCGCTGCTAGTTTTCATGTCAATCGTCATCGGCGTTAGTTTTGGCGGGCTATTCGGAGGTCTAGTCGCAATTCCGGTCGCCGGTTGCCTACGTATTTTGGTACTGGAATATTTGCGCAGCCGTAAAATCATCGACACACCGGAATTCAAAAAAGTCACAACCCCGGCTACAGCCAATACCAAATAACGCCGTGAGTGGCGTCTTGGACGCCAATGCCCTGCTTCATTAATTGATCACGTAGCTCATCTGAGCGAGCCCAGTCTTGCCTGGCACGGGCCGCTTCGCGCTCCCCTAGAAGCGCTTTTTGGTTTTCAGATATATCTTCGACACCTGACAAGTTGAGCCCCAGTAAATCGTCAATACCTTTCAGCATAAGCGTGAAGTGGTCAACCATATCAACCTCAATATGCACGGTTTGCAACTGGGTGCTGATCCGGCTCAGGAACGCTAGAGCTTGCGGCGTATCCAGATCATCGGCTAGGTAGCCTAGCAGCTCACTAGGTATGTCTTCCAACGCAAAAGTGCCGCTGTCGTGGGTCACTGAGCGCGGTTGCCAGCGCAGAGCTGCCATAGCCCGTAAATCACGCAAGCGGTTCTGGGCGGCCTCCAGACTATCCCAGCTGAAGTGAGCCTGGCTGCGATAATGCGATTCTAGGATATGCAGTCGTAGCACCTCGGGCGAGTAGCCTTTCTCGATTACATCTTGCAGGCGGATACCGTTACCTAGACTTTTGGAAATTTTCCGATCATCGATCATCACATGATTACTATGTAGCCAGTAGTTGGCGAAGGGTTGGCCGGTGGCAGCCTCGCTCTGGGCAATTTCATTGGTATGATGCACCGGTATGTGGTCAATGCCGCCAGTATGGATGTCGAGCGTTGGGCCGAGATACTTCAGACCCATCGCCGAACATTCGATATGCCAGCCCGGGAAGCCTTTGCCCCATGGGCTATCCCATTCCATGTCACGTTGCTGGTCAGTCGGCGAGAACTTCCAGAGGGCGAAGTCGCTGAACTGGTGTTTCTGAGGGTTTTGGCTGATCCGGGCATTTTGTTGCTCATCGAGATCTAGTTGAGCGAAATCAGCGTAACGAGGAAACTTGCTAGTGTCGTAATAGATGCCATCATCGATTTTATAGGTAAAACCTTTGTCTTCGAGGACTTTGATAAGCTCAATTTGCTCGGCAATGTGGTCGGTCGCTTTGACTATATGGTCAGGCCGAAGCATATTCAGCTGCTTCATGCCGCTTACGAAGTCCTGGGTATAGAATTCAGCGATCTCCCAAGCTGTTTTGCCCTCGCGCTGAGCACTTTTCTCAGCTTATCCTCACCTTCGTCGGCGTCGCTAACCAGGTGCCCAACGTCAGTTATATTCATGACCCAATCCGGCTCCAGCTGGCTGGCCTTAAGGGTGCGCACCAATAAATCCATGCGCACGTAGTTGAACCAGTGGCCAACATGCGAGTAATCGTAAACTGTTGGGCCGCAGGTGTAGACCGTTACGGCCGGTGGTTTTTGAGGCTTTACTTCCTCTACTTTTCTAGTCAAGGTGTTGTAGAGCTTCATGATGCGTCTCCTGGTAGCTTGACCAATAGGTCAGTCGCCAGCTTTAAACATTCGGTCTTTAATTCGTCGAAAGACCGCCCATCGGTGACCTTGAAGCCGCTAGCCAGTTTGTGGCCGCCGCCGCCGAAATGTTCGGCTAGCTCGGCGGCTATAGCCGTGCCGCTGTTGCAGCGGATGGCACCGGTGATCTTGCCGTCGGCGTAGCACTTGAAAACAATGGCCGTTCGTACACCGGTGGTCTGCAGCATGTCGGCTTGAATCAGCGGTGCCGGGTTGTACAGCGGGCTAAATTCGTTAATCTCGGATTGCGGGATGGTGACATGGGCCAGCTGGCCATCGGCTGCGAACTCAGTGCGCTTGATCAGTTCGGCCTTGTAGCGGTAAATTTCCGGTGGCATTTTGCCGTATTCGCGGCGCTGCTCCTCGAGCTTTGGTCGATCGACGCCGTCATCTATGAAGTCCGCCAGCACGCGGTAAGTGTCGGCTGAGGCCAATTGGTTAGTCAAGCCCTGGGTGTCACCGAGGATTGAAGCCATCAGCGGCAGCTCGGCCTCTGGCGACAATTTCCAATCAAGCTGCTTGGCCAATTTGTAGATCAGCTCACCGGCTGAGGCTCGCTGGTGGTCATTAATTACAATTGTTGCAAATGGGATGGGGTTTTCGACGACTTCGTGATGATCGAGCACAATGCAAGGCCTGGTGGCCAGGCGATTGTTTAGTTTCAAATCTATCAATTTCTCTAATAGGGTCATGGTCGAAACGTCGACCAGGATGCTGGCGTCGAATTGCATCGGCATATCCTGACTGACCCGGTCCCAGCCGCTGAGGTAGCGAATGTAACCAGGCATATCGACGGCGCAATATAAAAAGGGTTCCTTGCCCATGTCGCCCAGAATGTGCTCCAGAGCCAGAGCGCTGCCCAGCGAATCGGCGTCGGGGTTGTCCGCCTGGACGATGACGATTTTTTGGGCACTCTGGATAATTTTGGCTATTTGCTCAGCTTCGGCGTACATATTCATATATAATACGGTATTCTTCGGCCGAAAGCGCTAGAAAGCCTGACGGCCCTCCAGAGCCCGGCCAAGCGTGATTTGGTCGGCGTACTCCAGGTCAACGCCGATCGGCAGGCCGCGGGCTAGTCGCGTGATCTTGACTTTGCGGCCGCCCAGCTGCTGTTGAATGTATAGAGCCGTTGATTCACCTTCAACGCTGGCGTTGGTGGCAAGGATGATTTCTTTGATCTTATCATCATCAACTCGCTGAACAAGCTCCTTGACGTGCAGCTGCTCCGGGCCGACGCCGTCAATTGGCGATACCAGGCCGCCTAGTACATGATAGGTACCATGGAATTGGCCGGTTTTTTCCAGTGCCACGACGTCGAAAGGTTCGGCCACCACAGCAACCAATCGCTTGTCGCGTTGTGGGTCGGTGTACAGCCTGGACAGCTCTTCGCCGGCTGGCACCAGGGCGAAAGTTTTCCGGCAATAACCAACGCCTTGGCCAAGGGCCTGCAGAGCGGCGGCCAAAGTTTGCGGCGTGTCGTTGGCTTGGCGTAACAAATAATAGGCGTAACGCTCGGCTGTGCGCGGTCCGACACCCGGCAAGAGGCCGAAGGCGTCAATCACATCCTGCAAAGCCGGCGGCAACAGGCTCATAGACGGCGCTTACAGTCCCAGATTGCCTAAGGCGCCCATCATGGGCTGCATTTTTTCGGCAGCCACGCGCTGGCTTTCCTGAATTGCTTCCTTGACGGCGTCTTCGATCCAGCGCTCCAGCTGGCTGATGTCGTCGACGTCAACGGACTTCGGGTCAATGTGCACCTTCTTCAACTTCTGATCACCTGTTATCTCGACTTTCACAGCACCATCACCCGATTCTGCAGTGATGACCTGCTTTTGCAGCTCACTCTGAATCTTTTTAACACGCATCAACATTTTGGCTTGATCAAACCGGCTCATAGGCTCCCCCTTAACTGTTCTCAGTATAGCAAATGCTGGGTAAAAGTCGCTTGGGTGGCGCTATTATGCGGCCAAGCCACGAAATAGGCGCGTAGATTGTACAAGCAACTCAGGCTGACCGCGGCCACGATGAAAGCCGTGCCGAGGCCGCGGGCCAAGGGATTGACCGGAAAGACCTGTAGCCACTCGTGTAACAGATAGGTCACTCCGGTGGCAGCCACTATATATAAGAATGGTACTAGCAGGCTTAAACCGACAGGGCCGCCGAGCGCGACCAGGACGGCGCCTACCAGTACATAGCTGCCGATTATGCGGCTGCGGCTGGCTCGCCAGTGTCGGACGTAGAAATAGATACCAATCAGGCAAACCACCGAGGTGAAAATGTCCATAATCGGTGCGCCGACCAGCCAAATTTGTGGGGTATGCGGCCCGCGGACAAATAAATGCCCGAAAACCTGACCGAACTGCTTGAGAAGCTGTAAGGGCACAGCAAGGTGGGCTGGCAGGCCCAGCCACGTTCGCCAGACGCCGTGGCGCGTCAAAGCAACGCCCAGCAGCGGCAACCAGATGACTCCAGCCAGAGCGTACAGACTGCGCTGCCACCAGCGCCGGAAGTGCCGCCAAGCAGCTACAACCATTGCTCGCTGCCAGAAGAGGCTCAGCAACAGTAGCCAGACTAGACCCGGAATGTATAACATCATCCCCCATACCATGACAGCGCCATAATTTACTAGCGTGCTGTGAGGCCGGCGTTGCAGTGCAGCTTGAATCAATAATAGAGTCGGGAGAGCCCACAAATAAAGGACATCATAGCTGGCCAAACGACTGGCGTGCAACACCCAGGCGCTAGTAACAAACAATGCACCTGCCAACAGCATAGTACGACCACCATGCCATAATCGAATCAACCAAACGAAAGCCGCCATCGTCAGAGCACCGAAAACGACATTGGGCAATCTAGTAAGCAATTGGCCATGATGTCCGAAGATGAAGAACACCACTGAACGAACAACGTTCAGTGGCAAATACAGTGGTTGATGATACAAACCGTGCCAGCCAAGCGCTAAGTTAGCGGTAACAACTTCTCCGCCGCTGACGCCGCCCGGCAAGGAGCCTAGGTGATAGGTCAATAATCCACCAAGAACGATGATAATCGCCGCCACTAGACCTATTTGCCGCTGATGCTGCCGGAAGGAACGGCGCCACTTTTTCATATGTGGCCATTATACCCTGCCCCGACGATTTGCTGGAAGAACTTAGCCGCTGAAGGGTTCGGTGTGTTTGGTGTCAACGGAGCGGAAGCGTTGACGCTCGGTATCGAAATACAATTCAAGGTTGCCGACCGGCCCGTTACGGTGTTTTTTAATTAAGATGTCGGCCAATTTCTGGCGATCGGTGTCTGGATTATAAAGTTCTTCCCGATAAATGAAGAGCACAACGTCGGCGTCTTGTTCGATGGAGCCGGATTCACGTAAGTCGGCCAGCTGCGGGATCTGTGGATTACGGTTCTCGACTGAGCGGCTGAGCTGGCTGAGGGCCAGCACCGGCACGTTCAGTTCGCGGGCCACACCCTTGAGGCTGCGTGAAATTTCGGAAACTTCCTGCACACGGTTGGCGTCACTGTTAAAACGACTGCCACCACTCATCAGTTGCAGGTAGTCGACAATAATTAAGCCTAGCGGCCGATTGTGAGCTTCACGACGGGCTTTGGTGCGCAGATCACTAACTGTGATACTCGGTGTGTCATCGATAAAAATCGGTGCCTCAGACAGCGTGCCCATGGCCCGGCCAATTTTCTCGAAATCAGCGTCTGTCAGGTTGCCGGTGCGCAGCGCCCAGGCGTCAACGCCGGATTCCATCGACAACAGCCGGTCGACCAGCTGTTCCTTGCTCATTTCCAGGCTGAAAATTAATACTGGTTGGTCAGCCTGGACGGCGATGTTGTGCGCAAAGTTCAGCGCCAGGGCGGTTTTGCCCATGGACGGCCGGGCGGCCAAGACGACTAGATCAGACCGCTGGAAGCCAGCCAACTTCTCATCGATATCGTTGAAGCCGGTCGGAATACCGCGGATTTTATTCTTATCTTTGTGCAGCTCATCCAGCCGATCAAAACTTTCTGCCAGAATCGTTTCCAGGCTGATGGCGTTCTGCTTGACGTGTTGCTGGCTGACTTCGAACAGCCGGCTTTCCGCTTCTTCGATTAGCTCACGCAGCTCCTTCGATTCGTCATAACCCAGGCCGGCGATGTCCTTGGAAGCGGTAATCAGCCGGCGACGCAAGGCTTTTTGGGCGACAATGTCGGCATATTGCTCGACATGGGCGGCCGTCGGCACGAAATTGGTCAGTTCCGTCAGATATGCTGGGCCACCAATGGCGTCCAATTGGCCGTTATTGCTCAGACGATCAGTTAGCGTCAGCACATCAATTGCCTCGTGCTGTTCATAGAGCTGCAGGATGGCTTCATAAATCCGCTGGTGACGGCCCTCGAAGAAGTCCGTTGCCTGCAGTTGGTCAGCGATTTTGACTACAGCGTCGCCGTCAATCAGCAGCGCGCCCAGTAAGCTGGCTTCGGCTTCGCTATTTTGCGGCTGTGAATCCGTGGTGGCCGTCGGCTCCATGTTCCCTCCGTCCTATGATTCTAACAGCTCGACTCCACCAAAGATATTGCTTATGGCCGCCATGCCAGCGTCCGGTGGCGGGGATTGATCGCCTAGCCCGGCAGCCGTCGGTAGCGTTTCATCTTGGACGCAAGTGATGATTACCGATTGGCCGGTCAAATCCTTGATGATATCGGCCAATAGCTTGCGGTTGGCTGCTTCATTGAGTCGTTTCTGATGAAAGGCGAAAGCGAAGGCCAGTTCTAGCTGGTCACCGTCGAAACGCGGCTCGGCCATTCGGGCAATACCGTAGAGGGTATTGTACATTTGCTTCAAAACGTTCAAGACTTGCAGCCAAACAGCGGCGTCAAGTTTGATAGAACTCGCTTTTTTCACGGGTTTGACAACCGGCGGTTCAGTTTCAGGAGTTTCTGCCACCACTGGCTCAGGCTCGGGTTGGGAAACTTCCACGGACTCGTTTCTAGCTGGAGCAGCTTCGAGCAATAGGATCTCCAACAGTCGTTCCGGCTCGTAAGCAGCTGGCACTTCGAGCAAGCGCTTCAACAGCCGCAAATCACCAACCGACGTGCCCACATCATCCATCAGCTTAGTACGCAGCCTCTGGCTCAACTGCTTAGCGATAGCCGTCGCTTGATAGCCTTGGTTGTATAGATCATCTAAGCCGCTCATGATCTGGCTTGGCGAGCCACTGGCCATATCAGCCATCAGTTGATCGATGGCCGTGGCTGGCGGGATGCCTAATAATTGGCGCACATCGTCGGCCGTCAAACGGCTACCCCGGCTGCTAGCCTGGTCCAGCAGGCTGATGCTATCACGGAAACTACCCTCGCCGTGCTCGGCCAACAGCCCCAAAGCCTCGTCGTCGACGCTAATTTTCTCTTGCTTAGCGATGTCCTGCAGATGAGCAATGACCTTTTCGGGCTCCACCGGCTTGAAGCTGAAGCGTTGAGTGCGACTGACAATCGTTTCTGGCAGCTTATGGGCGTCGGTCGTCGCCAGGATGAAGACTACGTGGGCCGGCGGCTCTTCCAGAGTCTTCAACAACGCGTTAAAGGCCTCGCGCGTCAGCATATGCACCTCATCGATGATATAAACCTTATATTTGGCGCTGGTCGGCGCGATATAGACCTTATCGCGCAATTCCCGAATCTCATCAATGCGCCGATTACTGGCAGCATCAATTTCGATAATATCCATGTGCTGGCTGTCGTCGGTATACGGCAGCCCGTTGATTTCGTGTGCCAGGATGCGTGCCACTGAAGTTTTGCCAACGCCACGCGGCCCAGTGAACAGATAAGCATGGCTAATCCGACCTTGTTTCAAGGCTTGCGACAAGGTTTGGGTAATATGCTCCTGGCCAACGACTTCCGAAAGTTTCTTCGGCCGGTGTTTCCTATATAATGCCTGCCCCATATATTAGATTATAGGGTTTAACAGTTCGAATTCCGAATGTATAAATTACAAACAAGTAGTCTTACAGGATAAATAATTCTTCATGTATGTGTCCCTCGGAGCCCGAGCATAATGAGGCTGGAATTGATGCATTGAGCATATCATTAAAGTAATTTTGATAAGCAGGCTTCTGGCCGTTGATAAGCCTAAATTTAGCCGTCGGTAGCGTGCAGCCTGGAAATTTGTATGTTCTGTTGGAGATTGGAACTAGAAAGCCCGCCAGTACTAAGGCAACGAGAACGCAAAGCCCAAGAAACACGTTTGGTTTTCGAGGCATTTTAATCCTGTCTTAAAGAGCGGCTTCTAGAGCGGCCCACTCGGCGGTGGAGTCGTCTTCCGGCACGTTGACGCTGACCTGGTCGCCAGGTTTGGCCTTGAAATAGGTAACACTGGCCAGTAAGACGCGCAATTTCTTGCCGCCGACCTCCACGAAATAGTGGCCGCCTTCCAAAATCAAGGTCCCAACCACTTGCTTACGCGGGATGGGCCCGATTTGCTTGTATAGGAAAGCCCCGTCTTCAGCGATGGTCAGCTTCAGGATGTCGCCTTGGACGAGTTTTGACTTGCTGGCGTAGTTGGCTGGCACTGGATAGGTCTTGCCGTCGCTGCCGACCATGTTCTGGCCGTCGAAAACGCCTTCAATGACCTTACCAAGCGCATTATCGCTACTAATCGGAGCGACTTTGTCATCATCACCGATCAAACTAATCAGTAACTCTGTAGCCGCCGCCAAACTGGTCTCGGCCTCTTGGATCAACGCCCGGAGCCGTTTGACTTGTTTGTCTGGAATATCTGGCATACTGTCTGTCTCTCATGAGAAGTGTTTATTAGGTACACTTTCCTCTCCAAACTACCATGTTCCACCGTTCAAGTCAAAAACTATCCACTGACTGTGGATAAACAGAACAGTTACTGGTTAACTAAGGTTAGGCTAGCTCGACGGTGGCGCCGGCGGCTTCTAGGGCCTTCTTGGCGGTTTCGGCGTCTTCCTTCTTAGCTTTTTCTAGGACGGGCTTCGGAGCGCTGTCAACGATGGCCTTGGCTTCGCCGAGACCGAGGTTGGTAATGTCCTTGACGGCCTTGATGACGGCAACCTTCTGGGCTCCGGCGTCTTTCAAGATGACGTCGTATTCACTTTTCTCCTCAGCGGCTGGAGCGGCATCGCCACCAGCGGGCGCAGCAGCCATGGCTACGGCTGGTGCAGCAGCGCTAACACCCCAGTATTCTTCCAGAAACTTAACGAACTTACTGATTTCCAGAGCCGACAACTTGTCTAGCTCAGCGACCAGCTTTTCAAACTCTTTGGGGGCTTTAACTGCACCCTTCTTTTCTTTGGCGTCGGCCTTTTCTTCGACGACGACCTCAGTTTTCTCTTCTTCTGCCATATTATCTCCTTAAATACTTATTAATTACTCAGCGCTTCAGCGCGGGCGTTTAGGACGTTCATCACACCACGGACATTGCCGGTCATAACACCGACGAAACCGCTCAGCGGTGCCGCAATCGTGCCCACCAGAATGCCGCGCAGCTGCTCCTTGCTAGGCAGAGCTGCCAGAGCCTTGACGTCGTCAGCGGCCATGAATTGGCCATCGGCCGTGATGGCACCGACGAATTCCAGCGTCGGATTGGTACGAGCGAAAGCTTGCAGGTTCTGAGCCGGCGCAGCTTCGTCTTTGCTGTTAAAAGCGTAGAGCAGCATGCCGTTCAGCGCCGCTGTATCGACATCTTTCAGCCCGTCAGTGGCTTTCAGAGCCTGAATCACCAGCCGGTTCTTGACGACTTTGACCTTGGTGCCGCTATCACGGGCGTCACGACGCAGGCCTTGCAGGGCCTTGACCGGCGTGCCTTCGTACTTAGCGATGACGGTCAGCTTGGAGCCGGCCAGCAGATCACTAACTTCCTGGATAACGTCACCTTTTTGACTTTTGCTTAAAGCCATATTTTCTCCATACGGATTAGTTTGAGCAGGGTCATCGACCGAATCCCTACCGTTGCCAAACAAAAACGTCTCTGGTTTTGTATCCAAAGACGTGCAAACTCTCAAGAGATTGTTTGTACCTCGGCGACATTATCAAGGCTTTTCACCCGTCGCTGTCTTTGGCAACTTAACAATAAGTATACTACTTGACACCTGTTTCTACAAGGGTGAATTAGGAGGCTTGCATAATGCCGTGAAAGTACTATACTTAGTTGCCGACAAGCTTAAACAAGCAAATCTTATGACTGTGAACCGTTTAGAAAACCTCTCTTTTAGCGCTGGTCAACGTCCCGACCGGCGTATTCGAGATGATTTAGACCACGAACCGTCGGTTAGGCTGGCAGGGGAACAAGTTGCCGATAACGTGCGCGAACTTATTCAAGAAGGTTTAGGCACACTCGAAACCCTTTTAGTGCCTACTAACCCCATTCATGCCGCCGCCGCCCAAATACTGGCACAGGAAAGTGTGCTAGCCGATACTGACACGAGCCCTAATCTTTAAACTGCGATAGCTTGAACTGCGTGTATTTCTCAGCGGCCAGACGGGTTAGTTCGGGATCCTCGTCGGTGTTGACGAATTTCATGGCTTCGGCCAGCAGAGGGTGAACCTCGGCTAGTTTCTCGTGCATTTGCAGGACTAGTTGGCGGTAGCCAGGGTGGCCCTGAGGGCTGGTGCGTAGTTCATGTAGATGAAAGGCTTCTCGGGCGTTATAGGTTACTTTCCAGCGCATTTTGTGGCCCAAGAGCGTGGCGTACTGGGCTTCGATGCCGTAGCCCGCACGCTGCAGTAGGCTGTATAGCCTGAGACTGATATCGAAACAGGCTTCGAACTGCTCGGTTAGGTCAGCATCCTCGACTAATTGCGGCACTTCGAAGCCATAACGCGGCGTCAACAACTGCCAATTGAGGTCGTCGACCATCCGATGGCGCTGCAGGTCGCGAAAGATACCGTAATCACACAGCAAATCCCAGCTATAATGGGCTTTTTCTAGGGCTCGGCCGGGCTTGTGGCGGCGATTCAAGCGCTCTCCGACGTAGGCCTTGAAGATTTCGACTTTCTTATCATAAGGCCAGGAGTTTACCTCGCTATAAAGCTCTTCCAAGGATAAATTACTATGCTCATAAAGCATGTCAGCCACTAGTAAGAGCTCGTTCTTGGGCCAGAAATCAACCAGCGTCACCGCCTCGGCCGCGGCAGCGGCGTGATTATCCGGTAAGTAGTCGTGTGCCAACTGTTTGACGGCACGATTAGTGGTAGCTCGGTAAGCAATGTGCGCGCCGCCACGTTCCGGCTTGTCGGCTCGCTCGAAGAAGACTGGCATAACTTGCCGGGCTTGCTCTAATAAATCGCGGCCGGCTTCCTGGGCTTCCGACAACTCATCACTCTGGAGATGCATGATTAGGCTCTCTAGGGCTTGGCCGGAGGCGAAAACACCGACAGTGGACTTGGTAGCAGCCGGCAACACTGAACGAACGGCATCGCAAGCCTGGGCCCTGGTGGCGCCTTGCCAAGCGATATCACGTTCCTTGGCCGGCACTTTGGAGTTGGCACGCACGTAATCCGTCAATCGGTGCACCATGGTCGAATATAGCTCGAAAATGGTGTCCATGGCCTCGACGTACTGCTTCTTGACGGAGGACTTTAGGTAATCTGGCACATGGTAGCGATACTTGCCGGCAGCGTCTTTTTGGTCGAAGTAAATATAGCGCGTTGATTGCTCAAGGTAGGCGGCTAGGCGGCCCCACTCCAGCTTCTTGGTCAGCAGGTTGCTGGCGTTTTCGATGACCACGTGTATGCCGGCCAGTTGCTGGACCGAATCGTCGCCGTAAGCGGTTATGACACGCTGCAGGAGTTGGTTGTCCTTGTCCAGTTTGCCGGCAAATTCATCCAGTAGTGTAACTCGTAAATCGTCGCTGCGGCGGCTGAGCCGAGCCATGGCGGCAGCCACCGTGACGGGGCTAAGTTGCTCGCGGAAAGCGTAGACATTGCCATCCGAGCTGGTAACGACGCTATCTAGGTAGCGTCGGCCGGCTTTGGTTAGCTTGTAGGAATTATCAGTCTTTTCTAACAGAGATTCACCATCGGCCACTTGTGCGGTGTCGTCGGCAGGTTTTTCGTGGGTCTGGGGTATCGCCTTGGCAGCGATAATCTCCTTGACAGAGGTCGGTGCCGCCACAGCCGTCGCCCGGCTCGGCTGACGCACTGCTAACTCGCGGGAAACTAATTGCCAGATGGCCTCGGCCACGTTTTGGCCGCTGTCATCAGCGAAAACCACCGGAAACTGGCGCTGTTTGGCCTCCCACAGATAGCCCGCCCGTACGCGCTCCAGAAAAGCGTTGTCGAGGTCATCGAAGCGTTCACCTTTGGACCGGTCAGCTAAGCGCTTACGAAGTGTCGGCACAGGAGCGTCCAAGACGATGCACAGATCCGGCTGGACATCGGCAACCGCGAAATCGATGATCGAATTGATAGTTTGATAGTCAGGCACGTCGCCGCGGCCATAGTATTGAATACTCAAGGTTGTTAGAAAATTCCGATCAACTAGGCAAATCACGCCGCTGGCGACGCTTTGCTTGATAATTCCCAGAGATTGAGAGCGCGCGGCGTTGTACAGCAAGACTTCTGTCCGACTATTCATCGGATAATGCGGATCTTGGGTCAATTGGCGAATGGCGCGGGCTGTCAGGTCGCTCTGACTGTCCGGCTCACGCAGAGTGCGCACTGGTAAACCGGCGGCTCGCAAGCGACGGGCTAATTCCTGCAGCTGGGTGGTCTTGCCGACGCCCTCGGGACCCTCCAGAACGATATACTTGCCCCTATTCATAAGCTAATCCCTCGATTTTCGGTGGCAGCGTGCGATGGTCGAGATAGGCCTTAGGTAGCAGCATGTCCGGTGACCAGGTCTTGATGATGGTCTCCATATCAGTACCCTGTTGATATTTGCCGCTGAAATTATCATCCCGGCCCAGACCGTAGTCGCCTTCGACCGGACCAGTCTCGACGAACACCGCTTGGGCAATGCGCTCGCCGACTGGCAAAAGCATCGTTTCGCGCTCGTTCAAATTGTAAATTTCTAGTGTCAGGCGATTAACGTAACCGGGGTCCACCCAGCCGGCGTCAAAGCAAACCGCTACGCCGTTGCGTCCCCAACTAGAACGCGATTTAAGCTCGTAGGCGCCTGGCGGTTTGATGCCGAAAAACTCATGGGTGTGGGCCAGCAAGCGCTCTCGAGGCTTCAGGCTGATGACCGGATGATCAAGCGGAATGTTCTTGAATGGCAGAAAGCCGTTCAGTTTGCACCACTGGCCATGTGGCATAGCCTTATATGGGCCATCGAAGTAGCGCTCTACATCCTCGCGGTCAAACGGGTTGTAGATCGTCCGTTCGTTCATGCGTTCGATTCGGTAGTAATAATAGCCCAGTGTTACATCCAGGCTGGCATGGGCAATATGGCGAGGATTAAAGGGGTGACAGACAATATGCCCCGAGTCAATCGCCTGCTTAATTTGGGTGTTGCTATAAACCGCCATGATACCTCTCCACGTCCTTTCTATTGTAGTCGAGGCCTTCGGATAAAGGCAAGCAAAATAGTAATGTGATTTTTACGCAAATAGGTGTTTATAACGCGGTTATGGTTTAGCACCAATCAGCAGTTTTTAGTACAATAGAGCACGCATGAGCCATCGCAAAGCCTTAAGGCAACAATTACAGCTTCGCCAAGACTTTGCCGTCCAGTTTACTAGCTTTCTAGTTGGCGCCCATGGCATTTTCATCCTAGCCACGACGCTACTGGAACAGATTGCCGCCCGGCACAGCTCGCATCTAAGCGACGTCACCGTCGACTTGCCACTACTCGTCGGCATCAGCCTGTTATATCTCAGCACTCAACTGCGCCGGCGCAAGCGTACGGCCTGGCTGGTCACCGTGCTGGCCTACACCTTTTACCTAGGCCTGAGTGTCGCCATTGCAATTACACGCGCCAATATGGGTCACCTGATTGGGCATGAAATTGTGCAGACCGTCGTTCTGCCTGTGGCTATTTTATCTTTGGTGCTACTGTTCGAGCATCAGTTCATGGTACGCAGTGACGTCCAGGGCTTTCGTAAAAGCATCCGCTTCGCTGTTTTGATTCTGCTGATAGCGCTGGTTTACGGCGTGGCCGGCTTCCTACTGCTCGATAATTCTGACTTTCATCAAGAAATCAATCTCGGCAGTGCCGTACACTACACTATGGATCAGTTCGATCTGACGACCGCTAAGCCGCTAAGGCCATATACCAAGCGTGCCCATTTATTCGTCGATTCGCTGTCCTTCGTCAGCATTGGCGCGGTGGTCTACGCGGCGGTGTCACTATTCCAGCCGCTGCGTGGCCGTTTGGTAAATCAGGAGGCACAACGCCAGCACTTCGGTCAGTTGCTCGAGAAGCACGGTGGCCGTAGCGAAGATTTTTTCAAACTTTGGCCCCATGACAAACAATACTTTTTCGATAATAGCGGCCACGCGGGCCTGGCCTTCCATGTGGCAAACGGCGTCGCCCTAGTAGTTGGTGGTCCAAGCGGCGAAGAGCGGCACTTCAAACAGCTATTAATGGATTTCGTCGGTTTATGCTTCAGCAATGATTGGTTGCCGGCGATCATTCATGCCGAAGATACTCAGCAAAAACTCTACCAGGACACCGGCTTCAGCCTGCAGAAAATTGGCCAAGAAGCGATTGTTAGTCTTGGTCACTTCCAAACCCATGTCAAACAAGATAAGTACTTCCGTAACATCGATAATCGTTTCGACAAACTGGGTTTCGGCTGCGAAATGCTGACGCCGCCGCACCACATCGCCGTCCTGCAGCGGCTGACGACTATTTCCAGCCAGTGGCGGGCTCGTGGCAACCACGACGAGCGCGGCTTCGTGATGGGTAATTACACCACCGCCTACATGCAGCAATGCCGGATTATGGTGGCCCGCGACGCGGCCGGCACTATCCAGGCCTTCATTAACCAACTACCGGCCGATTTCGATCGTGTCGAAGCTGATTTCGACCTACTGCGGCACGGCGATGGCAGCCCCAGTAATATTAATGACTACTTACTGATGAACTTTATCCATTATCTAGCCGGCGAACAATACCAGCGACTAAATATGGGTCTCTGCGCCCTGACCGGTCTGGACGATGAAACTGATGCCGAGCGCAAAAGCTTGATCGACAGCGTGCTGCGCTTCGCTTACGCCAACGGTGACCGCTTCTATTCCTTTAGTGGCCTGTATCGCTTCAAGAGTAAATACCAGCCGGAATGGCGCGACCGCTACATCGTCTACCAGGGCGGCCTGCGCGGCTTCTCGCGTACCACCCGCGCCTTGATGCGCGCCATGCGCGTCAAGTAGATTTAGCGAGCAACTTCTGAATAATCGCCATTGTCGCTTGGTGAACGGCCTCAATTGACTGACTAGCGTCAATCTCGATAACTGGGTAACGCTTGATGGCCAGTTGAAAGCCGTGGCTTACCCGCTCGAAGAAATCTGTTGGCTTAACTTCGTAATAATCTTTTTTGGAGGTTTTCTGGTTGCGGGCAATGGCTGTGGCCACATCGGTTTGATAAAAAAGCACCGCTTCCGGGTGGTAAGCTTTCATTGACTCACCGACGTACTGCCAGCCGCGTTTATGCTCAGCGCCGCGTCCATAAACCTGATAGGCGACCATCGACAAAGGCCCTCGGTCGACCAAAATAATCTTGCCTGACTGGCGCTCCATCTCAAGCGCTTCGGCCAAAGCCGACTGCACAGCCGCTGATATGTATAAATCAGTTGCAGGCGAGCGATCCAATGGCGACAGAGCCACTTCTCGCAAAGCTTCGCCGATTGGCGTGCCACCCAGGTTGCGTGTCGTATGAACCGCCCAGCCGGCAATCCGCAACGCCTCGGCCGCCAACCCCAGCTGGGTAGTCTTGCCAACCCCGTCAAGGCCTTCGAAAATAATTACTAGGCCGCCCGAAATCTGTCGTGATTTGTTGCTCATAACAGACTCCAGTATAAAGTATTTAAGTATTTAGATGTTTGCTGGGTCGACAGCGATTGACGGCCCCATGCTGGTGCTCAAATAAATACTCTTAATGTAATTACCCTTGATGCTGTTCGGCTTGTTGGCTTTCAGGCTGGCCAGGACGGCTTGGGTATTCTCTAGTAGTTGCGCCGGCGTGAAACTAACTTTGCCGACACCGAGGTGGATAATGCCGTTGGCGTCGACTCGGTATTCAACACGGCCGCCCTTGGCTTCTTTGACCGCCTTATCAGTGTCAGTCGTCACAGTGCCGCTCTTAGGATTGGGCATCACGCCGCGCGGTCCCAAGATACGCGCATACTTTCCCAGCTTTGGCATAAATTCTGGCGTCGAAACCAGCACGTCGAAATCAATTTCACCCTTATCCAACTTAACCAGTAAGGCATCGTCGGCTACAGCCACACGAACAGTTTTACCGCTGCCAGCTGGCAGAACCAGGCTGTCACGGACATTCTGGTCGGCCAACTTGGGATCAACCTCTAGATTAACGTGTAGCTCGACGGTGGCGTCAAACTTGACGTGGCTGGTCTGCTTGGCCAACTCGACGGCTTGCGCCAGAGCGTACAATTTGCCCTTTTCGATCTTCTCGGCGTCTTTACGAAATAATTTGCCGCGGCGCTCCAGGCGCGAACGAGCCGGTTTAACTGCAGCTTTTGGCTTGCTAGTCTCACCTGAAGCCTTACGCTCTTCCTTAGCTTGCTTTTCAGCCTCTTCCTCGAGCGCTTTGGCGCTACGCTTGCCAGCTTTGGCTAACGGTTTATCATCCGTAGTTTCGGAAACTTCCTCAACCGCAGGTTCAACTGGGGCGACTTCCGTCACCGCCTGGGCATGTGCCTCAATAACCTTCTTAATATCAGCGATTTTGGCTTTCGCCTCAATCTCAATACCTAGCTCCTTAGCCTCAGCTAAAAGCTCTTTCTTGGTTTGTGCCATAACTCACTCCTTTCGTGGTGCAAACGGCGTTCGAGGCCTCCCACAAAATTAATTATTCCTCTTGATAATCAGGCTTTTCGTCTATCAACTCCGCAACCACAAAGCCTCCTGCAGCTATAGCTAAAGAACTTAGTGCAAGACGAGGATCTTTAAGGCTGTTGAATAGGCCATAAACAGCGCCTATGGCACCAGCTGTCCGCAGGGCTATTGCCGCTGCCTTCCTTAGTGATGGTATTTGGTCAACATAAACACCGTGCATAGCTTCTTGAGTCATGCTTTCTTCTGAAGACATAGTAGCTGACATACTTACTCGACCTCGACGCCCATGCTGCGAGCGGTGCCGGCGACCATTTTCTTGACGGCTTCGACGTCGTCACTATTCATATCCGTGGCTTTTTCTTCGGCGATCTTGGTCAGCTGGGCTTGTGATAATTTCTTCTCGAGCTTCTCGGTGTTCGGACGGCCGGAACCTTTCTGGATGCCCAGTTCTTTGCGAATCCGATCGTCGGTCGGCGGGCCGACAACACGGAACGTCATGGAGCGATCATCGTAAACCGTAATATGGGCGGTGACTTCCTGGCCCTGCATATCCTTGGTGGCTTCGTTGAACGGATTAACGAAATCCATCATATTGACGCCGTATTGCCCGAGCGTGCTACCGACCGGCGGTGCCGCACTGGCTTGTCCGCCGCGGATTTTCATCTTGAGATTTGCTCGTACTTCTTTTGCCATCGTTCTATCCTATCATTAACTTTGAGGTGTACCTATGCTAGGTACTGACATTGCCCGGCGGACAACAAATGGATAAGCCCGGTCTCTGATTGCGTTATAGCGACTAATAGCGCTAGCATCGGGTAAAGCTTCAGGGTGATCGATTCTGTCAGTGCACATCGTGTAAACAATGTTTGCAGTATCCGGTTGAACGTCTAAAGCTGCATCAAGGGCATCGGCATCACCTCTCAATACTCCAGACTTGATATCTTCGGGAAGTGATTGCAGGCTAGAAGGGCAACTTTCAGGCGACATGATTGCTATATTATACCCTTTTAACCTGTAGTCCGTCAAGTTCGACAGGCGTTTCACGGCCGAACATATTGACCAGGACTTTCAGCTTGCCTTTGGCCGGATCGATATCGCTGATGCTACCATCGAAGCCCTTGAAGGGACCGTCAATGATGTTGACGACTTCGTTGATATTGAAGTCGATCTGGTGCTTGGGCTGTTGCAGGCCCATACGCTTGCGAATTTTCTCGATTTCGTCCTGTTCGATTGGCGTCGGATCGGTGCCGCTGCCGACGAAGCCGGTGACGCTCGGCGTGTTGCGGACAATGTACCAGGCATCCTCAGATAGCTTCATATTGACCAGCACATAGCCTTGGAAAATCCGCTTCTCGACCACTCGGCGCTTACCGTTCTTGATTTCAATCATTTTTTCCTTGGGCACCAGGACTTCGAAAATTTTATCCTTCATGTCGAGGCTGTCGGCGCGCTGGCGAATACTCTCGGCGACTTTCTCTTCGTAGCCGCTATAGGTATGGATGGCGTACCATTGCTTGCTAGTGTCATAACGCTTGCTGTTCATCATGTGGGATTCCTTTACTTAAGTAAAATCTGCTTGAAAAGCTTGTCCAGGCCTAGGTCAACGAGAGCGATAACAGCTCCGAAAACAGTTGCGAAGGCCAGCACCGCGAAGGTCAGCCGACGGCTCTGCGTCTTGGTTGGCCAGGTGACCAGCTTGAGTTCGCGCCAACTGTTGCGGAAGTAGGTCGGGAAAACAATCTTGCCGATTAGGCGTAAAACTTTGACCAAGAACTTAAACGGCTGTCTGGTGGCTAAGCGCCCGGCAGTGTGCCTGACTGGCCGCACCACAGCCCCTATGGGCTTGCCAACGCCTTCGCGCACTCGGTGGCGGCGATTGGGCTGGGCCGTCGTCTCGGCAGCCTTCAGCGCCCGCTCACGGAAAGTTTCCGGATTTTTGACTCGTCTCTTGGACGGCTTGGCTGGTTCTTCGGCCACTTATGTCTACCTCAATTAAAAAGCCTACATGATTATGTAGGCCACTGGCGTCAAGTATAGCAAGCAGGCAGTCAGGGGTCAAGGCCGCTTTTGCTATAGTGATAGGCATGACACTGGTGCTCGCCCTGTTGGCGATAGTTAGCTTATTGGAAATTTTGACCTGGGCGCTGCCGCTAAGGCAGCTACGCAAAGTCTGGGCCATGACCATAGGAATAGCCCTGGCTGCTTTGAGTGTGGCTCTGATAGCCGCGCATTTGGCAGTCTGGTCGCTGGCCGTCTTATTCTTCAGCGCCTATCGAATTATTAACCTGTTACGCCTCGTCAAAGGCCAGACTGAGCCAAAATATTTGTCAAAAGTGGCTCGCCAGACGAGTTATTGGCTAATTGGTTGTCAGTTAATTGTTCTTGGCGCGGCACGGCTGGCTATACCGGCCGAAACTTGGATTTACGGTCTGGCCGTTTTACAACTGTCGGCAGCTTTCGTGTTGTCAGCATCGACGCGCCGCCACTTACGGACAACCAGACCGCCGGCCACCACCAGCCAGTTAACGGCTCATGATTTACCGGCGCTAACCGTGGCTATCCCAGCCAGAAACGAAAGCCAGGACTTAACGGCCTGTTTGCAGTCTCTGGTGGCCAGCGATTATCGAAAGCTGGAGATTTTGGTGCTCGACGATTGCTCGCAAAATAAGCGGACGGCTGATATTATCCGCAGCTTCGCGCACACCGGCGTGCGCTTCATCGCCGGTCAAGTGCCACCGGGGCACTGGTTGGCCAAGAATTACGCCTACCAGCAGCTGGCCGAAGCCGCCAATGGCGAGGTTCTACTGTTTTGCGGCGTCGACACCCGTTTCCAGCCGCAAAGCCTGAGCTTGATTGTCGAAAGTTTACTGACCAAGAAGAAAAGTGTGATTAGTTTCATCCCGCGTAACGCTCTATCGGCCAGTAATTTGGGGTCCTTATTCGTCCAGCCCAGTCGCTACGCCTGGGAACTAGCCCTGCCGCGGCGTTGGTTGAACCGGCCACCGGTGTTAAGCACTTGTTGGCTGATTACTAAGGAGACTCTGAAATCAGCAGGTGGTTTTCAGGCGGTCGCCCGTAATATATCACCAGAGAGTTACTTCGCTAGGTACGTGCTCAAGAAGGACGGTTATAGCTTCCTGCAAAGTGATCCAGCTATTGGCCTAAGCAGCACCAAAACTTTCGACGAACAGCGGGCAACCGCTGTACGTACCCGTTATCCTCAATTGCACCGTCGACCAGAATTGGCCGCGTTGCTCAGTCTAACGGAGTTTGCGACTCTGGTCGCGCCCTATGTCCTGCTCATAGTCAGCGCCGCCAACCATCAATGGCTACTGGCTGGTATAAGTCTGTTAGCCAGTCTGGAACTAACCAGTTTCTACGGCCGAATTGTGCAGCTGACCTATCGCAAATTTTTGCTGCGCGGCCTAGGGCTATTGCCTTTCGCCGCACTGTACGACATTGGGCTGTTGAATTACTCGATGTGGCAGTACGAGTTCAACGAAGTCATCTGGAAGGGCCGCAATATTTGCCTGCCCGTGATGCGCATCACCGCCAGCTTGCCGAAGCTCGAAACCGAACCATAAATCGCCTATTTCAAATTGGGGATAAAGATCTTAAACGTCGAGCCTTTGTTGAGCTCGCTCTGCAAGCTGATTTCGGCGTGGATCAAGCGAGCCAGCTTGATGGTTACGTACAGTCCCAGACCGGTACCGTTAGCCTGACGGGTGCGATAATCTTCAGAACGGAAAAATTTGTCGAACACCCGTTCTTGGTCGGCCTTACTGATACCGATACCGGTGTCTCTGACGGCCAGATAGGCGCCGTTGGGGCCCGGCAAGGCCTCCAGTCGGACGGTGCCTTTTTGGGTGTATTTGATGGCGTTGGTGATGAAATTTTGTAAAACTTCGCGGACATATAGCTTGCTGGACTGCAACAGCTCCAATTTGGGGTCCAGTAGGGTGGTCAAACTCAAGTGCTTAGCCGCCGCTTGGGGCGCGTAATTACTCTGTAGCTCGGTGACCAAGTCGTGCAGATTTATAGCTTCGATGTCGACCGGCAGAATACCGCGCTCCGCCCGGCTGAGCGTCGCTAGATCATTAATCATGTCACTCAAGAACATCACTTGGCTATGGGCTTGCTTGAGCGCTTGTTGAACGTTGACCTGACCCTGAGATTTAGCAACGATCATCTGGGCGTTACTGACATTACCCTCGGCAATGGCAATTGGCGTCCTTAGCTCGTGACTGACGACGCTGATGAACTCGTCGCGTTCTTCCTCCAGTGATTTCTCGCGCGTGATATCACGTAATATCAGCACATAGCCACGTGGGCCAGCTTGGCCGAAGCCTAAGTGGACCGGCGCGATGCTCAAGTGCAGGCAGATTTGGCTGCCGTCGCGGTAGGGTAGCTTCAAATCACGGTTAACCGCTGGTACGGTTGTCCGCGCCAGCAGCTGGACAATGTCGAAGGGCTGGTTATTCTTGTCCAGTGGCTTCAAAACGTTAGCCAGCGGGCTGTTATTCTCCAAGTTATTGATATCCAGGATGTTCAAGGCAGCGGCGTTGTATAGCAGAATGAGGCCCTGACGGTCTACGGCCACCACGCCATCGGTCATACTATTAATCAGGCCGTTGAGCAACTGTTCGGTCAGTCGCGGTTGGCCAGATTGAGTATTAGGCGGCATGCTGGGGTCCATTATGCCACACCACCTGACAGCGGCCTATCCAGCACTGGCTGAAATTGCCGCAGGGTTTGCCGTTGGGTTTTGACGTCCGGCAGCAGCTCGTCCATCACTCTCCAGAAATCAGGACCATGGCGCAGCACCTTGGTATGGGCCAGTTCATGTAATAAGACGTAATCGATACTCGGCCAAGGCAATTGCATCAGATAAACGTTAAGCACAATGTCGCCATGGGCATCGCAGCTGCCCCAACGACTCTTGAGCTGCCGAACGCTGACGCGGTTGTAGCGAAAACCATGCTTAGCCGCCAGAGTCGACAAGCGCTGCGGCAACAAAGCCTCGGCCTGACGGCGCAAGGCACGCAGGCTGGTAGCCTCGGCCACGGCCTGGACGCTGGGGCTGGAAATCGCCAGGGTAGCCGGATGGCTGATAACTATCTCCGTCGGCCGGACGCGGCCGGAGACCCGGCTGCCGGCTTGCGACTGGAAGCGCAAATGATGAGCTTTGCCAACTGGTTGACCGGTCACTAACTGGCCTTTTGGCCGCGATTGTTCGGCCAGCCAAGCTCGCTTCGTCCGGGCAAACTGCAGCCCGGCGCTATACGGCGCCCAAGCCGGTATGCTGACGCGAATCTGACCATCCGGCGCCACGCTGAGGCGCAGGCTGCGGCTAGCACGACGCTTATAGATAACGATTTCGGTTTGGCTGTCGAGTTTAAATTTTTTGAAAGCCATAATGCTAGTTATTCTTTTTTATTTTAGCCCATATTGATTACGAACGGCTACTGGCGAATCGCAATGTTCCGACGCGTCATGTCGACACGGCCGCGGTTACCCGTCGGCACTAGATTAACCATCCCTGGCTTAATCACCTTGGAGTTAGCCTCGTCAGATGTCAAAACGCCAAGCTTGCGTAGTTTACCGACGACCGCACTTTGTTGCATGTTATAGAGATGCTTGCCGCTAATAACCACGTAATCCTCGGCTGGTCCAGGATTTTGCATGTGGCCGACGTGATCTTCGAAACTGGTCCGATCCCAGCTAGAAGCATACTTGTCGTCAGCCCGGCGACGATCGCGTTTCTGGTTGCGGCCAAACGCCGTGTCGGCATCCATTTGGAACCAAACCAATAGCGGCTGGGCGTGACTGCGGCGAGCCATATTGCGTAATTCCTGACGCTGGGCAGCCCTTAGAACATTAGTGTCATAGACTACACTGACGCCGACGCCGAGAAATTCCTCCGCCATATAATCTGTCAGCTGGCGGACGATGTCGTCCTCGCGCTTGTCGTGGCGCGGTTGCTCGAACAACTCGGTCCGAATACGGTCAGCCTGGACGTGGGCCGCTTGGACGTTCTCACAGAATTGTCGAGCGAAGTAGGTTTTGCCGGCCCCTGGAAAACCATAGAGCATTAATATGAACGGCTTGGCCGGAATCAATTTCGCCATAGCCTTTACATATAGCAGATTTTAGCCGTTTTGAAAAGCGAAACTGAGGTGACAATTAGCCGTTTTTCGCTTATCATTATGTTGGCCTAGGGGAGTAGCTCAGTTGGTAGAGCATCGGTCTCCAAAACCGAGGGTCGCAGGTTCAAGTCCTGTCTCCCCTGCCAGTTAACGTTTCGGAGCTTCGTTGCGGCCTAACGATTTCTTGGTTTCGGTGAAGACGACATGCTTACGCAACCGCGGACTGTACTTCCGCAAACTCAATTTGTCCGGCGAGTTCATGGTATTTTTGGTTGTGTAATACAAGCGCTCGCCGCTTTCCTCAGAGACGAGACCGATGATCTTCCGCTTATCGCCTTTTTTAGCCATATATATGAATAAATTCTATCTGTTACTAATCTGTTATTGAACTTCATTATAACAGATACGGAGCCTTTGACCAAGTGGAGCCATCTTCGGGATTTGAACCCGAGACCCCTTCCTTACCATGGAAGTGCTCTACCCCTGAGCTAAGATGGCGCGACAACCACCACATGGTAGCAAATTATCCCTGTTTTTGCTACACTTTAACACTGTTACCAGCTGGTACTAATCGGCCGACGTAGCTCAGTGGCCAGAGCGGCTGTTTTGTAAACAGCGGGTCGTGGGTTCGACTCCCTCCGTCGGCTCCAATCAAGCAGGGTTAGTGAAGCGGTCAAACACGTCAGACTGTAAATCTGATGGCTTACGCCTTCGCAGGTTCGAATCCTGCACCCTGCACCACGAAGTTTCAATCCGTTGTTTTTAATTGTTATAATTTTAATTATGAATCAGACGCCGTCTGACGAAGCCAGGCAAGCATTGAATCGAGCCGTTTGGGACTCCAACGAGGTGCTTGTGACTGCCGACACTACTTCCAAGCTGCACAAAAGCACTCTAACCTTGAACCGAGCAAAGCTGTTTGCCGAAAAGCGCTCGGCACTGGGCGCCATTGACGATATAAGCGTACGTATCGAGGACGTGCTCAATATCAGCGCCACGCTTGGACCGATATCCGGGACAATCAAAGTTGCCACTAAGTTTAATACCCCTGGCACTCCCTATAGCATTGGCCCGTTCCACCGAAAAGATGCATTAAGGCTTAAACGCATTGTTCAGGGCTATATTATTGCCCTCCAAAGAAAAATAGACTTGAATATGGTGCCGACGAAAGAATTAATCGCCCACCTTTACGAGATTGGCGAAGACGATCCCCTAGTTAATAGTTAGTTTATTTAGACAACAACGCGGCGGGGGCGTAGGATACGACGGCGCTGGCCGGAGGGCACGATCAGTTTCTTGAGGCGGTCGGCAATAATGTCGGCTTCGGCTTGCATGCCGTGATTGAGATAGGCCTTGTGCAACAGGTTGTAGGTCTCGCGGTTGGGCTCTAGCTCGGCGGCTTTCTGTAGTTCTTGGAACATCATCTTATCATTGCCCAGTTTCTCCTGGACCTTGGCGTAGGCCACGTGGCGGGCGGCCAAGCCGTCCTCCAGCTTCAGCGCTTGCTCGAAAGCCACGGCGGCCTTGTCATAGTTCTCGGTTTCGTAGTAGATCAGGCCGAGGTTGTGCAGCGATGAGGGCGTGGCTTCGATGGAGCTGGCGATTTCAAAACAGTCGATAGCGTCGCGGAACTCCTTCTGCTTGGCGTAGAGGATGCCGAGACGATTGTAGGCAGCGGCGTTTTTTTCGTCAATTTTCAAGATTGTCAGCAGGGCTTTCTCGGCGCGCAGGAAACGGTTTTCACGCATGCCTTGGTGGGCAATGTCCCAAAGTTTGCCGAGCCGGTCACCAACCCGGCGCGAGATGTTGGCAAACTCGTCATCGTGTACCTTAGCGTTGTAATAAGCGAAGCCGGCGAACCCAGCCACAATTAACAATTCATACATAGGCTAAAGGCCAGTATAGCACAAATTAACAGCTTACAGCCGCAACATAAGGTTGGTCAGGGCCAGCTTGGCTTGGGCATTGGCTTGCAGGGCCTGGTTGGCGTCGTAAGCGGCGCTCAGCACGGCTTGCCACTTGTTGGCGGCAGCACCGGTGGCCGTCTGCAGGCTGATATGTGCCATCTGTTGTAAAATAAAAACAGTGTTTAGGGCCTTGGCTCTTTGCCGAGACAGCTCGTCGACCGCCAGCAGACGCTGATAGGCTGGCTGGCTCAATAATTCCCTAGCCTGCTCGGTGGCTGCCCGGAGGGGATGCTCGTTGTCACCTAGCAAAGCAGCCATCAAGCCCGGCAGACCGCCGCTGATGGCGTAGGTGCGTTGAAAAGCAGCCTCATCGGTGCCGCTGGCAGTGAAATAAGCTTGCAGGGCAGCTTTTTCCGGCCGTTGCACCTTGATGGTGGCCGCCCGCGAGCGGATCGTCGGCAGCAAGGTCTGCTCTTGGGAGGCGGTCAAAATGATAATCGTGCCAGCTGGCGGCTCTTCCAGGGTTTTCAATAGAGCAGCTTGGGCTTCGTGGGTCAGCAAATGGCCGCTGTCAATAATTACGGCGCGGTTCAACTCGCCGGCCCGTGGCACCTTCAGACTGAGGAAGTGCTCTAGTTCGCGGACGGCCTCGATACCGATGGCCTTGTCCGGCGCTGGCGGCTCGACAAGCAAGCTGTAGCCGTAACTATCGAAGTTCCCTGGCTCCAGAGCCAGCAAATTTTCGGCTAACCCTCGAGCAAGCATTAATTTGCCGCTGCCAGCCGGGCCAGCCAGAATCACAGCGTGGGTCGGTGCCGTCCGAAAGGCCACCAATTGCCGCTCGGTCAGAGGATGAACGACTGGCTGACTCATGACACCAGCTCTCGGAAGTCGGCCGGCGTCGGCACCGTGAAGGTTCGCCGTTGCTTATTAGGCAGGGTTAGCTCCAGGCTCTCGGCGTGCAAGTAGAGGCGCTTGGCAGGCTGGCCGCCGTACAGCGTATCGCCGACGATCGGGTGGCCCAGCTGCTTCAAGTGCACCCGCAGCTGATGGGTGCGGCCGGTGGTCGGTCGCAACTCCAACAGACTGAAACGGCCGTTGTTGGCCAGGACTTGATACTCCGTAGTGGCCGCCTTGCCGCGCTGACCGACACGAAAAGTTTGCGGTTTCTTGGGGTGGCGCTCGATCGGCATGTCAATAATGGCGTGTTCTTGGCCGAGCCGGCCGCTAACTACGGCCTGGTAGGTTTTCTTGACCTTGCGCTGGGAGAACTGCTTTTGCAACCAGGCCACGGCCTCGGCCGTTTTGCCACCGATCATGACGCCACTGGTCGCCCGATCCAACCGGTGAACAATGCCTGCTCGCTCGCCGCTCAGGCCTTCGACTTTGTCAGTCAACCATGTGGCGACCGTTTCTTCGGGGTTGAAGGCGCCCTTGCTGTGGCTCAAAACCCCAGCCGGCTTGTTGATAACCACGCAAGATTTATCCTCGTAGATGATCGGCAGCACTAGCTTCGGCTGTTTATCCGCGGCTTTTTGATCATAATTAATTTTTACGCTGTCGGCTTCACGGAGTTTATGCCCGGCTTTGGTGACTCCCTTACCGTTAACCGCGACCGCCCCATCTTCAATAATATGCACCGCCGCCGAACGGCTGAGAGCCGGTAATTGGCGGACAACGTACTGGTCCAACCGCTCACCCGCTATAATTTCCGCGCTGTCCATTTATGATCTTAGGCCAACGGCTTTTTGGACTTCGAAGAGGCGCTGGTTAGCGACTTTGCTCATCAATAACTCGCTGGCTTCCAGCTTGTTTAAAATTTTCTGGTCGTCAACTTTGGCTAATTTTGCCTGAAAATCCTTCAGAAAAGCTTCGGCCTTGCCTGCCACAGCTTCCTTCAGCGGGCCATACTGGGTCTGGCCGATAAATTCTTCCGAGTTACCACCCAATAATTTATAGATATCTAGCAAATTACTGACGCCGGGTTGCTCTTTGTAATCATAATTAATCTTGCCGACACTGTCGGTCTCGGCGCTCATCACTTTTTGGCGCGCCTCGTCCGGGCTGTCGGTCAGGAAAATCACGCCCTTGCCGGAAGCTTCGCTCTTGCTCATCTTCTTAGCAGGATTCTGCAAATCTCGGACACGCAAACCCTGGTCTTTGCCGAAGAATTTATGCTGATCAGCCACAGCTGCAGGTATCTCAAATAGGCCTTTCGGAAATTTGTCGGCGGCGACCACATTCACGGACCTAGCAAGGTCGCGCGTAAATTCCAAATGCTGTGTTTGGTCATCTCCAACTGGCACGTATTTAGCTCCGTAGAGTAGTATGTCCGCCGCCATAAGTACGGGATAGTTAAATAACCCAGCTGTGACGTGATTGTCCAAATCAGCAGATTTATCTTTAAATTGTGTCATCCTTTGTAGAACACCAAAGCTGGTGAAGCAATCCAAAATCCAGGTCAGTTCGCTGTGGGCCGGAATGTAGCTCTGGCGATAGACGAAAACGTCGTCGTGGTCGAGCGGCAGACCAGCGGCCACGAAAACCCGCAGGTTTTGCATAATGCCGTCTTGCAGCGCCTTATGATCAATCGGCGTCGTGAAACTGTGCAGATCGGGCACGAACAGATTAACCTGGTATTCACCGGCCTTTTGCTTGGCCAAGTCGACCATAGGCAGCAAAGCCCCCAAATAGTTGCCGATGTGGAGGTCGTTATTGGCTCTCAGCCCAGTCAGAATGACAGGTTTACTCATCTAGGCTCCATTATAGCTCAACTTCTAACAACTTAGCAGCTGGTTGCAATGAGGCGATTTCGGTCGCCACAACTAGGGCCTGTTCGGCACTCCGAATTTTCGGCCTGTAGTTACGCGTTATATCGTCAGGGTCAACACCCGGCGGGTGGCCATGAAATGGTTTCAGATTGTTTAGCGATAGTACTGGCACTTCCATATTTTCTCCTAGAATTATGTTTTAAATTTAAAAAACCGCCTGCTGTGGCGGTTTCTTCAATGCTCTCGATTCTTGTTTTAGGCAAGCGCACAGAACAAACCGTCACGGATTGTGCGGTTAAACCAATACTGGTTGTTCTGTGATTTGGACATGTCAGGAAGCTTAACACGAGGTTGTTTTACTGTCAATGCTGGAAGATCCAGTGCAATCTTGAAGTCTACGATACTTCGAAGTTTGTGACTGGCAGATTAAAAACTCTGAGGGCACCTGCCAGATCCCCCTGGTTGCCGCTGAGATGGTTTAGTACATACTGGGTCGTTCCAAGCTCTCCCAGCGGCACGCCATGCCTAGCGCCCACCCAATCAGCCGGTTGACTAGTGTCAAAGTCATAGACTCCGGCGGGATACTTTGTGGCGGAGACGAAAGGATCATGGCCTTTGCGGACGACACCGCCCGATATGGACGCCGCCCAAACGACTCCTGGGTCTGCTATTTCGCCGCTGGCATAGCGGCCACCGCCTGGGGCAGTTAATTGGCCCTCGCGCGTTAAAGTCACAGAACCGCTAAGACGTCCGCCGACCATGTTGTGATCAGTTAGAGTAAATTGAACGTAGGCCGAATGCACGTCGTCGGGATGGAAGACTAACCCAGTACTGGTTCGCGGGTCGTGGTCCATGACTACTTTAATATCAGCGAAACTATTGACCGAAGAGCCACCAGACAGGCTAGTGATAGTGGATGTGCTGCAGTCCAGATATGATCTCTCCGGCCCGGCGGGCGTGATCAAGCAATCTTTGGGAGCTTCTTCAGCAACACGAATCGCCGCTTGAGCAACTTCAACCATACCGGGATGGATAATCCGCTCCATGGCACGAGCTTTGGCGAGGCTAGTTTCAGCCTTTAGAAGAGCACAGCCACCGAGCGCCGCCGGCAAACCGATAATGCCAGCGACCAAAGACGCTCGTAATAACTTCTCAGCACTCATTGTCGTCATAAATTAACACATAGCTGACGACTTATCAATAAGATGGTTAGCGCTTGGTGAATTGGTAGCGCTAAGGCTTTAGCTATATGATACGCCCGCTAAGATAGCGGACAGCTGTCAACATATGCCCGCCTGGCTCGAGCGAAGTGTGAAGATGCGCGCCACTATCCACTAGCGCTTGATGCAGCTCCAGACCTGAACTTGTTGGTATGTATTTGTCATGGGCGGCAATAATTAATCGAATTGTGTGGCGACCTAGGCTCTCTACATAGCGTATCGGCGCCAAATCATGCCACAACTCCTGCAGATCCTTTAAGCAATAGCCTTGGCTAGCGTACATTCTCCTCAGAGCCTGGGTACGGATACCGGTCCATAGTGGTTTCGCCAGTTCACTGCCAGGAACAACCATAGCAACGTTATGGAATTCAGTCTTTTGCGATGCCATACTCATCAACGCATTGCCTAAACTGAAGGATAGTGCATTAACACGCTCTATGCCTTCTGTTATGCGTAATTGTTCTATGTCAGTTGATGTTTCGGTGGCAATAGCTCGAAAGGACTGGCCAACCATTTCTGGATCAGGGTGCAGGATATGCGGACTAAACTCATAGAGCAACATGCCTGATTCAGCTGCCTCTAGACGCCGACGGATATTTTCATGGTGCTTAGAATTCATAGCGTGCCATGGGCCATAAACGGCTGTTATGGTAGTGGAGCCTTCAAGTGGCTGAAACTGACGAGTCGCAATTGCTTGATTGATTGTGTAGCCTGCAACGTCATCAAAACCTTGCCGCTGGTCTCGGTAGGCTAGGTACCTATCAATCATGATCTATTCAAGTAATTTAGCGCTTGGTGAACTGACGTTGCTTGCGAGCGCCTTTGAGCCCGAATTTCTTGCGCTCGCGTTCGCGAGGGTCGCGGCTCAGTAGGTCGGCGCGCTTGAGGGTGCTCTTGAGGTCTTCGTTAACCAGAACTAGGGTCTTGCTGATACCGAGGCGGATGGCTTCCATCTGGCCTTGATGGCCGCCACCGGAGACGACGGCACTGACATCGAATTTGCCGGTTTGGTCAAGCACCGTGAACGGTTCGTTTAATTTTGCTAGCAAGTAGCTGCTGTTGGCGAAATATTCTTCGGCGGGCTGGCCATTAATGACAATTTTGCCCTTGCCGCCTTGCAAGCGGACGCGGGCGGTGGCGCTTTTACGGCGGCCGAGAGCATAGAAATAAGAATCTTTGGCCATTATTTGACGTCCTTCACGGAAATTAGTTTGGGCTGTTGGGGATCGTGGCTATGTTCGGCACCGGCGTAAACTTTCAGGCGCTGCAGACGGGCGTCGCGGAGTTTGTTGACCGGCAACATGCCGCGGACCGCATTAGTGATGGCGAAAGTTGGGTCGGACTGCATTTTCTCGTTGAGCGTGGCCGACTTGAGGCCGCCAGGATAGTGGCTGTGGTGATAATAAACTTTCTTATTGAATTTGTCGCCGGTGGCGACGGTCTGGGCGGCGTTGATAACGACCACGAAGTCACCGCAATCGATGTGCTTGGTGAACTGCGGCTTGCCCTTGCCCGTCAACAGCGTGGCGATTCGGGTGGCCACTCGGCCGAGCGGTGCTTCCGAGGCGTCGATTACATACCACTCGCGGGTGACATCAGTTGGTTTGGCGCTATAAGTTTTCACGCTGACTTCTCCGCGGGTTTCTTGGCCGTTTTGGCGGCTGGCTTGGCCTTCGGCTTCGCTGCCGGCTTGGGCTTGGCGGCGACTTTGGCCGGGGCTTTGGCTTCAGCCTTGGCTGCTGGAACGGGTTTCAGCTCTTTCAGGTCGTCGACGAAGCTGACACGGGCCTGCATAACGTTATCGCCGCGACGGGCTGTCGTTTTCACGATCCGGAAGTAACCGCTGTTGCGGGCGCCTAACTTCGGAGCGATGTCGTCAATTAGCTTATGAGCGCTGGTCGTGGTCATCAGGGCACTGATCACCTGACGGCGGTTGTGTAAATCGCCAATTTTCGCCTTGGTAATGAGCTTCTCGACGTAAGGCACGACTTCTTTGGCCTTGGGCAGCGTAGTCTCGATTGATTCGTACTTGATCAGTGAATCAGCCAGGCCTTTAATCAGCGCCCGGCGTTGGTCGCGGGTCGCGGTGAAATTTTCGGCCTTGATACCCGTGGCGATGCATCTAGAGCTCCAACTCCGCTAATTTCTCTTTGACTTCGTCGAGAGCCTTGCTGCCGAAACCTTTTAGGTCGCGCAGCTCAGCGTCGTTAAGGGCAAATAAGTCGCGAATGGTGTGGATGTCGTTATTGATCAGGGCGTTAGTGGTGCGGGCCGACAGGTTCAGATCTTCGATCGAGGTGTTGAGGGCTGTAGTTTCTTCGCCCAGGCTCTCGCCGCCGAATTCGGTGGTTTCGCTGCTGTTATCGGTGATTGGCTCGCTGGCTGCCACTCGAGTATTGCCGGCCAAGGCCGTGTACTGGTTGACCAGGATGGCCGAAGCTTCCTCGAAAGCGTCTTGCGGCGTAATCGAGCCATCGGTATCAACTGTTAGTAGTAGCTTGTCGAGGTCAGTGGCTTGGCCGACGCGGGTATTCTCGACCTTGTAGCGGACGCGCAGCACGGGACTGAAAATGGCGTCCAAGGCGATCATGTCGGTCGCTTTCTTGGCGGTGCCTTCCTCGATGGTGCGATAGCCGCGGCCGATTTCGACACGCAGATCCATGACCAGTTTGCCCTTAGCGTCATCAATGGTGGCGATAACGTGCTCGGGATTGACGATTTCGACGTCGGCATTGGTCTGGATATCTTTGGCCGTAACGGCACCCTTGCCACTTTTAACGATGCGCAAGTCTTGGGCTTCGTCGCCATAAACGCGGAAACGAATGCCTTTGAGGTTGAGCATGATGTCGACGATGTCTTCTTTGACACCGGGCACATCGGTAAACTCATGAGTGATGCCCTCGATCTTGAAAGACGTCACGGCCGCGCCGGCAATGCTCGACAGCAACACGCGCCGCAGGCGAGTTGCCTAGCGTCATGCCATAGCCACTGTGCAGCGGCTCGATGGCAAACGTCGCACTGGTGGCGCCATGGTCATCGACCTTGACGAGTCCGGGGGTGTGAATGGTATTTGACATGCCTAATTGCTCCTTCTTTAGCGGGAATAATATTCCACGATTAGTTGCTCATTGATATCGGGTTCGGCGTCATCACGGGTTGGCACACCAGTGATCGCACACTTCAACCTTCTTACGATTAACTTTCAGCCAGCCGGTATATTGCCAGGGGCTGGGCTAATGTCATCCAAATGCTTGAAGTATTCGGTCTTCAGACTGTGGGGCCGAGCTGTCAGGGTATCTCCAGGCTTGCAAACGAATTGACGGGATATCAACCCGCACGCCGTTAAGCATAAAGTGCCCGTGGGTCACCAGCTGGCGGGCGGCCGCGGCGACTGGGAGCGAAACCAGCCCGATAAATGGCGTTATCGGCGCGTTGCTCCAAGAATTGCAGCAATAATTGGCCAGATTGACCCTGCCGGCGGTTGGCCTCGCGCATCAAGTTACTGAATTGGCGCTCCAGCAGGCCATAAAGCCGCTTGACTTTTTGCTTTTCGCGCAGCTGCAAGCGAGTATTGGCTGGCTTTGTTACCACCACGCGGGCCGCGGCTCTGAGGGTTCTGGCCCGGCAAGGCTGAACGCTTAACCAGGGCCTTGTGGGCCTTAGGGTGCAGCGCATAGCCTTCACGGCGAGCTCATTTTGACAATTGATGAACGGTCGCGGGCCATCTAGACTCTCCTCGCCTTCCGTGGTCGGACACCGCCATGCGGCACGCCAGTGACGTCTCTGATAACTTCTACCTGGATATCCATGCCAGCCAGCACGCGAACGGCGGCGTCGCGGCCCAAACCAATACCTTTGATGAAGACATCGGCCTTGCTCAAGCCATATTGCTGCTTGGCGGCCTGGGCGGCACGCTCGGCGGCCACCTGGGCGGCGTAGGCCGTGCCTTTCTTGGAGCCGCGGAAACCGCAAGCCCCAGCGCTGCAGCTGGTCAGCACATTGCCCTGGTTATCCGTGAAAGTGATGATTGTGTTATTAAAGGTCGCTAGGACGTGGACTTGGCCGCTGGCCACGGCGCGCTTAGCTTTGCGCTTCTTGGGCGCCGGCTTATCAGCTGTGGCAGCCTTGTCAGGCACGGCGACAGCTGGAGCTTCGGTCTCGATAACTTCGGTGGTCTTAGTCTCGTCGTCTGCCATGATTTACGTCTTACTGGCCACTTTCTTGGCCGTGCCACCGACCGTGACCTTCTTGCCGCGGCGGGTGCGGGCGTTGGTCTTGGTGCGTTGGCCGCGTGACGGCAAATTAGCACTGTGACGCAGGCCGCGGTAGGCTTTAATATCTTTAAGGCGCTTGATATTGCCGCTCACCAATCGCTGCAATTCACCTTCTACCAGAAAATCAGCCGTTGATAATGTCTTGAATGCGGCCGAACTTCGCCATCCGTCAGGTTCTTAACCCGAGTCGTCGGCTCGACATTGGCCTTGGCCAGAATATTCTGGGACGTTTTCGGCCCAATACCGTACACATAGGTCAGCGCCACCCACACTTGTTTGTCGTCAGGAATAGTGACACCAGAGATACGCGCCATTAACCTTGCCTCTGCTTATGCTTCGGCTTAAACTTATTGATAACATAGACCCGGCCTTTACGGCGGACAATAATGTCATCAGGACTGATTTTCTTGACACTGGCACGCACTTTCATGCGGATCATTGCTCCTTACAGCGATGACTCACTGCTCTTAAAAATTGTAAGGCTCTAGCCTTTGCGATAGGTGATTCTTCCCTTAGTAAGATCGTAAGGGGTCAACTCAACCGTAACGCTGTCGCCGGGCACGATACGGATAAAATGCTTCCGCATCTTGCCGGCGACGTGAGCTATAATTTGATGGCCGTTCTCGAGTTCGACCCGAAATTGCGTCCCCGGTAGGGTTTCGACAATTGTGCCCGTGAGCTCGATAACTTCCTTATTGGCAGCCATACATATAACAACGACTAATTATAGCAAGCCAACGACCCTTTTGTAAAGAGTTTTATCAACTCCAAGAATTACCCGCGTCGTTCGAGCGAATATATCTATAATATCACGGCTGTCTAGCGTTTGTCAGCCCGATCACGGTCGCGGCGCAACAGACGCAGACGACGGCCAAACCGCAAGCGGCGGCCGCCAGTCGCGGCGTCAGCGGCTGTTTCGACGTCATAGAAGAAGTCTGGCTGCGAATACTGATCGTAGGTCACCATCAAGGCTCGGGATTCGATTGCTCGCAGCGTCTGCAGAGCCACCGAAACCAGGATCAGTATGCTAGTGCCACCAATCGTAATGCTGGTAGCAATGAAAATTTGAGCAATAATCGGCATAAGAGCTAACAAACCGAGGCTGAAAGCACCAAATAGCGTCAAGCGATTAACGATTCTGCCCAAGTACTTCTCGGTCTGCTCACCGCCGCGGACACCTTCTATGAAGCCGCCCTGTTTATGCAGGTTTTCGGCGATTTCCTTAGAGTTGAAGGTAATACTGGTGTAGAAAAAGGTAAAGACGAACACCAGCGTAAAGTAAGTCAACGGGTAGATGTAGGCCTTCAGGCCCTCCGAGGCGAACGTTGTGGATGATGGCGGCTGGAACCAGGTCACTAGATTCTGACCCAAGTGGGCCAGGCTGGCGCTATGGCTGCCACTCAGCAGCTGCCCGGCGAAGCTAGGCACGCTTAGGAACGCCACAGCGAAGATAATCGGCACCACCCCGGCCGTGATTAGTTTGACCGGTAGCAGCGTCGTAATGCCGCCATAGGTTCGGTTGCCTTGGACGCGTTTGGCGTAATTGACGGTTAGGTTGCGCGCCGCTTCGTTGAGCATGACAACAAGCCACGTCAAAAAGACCACGGCGGCAATCAAGGCGATGGCGGCAATTAGGCCGTCCTTATTAATCGGCAAAGTATGGCCCAACAGTCTCCAATGTTTGGCCTTGCCGACGGCCGCGCTAATGATGCTGCCGAGGTTGGACGGCAAGCGGCTGACGATACCAACTGTAATAATCAAGGAAATACCGTTGCCGATCGACTGTTCGGTCACCAGCTCGCCCAGCCACATTAGCAGCATCGAACCGCCGGTCAGGGCGGCAACCATCAGTACCCATTGCAACAGCGAAGAATTAGCCGTGATATCGCCGACGCCGCCGATCGACTGGGCGGCCTGTCGAATCAGGTAAATCGAGCCAATAGACTGGATAATCGCCAGCGGGAAAGTGAGGATACGGGTGTATTGGTTGATTTTCTTCTGGCCGAACTCGCCTTCTTTGTGCAGTGCCTCCAGTTGTGGCACGGCCTTAGTTAGCAGCTGCATGATAATCGAAGCGTTAATGTACGGCCCCAAGCCAGCGATCATAATCGAGAAATTGGCCAGCGCGCCGCCCGATAGCACGTTAATGAAGCTCAGCAGTTGTGGCGTGTTACTGGAATTAAACAGGTTCTGCAGCACCTGGTGGAGAGTAGCGGCGTTGCCAATCGGCACCGGTAGATGGGCCAAGATACGGAAAATCAACAAGATAGCCAGAACCGCCAGAATGCGTTTGCGCATATCCGGATGCCCGAGCGACTTGCCAATAATCTTCCAGTTCACGACCTGTTTGTCCCTCTTTTCACGTCTTATAATTAAAACACAGCCTGAGACTGTCGTCTATCGAGAAACTAAATTCTACGCGTAAGAAACATTATGCCCGGCCGCTCCCAAAATTCGAGCACCATGATCGAGCAAGGCACAGTCATCGATATGAAGGTCTAATTTATAATAGCCCAGATCGGTGGAACCTGGCTCCTGTGCTAACTCCGGGTAGCCACGTAAAGAAAAATGCACTGGCCGTGCAAGGCTGCTTGGTGGATCCAGCTCCGGATTGGAAAAAGCTTCTATAAGTCTGCCATCCATGGCGGGTTCAGATTTTAAAATTTTTCCACCAATACCGCGTGGCCCTGGCCGTACGCTTAGCTTAAAAGTTGTCGTTTCCACAAACTAACTTTTTTCCTTCTTGGCGCGTTGTAAGCGGACGGTTTTTTCGAATGCACCGCCGGCTTTTTCGACAGCCTCGATCGCCGAAGCACTGGCCAGCGGCAATTTGACACTGACTTTTTTCTTGAGCTCACCCTTAACCAGTAACTTGACCGTCACGTACGGGTTGGAAATCAGACCCGCCTCGGCCAGTTTGGTAGCGTCAACGATAGCGCCCAAACTATCCAGTTGGCCGGTATAGATCAGCTCAACCGGGGCGCGTAAGCTGCGGAAACCAGGTAATTTCGGCAATTGCTGCATCAACGGGTTGGTGCCGCCGGCGAAACCGGGGTTCTTGGAGTAACCGGTGCGTGATTTCTGGCCCTTGGTACCGCGGCCGGCCGTCTTGCCTTGGCCGCCGGCGATGCCGCGACCAACACGCTTGGCAGCTTTCGGCTTGGTCGTTTGTAATTCGTGATACTTCATGTGGCGACCTTTTCAGTTTTTTTGGCGACCGGCTTGGCGGTGGCTTTCTTGGCTGCGGCCCGATTGGCGGCCGTAACCCATTTGTCAGCTGGCACTAAGTTTTGCAAGGCGGCAATGGTGGCGTAGGCAGTGTTCGATTTGTTAGATGAGCCCAGCGACTTGCTAAGGGCGTTGTGGACGCCGGCGACTTCTAGAATGGTACGCACCGCGCCACCAGCGATCAGGCCGGTACCGGGACTAGCCGGCATCAATAGAATACGGGCGCCACCGACCCGGGCTTCGACTTCGTGCGGCAGAGTGCCTTTGTATAGTACCACTGTTACCAGGTGCTTCTTGGCAACTTCGGTGGCCTTGGTGATGGCGGCTGTCACGTCAGCGCCTTTGGCGATACCAATGCCGACCTTGTGTTTGCGGTCACCGACGACCACCAAGGCTCGGAAACGGAAGCGACGGCCGCCCTTCACGACACGGGCCACGCGGTCGATGTGCAGCGTCCGCTCGTCGAACTGCTTTTCTTCGGCTTGGATTTCCGGCCGGCGGTTGCGATGTTGGGTTGGGGAATTAGGCATTAGAACTCCAGTCCTTCTTTACGAGCGGCATCAGCCAGAGCGGCGACGCGGCCATGATATAACTTGCCGCCACGGTCGAAAACGACGCTTTTAAGCTTAGCGGCCTTGGCCTGACGGGCAATTTCGGTGCCGGTCCAGACCGCTTTGTCGGTCATATTGTTACCAGCGGCTTTCTGGCCAACGGTAGTGACATAAACCAGGGTTTTGTCGGCACTATCATCAATCAATTGGGCAGTAACATGCAGATTGCTGATATAAACGCTCAGGCGCGGCCGCCCGGCGGTGCCGTGCACGACGCTGCGAATCCGCGCCTTACGCTGGTCGCGGTTGTGTAGCTTGTGGGCTAGTTGCTTGCTCATGCTTTTTCCTTTCCGCTCTTACCGGACTTGCGGATAATCCGTTCGCCGACATATTTGATACCTTTGCCCTTGTACGGTTCCGGCTTCTTAAGGGCTCGAATTTCGGCAGCCGCCTGCCCGACTTGCTGACGGTCGATACCGCTGATGGTAATAATATTCTGCTCGATGGTAGCCGTGACACCTTGCGGTAATTTATAAATAACGTCATGCGAAAACCCAAGGTTAAATTTCAGATCAGCGCCGGCCTGAGCCACACGGTAGCCGACACCGTTGATTTCCAACTGCTTGCTGAAACCTTGGCTGACGCCGGTGACCATATTGTTGACTAAGGCGCGCATTAAACCGTGCCGAGCGCGGTTGGCGGCTTCGTCATTGGCCCGGCTGACGACGACCTGGTCACCGTCTTGGGCCACGGTAATACCCGGCAGGGCCGTCTGGCTGAGGCTGCCTTTGCTGCCAGCTACGGTCACGGCGCCTGCGTCCACAGTGACTGTGACACCGCTGGGGACTGGGATGGGCATTTTGCCGACTCGACTCATAATATTTCCTTAATACACCTTACAAATTAATTCGCCGCCGATTTTTTGCTGACGAGCTTGGTCGCCGGTCATCAACCCCTTGCTCGTTGACATAATCACCAGGCCACGGCCGCGCATGACAGTCGGAATGTCCAGGGCACCAGTATAGTGACGGCGGCCGGGTTTGCTTAAGCGGACAATTTCGGTAATGCGAGCGTTGCTGCCTTCATGATGCAGGCGGATAGTCAAAGTCTTGTCGATATTTTCACCGCTGACCTCAACACCATCAACGAAGTTATTTTCTTTCAGCAGCCGCGCCACAGCTTCCTTGATATTAGAGTACGGCAGGCTAACCTCGGTCTTATTGACGGCAATGGCGTTGCGCATCCGAGTGAACATATCAGCTATGGGATCGGTGGTCGTAATACTCATATGCCTACCAACTGGCCTTCGTTACGCCAGGCACTTCGCCCTTGTTAGCATGCTCGCGAAAACTCAAGCGACTCAGACCGAACTGACGCATATAACCACGTGACCGGCCAGTCTCAACACAACGGTTGGTCTTACGGGTGGGGCTGGAATTACGCGGCAAATTAGCCAGACCTTCCAGGTCGCCGAGTTTCTTCAGCTCAGCACGCTTGGCGGCGTACTGGTCGATCATTCTGACGCGCTTGGCGTCGCGAGCGATAATTGATTTCTTAGCCATTATTGATTCTCCTTTTCGAATGGTAAACCGAACTTTTCCAGCAGTGCCCGGGCATGAGCCGGCTGCTGGGCGTTAATAACCAAAATAACCTGTAAACCATGGGCTGGCGTTGTTTCTTCGAAACTGAGCTCCGGGAAAACTGACTGGTCGGTGAAGCCAATCGCGTAATTGCCCTGCTTGTCGAAAGCTTTCTTGCTGACACCGTGAAAGTCACGCAGCCGCGGCAAGACTAGGTTGGTAACGCGGTCCAGGAATTCGTACATTCGGTCACCGCGCAGCGTCACTTTGAGACCGATTTTGACGCCTTCGCGCAGCTTGAAGCCGGCGATCGAGTTCTTGGCCGACGTAGTGACGGGTTGCTGACCGGTGATTTTGCGCAGCGTGTTAGAGGCGGTCGCCATCAGACGTTTATCATCCTGGGCTTTGCCGAGGCCGCTGTTGACGACGATTTTCTCCAGCCGCGGCACCTGGTGAATATTCTTCAGGCCTAGCTCTTTCTGCAGCTCTTTGGCAATAGTCTCCGTGTACTGGACGCGCAGGCGCGGGCCAATCTGGACGGCCTTAGCTGGCTTCAGTTTGGCGGTGGCGGTAGCCATTACTTGATCTCCTTGCCGCTAGTCTTATATATACGGCTCTTTTTGCCATCGGCAGCCAGCTGATAACCGACGCGACTGGGTTTCTTGCTGACGGGGTCGACGATTGACACCTTGCTAACCCAAATCGGTTGGTTAAGCTCGACAATGGCACCCTGGGGATGGTCACGGTTCGGCTTAACATGCTTCTTGACAATGTTAATGCCGTCGACAGTGACCTTGTTGAGACGCGGGTGGACGGCCGTAATCTTGCCGGTCTTACCCTTGTACTTGCCAGCGCGGACGACCACTAAGTCGCCTTTCTTAAGGCGGATCTTGAACGGTTTGGCGGATACGGTAGTCATTACAGGACCTCCGGCGCTAAGGAAATGATACGGGCGTAGCCCAAGTCGCGCAGCTCACGTGGGACAGGGCCAAAAATACGGGTGCCGCGCGGTTGCTTGTCATCGTCGATGAGAACAGCGGCGTTGTCGTCAAACTTAATCGTCGAGCCGTCTTGGCGGCGGATTTGGTTGCGGGTGCGGACAATGACGGCCCGAACGACGGCCTTCTTCTTGACAGCACCGTTGGGAGCGGCTTGCTTGACGCTGGCCACGATGACGTCGCCGACACCAGCGTAACGGTGGCGGCTACCGCCGAGGACACGGATGCACAAGATTTCCTTGGCACCGCTATTGTCGCAGACAATCAGACGGGTTTCTTGCTGAATCATGCTTTTTTCTCCGCTGTCTTGGCTGTCTTCTTGGCTGGGGCTTCCGGCTTGGGCTCTTCAGCCTTTTCAGCTTCTTCGGCTTTTTCACGGGCCGGCTTACGGCCGGTATCCTCAGAGGTCGCAGCTGCCAATGTGTCAGCCCGCAGCGCTGGCTTCTCTAAGATCTTGCTCAAAGTAAACCGCTTGCGCGCACTCAAGGGCCGGCATTCGATAATCAGCACTTTGTCGCCAGGCTGGGCCTCATTCTTTTCGTCGTGGGCCATGAATTTCTTGCTGCTGGAATACTGCTTGCGATACAGGGGATGGGTTTTCTGGGTACGGACAGTCACAATAATCGTCTTGTCGGTCTTATTGGACGTCACGATACCGGTAATAGTCTTGGGCATTACTGCGCCTCCTTCACTAAGGCTTCACTCAATACGGTCAACATACGGGCCAAATCCTTGCGCTTACCGCGAATGGCGCGGACGTTCTGGACTTCGCCGAGGTGCACGCGGCGCCGCAAATCGGTGATTTCCTCGCGCAAACGAGTACTTTCGGTCGTTAATTCAACTGTGCTCAGCTTACGGATCTCAGCGACTTTCATCACATGTCCTCCCGGGCCAGAAACTTGGTCTTCATGGGCAGTTTATTGGCCGCCAGGCGCATCGCCTCGCGAGCCGTTTCTTCGCTGACACCCTGCATCTCGAACAGTATGGTGCCGGGGCGAACCTTGGCGACGAAAAATTCCGGATTGCCCTTGCCGCTGCCCATCTTGACGTCTTGCGGTTTGCGGGTCACCGGTGTGTGTGGGAAAATGCGGATCCAAATCTTGCCGCCGCGCTTAATATAACGAGTCATGGCTTGGCGAGCAGCCTCAATCTGGCGCGACGTGACGCGTTCCTGGTCTTGGGCTTGCAGAGCGTAGTCGCCGTAGGCAATATAATTACCGCTACTGGCCACGCCTCGGATGCGGCCTTTGCGAACCTTGCGGTGCTTGGTGCGGCTAGGCATCAACATAGCACTACTCCGTTACTCATTGCTGGGCCTCACCTTTATAAATCCAGACTTTGACGCCAATGATTCCGGCGACCGTCTTGGCATCAACTGCCGCGAAATCAATATCGGCCCGTATGGTATGCAGCGGTACTGAACCGGCGACTTCTTTCTCGCGGCGCGACATTTCGGCGCCGTTCAGGCGACCAGCAACTTCGACACGGACGCCTTGGGCGCCGGCACGCATGGTGGCAGCCGCGGCCGACTTGACGGCCCGGCGGAAGCTCATTCGACGTTCCAGTTGGTGGGCGATATTCTCGGCCACCAATTTGGCATACATGTCAGGTTTCTTAACTTCTTCAATGTTAACCCGAGTTGGCGTGCCGTAAATCTTCTCGATCGCGTCCTTCAGCTCGGCGGCGCTGGCTCCGCCGCGGCCAATCACCACACCGGCTTTGGCGGTAGCGATAGTTACCGTGACTAGATTCGGGGTACGGCTAATGTCAACTTTATTGATCGAAGCGCGACTGCCCAATTTGGTCGAGATCAAACGGCGCACTGCCAAGTCATTCTCGAGATACTTAGCGTAGCTGCGCTTGTCGGCGAACCACTTGCTGCGCCAGTCCTTATTAACTTGCAGCCGCATGGAGATCGGATTAACTTTTTGACCCATTATCGTCTCCTTCCTCTCTCTCGAAGCAAAGAAGCTGCAGCTAACTCAATATCTTCATTAGCAATTCGCATTTCGCGAAGATCTTCCAGTTTGGGAATCTCACTTAACTCTCTGTATGGCACTCGCTCACCAGCTACCGCAGAAAACATTTCCCTGACCCTGCCAATGCCATCAGCGACTAAAGCCATATTGGCGCCTTCGGCATACCAATCAACAAAGTTTCTCCCGGTCTGAATATCTCGAATTTCAACAATGCCCATTACTTATTCTCCTCGGCCTTAGCTTCAACAGGTTTAGCGGCAACTTTGGTAACAGGCTTCTTAGCTTCGCGCTGCTCACCGTCAACAACCACTCGGATATGAGACGTTTTGCGTTGGAAAGGATGGGCTCGGCCATGGGAAATCGGGCGGTAGCGCTTCAAGCGCGGACCGGGCGTGACGCTAATTTCGATAATTTGCAAAGTAGCTGGTTTGTAATTGTGATTATGATCGGCATTGGCCCGAGCGCTGGCGATCGCCTTGCTGACGGCCGTGGCCGTGCGGCGTGGCGTGTGCTCCAGGATGACCAAGGCGTCTTCGACGCTGCGGCCGCGCACCAAGGCAGCCACTTCCGCGACTTTGCGCGGGCTCATACGAACGCCTTTAGCGACAGCTTGGACGCTCATGATGTTGACTCCGCAGACTTAGACATCTTGCCGCCGTGACGGCGGAACTTACGGGTCGGCGAAAACTCGCCTAGTTTATGACCAACCATGTTCTCGGTTACGAAAACCGGTACATGAACCTTGCCGTTGTGCACGGCGATTGTCCGACCGACAAACTCCGGCGCAATCGTACTGGAACGCGCCCACGTCTTAATAATGGTACGGTCATTGTCACCCAGGGCATTGACCTTCTTGGCCAACTTGAAATCAATATGCGGTCCTTTTTTCAGCGAACGACTCATGCTGCACTCCTGACGTACTGGGTTTCTTCGTACTCGTAAGCGGCACCTTCTATAATGCCGTGTAGCAAAGCTTTTTTACGCTCTTCACCGCCATCTGCAGCAGTAAAAATATCTGCATAGCCTAGCCTTTCCGGGTCATTCTCTTCATGTTCAAGCCATTGAGTCAAGCCGTGCCCTATTACACAGGTCAAGCCGAGCTCTCCAACATTTGCAAAGAGTATGCGACCAATGTCGCTACCTCTTTTTCTCAAAGATGCCGGTTTTGCGCCTTCGACTGAAGCGAAGTCACGCAAAACACCTGCACTGAACTTTACATGCTCTGCGTTACGAGGTGGAAAATTCTCTTGATCAAAAACTATCATAACTATCTCCTCTTTCCTTGATGTCGGGTGCGCACGATGAATTGGCTGGTCGATTTGCGGCGGCGGGTCTTGTAACCGAGGGTTTTTTGGCCCCATGGCGTTCGCGGATCTTTGCCCATACCGTGTCGGCCGCCGTCACCACCGCCGTGCGGGTGATCGGCAGCGTTCATGACGACGCCGCGGACAGATGGGCGGATACCCTTGTGGCGGTTACGGCCAGCTTTGCCAATCTTGACATTCTGATGCTGCTCGTTGCCAATGACGCCGAGGCTGGCGGTGCAGTTCTCGTTGACCAAGCGAACTTCGCCGCTCGGCAGGCGAACTTGAGAGTAGCCGTTATCATGGCCCATTAATTGGGCGCTATTGCCGGCGCTGCGGACCAGCTGGGCACCACGGCCGGGAATTAATTCGATGGCGTGAACGGTGCTGCCGACCGGAATGTTCTTGAGCGGCAAACGGTTGCCGGTTTCGATGGCGACTTCGGTGCCGCTGCTAACTTTCTGGCCGACTTTCATGCCTTGGGCGGCCAAAATATAGTGGTAGGTGCCGTTAGGTTCTTTGATACGGGCAATGCGCGCCGAGCGGTTCGGGTCATACTCGATGTGCTCGATGGTCGTCGTCACGCCGTCAGCCAATTTGAAGTTAACGATTCTATAAAACTTGCGCGCTCCGCCGCCCTTGTGACGGGTCGTGATGCGGCCTTGGTTATTACGGCCACTGCCGCGATTCTTGGTCACTAACAGCGAGCGCAGCGGCTTCTTGGTAGTGATACCGTCGAAATCCTGGGTCGTCATGCCGCGGCGAGCCGGAGAAGTTGGATTGTAACTCTTAATAGCCATTACTCGTTCTCCTCTTCAGCCTTGGAGGCTTTTTTCGGCAGCCGGAAACCGCGGCGCGGCTTAGCTTCTTTGGCCTCTTGCTTGGCGGCAGCTTTATCAACCTTCTCTTGGACAGCTTGTTCTTGCTTTTCCTCTTCCTCGACAGCTGCGAAGAATGGCAGGCTATTACCTTCGGCTAACGTGATATAAGCTTTGCGGACGTCGTTGCGGCGGCCCTCGGTGTTATTGACGCGTTTGCCGGTGATGCTCATGACACGCTTCGATTTGCCGGGGATATTGGTCAAATTAACTTTCACGACTTTGACTTCGAACTGGGCTTCGACAGCTCGGACAACGCCGTGTTTGTTGATGTTACGTGGCACTTCCACGACATAGACGCGGTGTTCGCTGAGTTCGTACGTCTTTTCGCTCAGGCGAGGGCGCAAAACGATAGTTTTATCCATTATTTTGCCTCCTTGCTTGGCGAGACTTTGGCCGGCGTCAGCCAATTGACGATGATTTCGATAGCCGGCTTGTCAACGACGATGACATCGGCATTGACTAGGTCATAAACATTCACGTAATTGGCACTGACCGCTTTCACATCCGTTAAATTGTGTGTGGCCCGTTCAATCGCTTCGTCTTTTTGAGCGACAATTAACAAAACGTTGCCTGTGGCTTCAACTTTCTTCATAAGCTTGGCGACGGTTGAAACTTTGCCGTCCTTGGCTTCGACGGACTCAATCACCTTGATACGATCCTCGCTGGCCGCCATGCTCAAAGCCTGGCGTAGAGCCAAGCGCTTGGCCTTGGTATTCAGCTGTTTGGAATAATTCTCTTGGCCGGTTGGGCCGAAAGTGATGCCGCCGCCGCGCCAAATTGGAACACGCGAAGAGCCGAAACGCGCTCGGCCGGTACCTTTTTGCCGCCAGGGCTTCTTGCCACCGCCGCGAACCAGGCCGCGCGTCTTAGTGACGGCCAAATTATCGCGGCCATTGGCCAGATAACCCGTGTAGGCGGCCTTTAGTAATTCATGGTTCTTAGCCTCGACGCCGAAAACCGCCTTGTCGAGCTTGGCGGGCGTGGTGGCTTTGGTGCCGGCTTTGGTATACGCTTGCGCTGTCGCCACCGCCATCACGCTTCTCCCTTAATGATAACGATGCTCTTCCGCGGGCCTGGCACAGCGCCGGTAACACCGATAACACCTTGCTCAGCATCAACCATGGCGACTTTCAGATTGCGCACCGTACGCTGCTCATGGCCCAGCTGTCCGGCCATGCGCGTCCCCTTGAAAATGTGCTGCGGATACATCGAGCCGATCGAGCCCGGCCGGCGATAACTGCGGCCGCCGTGGGTTTTGCGCCCGCGGTGGAAGTTATGGCGGCGGATGGTGCCAGCCCAGCCCTTGCCCTTAGTCAGGCCAGTGGCGTGAACGGTGTCACCAACACTAAAAACGTCGGCGCTGATTTTGCTGCCGACGTTGAGTTCTTCTGGGATTTCTTCGAGGCGAAATTCACGAATGAGCTTGGGACTGACCTTGGCGCTCTTGACGTGACCGGCGACGCTCTTGCTGAGCTTCTTAGTCGTGCCAGCACCGACCTGGACGGCCGTATAACCGTCCTTTTCGTCAGTCTTGTGATACAAAACGGTGTGCTCGCCAACCGAAAGCAAGGTCATAGCCCGTACCGCCCCATCTTCTCCGATGGTGCTGGTCATGCCGACTTTGTGGGTAATTAGTGCTTTCATATAGGTTTTTAGGTATCGAGAGTTGACATAAAAAACCTTGGTCGCTAGCGGTTTCTACCTCTGTTATTTGGCAGACCTACTCAGTAAACCAAGTACATGTCTTCAAAGATACCGTACTAGAGTAACACGCCCCGATTACCTCTGTCAACGTGTTGCGAATTCTACACTACAGGACTATGTCATAAGGCATGCGTGTGACAACAACTTTATCAACACAGCTATAGCCAATTCTCTCAGCCAATTCCTTGTGGCGCTCTATGAATACTGGCTCCGGAGGGCTGTCTTTCGGTTCTCCTATCGGGGCTTGTCGAATATATCTTATGCCACTTATAAGATCAGTGTCGGCAAAGTCATAATCATACCCGACAAACGGGAAATCACTAATCACGAGCTCAAACGCTCGCTCTTCCGAGATAGGCGGCTTAAATTGACTAATTAACCTGTCAGGGGTTTGCCTCAGACTGATAAGGTTTGGCTGGTGTCTGGGCATATTTACATCTTAATTTCGACGTCGCAGCCGGCTGGCAGGGATAGGTTCATCAGCGAATCAATCGTCTTGGGTGTCGGTTCGAAAACGTCAATCAGCCGCTTGTGAGTGCGCATTTCGAACTGCTCGCGGCCTTTCTTATAAACATGTGGGCTCTTGATAACCGTGAAGGTGCTCCGGCGCGTTGGCAGCGGAATCGGACCGGCCAAGGTGGCACCGGTGCGCAGCGCAGTGTCAACGATTTGCTTGGCAGCTTGGTCGATGACTTTGTGGTCATAGGCCTTGAGGCGGATCCGGATGCGCTGCTTGGCGTCTCCGGCCGCGTTGGTTGCCTTGGGGGCTGGTTTGGCGTCTGCCATAGGTGTTGTTCCTCCCTAACTCGCGTTAGTCCGCTGTAACATCGAAATATCTTTCAATCACGACTTTTAGTCAGCAGAAGTTAATTAAAATACAGATACAATTGTACAACAATCAAGATTTATCTTCAAGAGAAGCGGACTTGCCGTCTTTAAAAATTGCCTCAACTTTCGCAAAAATCATGTTTGGGTGTAGATCGTTAGAGTCAAACGAAATCTTATCAGTTTCAGGATCAAGAAATATCTGGGTCTTTCCTTGTTTATCCCTATCAGCAGCATAAATAACTAGCTTCTTTCCATGCGGTGTCGTATCGATCTCGACCTGAACAGAAAAGCGTTTATCTTTTGGTTTTGGCTCCACTTTCAGGACCGGAGTATAAATATTATCAAGATCGTACACCGTTGCCCCTTTTAGGCTGATTGATTCCTGGTAGCTGTCAAATCGGCGTACCATCGCCTCAAAGCTTTTCCCGAAAATTGAAAAGCGCTCATCACCCTCGGGACATACTAAATATTTTTGGTGAGATAAGCCCGTTTGGCCCTGCTGATAGCCTCCTCCGTGCACGGTATCCCAAAGCTCCAAACGCAGTCTGTGTTTTGGACAAAGAGCAATACGGCCTCCAGTCGTGCTATCAGCCCAAAGCACTCCCTTCCATTTCTTTAATGTTACTCCGTCCATCAACCCCTCATTTGCATTGGTGCCCTTATTATAGCAAAAGAGCCTCCGGAGAGGCTCTTCAGCGATCGTGCTAACTTGCAGCGCTATTCTACCCGTCGTCTTCTGCCAGACTGCAAGCAGCAATATAATCTTCATGCCTTTTCATAGCTTCTTCTGTAGGCATGAGGCCGTCATAGTAAGGCTGATATGCATCATGAAGTCCATCGCCGTTCCAACCCTTATCTTCTTCTGACAATTCAACACCGGGTTCCACCATAACACGATTTATCAGAATACTGGGATGCGTACGGCTGCGCCAGACATGACAATCGGCCTCGCCTCTAGCTACCCGTAAAAAGTCAGTTACTACTTCGTAATTAGAAATCGCTTCTGGGCTGGCCACGTAAATACTCTATTTGTTGACTTTGGTGACGACGCCGGCGCCGACAGTGCGGCCACCTTCGCGGATAGCGAAGCGTAAGCCCTGTTCCATAGCGATCGGCTGTAACAACTTGACCTTGAATGTGATGGTATCACCAGGCATGACCATTTCCTTGTCAGCCGGTAATTCAACTTCGCCGGTAACGTCCGTCGTGCGGAAGTAAAACTGCGGCTTGTAGCCTTTGAAGAATGGCGTGTGACGGCCACCCTCTTCCTTGGTCAGGATGTAAACTTCGCTGTCGAACTCAGTGTGCGGCGTAATGGTGCCGGGCTTGGCCAGGACTTGGCCGCGCTCGATGTCATCGCGCTCGATACCGCGGAGCAGAATACCAACATTGTCGCCAGCTTGGCCTTGGTCGAGGTTCTTCTTGAACATCTCAACACCAGTCACAACTGACTTGGTGGTTGGCTTGAGGCCGACGATTTCAACTTCTTCGTTAACCTTAACGATACCGGTCTCGATGCGGCCGGTGGCAACAGTGCCACGACCCTTAATCGAGAAAACGTCTTCAATTGGCATCAGGAAAGGCTTGTCCAGCTCGCGCTTCGGTTCCGGCACGTTCTCGTCCATAGCTTTGACGAGTTCCATAATGGCATCTTCGTTGGCGGCATCGCCTTCTAGGGCCTTAGTAGCCGAGCCACGGATGATCGGTGCGTCCTTGTCGAAACCATTCTTCTCTAGTAATTCGCGGATTTCCTCTTCGACGAGATCAACCAATTCCGGATCGGCGAGGTCCATTTTGTTGAGGAAAACCAAAACGTACGGCACTCCGACTTGCTTGGCCAATAGGACGTGCTCGCGGGTCTGAGGCATCGGGCCGTCAGCAGCGCTGACGACGAGAATTGCACCGTCAATCTGAGCAGCACCGGTAATCATGTTCTTGACGTAGTCGGCGTGGCCGGGCATGTCAACGTGAGCGTAGTGACGCTTCTCGGACTCATATTCTTGGTGAGAGGTAGCGATGGTGATACCGCGAGCCTTCTCTTCCGGGGCGTTATCGATCTCGTCGTACTTTATAGCCTTATTAATGTTGCTGGGTAATTTCTTGGCCAGAACGGCCGTAATAGCAGCAGTTAGAGTAGTTTTGCCGTGGTCGACGTGGCCCATAGTGCCAACGTTAACGTGAGGCTTGCTGCGGTCAAAATTCTCTGCCATCTAATTTACTCCTTATGATCAGGGGTGAGCCCCTTCTTATATATAATGCTTTTGCATAGGTATAACAACCCCATGCAGGTTACCGGTGATAGTATAGGGAAAGTGCTAACTTTTGTAAAGCGTCTACTTGGCGTTCTTGGCAATGATGTCGTCGGCGACGTTGCGGGGGACATCGGCGTAGTGGTCGAGTTCCATACTGGAGCTGGCTCGGCCTTGGGTTGACGAGCGCAAGTTGGTGGTATAGCCGAACATTTCGCCTAGCGGCACGAAAGCGGTAATTTCTTTGATGCCGACCGTCAAGTCTTCCATGCTCTCCACACGACCGCGTTTGCTGTTGAGATCACCGATGACGTCACCCATGAAGTTTTCGGGCGTCACGACGACGACTTTCATAACTGGTTCTAGCAGAACTGGGCTGGCTTTTTTGACGCCTTCTTGCAAGGCCATAGAGCCAGCGATGCTGAAGGCCATCTCTGAGGAGTCAACATCGTGATAGCTGCCGTCATAAAGTTCGGCTTTTATATCAACCACTGGGTAGCCGGCAATGACGCCGTTGCTCATAGCCTCTTCAATGCCTTTACGGACAGCCGGTATATATTCGCTGGGGACGGTACCGCCTTTGATAGAGTTGATGAACTCGAAGCCTTGACCAGCTTCGTTCTGGCTGAGGCGCAGCCAGACGTCGCCGTACTGGCCACGGCCGCCGGACTGGCGGATAAATTTACCTTGAACTTGGACAGCATCTTTGCGGATGGTTTCGCGGTAGGCCACCTGCGGCTCGCCGACATTGGCTTCGACAGTGAACTCGCGCTTCATGCGGTCAACGATAATTTCGAGGTGCAGCTCGCCCATACCGCTAATGATGGTTTGCCCGGTCTCGTCATCGACGCGAATTCGGAAGGTTGGGTCTTCTTCGGCCAAGCGCTGCAGGGCTAGGCTCATCTTTTCCTGGTCGGCCTTGGTCTTGGGCTCAATGGCGATACTCACCGGCGGCTCAGGGAAAGTGATGCTTTCCAGAACGATCGGATTGTTGGGGTCACATAGCGTGTTGCCGGTGGTGGTGCCTTTGAGCCCGACAATGGCGGCGATATCGCCGGCGTCAACTTCGGTAACGTCTTCACGTTTGTCAGCTTGCAGGCGGACAATACGGCCAACGCGCTCGCGCTCGCCGGTTGAACTGTTCAATACATAGCTACCGGCCTGTAATTTGCCCGAATAAACGCGGAAGTAAGCCAATTTACCAACAAAAGGGTCGGTCGTGATCTTGAAAGCCAAGCTAGTGAACGGCTGACTGGCGTCCGGTTTGCGCTCAATTTCGTCGCCGGTCTTGGGATGCGTGCCCCAAGTGCTGCCGCGGTCCAGCGGACTAGGCAACAGTTCAGTGACAGCATCGAGAACTTTCTCGACAATTACGCCGCGGCCGTCACCGCCGGTTACGGCGAAGAATTTGCCAGTCAGGACGGCGGTGCGGATGGCCTGCTTGATTTCCTCGGTTGATAGGCCGTCTTCGCCGACTTCAAAGTACTTCTCCAGCATTTTTTCGTCTTCGGCGACGGCATTTTCGATCAAGCAGCGAGCGGTATTTCTTGACCTGGTCCATCATGTCGGCCGGGATTTCACCTTCAATCAGCTCGTGATCAGTGAATTCTTTATATGTATAGGCCTTCATGGCCACCAGATCGACGATGCCATTGATCGATTGTTCAAAGCCAATCGGCAAATGGATCGGAAAGGCGCGCTTGCTCAGACGGTGATGAATTGACTCCAGCGATTTGTAGAAATCGCCGCCGGTCTGGTTGATCTTATTAATAAAGCAAATCCGCGGCACGCCGTACTTGTCGGCCTGTCGCCAAACAGTTTCGGACTGCGATCTCGACGCCCATTTTGCCGTCGAAAACGACCACCGCGCCGTCGAGCACGCGCAGCAGCGCTCGACCTCAACAGTAAAGTCGATGTGACCCGGCGTATCGATAATGTTGATCTGGTGATCTTTCCAGTAGCAAGTCACCGCAGCAGCAGACGATGGTGATGCCGCGCTCGCGCTCCTGGGCCATCCAGTCAGTGGTAGTTTCGCCATCGTGCACGGCGCCGATCTTGTGCTTCAGGCCGGTGCGATACAGGATACCTTCAGTCGTCGTTGTCTTGCCCGCATCAATATGAGCAATAATGCCAATGTTACGGATTTTATCGATTGCTGTTTTGGTAGCCATGATTATTCCTGCTCTATCAATGGTTGGTAATTGGGGTTCTTGGGAGCCAGCCTGCAGACTGCGTAAGCGGCCAGGCCGACGATAGTCGCCGGTACAATCAGGCCCTTGATGATGTCTTCCCGTAAGCTGGGCCGCGACTGCAGTGCACCTAGTTCGCCTATGGAACAGTCCATCTAGGTCCTGGCGAAGTGGGCGAAGGCCCGGTTAGCGTCAGCCATTTTGTGGACGTCTTCGCGTTTCTTGACAGCCGAGCCCTGATTGTTATAAGCGTCCGCAAGCTCTTGAGCGATACGGTCACGCATGCTCATGCCCTTGCGCGAGCGAGCAGCGGCCACGAACCACATGGTCGTCAAATGCATTTGGCGCTGGCCATGAACTTCGAACGGGATCTGGTAATTAGCACCGCCGACCCGACGGGAGCGGGTTTCCATGTGCGGCTGAATATTCTTCATGGCTTGGTCGAAAACGTCCAGCGGATTATCGACCTTCAGCTTCTTGGCCGCTTCTTCCATACCGCCGTAAACCAGTCGCTCAGCCAGCTGTTTCTTGCCGTTGAGCATGACGCGGTTGATCAGGCGCTGGACAGCCACACTCTGGTAGCGGCGATCGGGCTGAATATCGCGGATAAGGGATTTGGTAGTTTTTCTAGGCATTTGGCACCTCGGGTTGAACAGTGGCGTACATATGAACCATTTCGTAGACGCCAGGATAATGGAACCCTAGTCTGTGACAGTCTTCCGAGTCCATTTGTGCATACCTTTCGGCAAATTCTTTAGGCGGCCCTAAAACATGCTGCAACACGGCGCACATATCGACTGAAGACCAGCCGACCAAGCCACCGCTGCCATTTGGTCGATGGCCAAAAGCATCAATTAAGATTTCGGTGTCGTCTGCTGGGTCGCGTGCCAAATATTCGTCTGGCAAACGCGTTGGCCAGATGGTGCCAGCGCTTTCTACTGCCTGGTCGAGTCCACCTCTCATTATTTACCGCTCGGTTTCTTGGTGCCGTACTTGCTGCGGCCTTGCTTGCGGTCTTGGACGCCTTGTAAGTCGAGCGAACCACGGACAATATGGTAGCGGACACCGGGAAGGTCATGACCCGGCCACCACGGACCAGCACAACGGCGTGCTCCTGCAAGTTGTGGCCTTCGCCACCGATGTAGGCCCAGACTTCGTGGCCGTTACTGAGGCGGACGCGGGCGACTTTGCGCAGCGCAGAGTTCGGTTTCTTGGGTGTCTTAGTGGTTACTCGAATACAAACGCCACGCTTAAAGGCGCCGGTTTGTCGTAATTGACGAGTTTTCAGGTTGTTAGCAACGCGTTGCAGGGCCGGCGACTTGCTCTTGCTGGTCACCTTGCTGCGTGGTTTGCGCACTAATTGATTGATGGTCGGCACTGGTTCTCCTGACGTCCTGCAATCTGCTGCGGCGGAGGCTATGCCAACTCCCCTGGCTCGGATTGCTTAAATATTTGACTTGATTGTAACAGATGGGATGGGCTTTGACAAGCCGCTTCAGGCTTCGGTAGCGACGGGCTCGCCAATGACGGTGTCGGCTTCGGCCGCTAGTTCTGATTCGGCTTCTTCTTCTTCGGTCTTGGCGCCAGTGCCAACGGGGATCTTGCGGCCGAGAATCACATTTTCTTTGAGGCCGTATAACTTGTCGACTTTGCCACTGGTGGCAGCGGCGATCAGCACACGGGTAGTGTCCTGGAAGGACGCGGCGCTCAGGAACGAATCGGTGCTCAGGCTAGCCTTGGTGATGCCTAGCAGGAGCTGATTGTACTTGGCCGGTCGCTTCTTGGCAGCCACTAGCGCTTCGTTAGTTTCGACGACGGCCAGCTTGCTGACGATGTCACCGGTGACGAACTCGCTGTCGCTGGCTTCTTCGATCTGGACGCGGCTGAACATCTGACGGACGATGATTTCGAGATGCTTGTCGGCGATGTTTTGACCCTGGGCCGCGAAGATCTTCAGGATCTCGTTCATGATGTAGCGCTGGGTCGATTCGACACCTTGCAGGCGCATCAAATCATGTAGGTTAATTGAGCCGTTGGTCAAACGCTGGCCAGTGACAACTTTGTCGCCGTCTTGGATAGTCAGCTGTTTGAAACCAGGGATCTCGTAACGCACGACGCTTTGCTTGGTCGGTGTGATGACTACGGCCTTGTTGGTAATCTGGGCCTTGCCGGCCATCGGCGCGATCAACGGTTCCGAGGCGTCCTCCAGGGCAGCGACGATGTCGCCGGCGGTAACGTCTGAGCCGCTGGCCACGGTGGCTTTGCGCTCGCCCAACTGCAAGGTCACTTTTTCCTTATCATCAGCTGTCACTTGGACAACGTAGTGGTCGCCTTCTTCCCAGGTATTGGCGACGCCGGAAATGTCGGTCAGATAGGCTTGGCCTTTCGGCGTACGGACTTCGAAAAGCTCTTCGACGCGGTTCAAACCTTGGGCGCTATCATCGGCTAGGACTGAGCCGCCACGGTGCTTGGAGTCGAGTGATAGCTGGGTGCCGGGTTCGCCGATGCTCTGGGCGGCGATGACGCCGATCGGGTGGTGGTCGGCCACTACTTTGCCGGTTGCCGGATCGATACCGTAAGATTTCTGGGACACGCCGCGGACGTTGGTACAACTCAGAGCGCTCATGATCTTGACGCCGTCGAGTTTGGCGTCGGCTTCGATTTGATCGGCAACTTCGGCCGTGATCAGCTGGCCTTTCTTGACATATTTACCGATGGTTTCGGCGGCGAAGCGGCCGACTAGCCGCGAAGCGTAGCCAACGCCGATTTCGGCGGCATCGGCACGCAACATGGCGAAACCGGGGTCGCTAGTCTTGTCTTCTAGGGTGAAGACATCCTGTGAAACGTCAACCAGGCGGCGCGTCAGGTAGCCAGCGTCGGCCGTTTTCAGGGCAATGTCGATCAAGGCTTTGCGGGTGCCGCGCGTACCGGTGAAATATTCCAATGGGTTGAGGCCTTGAATGTAGCCGGACTTTGATGGGCAGCTCAATTGGCTGGCCAGAGGCATCAGACTTAACACCGAGCATACCAACAGCGTCTTTCATGCTGGAAATATTGCCGCGGGCGCCAGAGTTAATGGCGATAGCCATGCGAGGAATCTTTGCCGACCATTTGCTCGGCCAACATATCTTGTGCAAGGGCATCGATTTTCGTCCAGTTGTCGACGGTCAGACGGTAACGCTCGTCGTCGGTGATGAAGCCTGGTCTCGTACTGCTCGGAGATAGCTGCCGAGCGCTCTTCGCCGCCCTTGATGACGGCTGCTCAGACCCTCAATCGGCTGGAAATCACTCATGCCGATGCTCAAACCAGAAACCGTGGCGTAGTAGAAACCGAGATCTTTGAGGTCGTCGGCGATTTCGGCCGTTTTTTCCTGTCCGTAGCTGGGTGTAGACATCGGCCATGACTTTCTGCAGGCGCTTCTTGGTCATAGTCTCATCTTGTAACGGAAAATCTTCTGGGAAGATCTCGTTAAATAGCAGGCGTCCAAGAGTGGTTTGCGACAATTGCGCCGCGAAACGGCAAGCGGACCGGCTCTGCAGGCTCAAGCTGCCGCCGTCGTAGGCCATAACTGCTTCGTCGAAGCTAGAAAAGCCGACTGGTTTGGTATCAGCGCCCGGGCGCTCATACGTTAGGTAGTAACAGCCAAGCACGATGTCTTGTTCAATGTGCAGAATCGGTGAGCCATCAGCCGGCTTCAGCAGGTTGCGGTTGGCGGCCATGATGTCACGAGCTTCGGCCTGGGCCTTGTCGCTCAGCGGCAAGTGGACGGCCATTTGGTCACCGTCGAAGTCAGCGTTGAAGCCCTTACAGACTAGCGGGTGCAACTGGATAGCCCGGCCTTCGATAAGGACCGGCTGGAAAGCTTGGATGCTCAGTCGGTGCAGGCTGGCGCGCGGTTCAGAAGCACGTATTTGCCCTTAATGACTTCGTCCAGGGCGTCCCAGACAGCCGTTTCGCCCATTTCGATCAGGCGCGTGGCGCTACGGATATTGTGGGCTTGTTCGCGCAGCGATTAATTCACCGATAACAAATGGCTTAAACAGTTCCAGGGCCATCATTTTCGGCAGACCACACTGATTAATGTTGAGCTCCGGACCGGCGACGATAACCGAGCGACCAGAGTAATCAACACGCTTGCCGAGCAAGTTCTGGCGGAAGCGGCCTTGCTTGCCCTTGAGCATGTCGCTTAAGGATTTCAGACGGCGGCGCTGGCCGGTGGCGGCCACGGCGCGACCAGAACGGGTGCTGTTATTGTCAATTAAGGCGTCAACGGCTTCTTGCAGCATGCGTTGCTCGTTACGGCGAATAACTTCCGGTGCGTTGAGGTCCATCAGTTTCTTGAGGCGGTTGTTGCGGTTGATGACGCGGCGATAGAGGTCATTCAGGTCGCTGGTCGCAAAACGGCCACCGGTTAGCTGAACCATCGGCCTCAGATCGGGAGGGATCACTGGCAAGACGCTAACGCACATGCTGAGCTTGGCTTGATGCCGGCGCGGTCCATGCTTTCTAGCAGGCGCAGACGCTTCATTAGCTTCTTCTTGCGCTGGCCCTTAGCGTCTTCGGCTTCTTTGGTCAGTTCGCCGATTAGTTGCTTGAGGTCGATGTCTGGCGAGCAGTTCCTGCAGCGCGGCACCGCCCATGCCAACAGTCACCAGAGCCGCGGAGGTCATCAGGCAGGTTGCGGTAATCAGTCTCGTTGATCAGGTTGAAGCGTTGCTAAGGCGAGCTAGTTGGTCGCTGGTAGGCTCGAAATCTTTGGTAACTTGTTCGGTTTCCTTGGTCTGCATTTCGGCCAGCGCCTTGACGTTGGCGTCTTCGGCCTTGGCTTCTTTTTCGTAGCGCAGCTTGATGGCTTCTTTGGCGGCCGCGAATTCGGCTTCTTTGTCGGCCAGTAGCTTGTCACGCTTAGCGGTATCGACAGTCTTAATGATGTAGCTGGCAAAATAGGCCACGCGCTCCAGGTTCTTGACGGTCATACCAAGTAGCAAGCCAATGGCGCTGGGGTGCCACGCAGGAACCAAATGTGGGCACACCGGCACGGCCAGGTTAATGTGGCCCATGCGCTCGCGGCGGACGATGCTGCGGGTGACTAGCTCGCCGTTCTTATCGACAGCGGCTTCGCGGCTACGAACGCCCTTATATTTGGCATCGTGCGGGTTGATATCTTTAACTGGGCCAAAGATGCGCTCGCAGAACAGACCGTCACGCTCCGGTTTTTGGGTGCGGTAGTTGATGGTTTCAGGCTTGGTAACTTCGCCGTAGCTCCAGTCCAGAATGTCTTCGGGGCTGGCGACAGCCAAGCGAACAGCGTCAAAATCGGCGATGTCGGTACCGTTAGCTTGATAGCGTTACGGTCATGTAGGCGCTCCTCTTCAGCGAGTGTCATGCCTTAGTATCTTCTTCGACGCTCGTCAACTAGGACAGCATGCGTCAACAGTGGTCGTCATCAGCGTAGCTCGGACTACCGTCTTCAATCAGTACCACGTCGAAATTCTCGTCGGCTGGCACTCTTCGGTCACATCAATGTCAGAAACGGCTGCCTGCGGCACATCGACTTCGGCCGGATGAGTGGCTTCTTCCTGAATGTTGCTGGCTAGGACTGCTTCGGCATCAATGACTGTGTCAGGATGCAACAAGGTCAACTTTCAGGCCAAGACCTTGCAGTTCTTTAACCAGCACGTTAAAGCTTTCCGGAACCTTGGGTCCGACAATCTCGGTCTTCTTAATGATTGATTCGTAGGCCTTGCTGCGTCCGTAGACGTCATCGGACTTAATGGTCAGCATTTCTTGCAGGGTGTAGGCCGCGCCGTAGGCTTCCAGAGCCCAGACTTCCATTTCGCCGAATCGCTGACCACCATTTTGAGCTTTACCACCAAGTGGTTGCTGGGTGACCATGGTGTACGGACCGGTCGAGCGGGCATGAATTTTGTCGGCCACCATGTGGTTGAGCTTGATCATGTACATGCTGCCAACGGTGGTGCGTTCACTGAAGGCATCACCGGTTCGGCCATCATATAGTTGCTGTTTGCCGTCTTCTGGCAGACCAGCTTCTTTGAGCAAGTTCCTGGATTTTGGCAGCTGGACACCGTTGAAATGACGGGCTGGCGACATTCATACCCAGCGCCCGAGCGGCCATACCGAGGTGGGTTTCGAACAGCTGGCCAATGTTCATGCGGCTCGGCACGCCGAGCGGGTTCAAGACGATTTCAACAGGAGTACCGTCGGCCATGAATGGCATGTCTTCAACCGGCAGGATGCGGGCAATAACGCCCTTGTTACCGTGACGGCCACCGAGCTTGTCGCCAACGGCGATTTTGCGCATTTGGGCCACAAAAACCTGGATTTGCATAATGACGCCAGCCTTCAGCTCGTGGCCATTTTCGCGGCTGAAAACTTTGACGCCAACGACTTTGCCATGTTTGCCGTTACTCATGCGCTGCGAGGTATCACGGACTTCTTTGGCTTTTTCGCCGAAGATAGCTCGTAGCAGGCGTTCTTCGGAACTTAGTTCTTGTTCGCCCTTTGGCGTAATCTTACCGACCAGGATGTCGCCAGGATGGACTTCGGCGCCAATGCGCACAATGCCATCTTCGTCAAGGTGCCGGAGGGTTTCTTCGGAGACATTTGGGATGTCGCCGGTGATGATTTCTGGGCCGAGCTTGGTCTCGCGGACTTCAATCATGAAGTCAACAATGTGCACTGAAGTCAGGTTGTCGTCTTCGACCAGTTTACGGCTAATAATGATGGCGTCTTCGAAGTTGTAACCAGCCCAAGGCATGAAGGCGACGATCAAGTCTTTGCCGAGCGCCAATTCGCCGCCTTGCGATGGACATGCCTTCGATCAGCACATCGCCAGCTTTGACCTTGTCGCCGGTCTGACAACGACTTTTTGGTTGATTGAGGTGCCTTCGTTGCTGCGCACAAAGTGCTGCGGCACGTAAGTCTTGGCTGCCTTGCTTTATATTTGACGACGACTTCCTGGGCAGTGGCCTTGGTGACTTCGCCAGTGTCTTCGGCCAGAATGACTTGACCAGTGTTGCGAGCAGCTGCCAACTCCAGACCGGTACCAACAATCGGCGCCGATGGCTGGATCAGCGGCACGGCTTGCCGCTGCTGGTTGCTGCCCATCAGCGAGCGGTAAACGTAGTTTTTTTCAATAAACGGAATCAGGCCAGCACGAGGAGCCAATAATCTGGTTGCGGCAGCGTCCAATGTGCGTGACGTCATTGGCATCGACTTCGCCGGATTTCAGGTCAGAGCGGGCACTGACGCGCTCGTCGACGAAGTAGCCGTCTCTGTCGACTTCGCTACCGCCACCGGCAATGATGGCCGATTCTTCGCCGAAAGGCGTCGAGGTAGACGATCTCATTGGTAACCTTGGCCTTAACCGGCCAGGTGGCTTGCGCCTGTAATCATTGGCCAGTTTGGCAGCCATCGGCGCGGTGATTTTGGCACCGGCCTTGACAATGCACATTGCCCGTTTCGTTGGTCAAATCTTCGCTGGCGATGTGGCCAACGGCTTGCTTGGCAGTGACAGCGTTGATAACCTTGCGATAAGGAGTCTCGATAAAGCCATAGTCATTGACCCGGGCGATAGTTGGCGAGGTTAAAACCAGGCCAATGTTGGCGCCTTCCGGTGTTTCCACGGCGCAAATTCGGCCGTAGTGAGTGGCATGAGCATCACGGACTTCAAAGCCAGCACGTTCACGGCTGAGGCCACCAGGGCCCATGGAACTCAGGCGACGCTTGTGAGCCAACTCACTCAGGGGATTAATCTGATCCATGAACTGGCTGAGCTGGGAGCTGGCGAAGAATTCGCGGACAGCGGCTACTACTGGCCGGGCGTTGATCAGTTGGCCGGGCGCAACGGTTTCAATTTCGCACATCGTCATGCGGTCTTTGGTGTTGCGCTCCATGCGCAGCAGACCGATGCGGAACTGGCGTTGGACCAGCTCACCGACTAGTTTGACGCGGCGGTTGGCCAGCGAGTCGATGTCATCAGCTGGTTCTTGAGTGTTATTGAGCCGGATAATCTCGGCCACGATGGCTTCAATATCTTCCAGACGCATGACGCGGTTCTCTATGGTGTTCGGCACATCGAGGTCTGAGCCGTTTGTTGATCTTGTAGCGACCAACGCGGCTGAAGTCGAAACGCTTGAAGTTATAGAACATGTTTTCGATCAGCGAGCGGGCATTGTCGACAGTTGCTAGGTCACCTGGCCGCAGGCGACGATAGACTTCGATCAGGGCGTCGTTTTGGCCGTGGGTCGGGTCTTTCTCCAGCGTGGCGTCCAAGTAGCTGGTCGGGCCGCTGTCGACATGCTGGAAGACTTCGCGCATCTGGCTTTCGGTCACACCAAGGGCGCGCAGCAGGGTGGTGACAGCAATTTTGCGCTTACGGTCGATCTTGACGTAAATCGCGCCATTGGCGGCCGTTTCGAACTCCAACCAAGCACCGCGGCCAGGAATGACCTTGGCGCCGTAGAGATTGGTCGTGCCGTGAGCGTCGGCGGTGAAGAACACGCCAGCCGAGCGGATCAGCTGCGAACGACGACGCGCTCGGCGCCGTTAATAACAAATGTGCCACGACTGGTCATCCATGGGTAGTCACCGAGATAAATTTCTTGTTTCTTGACTTCGCCAGTAACTTTATTGGTCAGTTCGACGTTGGCCATTAGTGGCGCTTCAAAACTGACGTTGTTCTCGCGGGCTGCGGCTTCAGTCAGTTTAGGGTCACCAAAGTGATAATCCTTGAAACTAAGCGATAATTTACCACCAGTATAGTCATCGATCGGGCTGATTTCGGCCAATAGCTCGCCCAGTCCCTCCTCGACGAACCATTGAAATGACTTGTTTTGATGATCAACCAGGCTAGGCAACGCTAAGGCGTCGTCCGGCTTAGTGAAATACACACGGTCGGTCTTTACTTTGGTCGCTGTTTTGGCCATACGCTAAAATACTCCCCTGTTTTTAGCACTTAATAATAACGAGGAACCAGTTCCCATACTGCGGCACACGTCGTTGATGCTTTATTCACCACCAGATTCGCAATTCCTAACTATGATTTCCTCTTTTGACGATCCGGTTTTTGTCTGAGTGTTCGGCCGAAAGCGACTAAGACCGGGGTGTTTGGCTTGATAAAATAAAGCGCCCGGAGCTTACACTGCTTCTTGCTCACTATTCTGAGGCAGGCGACGGTTTATGTCAAGCCTCTTTCGGAACTTTCTTTCGAGGGACGGGTTTAACCTTCGGTAACCGGTCACCGTAGCGAGCGGCAATCAACCGCGAAACGCCACCCACGCTGCTGGCTTCCAGTCGCCACTGCTCGGCGGCAGGCGTGCCAGGCCCAAAAAATTCTTCCTTAATAGTCGGCTCAGCAGCGCTTTTCAAAAAACCCAGGTTCTGGTAGAAGCCCATGCTGGCTTGGTTCTCACCTAGTACGTACGAAGTCATTCTTTGCCGTGGGTCGAAATAGGCGATGGCCTGATTAATAAGCTGCAGCCCGATACCGCGGCCTTGAAACTCTGGTAGCACGTTTTCTGACTGAATCCAGGCATAGGGCCGCTGGCCGTTGAAAATCTTCCAACCACGCCGGAAAAGACTGCCCGAGACATTATTGCGGACGATAATATAGCCGACACTCTGCTCGATCGTATCTCCCCAGATTTCCGGCAGGCGGGCGACCAAAATTGTTCCAGAGCCGTATTCAGTAGCCGTGGCGCCGATGGCACCGCCATAGCCCTTACGCTTCCGGTAGACATTTTCCTCCCTTATCGAGGTGGCTGTTTCGAGGAACGCTTGACGGCCCTGCGCTGAGCCGAAAAGATAGTCAATTTCGGCCCCCGGGCGTTGGAACCGCTCGGACCAGGCGGCTTCGCCAATAGCCTGAGTAATGTCGGCAGCTTCTTCGACTCGGCTAGCGTCATTGGCGTAATCGACGATCTCGATGCCGCCTGATAAGTGGCTTCTCATGTCGCAGATAATACTATCGATTTACGGTCCGAGTAAATTGCTGGCGCTTACTTAGAGATTTTCGGCGGCGTGGTGATGACGGCGTCGACTAGGCCGTATTTCTTGGCTTCAATCGCCGTCAGCCACTTGTCACGCTCCATGTCTTCGTGGATTTTGGCGGCTTTTTGGCCGGTGTTCTTGGCCATGATTTCTTCGATCAACTTTTTGAGGCGCAGGGATTCGCGCAGGTCAATTTCCTGGTCGGTAACTTTGCCCCTGGTGCCGGACGATGGCTGGTGGATCATCACCGTGGCGTTGGGCAGCATGAAACGCTTTCCTTTGGTGCCGCTACTCAATAGGATGGCGGCGGCTGAGGCTTGGACGCCGATGCCGACGGTTTGAATGTCATTGGTGACATATTGCATGGTGTCATAAATCGCCAAGGCGTCGTAAACGCTGCCGCCGGGACTATTAATATAGAAGAAGATGTCTTTCTTGGGGTCTTCGTTCTGCAAGTGCAGCAGCTGGGCGACGATAATGTTGGCTGTCGCCTCGTTGACATCGCTCCCGAGGAAAATAATCCGGTCTTTCAATAGCCGCGAGTAAATGTCGTAGGCCCGCTCGTAGCGGCCTTCGTTTTCGATAACAGTCGGGACTAGAACACTCATGTCATTAATTATAAGTCGTCAATTGGCACTCGTCAAGCCAGAGTGCTAATTTTTCTTGACTATACTCGAGGCATAGCTGCGCAGCTTGTCGAGAGTTTTTTCGGTGCGTAGGCGGTTGAGGATGTCACGGCGGTTTTCTGGCTTGTCCAGCTCGGCCAGCATGGCCGGGTCGCCGGCGTATTGACCTTTTAGCAATTGAATTCGTAAATCTAGCTCTTCCGGAGTGACTGCGATATTTTCGTGGTCTGAAATTTCCGATAATAATAGGCCGGCGGTCAAGCGGGCTTCGGCGTGTGGACGCTTCTGCTCGCGGTGCTGGTCAGCGGTCAGGCCTTCGGCCTTGAGGTGTTCTTCCCAAGTTTGGCCACGGTAGGCTAGATTGCGCTTTTCCTCGTCCTCGAGGTAGTTGAGGTCTTCGTCGATCAGCGCCGGTGGCAAAACGACGGTGCTACGGCCGGCTAGCTTTTCCAGCAGCTGATTTTCATAAGTCGCTTGCGCTTCGCGTTGACGCTCGGCACTCAGCTGCTTCTTGATATCGGCCTTGAGCTCGCTCAGCGTTTTGAACGGCCCGGCACCAGCAGCGAAAGCGTCATCCAGTTTCGGCGGGGTTAAGGCTTGGACTTGGTGGATGGTGACCTTGAACTGGACCTTCCGGCTCTGTAAGGCTGGCACGCCATAATCTTTCGGAAAAGTCAGCGGAAATTCTTTGTTAACGCCGGCTTTCAGACCGACTAGCGCCTCTTCGAAGCCCGGAATGAAGCTCTGGCTGCCAATTTGCAACGTATAGTCTTTGCCGTCGGCACCGTCAATCGGCTCATGGGTCTTGGCGTCCGTGCCGACGAAGTCAATTACCACTTCATCGCCGTCCTTGGCAGCTCGCTCGACTGGTTCACGCTTGGCGGCTCGCTGGCGCAAGTTTTCCAGAACTTCGTTGATATCTTTGGCCGTAATCGTTACCTCCGGCGGCGCCAGTTTCAGGGTTTTGTAGTCACCGAGCTTGATGTCGCCAACCGCCTCGGTCTCGGCGGTGAACTCTAGCGTGCTGAAGGGCACGAACTTGGTCAGGCTGATTGCCGGCTGAGCCACTGGGCGGATCTTGTGCTGCTGGATGGCTGCCGTATACAGCTCGTTAACGGCGTGGTCAAGAAATTCTGTTTGCAGTCGAGTGGCGTCGAGTTGCTTCTCGACCAGCGTCGCTGGCGCCTTGCCAGGCCGGAAGCCGGGCACCTTGACGTTCTGGCTCATTTCCTGCACCACGTGGCGGTGAACTTTGTCGAGCTCCGCCTGGCTGGCGCTAATCGTCAGTTTGACTTTCGTCGGCTCGAGTTGCTCTTTCTCGACGTGCATAGAGGGCCAGTGTAACAGATAGCGAGCGGCTTGGCCAGGCCTAGCGCAAGAACGGTATGACTATAATTAGGCCAGCGATGAACCAGGCAATTTCGACGACCGCACCGATTGGCCGCTCGAACCACTGTATGCCGTGGGCAAATTTGGCGTACATGCTGGCGCGCCATGGCCGATGAGCTTTAACTCGTATATAGCGATTGAGCGAGAGTAGGTCTGGTGACGCGGCGGCAAAGGCACAGACGGCAGCCAGTAGCCAGCGCTCCGGCCGTAGGACTGCCAAAATCGCTACTAGCCCAACGCATAAAAGTGTGTCGACATAGAGCAGTTTACGGAACAAAGGAGTCTTCAATTCCTCGTTATTGGGTAGGCCGGCACCGTAATGCGGGATAGCATCGCAGATGAAATGGGACAATACGGCGGCCGGCACTGCTACCACGGGTTCACTGACAACCAGACCAATAATAGCTCCGGTCAGGGCGTGGTTAATGGAGCGCATGTTCTAGCAGTTTCACGATTTGTTTTATGTCGGCTGTCTGTTCTTGGCTGGTTTTCAGATTCTTGAGCTTAAATTTGTGTTTTTGAAGTTCGGTCTCACCAACAATCAACACTTGATCAATACCTTTCTTCTCGGCCGTCTTGAATTGGTCGCCAAGCTTCCGGCCGCTGAGGTCGACAGCGACATTGAGGCCGGCCGCCCGTAATTCAGCGATTGCTTGCTGGGCTTCGGCCGCGACATCACCGATCAGCGCCACATAAACGTCAGTTTCCGCTGGCATTTCCGGCAGCAAGTGATGAATCTGCAGAAAGTTCGCTAGCGTCACATCGCCCCAGCCGAAACCGACCGTCGGCACCGGCGCTACGCCGAACAGTCCGACCAGGCCGTCATAACGGCCACCACCGAGCATCGAGCGGTTATTTTCCTTATCGGTGTCGAAAACCTCGAAAACAATGTCCGTGTAGTAATCGAAGCCGCGCATCAGGCCGGGGTCGAAGCGGGCTTTGATGTCGGCTGCCTTCAGTCGCTCCAAAAGTTGTTGTAATTCTTGCATGGAAGCGTGTTTGGCCAGATCAGCCGGCAGTTTCGCCAGATCTTTGACGGCCAGCAGGTCTAAAAGTTTCTCGACGGCGCCTTGCTGACGGCTCTTGTCGCCAATGGCCTCGTCGACGGCGGCGATGAAGTCGCTGCGCTCCAGCTTGGCGCTGCGGTCAATCAGCTTGCTGACGGCCTGGGCTTCCTTGGCCGATAATTTCAGATAATCTGTCAGGGCGAAATCCATTAGCTGCCGGCTGTTCAGCCGAATGTCATACATATCATGGCGCGCCTCGAATGACTTGAACATGGCGTCGACCAACGAGATAATCTCGTATTCCGCTTCCGTGCCGGCAACGCCGAAAATATCGACATTCAGCTGCCAGTGCTCGCGCAAGCGTCCGCGCTGCGGCCGCTCGTAGCGCCAGAGGTTGGGAATGCTATACCAGCGCAGTGGATAACTCAGTTCCTGACGCTTGGCGGCTACCATCCGCGAGACAGTTGGCGTCATTTCCGGCCGGATAACGACTTTGCGCCCGCCGCGGTCTTCGAAAGCATAAGTCTGCTCATTGACGATTTCATCGCCGGACTTAGCCAGGTAAATTTCCAGCGGCTCCAGGATAGGCGCGTCGTATTCTTCGTAACCGAAACGCTCGCAAACCGCCCGCCAGGTGGCAAACATATATTTCTGCAGCCGCTTAGCTTCCGGGTAAAAGTCCCGCGCGCCTTTATATGGTTGTTTCGATAGAGCCATAATCTGTTTAAAGTATACTACAGCGAAGTTTGGCGCTTCAGAAATCGAATGAAACTCGGCGCCCCGAATATAAGCTGGCTGGCGATGGTCCAGAAATGACCAAATGCCAAAACCCGTCGATTGTGCGCCCCTTCTACTCTGCTATCACTGGTTAGTACCCTCATATCTCGAAAACCATAACGAGATAAGATCCGTTGGCGGTCTGTCGAGCTGAGCGTTTTCAGAGCTTCGGCGCACTCATGAACCGATGTCACAAAGGCTGGATTATCCTGGTTGTGGTGCGGACTAATGGTTTGGGGATTATTCACTTTGCCGGCAATTAATACGCAGCCGATTATCACTTTGCGTCGGGCAGCAAAAGCATTGATAACGGCCGAGGCGCCAGCGCTAACTCCCACCAGGGCAACCGAACTGTCAGCGGCAGCTTCATCAATCAGCGCCAGTAGATGTTTGAGTTTATCCTCCCATGGTTCACTATCACTCCAATTGGCTGGAAATAGCTCTGTCGTCACGCCGTAACGCTGCCAGGCTTTAACCGCCCGACGCTGGCCGGTGTAATCACCGCGCCCGAGACCTGGAATATATATGATGTGCAGCTTTTTAGTCATAACTTGGTGGGGATGAAAGGACTTGAACCTTCACGCCTTCTCAGGCACTAGTTCCTAAAACTAGCGTGTCTACCATTCCACCACATCCCCGTCTTCCAGAATTATTTTACGCAATTCGTCGCCAAAAGACCACCGGTGATTGACAAGCCGTCAGCGATGAGCGATAGTTTAGCATAAGTAGCAAGAAAGGTTCCCATGCCGCCACCCGAACCGACCGTCCCACCGACCGAACCACAACCAGAACCAGCCGCTCCAGACTCGCACTCCCAAGTTTTCGCCGCCCAGTTCCAACCACCGGCGATGGTTAGCCCCACGGTAGCGGATCCCGCCAGTCCACCACCTGTTTCATCAGCGCCCGCAACGGGCGGCTCAACCGCAGGGGGTAATCAATTGCCCTCGGCTTTCTCACTCTTCAAACCAAGCTGGGCAGCCGTTAGATTAAATTTCGGCACCCTATTTTTACTGGCTCTAAGCTACGCCATCCCCATACTGGTATTCATTATTTTCGCGGTGGCAACCGGGATTAGCAGCCGTGCTAGCGGTAACGCAGGCGCAACTTCTGTGTCTGGTATCGGGACCACATTGTTCTTCCTTATTGCTTGCTTCATAGGCTTTCTGATAGCATTTTTGCTCTCCCCTGCTCTAGCCTATACTCAGCTAAAAGGTGCTCAACAGCAAAAGGTTAGTTACACTCAAGCCTTAAAATCCGGGCTACATTTTTTTTGGCGCTTTATTGGAATATCGCTAGTGGTTGCCGGAGTAGTTATAATCGGCTTGGTTTTATTTATCGTACCTGGGCTTTTGATGCTACGACGTTACTACTTGGCACCGTACGTGATGATTGACCAAGATCTTCCAATTTTCGACGCCATGAAAATCAGTGCCGCCCAGTCCAAGGGCCGCGCCATGGCTGTTTTCGGTGTACTTGGGGTTAGTATTTTAATTTCAGTGCCCCAAGTAATTCCGGTGGTTGGTTGGGTGGCGGCAACTATTCTAGGCATTGCTTATTCTTGCGCGCCAGCTGTGCGTTATATCCAATTGAGAGGCTTGTCGCGGCCGATAACGCCAGTCACCGGCGTAGGACCTGTTGCACCAGCAGCCCCTGCGGCAGCACCTCCAGCAACACCCCTTGTTTAGTTTTAGCTTCGGTAAAATTTGAGCTGAGCGTCACCGTAACTTTTGGTCGATAGCTGCTGATACGTAGCCGGCAGTTGGAAATTGGCGCCCGGTGGCAGTGAAAAAACTATGAGACCACCGCGTTTGGCGCGCTCGGCCAGCTTAGCCAGAACGTCTGGCTGCAAATTATCATATGGCGGATCGGCCACTACAATGTCAAAGTCTTGATTGGTCGTCGACAGCCAGGCATTAACCGAGGCTTTCACCAACTTCACATTGCTGGCTAGATTTAGTGATTTAACGTTTTCGGAAATTGCTCTTTGGGCAGCCTGGTCAGAGTCAATGGCCAGCGCTGATTTGGCGCCGCGGCTGATGGCTTCGAAACTGAGTGCGCCGCTGCCGGCGAAAGCGTCGAGCACCGTCAAGCCGCTAATATCGCCGAGCGCGTTGAACAGCGCCCCGCGGACTTTGTCGCTCATCGGATGCGTCTTTTGGCCATGCGGACTATTGAATTGACGCCCGCCCAGGCTACCGGCAATGATTCTCATGACTCAATTATACATCTGTTGATCAGATTGGCGTTGATGGCCTATATATATGAATGGAGTTACAGGGGTGGTTATCTGTTAATTCAGGTTGGTAACAGTTCGTAAGCGAGTGACATTCTTGTTAAGCAGTTTGTACTTTTTCAAACTCTCTTTCTTGTCTATGAATTCCTGTGCTGCTTGGCGGGCTGAAGCGATAAGTTTGGTGTCGCTGAGCTTGGCGATTCGCAGGTCGAGTTCGCCGTGTTGTGAAGTACCGTAAATGGCGCCCGGGCCGCGCAGCTCGAGGTCTAGCTCGGCCAGCTTGAAGCCGTCGGTCGAGCTCTCTAGAGCCCGCAAACGGCGAGTCGGCGGCCGCGAATCGCTCAGCAACAGATAGCAGTAGCCTTGGTCTTGGCCGCGGCCAACACGACCACGCAACTGGTGCAATTGGGCCAGGCCGAAGCGCTCGGCGCTCTCAATCAGCATGATGCTGGCGTTGGGCACGTCGACGCCAACCTCAATAACTGTTGTAGAAACTAATACATCGAGCTTGTGGTCGACGAATTGCTGCATAACGGCTTGCTTGTCAGCGGCTTTTTGCTGGCCGTGCAATAGGCCGACCCGGCGATGCTTGAAAACTTTCTTCGACAAATCTTCGTAAACTTTCTCGACCGAGTTGGCGTCGACCACCTCCGACTCGCTGATCAATGGGCAAACGACGAACATTTGCCGGCCCTGCTCTAGTTCGATATCAATTTTTTTATAAAGTTGTGCTCTGGAGTTCGGTGAAGCGATTTCCGTAATAATCGGCTGCCGGCCAGCTGGCTTTTCCGGCAAGATTGAGATATCGAGCTCGCCGTACAGCGTCAGCGCCAGCGAGCGAGGAATCGGAGTGGCTGTCAGGCTGAGGACATGCGGCATGTGGCCAGCCTTGGCCATCAGCTCCTTGCGCTGGTCGACGCCGAAGCGGTGCTGCTCGTCAATCACCACCAGGGCCAGCTTGTCCATATTAACTTGCTCTTGGATAAGAGCATGGGTGCCGATAACGAATTGGGCCTGCCCGGCCTTGATAGCCGCCCGGGCTTGGGCTTTCTGAGCCGGCGTCAGGCTGCCGACCAGCAGATCAACGGTTTTATCGAAGTCGGTTGGCTGCAACAACTTGTGAATCGTCTCGGCGTGCTGGCGGGCCAGTAGCTCGGTCGGCGCCATGAAAGCCACCTGCCAACCCTGGGCCAGGGCCATCAGCGCCGCCATAGTGGCTACTACGGTCTTGCCGGAGCCGACATCACCCTCAACCATGCGGTTCATCGGCTGATCCTTCTGCAAATCCAAGTAAATTTGCCATATTGTCCGGCGTTGGCCGTCAGTCAGTCGGAAAGGCAGCGATTTCACGAAATCCTGGGCCAGTTTTTCCTGAAATGGTATGGTCAGCGCTTTCTCGGTCTGGTTTTCCTGTTTATTCAATAAGCTGGCCAGACTGAGCTGGAAAACTTCTTCGAAACCTAGCCGCCGGCGGGCCACTTCTAGTTCGTCGGCCGATTCTGGAAAATGAAGCGCACGCAAGGCTTCGGACCGGCTCAATAAAGCTTGTCCTTGGATCAACCATTTTGGCAAAGTCTCTGGCAGTTCCGCAATCAAAGGCAGTGTTTGCTGGACGGCCAGGCGGATTTGCCGCGAAGTCAGGCCTTTGGTCTCGCGGTAAATTGATAATATGCGCGCCGTGTTAACTGGGAAATCGCTGGCCAACTCGACGCTGGGATTCATGATCGAGAAACGGCGATAATTTAACTCATATTGCCCGGAAATGAAGTAGGGTTGATTGACTTTCAAAGCCGCAGCTCGATACGGCTGGTTAAACCAGATGAGGCGAACGCTGTCGCTGTCATCGCTGGCCACCGCCTCGGTGATGTGCAGGCCGCGCCTGACATAACGACCCTTAGCCTGTTTGATGACAGCCTCAATCGTCACCGCACCCGGTCGCAATTTATTAATCGGCGTCACCGTCGAGAAATCGTCGTAGCGCCGCGGGTAGTAATCTATCAGGTCGGCAACGGTTCTGATACCGAGTACGGCGAACTTCGCCGCCAACGCCGTGCCCACACCCTTCACTTCCTCCACTGGGCTATCGAGAGTCATGCTACCAGTATATAGAAGTTCAATCGAGGCCGATGAGGGCGGAATCTTTGAAGGCTTTGCCGCGGCGTAGTAATAGCCTGCCGTTACGGAAGTCAGAAGCCTCAAAATTGTCGCGACTAACTTTCTGACCGTTGATACTGATGGCGTTAGCCGCCACTAAGCGTTGAGCCTCGGTTTTGGAAGCTGCCAAACCAGTCTTGACGAGGGCTTCGGCGATGCTGTTGCCGGCTGGCACTTTGGCATGGCCCATTTCCTGGCGCATGGCCGTAATCTCTTCGCTGCTCAAATCATCTAGGTTTTGCCGGGCGATGGCCTCGGCCATACGAACTTGCCGGTCGGCTTGGTCCTTGCCATGAATCAAACTGGTCACTTCGTAAGCTAGGGTTTTCTGGGCCAGCCGGTCGCCGCGGTTTTTTTCAAATTCGGTCATGACGCGGGCGATTTTTTCCTTATCAAGCTCAGTGAAAATTTTCAGATAATCGCCAACGCTGTCATCGTTCACGTTCAACCAAAACTGATAGAACTGATAGACGCTGGTTTTTGCCGGATCCAGCCAAACAGCGCCAGCTTCACTCTTGCCAAACTTTTGACCAGTGGCTTCGTTGACGATTAAGGGTGCAGAGAAAACGTGGGCTTCGCCGCCGGTCTTGCGACGGATGAGATCAACACCCGCAATGGAGTTACCCCATTGGTCGGCACCACAGACCTGCAGCGTCACCTTATACTTTTCAAATAAGTGGAGAAAGTCGTAGGCCTGAATTAGAACATAGCTGAATTCGGCGTAGCTGATACCGCTACCTTGCTCGCCGAGTCGGCTTTGAACAAAATCGCGGCCCAGCATTTGTCTTAAGGGCACGTGTTTGCCGACGTCACGCAGGAATTCGAGGTAGTGCGTATTCTTGAACCAGTCATAGTTATCGACCAGCTGGAAGTGGTCGCCGCCGAAAATTCGGTGGTACTGGGCGACGATTTTGACCTTATTAGTGGCGATTTGCTGGATGGACTGCAGGTCACGCTCTTGACTCTTGCCGTCAGGGTCCCCAATCAGACCAGTGGCACCGCCGACCAGAAGCACGGCTTTATGCCCGTGCTTGATCAGGCATTTGACCATCATGGCCGTCGCCAGGTTGCCGATTGTCATCGAGTCGGCGCTGGGGTCGACGCCCCAGTAGAAATGCACCGGCTTGGCGTCTAAGACTTTCAGGTCTGGGTAGGTGGTCTGGTTGACGAAGCCGCGCCAGGTCAGTTCTTCGAAAAGAGTCATGCGTTTATTATAGCTGAACCACAGCTGAAATTTTTTATAAAAATAAGACGGCTATTTGAGGCGGCGTTTGTTATAATTGAGCGTGAGCATTTTTGCATGATGGGAAGAATAGACAGATGAATCCGCGTAAGCCCAGCAGCCGCGGTCGGCGGTCTAAGAATACTGTGACGACCAAAAGCGGCCGTACGATCGCCTTGAACCGCTCCCTGAGCGATCGGTTGAAGGCCGGCCGAGCGGCTCGGGCCGCTGCCAAGGCGACTTATCTAAGCACACTACCCAAGAATCGCTGGAAGCGGCTGGCTTATCGTTTGCAACCCAAGCGCGTGGCCCAGTATTGGTTCAGCCGCCAGGGCGGCATTATGGCGCTCAAGATTATTGGCGCCCTGATTGTCTTCGGTTTCTTACTGACCATTGGTTTGTTCGCCTACTTCCGTAAGGACTTGCCGAAAATTAAAGATATCTCTGGCGACAATCTAGGTGGCAGCATCACTTATTACGACAGTACCGGCAAAACGGTGCTGTGGCAGGATTATAACGCCGTGAAGCGCCTTCCGGTGGCCAGCAATGACATTTCACCATACATGAAAGAAGCCACGGTGGCCATCGAGGACAAAAACTTCTATAAGGAAGGTGCTTTCGATATTCGCGGCCTGTTGCGGGCGGCTGTCCATGACGTAGCCGGCGGCAGTGGCTCGCTGCAAGGTGGCTCGACGATTACCGAACAGCTGGTCAAGTTAAATGAAGGCTGGACTGATAATCGGACCATCACGCGCAAGGTTAAAGAATTGATCTTGGCCGTCGAGCTGGAGCGCGAGTACAGTAAGGACGACATCCTGACCGGCTACTTGAACATCGCGCCTTACGGCGGCGTCGAATACGGTGTTCAAACTGCGGCTGAAGATTACTTCCAAACCAGCGCCAAAGATTTGACGCTACCGGAAGCGGCGATGCTGGCAGCCATTCCCCAATCGCCGAGTTATTATTCGCCGTATTCTTCTAGCCAGTACAATCCGGCGGTCAGCAGCGATGGCTTTAGTGCCACGGCTCTAATCAGTCGCCAACACTACATCTTGGACCAAATGGTCAAACAGGGGTACATAACCCAGGCCCAGGCCGACGCCGCTAAGCAGGTCAATGTGCTAGCGCTGGTCCATCCTCAGCAGTCCAAGTACAACAACATTCAAGCGCCTTATTTCGTGCTAGCTGCCAAACAAGAGTTGGAGCAGACCTACGGCGCCACGACCGTCGAGCGCGGCGGCTGGAAAGTCATCACGACCCTGAATATGGGTATCCAGAATGAGGCTGAACAGCTGGTGGCCGCCAACTTCAAAAACGCTGATACCCACCACGCTGACGAGGAGGCGACGGTCGCCGAAAACGTGCCAACCGGCCAGATTGTGGCCCTAGTCGGTGGTGTCGATTTCAACAACCCGCAGTACGGCCAGAATAATTACGCGGCCGGCATCCTGGTGCCACCCGGTTCCAGTTTCAAGCCGTACGACTATACGACACTGATTAATAACAACAATAACGTTGGCGCCGGTTCGGTCATGTACGACACCGAGAGCCCGTTACCGGGCTATCCGTGTACCGATCATTCACCGCCGCCACCGACCGGGACGGGTAACTGCCTGGAAGACTATGACTTCTTGCAGCCAGGCCCACTGACGCTGCGTTACGCCCTGGGCGGCTCGCGCAATATCCCGGCCGTCAAAACGATGCTGGAAGCCGAACCTGGTGCCGCCAGCCCGGGCAGCGCCATTACCGCCGGTGACGTCAAATCCATCAACACCGTAATCTCCACGGCCGGCGCCATGATGGATAATACTTACGACGAGCAGCACAACCTCAGCCCCTACAACTGCTATTCGGATGTCAAACTGACCAAGCTCACTCAGTGCTATGATTCGGCCGCTATCGGCGATGGCGCCTATCTCAATCTCGACGATCACGTCAATGGCCTTTCCACCCTAGCCCGTGAAGGCGTCGCCATCCCGCGGACTTTTATTATGAAGATTACCGACAGCTCCGGTAATACCGTCTATCAATGGAAGCAACCCAAAGGCACTCAAGTCGTCAAGAAAGACGCCGCTTACATCGTCGACAATATGGCTTCCGACCCGAACGCTAGCTACCTGCCCGGCAGCTGTTCGGCCACCAGCTGTAGCGCCGGTGGTCAAAAATTCCAGCGCTATAACGGCTGGGACTTCGCCGTCAAGACCGGCACCACCAACAACGGCTTCGACGGTCTGATGACTAGCTGGTCAACTCAGTACGCCGTTGTCAGCTGGGTCGGCAACCATACCCGTAACGTCGAACTCAACACGGCCATGGAAAACCTGACCGAGCCGCTGACACGCAACCTCATGCAATACATCCACAAGGACCTGAAGCCGGTCAACTGGACACAGCCCAGTGACATAAAGGTACTGCCTGCTTTCGTCGTCACTAACCATATTCACTACGGCGACGTCGAGCCCAGCCCGAGCACTGATATCTTCCCCTCCTGGTACGTCGGTGGCGGCAGTACCAAAAATTCGTCGCAGACCATCGATAAAGTCTCCGGCTTGGCCGCTACCAGCTGTACGCCAGCCGCCGCCCAGGAAACTTCTACTAACGGCAATGTGGCCAGCTGGAACATCGATATTTTCGTCAATAATGGTAGGCCTAATATAGGCACCACCACGCCGAACGGAGGTGGCGGTAGTTCGACCGCGGCGACTGATAATGTCCACAACTGTAGCGACACGCCGCCACAAATTACCTTGACCGCACCGGCGACCTGCACCACTAGCTGTACCATCACGGCCACCGTTACCGCCGGCACCCACCCGCTAAGCGATCCGCAATATCCGCAGGATCCCGGTACAGTGACTTTCACACTCGGCGGACAGACAATTTATACGGCCAACGTCACTGACTCGCCAAGCACCGTTTCCTTTAGCTATTCGCCGACTTCAACCGGCAGCGGCACGCTGACGGCGACGGTTACTGATAGTGTGCTCTATTCCGGCACTGACAGCGCCACCATGAGTTATGCTTCAAGCTCGGGCAATCCAATACAAATTACTGCCCCATCTACCGGTGCTCATACTGGGCCTAAGACTAATGTCACATGGAGCGGCGGCAGCGCACCTTACACCGTTACGGTTAATGGGACTAATTGGCCAGGTTGTACTCGATATCTTCTACTCAATGTAACAACGTGACTGTAGCTGGATCGACCACAATTGAAGTAACAGACAGTAGTGGTGATACGCCCAGTCAAGTGACAGTCAGCAACCCTTAATCTTTTTCGAGAAATTGATTCAGTGCCGAGCGCACATCGCTGACGCCGCGCAGTCCTGGGGTTTTCTTGCCCCGCTGTTGGGGCCCGATAGCGCCGTCGAAACCTAGCTTCTTGGCTTCGGCCAGCCGTTTATCGACGTGCGGCACGTGACGAACCTCGCCGGAGAGGCCGACTTCGCCGAAAACGACGGCGTTTTGCTTGAGTTGCAGGCCTTTGGCAGCCGAACCAATCGCCAAGCAAACAGCCAGGTCGGCTGCCGGCTCGCGAATCTGGATGCCGCCAACAATGTTAATATAAATATCCTGCTCGCCGAGGTTTAACTTCGTCCGCCGCTCCAGCATGGCCACCAACAAATTCAGCCGATTGAGATCGAAGCCGCTGGCCGCCCGCTTGGGGTAGCCATAGCTAGTACGGTTGACCAAGGCCTGGACTTCGACCAGCAGCGGCCGTGTGCCCTCCAGCGTTGCCAAGACCACTGAGCCATCGCTGATCTGGCGCTCGGCTAGCAGGGCTGCCGAGGGGTTGGCGACCGGTTTCAAGCCATCATCGGCCATTTCGAAAATGCCAATCTCATTGGTCGAGCCAAATCGGTTCTTGTCGGCCCTGAGCAGTTTGAAACCGCCATATCGATCGCCTTCTAGCTGCAGCACGACGTCCACGACGTGCTCCAGGACTTTGGGCCCGGCAATGGAGCCTTCTTTCGTCACGTGGCCGACCAGGATAATGGCCGTGTTGCTCTGTTTGGCGGCCGGCCGTCAACAGCTGCGTACTATTGGTGATCTGTGAAACACTGCCGGCGGCTGGAAGCAATGGCGCCGCAGCTAATCGTCTGGATGGAATCAACAATGACTAGCTTATAAGTGCCGGCGGCGATGGTGGCGGCAATATCGTCGGCCGAGGTGCTGGTGGCCAGCTGCAGTTCCGGCCGCAGGACGCCCAGCCTCTGGGCCCGCAGACCAATCTGGTGGGCCGATTCCTCGCCGCTTATATATAAAACTGGCTGTCTTGGCGGCCACGGCGTAAGCCAGCTGCAAAATAAGCGTGCTCTTGCCGATGCCCGGCTGCCCGGCAATCAGGTTGACGCTGCCTGCCACGATGCCGCCGCCGAAAACGTCGTCAACCTCGGCAAGCCGACTTCGCAACCGCTTGATTATCGGCCGAAACGCTGGCCTTGACCGAGCCGGCTTGCAGAACTTGTGCCAGCCGTCACGCTGCCAGCGATCGTTGCCGGGGTCAGCTGTTCCTCGAAAGTGTTCCACTCGCCGCACTGCGGGCACTTGCCCGCCCAGACATTGCTGACATGCCCACAATTGCTACAAACATAATTGGTCTTAGATTTCTTGGCCAAGTTTTCCTCCTTGCTATCAAAGTTTACCACCCGAAAATTAAATAATTCTTAAATTAACGTGTGTGTGTCTGGGTGGTCAGTCGGGTATCCAGGGCTTTGTCGAGCGTCGTCAGGTCGGCGGCTACCGCATTCCTGGTCGCCACCAACTGGTTGTAGGCGGCGATGGCGTTCTGCAGGCTGTCAACACCGCGGTTGTAGCTGTCGACCTGGGCGTTGTAGCCCGGCACGTCGGCATTATAAGCCGGAATTTGGCCGGATGCCTTGAGATTATCCAATTGATTCTGGATGGCATTTAGATTCGATAGCTGGGCGGCTAACGTGGCTTCTTGGTTGTCAATCTGGCTCTTCATCGGAGCTCAATTGCTGGTCATCAGCCGTAATTGTGTTCTGGCGGGTCGTGAAGGCGCTTTCATACTGCTGCTCGTAGGCCACAATGGCCCCGCGATTGGTGAAGTATGGTCTTGTAGTAATCATTAAGTGCTGCTGGCAAATTGGCGACTTCGGTACCGAAGGTACAGCTCATTTCATCCATTACCGAACCCGGTTCGGTTTGCTGGTAAAGTTTGACCTCGGCTTGGACGCGCGGGTCTTTCAAGTCATTTTTGTAAAAATTTTCCAGTTCGGTATCGAGTTTGGCGCGCTGCCCACCGCTCAGCCGGGCATAAACAGCATGCAATACTTCGTGGGCGGCCGTTACCTGGGTGACGCCAGCCAGTGCCGGATCCTGGACATTATAAATGAAAATGCCATTCTGGCCGGAATGATAGCAGCCCAGCACAATGGTATTCTCGTTCTCCGGGACAGGATTGGCGAAAAGCGCTGACCGACGACGATAATTGCGGCCTGTTGAGATAGAACAGATGGCGGGTGTAGGCTGTCATGGTATCTTGGCTGGCCAGCTGGGCGATGACTGGCGGCGGCGTATAGCCGAGCAGCCGCCACCAATCGTCAATGGCTTGCCAATTGAGGGCCGCCACGATGGCCAGGACGAGCAGGATGCCCAGAAAGTGCCAGCGGCGGCCCCTGGCCGGGGGCGGGACAGCTGGTGGTGGGACGTTTTGGGGTTCGGTTGAAGGCGTATTTTTATTCGGTAGCGGTGGCATAGGTCAGCTCGTTGTTTTTGCTAGCTACCTGAATAATATCACCTTTGGCGTATTTGTCGTCGAGCAATTCCAGGGCCATATGGTCTTCTATGGTGTCCTGGATCAGCCGGCGTAGCGGGCGCACGCCATTGTGGGCATCATAGCCGTTATCCAGCAGATACTGCTTGGCGCCGGGACTTAGCTGCAGGCTCAGGCCCTTGCGCTGCAAGCGCTCTTTAGCTCGTCGATCTGTAGATCGATGATTTTATAGATGTCTTTTTGCGTCAGGGCGCGGAAAACTATCATCTTGTCGATGCGGTTCATCAGCTCCGGCCGCAGTAATTTTTTGAGCTCGTCCTCGACGCGCTCTTTGTTGGCTTGCGTGCAACTCCTCAAGGTCTTTGAGGTCGCTGGACTTGGTGGCGTGAAAGCCAAGGTTGGCTTCTTTTTGCAGCTTGTCGGCACCGATGTTGCTGGTCATGATGACAATGGTGTTGGTGAAGTCGATTCGGCGACCCTTGGCGTCCGTCAGATAACCATCCTCTAGCATTTGCAGCAGCATATTGAAGACGTCAGGGTGGGCTTTTTCGATTTCGTCGAATAAAACCAAGCTATAGGGCTGCCGGCGGATCTTATCGGTCAACTGGCCGCCGTCATCATAGCCGACATAGCCGGCCGGGGCGCCAACTAGACGCGAGACGTTGTGATGCTCGCCGAACTCGCTCATATCAATTTTGACCAGGGCGTTCTCGCTGCCAAAGAATTCGCGGGCCAGCACCCGGGCCAGTTCCGTCTTACCAACTCCTGTCGGGCCGAGGAAAATGAACGAGCCGATCGGCCGCTTATCGCTGCCAATGCCGCTGCGGTTGCGCCGAATGGCGCGCGCCACGGCCGTGACGGCCTCATTCTGGCCGATGACGTACTTAGCCAAGGTTTTCTCGAGAGTCAGTAGATACTTGGCCTCGCTGCGGATAACTTTTTTGACCGGCACGCCGGTCATGCGCGCCACCACGTCAGCCAAATCTTCGCTGCTGACGGTCAGGCGCTTGGCCTGCTTGCCGCTAGCCTGCAACTTGGTCAGTTCTTCGTTGATTTGCGAGCCCGGGTTTTGGCGCGGGCCGCTCGCTCGTAATCTTCGGCGTCAACGGCTTCGTCGATTTGGGTGTTGACCAGTTTCAGTTCCTTCTGCAGACGGCGGACTTCGGGACTGGTTTTGCCCTTATCGACCCGCAAATGGGCGGCCGTTTCGTCAATCAGGTCGATGGCTTTGTCGGGCATAAAGCGGTCATTAATATAGCGCTTGGCTAGGGTGACGGCGTCTTCCAGCACGTCGTCACTCATTTTGACACCGTGAAATGACTCATAATGTTTGCGCAGGCCTTTCAGGATGGCCAGCGTCTCACCGGGTGTGGTTTCCGGCACTTGAATCGGCTGGAAACGGCGCTCCAGAGCGGCGTCTTTTTCGATGTGCTTGGTATACTCGGCGGTCGTGGTGGCGCCAATGAGCTGGATTTTGCCGCGCGCCAGAGCTGGTTTGAGAATGTTGCCGGCGTCCATGGCGCCCTCAGCGGCGCCAGCGCCGACGATCAGATGCAACTCGTCAATGAAGACAATGGTGCGTTTATCTTTTTCCAGCTCGGCCATGACTTTTTTGAGCCGTTCTTCGAACTCGCCGCGGTACTTGGTGCCGGCAATCATGCCAGCCAGGTCGAGCATCACGATGCGCTTGTCGAGCAGGCTGTCCGGCACATCCTCGGCCACAATCCGCTGGGCCAGACCCTCGACGATGGCCGTCTTGCCGACGCCCGGCTCGCCAATCAGCACCGGATTATTCTTGGTACGGCGGTTCAAAATGGTAATCACCCGGCGGATCTGATTTTCGCGGCCAACAACCGGGTCGAGTTTGCCCTCGCGGGCCTGAACGGTCAGGTCGGTGCCAAAGAAATCCAGCGCCGTCTTCTTGGCTTTCTTGCCGAAACGGCGGCGGCCGGTACGCCGGTTCCTGCTCTTCGTACTGCTGGCGGTTCAGAAATTGCTCCAGCTCGTTATTCATGCTATCAACATCAACATTCATGTCGCGCAGCAAGATCGTCGCTCGAGCATTTTTCTGACTTAAGAATGCTATATAAGATATGCTCGGTGCCGCAATAATCCTGACCGTAATCCTGAGCCGATATCGTAAGCCATGCGCAGCGTCAGTTTTGCGGTCTCGCTGAGACCTTTGGCGCCGCCGACATTGATAACCAACGTCTTGGGCGTCAAGTTCAGCGCCAAGCGCGCCCGATCCAGCGTTACGCCAGCACTATCCAGAATTTTGGCGCCCATGCTGCCGTCTTGGGCCAGCACGCCGAGCAGCAAGTGCTCGGTGCCAACGTAGGCACTGCCAAAACTGCGCGCAATGGCATCGGCGTGTTTCAAACTCTGCAGCGCGTTATTGGTCAAATGATTCAAGAAATTCTTGGAAGTCGGGCGAATTAGGCATCATAGTGATTTCTCGCTACCATTGTAGCACTTGGCACTCGGCAGTCAAGAGTGCCAAAATTTCCGATTAAACTGCGGTGGCTTCTTTCTCCCCGGTATCAATCGAACCGTCAGGACGGCCCTTGGCTCTGGTATTATTATTTATATAAGTTAAGCCGGCAGGCGTCAAAAACGGGCCGTCATCGTTTTCCTGAATATATCCCTCCTGTTTACATACCTGAGTTAATTTTCGCAAATCAGCCTTCGTTAAGTCAGCAGCTGGCTGTTTCTTAATTGCCTTGGCCGATGCGTTCACAATATTGACTTGTTTATTGATTAATTTTAGAACGAATTCGCTTTTCTTTTTTTGGTTATCAAAAAATGAAGAAAAGCGAGACTCATTAACCAAGCCAGTAGCCAGCAAAAATTTCAGCTTGTTGGGTAATCTGCAGAAGTGGGGCGTCGTCAGCTGTTTGATAAAAACTTTGCCGTCAACCCAAAAATAAAAATTCATTGACTTATCCGCGTTAGACCTTTGCTTTCTTTCCGGCTCGGAGGATCTTCCGTTTGAACTTTGACCATCTGGTAATCGGTATTGAATATTCTGGCGAAGGGGCAATGAACGTGTAGTAACAACATCAGCTATTGCGGTTCGGTCCAACACTAGCCGCGACAAAGGCGTGGCTCGCTGCTGTGGCTGGGGTTTTTCATAAATGAACAAACCAAGTTCCCCCAGTAACTGCTTCAAGGGGTTCCATTGGCTTGGCTTTAGTTCTAGTCCGGTCATCATTTGAGAATTAATACTAGCTTTGGCCTCAGGCTGAAGCTCACCTCCCCTCTCAGCCAAAAACTGCAAAGCTTGGCTGAGACGCTCAGCCGTCTCTCTTCCTAAATTATCAGCCGCCACCCCATTAACTACCGCTAATTGACCAAGCAGGTCTGCATGATCATAGACCCCACCCGCTTGCGGCGCCTTTTCTAGGTCTGAGAGCATGATCACTCCCCGTGTTCTTCGATGGCTTCCAGGAGTGAGCTTTCCAGCTCGTTTTTCTTCTTCAGTTTTGGTTTCTTGGGCAGCTCGGTGGTATTGACCTTGCCGACAGCCGGTTCAGTCGATTCAGTAGTTTTGGCTGGTTCAGGCGCCTGATCAGTCGCTTCGCCGGGCTCTTCGGCCGGCTTGGTAACCTTCTCCGCTTCAATATCCAGTTCATAGCCAGTCAATTTGCTGGCCAGGCGGACATTTTGGCCGGATTTGCCGATGGCAATGCTCAACTGATCTTCGGGTACGATGACTTTGGCGCGCTGGTTCTTCTCGTCGATCACGACGTCAGCGACTTTGGTCGGGCTAAGCGCCTCGGAAATGAACTCTTTGGGCGTTTCTTTCCAGACTATGATGTCGATCTTCTCCTGTTCGCCGACTTCGGAGACGACGGCGTTGACACGGGTGCCGTGGCCGCCGACGAAAGTGCCGACCGGGTCGACCCCGGGCACGGTGCTAGCGACAGCGATCTTGCTGCGGACCCCGGCTTCGCGGGCAATGCCCTTGATCTGGACGGCGCCGCTCTCCATTTCTGGCACTTCGCCGCGGAATAGCCACTCGATAAACTCTTTGTTACCGCGGCTGACAATCAGTTGCGGGCCGCGGAAACCGCGCTCCACGTCCTTGAGATAAACTTTCAGCCGCTGGCCGGGATAATAGCGCTCACCCTGGATCTGCTCGCTGCGTGGCATGATACCTTGGGCTTTGCCGAGGTCGATGCGCACAATGTTACCTTCGACGCGGGCCACGGTAGCGTTAATAACAGTGCCGATTTTATCTTCGTATTCGGCCATGATGATCTCGCGCTCGGCTTCACGCAGCCGCTGCAGAATAACTTGCTTGGCGGTCTGGGCTGCCACCCGGCCGAAACTCTCGGCCTTCTCGTGCACTTCGATAGTCTCGCCAACTTTGGCGTTCTTGCTGCGGGTCTGAGCCTCAGCGACACTCATTTCGTAAGCTGGGTTCTCGGCAGTCTCGACGATTTCCTTAGTCACATAAACGTCGATGTCGCCTGTGTTGAGGTTCATCTCGACGCGAATTTCCTGCTCGCGGTCACCGTAGTCGCGGCGGTAAGCGGCGGCTAAGGCCTGCTCGACAACTTCTTTGACAGCGTCTTCCGGTAAATTTTTCTCTTCGGCAATCGTCCTGATGGCGACAGCCAGCTGTTTCATATCTAAATCCATAGATTTTCCTTTCTATTAAAATCAAAGCCTCATGATACGAAAAAATCCGACCACTTTGGCCGGACGATGCCTCTATTGTATGTCAGGGCCCTGCTTAAGTCAATATTGTTTCGAGGCGGCGTAAATCTTCGAAGAATGTATGGTCAGGGCGCAAGAAGCTTCTACCAGATTCCACGACCTGCCTAATATCGAAACTTGGCGGGCCAAATGGCAGATCTGTACTGGCCATGTGTATTAAAACCCTTATGGGCCGCTGTTTTTGGCCTCCCGTGACTAATTGCTCACTAGGTTCAGCTAACCAAGCACCTAGTTGCAGCGGATTTAATATCCCGTGCTTAGCGAAAAATGTAACTGCTTGCCCGAGCCTCAATATGGCTTCCCCGCGCTCTACAATTGCATCATTTTGCTCGCTTTCTGAGCCGCGGATCATCATACTGCGTCGGACTTCATCGTGCACAAAAATCCTCTCCAAAAGCATTAATGACATTTCAGGATCGTCAGCGCTTCTTTCGAGGGCCGTGGCATAAGCTTCACGTGTTTGCAAATCGGACATTGAATTTCGGTCCAGTTTAGTTTAGATAACTTATCACCGTTAGCTTGATTTGTCCATTATGTTAATCTTCGTTAAACTTGAGTTATATGGCTCAAAAGGTGACGCGGCTGTTCGAGCAGTTTCAGCCGGAGAATTATGATTTGCATCTCGATATCGACCGCGAGGCGATGACTTTTGCTGGCACGGTGATAATAAAAGGTAAAAAAACCGGCAGGCCCAGCCAACGGCTGACGTTTCATCAAGAAGATTTGAAAATTACTTCGGCCACCGTCGTCAAGCACGACAAAAAGGGCGATCAAGCTATTGAAATTTCACGGATTAACAATCAAAACAGTTTCGACGAAGTACGTTTGCACGCCGTGGGCATGGTTTATCCCGGCCGCTACACCGTGACGATGACTTTCGAAGGCACAATTTCAAGGTCGATGAACGGGATTTACCCCTGTTCTTTCAAGCATGACGGCCAGAAAAAGATGCTAATCGCCACGCAATTCGAGAGCCATTACGCGCGCCAGGCTTTCCCTTGTATTGATGAGCCGGAGGCCAAGGCGACTTTCGATTTGACGCTGGTCACACCGGCCGGCGAAACGGTGATCGCCAACACGCCAGCCAAAACTCAGAAAACGGCTGCCCAGCGCCTGACCACGGCTTTCGAGACGACGCCGCAGATGTCGACTTACTTGTTGGCTTTCGTTTTCGGCGAGCTACACGGTGTCAAAGCCAAAACCAAGGACGGCGTCGAGGTCCGCAGTTGGGCGACTGTGGCCCAGTCCAAGGCGCATCTGCAATATGCCAATGACGAAGCTGTCAACGTCCTCGAGTTTCTAGAAGATTATTTCGGCACACCTTTCCCGCTGCCGAAGCTGGACCAAGTAGCTCTACCAGACTTCGAAAGCTTAGCCATGGAGAATTGGGGTTTGATCACTTACCGCGAAGTCGGCCTGCTAGCCGACCCGCTTAACCGCTCGTTGTCGGGCGAGCAGCTTATCACTCTGGTTATTGCACACGAAATCTCGCACCAGTGGTTCGGTAATTTGGTAACTATGAAGTGGTGGGATGACCTCTGGCTAAATGAAAGTTTCGCCTCGATTATGGAAAATCTGGTGCCTGATCGGCTGCATCCCGATTGGCAACAGTGGGAAAGTTTCGCCATCGGGCGAATCCTCAGTTGCGCCCAGCGCGATGTCTACAAAGACGTCCAGCCAGTCGCCCTGGCTGTCAAGCAGCCCGACGAAATATCATCGCTCTTCGACCCGGCTATCGTCTATGGCAAAGGTAGCCGCTTGTTGAGCATGTTATACGATTACATCGGCGAAGAGGCGTTTCGCAGTGGCCTCAAACATTACTTCCGGCAACACGCTTACCAAAACACAACTCGCCACGACCTGTGGCAAGCTCTGGGTAAGTCCAGCCACCACGACATTGAAAAGTTGATGACGCCATGGTTAACACAGTCTGGCACGCCGAAAGTCACCGTTAAACGCCAAGCTTCCAAGCTACAGTTGACTCAACAGCGGTTCCTGCTAGACGGCGAAGATACTGAGTCACTTTGGCCGATCCCCTTGCTGGCCAACACCGAGCTACAGCGGCCGGTATTAGATAGCCGCTCCAGCGAGCAAACGCTGGCGGTGGCAGAGACGCCGATCCTAAATGTTCATGGCAGTAGCCATTTCATTACCGATTATCGGGACGTGGCGGATCGCCACAACTTCCAGGCCAAGATCGTCGACCGCTCGGTTGATTCTCAGACCCGAATTAATTTTTTGAGTGATGCTCTGCTGCTTAACCGGCTCGGCGACTACCCGATGGCCGATTGCTTGGACCTGATTCGCCGCTGCGACCAAGAGCCACGATCGGCGGTTTGGTCACTACTCATGCTCGGCGTTAGCCAAGCCCAAACCCTAGTTGATGGCGATCAGAAGCTGGAGTCGCAACTGCGCTCCTTCCGGAGCAATTTGGCGGAGAGCTGGTTCAACAAACTCGGCTGGATAGACCAGAAGGCTGATGATCCGAACATCGTTCATTTACGCACGACCGCCTTGGCGCTGAGTATTGCCGGCGAGAATCAGGTGGCCGTCGAACAGGCTTTGAAAAATTTCACTGCTGCCGGTAGTGTTGAGAACTTACCAGCCGAGCAACGGGCCATGGTAGCTGGCGCAGCCGTGCGTTTCGGCAAACCAGCCGTCATTGGCCAGTTAATGAAAGAGTATGTCACCAGCCCCAACCCTGACGTCCAGGAATCAATTACTATCGCCCTCTGTAGTACCCGCGACGTTAAGGTAGCAGCCAGGATAATCAAGTGGGGTCTGGGCGAAGCCGGAATAGTCCGGCCACAAGACATCGCCCACTGGTTTGCTTACCTGCTACGTAATCGTTATAGCCGCGAACTGGCCTGGCAGTGGCTGGTCGACAGTTGGGACCGTCTGATAGAGCACTTCGGCGGCAGCAAGTACATGGAGTATTTCGTCTGGTACTCGTCGGGGCCGCTATCAACGCCAGATTGGCAGCAACGTCACCGGGAATTTTTCGAGCCAAAATTGGAACTACCAGCGCTGAAACGGAATCTCCAAATCGCTTTCGCCGAAATCGAGGCTCGTGTCGCTTGGCGCCAGCGCGAAGAAAAAGCTTTGCGGGCCTATCTCGCCAAGCTCAACTAGTAAGCGTTCTCGACGAAGCCAAGGACTGCGAAGTCTGGGCCGCCGATTTCGACGACTGACAGCACATATTCGCCACCATACTTATTCTCTTCGACCCAGGCCGTAGCGGCGCGGCGCATTTGGCGCAGTTTGGCGAGCGTCACGGCTTCCAGGCCGCCGCCCTGATCATCGTTATAACGGTATTTAACCTCGACGAAGTGCTTGGCGCCGTCTTTCTCGGCGACAATGTCAATCTCGCTGTACGGCCGGCGCCAATTCAGCTCCAGCACCCGGAAACCGCGCATTTCCAGATAAACTTTGGCCGCCCGCTCGGCCCGCCGTCCCGTTTCAGTGGTCGTCATCAGCTCATTGTAGCAGAGCCTGGACCGGCTTGAAGCTGGTCCGATGCAAGGCGCTAACACCGTGTAGTTTCAATTTTTCCAAATGCAAGGCCGTACCATAACCGACGTGTTTGTCGAAGCCGTAATCGGCGTACTGGCTGACAATTTCAGCCATAAATTTGTCCCGCGCCACCTTGGCGACAATGCTGGCGGCGCTGACCGCCGGGACGCTGGCGTCGGCCTTTATGACCGCCCTGGCTTTGGGATTGTCGGACAAGAAATTGAGATTGCCGTCGATGATAATTTCGTCGTAAGCGACCTGAACCTGCTCCAGCGCCCGCCGCATGGCCAGACGGACAGCCGTCGTCAGTCCGTATTGGTCAATTTCATCTGCCGAAACCCAGCCCAGACCGATGGCCAGAGCCTGGATTTGAATCTCCGCCGCCAATCTTTCTCGCTGTTTCTTGCTCAGTAGCTTGGAATCTTTCAAGCCGGCAATGGGCTGCCCGAGAATCACGGCCCCGGCCACCAACGGGCCGGCCCAGCAACCACGCCCGACTTCGTCAATCCCAACCCGTGTCATAAATTATTCTTCTTCGGCGGTTTCGGCAGTGCGCTCGTGGGCGGCTAGGGCTTGGTTGGCTTTGGCTTCCAAGGCGGCTTCCTCGGCGGCCTTGGCCTCGGCTTTGGCGGCCGCTTCTTTGGCAACTTCTTCGTGGAGCTTGGCTTCTTCGGCTTCTAGAGCTTCGTCGTGAACGGCGTTAACCGCTTCGCGGTCGAAATCGACGCCGCCCATGCGGGCTGACTTACCGGTGCGCTGACGCATATAACTGAGATAATTGCGGCGGACTTTGCTGCGCTTGGTGACTTCGACTTTGACGACTAGCGGGCTGTGCAGCAGGAAACTTTTCTCGACGCCGACTCCGCTAGAGATGCGTCGGACAGTGATACGGCTGGTGTGGCTGCCCTTGTTGCCGGTGCGAATAACCAGGCCTTGGAAAATCTGGATGCGCTCTTTGCCGCCTTCGCGAATTTTCTGGTGAACGCGCACGGTGTCACCACTACGCACGTCAACGACGGCTGATTTCTTATAAGACTGGTTAATTTGCTCAATCACACTTGGCATATCCGGTAGATTGTACAGGATTTACCCCTCTCACGCAAGACAAATTGATTGCAAAATATTAATAAAAAGATATAGTATGCGCGTATGTCACGTCCCGGAACCCAGTCAAGTTTATCACCCGAATCTTTTCTTGATGACGTTCTGCACTCGCGACCACCTGTACCAGTCGGCCGGCCGGATATCAGCGAGTTGGCAGCCGAAGCCGAATTGCGCGGCGCCTCTCAAGCTGGTTGGGCGTGGGACAAAGTGCCGGCTTGGTTAGCCGAGGTTGAAAGCACCTATAATCGTACTGGGGACCGGCCAATTGTTGTTCTCGACTTGTGCTCATCCCTGCCGCTTTATGCCCAGCGCCTGAGAACACTGGAGTTTGACCGCGACGCAGTTCGCGCCCGTGGATTGATCAAAGAAACATTGGGCGTCGAATCGTTAGCTGAATTACGGCGCCATAGTCCAGAATTAGCCCAGGTTGGACGCGTTTTGTCAGCCCAGGCTCAGCCCAAACGCAGGCTAGAAGCTGCTTTGCAAGAATCATTATATGAGATTACGCCCACTGAAGCTGTAGGCACTAGTGCTACAAATCCGCGGTACGCGCATAGATTGCTCGGCAAACTGCTCGTTCATCGCCATAGCTACACCCATAACCATGAGCTGGAGGGTATTGAAACTGATCGCGGACCGCGAGTTGAGCGACGAGAAGATAACTTCACCTACCTTGAACTGTTAGCCAATCTTGAGATACCCTCTCGGGATGACGAGGTGATTGCCGCCCAGCAACGCTTGGCCGAGGGAACGGCTCAGCCGGAAGATATCGAAATTGCTCCGCGGAAACAACCTGTCGGCAACGAATTAGCGGCGCGTTTCCTTGATTGGCATATTGATGAATTGGCACATATTGTGGTAGGCAGTTCACGCTACCGACCAGCGCGTTTCATTAGTATGGACGCCGCTGAGCCACGCGATATTGCTATCAGCGCACTTGCCAAGATGCCCGGCGTGATGCGCGAATTAGATATTTTTAATCAAGCGGCCATGAGCTTATTTGATCCTATACAACATCTCACAAGCAGCATTTTTAAGCCTTTGCCCTTTCCAGATAATTCCCTAACTCTGATTAGCGGTTTTGACGGCTGGCCTTTTCATTTCCAAACCGACTCGGCTGCCCATCCAAAAGGCACGGACTTCGGCCAAGTTACATCGGAGGTACTGCACGAGCTCTATGGCAAGCTCATGCATGGGGGCAAGTTATTCATCTTCCCCTGGGCCATACACGATAAAGACTATGGAACAGTCAAGGGTGGTTCCCGGACGCTAATGGAAGTAGCGGCAGCTTTTGGCGGCGCTGTTAATGAACAGTTTAGTTTTAGGGGCGTGCACCGTACCACTTTGGGAAAGTACATGTCGCCAACCGACAGGGAAACATCTGACCGGATGTCACCAATTCTGTCTTCGCCTAGTGATTATTTCCTTGCCCTGGTTATTGATAAGTCAAGGCAGTCAACTTTACAGGCTCTTCAAGCTCGGGGCTAGTGGACATCTCACAAAACAAACTCCGGACTTGCCAGATCCCACGCCGTGATAATGCCCAGCGGTTTTTCGTCGTCTTTGCCGTGCTCGGTAACGAATATCATGCCAATGCGTTCACGCACCCGGATGGCTTTGTTGAATGCTTCGTAGACCTGGCTAAGCGAAGCCTGGCGCGGCAAGAAAACAAACTTCTCGCTGCTATGGGCCTGCAAGGGCGTAAATTTTTGGAGTTCAGCTACCGTCATATCTTTGGTAATAATGGCATCTCCGGTTTCGGCCAGGAAAGACAACAAGGTGTTCTCGCTAATGATGCCAACCATTTTATTATTGTCGATAATCGGCACGTGAGTGAAGGTATTGGCCTCCATTTTCTTGAGAACCTGGTGCAGGTTGGCATTTGGCTCGATGGTAAAAATTTTGGAGGCTGGTACGGCGATACTCAAGGCCGTCAATGGCGACAGAAGAGCATTACGGATGTCACGGTAGGCTTTAACCAGCGCTGGATTGGGATCAACGAGCGGCTGAACAGCTGGGGCCAATGGGTTATGTATCAAACTATTGCGAATTTGGGCAGCGGTGCGTAGCACCTGCTGATGTTTGGCCACTACATGATTTGTTGCAGTCAGCTCCTGAATCAAATAACCATGCTCTACATAACGATCTTTGCCATAAATTTTGCGCAGCCAATGATCAATCTCATTATAGAGATCTAATAATTCTTGATCGGCAGCCTTGGCCTGAGTCATAGGTCAATTATACAACAGTTAGTGCGTCTTGGCGAGCCTAGCCGACGACGCGGTACAGCTCGTCGAGCGTGGTTTGGCCGGCCAGGACCTTCAGCATGCCGTCTTGCAGCATACTGCGCATGCCAGATTGGTGGGCGGCGGTTTCAATGGCTTCGGTCGAGACAGCGGCTTCAGAATTTTCTAGCAGGTGACGCAGGGCTTCCGTCATAGTGAATTGCTCGCGGATGGCCAGTTGGCCTTGGTAACCGTAGGGGTTAGCGGTCGAGCTGCCGGGCTTGTACAGTTGCATATTATCAATATTTGGCCGCTCGACGCCTTCCGGCAAACTGGACAGTACTGCTTCGATGCGTTGCAGCTCGGCTTCGCTCGGCGCGTAGGGTTGCTTGGTGGTATCGTCGAGCCGGCGGATTAGCCGCTGGGCCATAACCAGGCGGATGGCCGAGACGAAGAGGGGGTTCTCGTGGATAATGTCGCTAAGACGCGTCAGAGCCGCCGCGGCTGAGCCAGCGTGAAAAGTACAGAGCACCAGATGGCCGGTCAGAGCAGCCTGCAACGCCGTCTTGGCGGTGTCCATATCACGGATCTCGCCGACCATGACGATGTCCGGATCCAAGCGCAAGACGGCCCGCAGCTTGTCGGCGAAAGTGTTGTCGTTGCCGCCTTCTCTGGAGCGGACCGAAATTTGGGTTATGCCGCCGAACTGGTATTCGACCGGATCCTCGATAGTGATGATTTTGCGCTCTTCGTTATTCAGAGAGTTGAGCATGGAGTAGAGCGTTGTGGTCTTGCCGGAACCGGTGGGGCCGACGATCATTACCAAGCCGCTCGGTTTGGCGATGATGTCATCGACCACCCGGCGCTCGGTTTCCGACAGGCCCAGCCGGTCGAGGGTGTACATCGCCTGATCCATGTTGAAAAGGCGCATCACAATATCCATGCCGTTGATGGTCGGCACCGTTTCCAGCCGGACGTTGACGTCGACGGTGTGGCCGTCGGCCATTTTGACCTTTTGGGCGATGTGGCCCTGCTGGGCTTCATCAGCAGCTGTCGAAACATTGCCGGCACTGGCCACAGCGGCCATCAGCACTCGATACTTCTCGTGGCTGATATGGGCGATAGGGTGCAACACGCCGTCAATGCGCAGCCGCACCCGAACATCCTGGACCTGCGTTTCTATATGAATATCAGAAGCGTTAAGCCGGTGGGCCTGGGCTACCAGATAGGCCAGCATGTCATCGGCCCGCACCTGCTCCAAGGTGGCCGACACTTCTTGGACCAGCTGCTGGCTGCCGGCCTGGTCGATAGTGATATCCTGGTAAACAACTTTCCGAGGCGGATCATACAAATGCAGGTAATCACGGAAGCCAGCCTCCGAAATAATGGCGTAACTAACCCGCTGATCGAGGAAACGTTGGCGCAGAGCGGCCATCGTTTGTTGCGAAGTGGTGGTGGTAACGCCGAACAAGACATTGCTCTTATCGGCACTCAAGGGCACGACTTTTAGCTGATGAATTTCGGGATTGCTCAGAAATTCGTGATGCAGCAGTTTATTGCCGGCCCGAGAAGTGTCGACGTAATTCATGCCGAGCACGCGGGCCCGCCGCTCGGTGGCCTGCTCTTCGTCAAGGCGAGCGTTTTGACTCATACCCGCCTATTATAAGCTCTAGCGGTACTAATGGAAAACCAATTCGGTTAGAATTAACTTATGCGTCAACTCATCTTGATCGCCCACAATGTCCGTAGCGCCCATAACGTCGGCTCGCTGTTTCGGACGGCCGATGGCCTGGCCGTCACCAAGATTTATTTGACGGGCTACTCGCCCTACCCTATCCAGAAAACCGATGCCCGCTTGCCGCACATCGCCAAGCGCGTCGATAACCAGATCGTTAAGACGGCCCTGGGCGCCGAAAAAATGGTCGCCTGGCGGCGCGAAGCCGATATCAACACCGTACTAACCACTCTTAAACGCCGCGGCTACACCGTTGCCGCCCTCGAGCAGGCCGCCACTTCGAAGATGTTGTTCGATTACGAGCCGCCGGCCAAACTGGCGATAGTCGTCGGTAACGAGGTCGAGGGCTTGGACCCGGCAATCATCGAGCAATGCGACCTGGCTCTGGAAATCCAGATGTTTGGCCGCAAGGAATCTTTCAATGTCGTCCAAGCGGCGGCCATGGCGCTGTACCACTGCCGCTTTTCGCCCGACTCTACCTGACACAGCATAAACGTGTTATAATCTCCGAAGTACCTCTAAAACCAAAACTATGGCCATCGCCGCCCGACCGAAACCACCCAGTCACTACAAGAAACGCAGCGGACAGCACCACCGCCAGAGTCAGCCATACCTCAAAACGTACTGGCCGTACCTGCCGATGGCCGCCATTCTTACGAGCGGCGCGATTATCAACGCCACTTGGGCAGTGGCCGCAGCCGCACCCAGCCAAGCCTCGGAAACGCGCGTTCAAGCTCTCAGCGGCATCGACGCCGCTTGGTTGCCGGCTGTCGTCTTGGTAATTGCTGGCGTAGCCTTAATCTGGTTCGTCGTCCACCACACGCTGGCCTTCCATCGTCTCCTGATCCGCGGCGAGCACTTCATCAATGATCATCCCCTGCTCGACATCGCCGCCGTCTTCATTTTCACAGCCGGCTTCGTGCTGACTAGAACTTCTGGACTAATTCGCTAGTGATTCCGCTCATGCTTGCGTATTGCGGCTAGCTATACGATAATCCAGTTTAATTAAGTTGGAGGGTTTATGGCAGCACCCGAAGAAGTTCCAGATCTCGCATTAATAACCGTAGCTGATAAAACGGGTATTGAGGAGTTCGCGCAAGGTTTACATGAGCTTGATTGGGAGATTTATGCCTCTAGCGGCACGGTGGCCAAACTGAAGGAGGCCGCTGTGCCGGTCATCGATGTGGCAAATCTGGTTGGCGGTAAAGCAATACTAGGACACCGAGTTGTCACCTTGTCCCGCGAAATTTCGGCCGGCGTTTTGGCAGATGACACTCCCGAAGATACAGAAGAGCTACTAAGTCTTGGCATACCGCGCATCGGCTTGGTGTGTGTTGATATGTATCCCTTGCAGCAAGAGGTTCGCAATCCGAGCGCTACTCTGGACAGCGTCAGAGAGAAAACTGACATCGGCGGTCCAACGCTGTTGAGAGCCGCCGCTAAAGCTCATCGCATAGTTTTGTCAAAAACCGAGCAACGTCCGCTAGTCCTCAATTGGTTGCGAGATGGTCGGCCAGACGAAGATCACGTGCTGCGCATTTTGGCTGCCACGGCTGAGACGGTGGTCGAAGAGTATGTAGGTGCCTCAGCCGACTACCTACGTCGCGATGCTTTGAGGCGTGCTGATACGATTAAGCATGCTAAAAATTCTTATGCACGTAAGCTTGCCGAATTAGCCTTTTAGAGCTGAGAAAACCGCTGAAATAATTATTGAATGACCAGGTTGTCGGCGCCGACGAGGTCGCGGAGTTGACTTAGGCCGTCACTGGCTTGATCGATGCCGGTTGGCAGTTTTATGGCTTGTTTGGAGTCGTTTTCGCCGAGCACCAGGACGACGTCCGTCGGGCCGCGGTGAGCGTCGATTGTTTGCTTGAGCGAAAGCAGCGTTTGTTCGTCGCTGGTGTTGAGCAGCCTTATGTAAATCCGCTCGCTGACCGGCTGAAGGTCTTCCTGGAGAGCCTCAAGGTCGGCCGGCGGGATTTCTGGCAGGGGTTCGGCATTATTTTCAGCTTCAGGGGCTTTCTGGCTAGGTTTTTGGCCTGTCGACTGGTGGCCGTCGGCTTCGGCAGCGGTGATTTCGCGGGCCTCATCGACCATCACCTTGGCCTCGCCGGTGGCGTTGCCGCTGCGGTCACGATTACTGATTTTGCCCCTGATCAGGACAACGTGGTCGCGCTGCCAAACGCCGGCTGATTGCTGATAACTGCCCGGAAAGAGGACGATTTCGATTTCGCCGGTTTGGTCCTCGATCTTGACGAACGCCATGCGCTGGCCATTCTTGGTGGTGATCTCGCGGACGTCGCTGATCAAGCCGCCAACAGTAACCCCCGCGCCGTCGCGCAGCTCGCCAAGACTGTTCAACGGCCGGACCTTGGCGGCCAGGATGGCCTCGAAACGCTCCAGCGGATGCTGGCTGAGATAAATACCCAGTAACTCGCGCTCCCATTGCAGCTGCTCGTGGCTATCGATGGCCGCCGGCGCGGCTTGCAGTTCTAGCCGGCTCTGCTGGATGATCACGCCGTCGGAGTCGGAGAACAGGTCGGTTTGGCCACTGTTGGCCTGTTGGTGCAGGCGGCCGGCGAAAGCCAACAAGACATCCAGGTTATGTAGCAGCGTCGCCCGGTCGCCGAAACGGTCGAAAGCCCCGGCCTTGACTAGGCTTTCCAGGGCTTTGCGGTTAACCACCCGCGGGCTGACGCGGCTCAGGAAATCTTCCAAATTCTCGAAGTTATTTTCCTCACGGGCACGCAAAATTTCCTCGACGGCAGCTGTACCGACGTTCTTGATGGCCGCCATGCCGAAACGAATTTGCTCCTGCCCGGGCACCACGGCGAACTCCAGGAATGATTCGTTGACGTCCGGCGCCAGCACTGTCAGTCCCATGTGTTTGCATTCCGTAATTTCGATCGCCAGGCGGTCGGTGTCATCGTAGTCGCTGGTCATCAGGGCCGCCATGAAAGCCGCCGGGTAATGCGCCTTGAGATAGGCCGTCTGGTAGGCGATCGTGGCGTAGCAAGCGGAATGCACCTTGTTGAAGCCATAGTCGGCGAATGCTTCCATACGGGCCCAGAATTTCTCGGCGAAATCACGTTTGACTTGGCTGTGCTCAATCATGCCGTCAACAAATGAGGCCTTCATTTTCGCCATCGTCTCGCGCTGTTTTTTACCAATCGCTTTGCGCAAGGTATCGGCCTGCCCACCGGTGAAGCCGCACATGTCTTTACTGATTTGCATGAATTGTTCCTGATATACCAGGACACCATAGGTGTTTTCGAGAGCAGCCCGGAGACCTTCATGCTCGAAGACGATTTTCTTCCGGCCATGCTTGCGATCGATAAATTCCTGTATAAATTGCATTGGTCCGGGACGGTAAAGTGCGTTCATGGCTATCAAATCGTCAAATTTGGTGGGCACCAGTTCTTTCAAATAGCGCTTCATGCCCGCCGATTCAAACTGGAAAACGCCGGTCGTATCACCACGTTGGAATAATTCCAGAGTCTTATCGTCATCGAGAGGAATGGTGTTAATGTCGATGTCTTTGTCATAAACGCGTCTGACAATTCTAAGAGCGTTTTTGATAATCGTCAGGTTGGAGAGACCGAGGAAGTCCATCTTGAGCAGGCCTAGCTCTTCGATTGGCCCCATCGAATATTGAGTGGCGACGACGCCTTTCTGAGCCATTTCGAGCGGCGTGTAATAGACAATATCTTCGGGAGCGATGACCACGCCAGCCGCATGTACACCATGTGAACGAATAGTTCCTTCCAGCTGGACGGCTAGGTCGAAAACTTTTTTGGCAGTTTCATTGGTCTGGTACTCGCGCTTCAAGTCACTATTCTCTTTGATCGACTTCGACAGCGGAATATGGCGGCCTTGGACTGGTGGCGGAATCATCTTGGCCAGGCGATCAGCTTCGGCATAAGGGACTTGAAGAACGCGCGATACGTCGCGCACGGCGTTGCGGGCTGCCATCCGGCCGAATGTCACAATGTTGGCCACGCGGTCTTTGCCGTATTTCTCGACACAATACTGAATAACTTCATCACGACGGTTGTCCTGTATGTCGATATCGACATCAGGCATGCTGATACGGTCGGGGTTCAGGAACCGCTCGAACAGCAAGCCGTACTTCAAGGGGTCTATTTCGGTAATCTTGAGAGCGTAGGCGATGATCGAGCTAGCGGCGCTGCCGCGTCCCGGTCCAAACACGATTCCCTGGTTCTTGCCCCAGTTTATGAAGTCAGCGATGATTAAAATGTAGCCGTTGAAACCCATTTTATCGATAACTTGCACCTCATAATCGGCTCGGGCCAGGACATGTTCGGGCAGTATCTTTTTTGCCTTTTCGATGGTAAGTTTCTGGGCCTCGGCTTCGGTTTTGCTAGCGTAGCGCCAAGCTAGCCCGCGGTAAAGCAGTTTATCGAGATACGAGCGTTCGGTTTCGCCTTTTGGTACCGGGAATTTGGGAATCAAAATTTTGCCCAGCTCGATTTCGACGTTGCAACGTTCGGCGATGGCCCGGCTATTAGCGATCAGCTCCGGATGGGTTTCGCCCCAACGCTTAATAACCTCCGCCGGTTCGGTGACATGCAGCTCGAAGTCGGCCAGCGACATCCGCTGGTCGTCGCTGAGGAACGAGCCGGTCTGGACGCATAACAAAATTTCGTGGGCTTCCTGGTCCTCGTGTTTCAAATAATGGGCGTCACAAGTAACCACGCACGGAATACCCAACTCCGCGCCGAGCGCCAGCAGCTGCTCATTGACGTTCTCTTGTTCTTGCCATTTGCCGGGGTGCTCGGGGTGGCCGTGATCTTGGATTTCGAGGAAGTAGCGATCGCCGAAAACTTTCTGGTACCACTTGGCAATTGCTTTCGCCTGTTCGGCTTGGCCTTGGCGCAAGGCGTCACCCAGCTCACTGTTGATACAGCCACTGAGGCAAATCAGCCCCTCGTTGTGCTTGGCCAAGAGCTCGCGGTCAATCCGGGGCCGATAATAAAAACCTTCTAGATTGGCTATGGTGCTCAAGGCCATCAAATTCTGGTAGCCGGCCTGATTCATGGCCAGCAGGATCAGGTGATAATTCTGCTTGTCCTTGGCTGGGTCGCGGTCGTACAGACTACGGGACGCCACATAGGTCTCGATGCCGATAATCGGTCTGATGTCATGCTTTTTGGCCTCCTGATAAAACTCAATCGCGCCGCTGAGCGTGCCATGGTCGGTCATGGCGACGGCCGTCATGCCGCTCTTCTTGACATGACCAATCAAATCCGGCACCTTGGTCAAGCCATCGAGCAGGCTGTACTGCGTATGGTTGTGCAGATGCACGAAATCGGCCGACTTCAAAGCCGACTTTTTGACTGATTTCCCCTCTGCTTTTTTAGTCGCCAAAATACCCTCAAGAACTCTTAAATTAGTCCTCTAATTATAACAGGCTTATTTCTTGAGGTATTGCTTGAGGTGTTCGAGCGCGCCGTTGGCGTCCTTGATGGCCTTGTCGAGGTCTTTGTCGGCGGCGTCGCCTTCGTGCACGGCGCTTAAGACTTGGCGGGCTTTTTCCTTGGCAGCCTTAGCCTTGCCGACCAGTTCGTCTAGTTCTTTCTGGGCGCGGCCACCAGCCGCACCGCCGCGGCGGCGGGCGTCATCGAGCGCTTTGGTCAACTCGGTGTGGGCTTGCTTGAGGTTCTTCTCGGCTTCGGCCATACGCTTATCGGCTGTCGTCTTAATATCCTGGCGTGTTTCTTTGCCGCTCTTAGGCGCGGTCAATAGGCCAGCCAGATAGCCGACAACTCCAGCGATGGCGCTGCCGATCGCTACCTTCTTGAAAGCGTTGCCTTTACGATCTGTCATTTGCGACTCCTTTGAACGACTTTAATAATATTGCGGACTAGTTTGAAGAGGGCCATCCGGCCATGGGCGTCCTTGAGTACGTCGGCGGCATTCTCGACAGAGTCCACCACGCCCTCGGCCTTGGTGACAACCCGCCGCACGCTGCTAATTAATTTAACCGCCATAGCCGCCACGGCGATGCACAGAATTATAAAAATGCTCAGCAAACTGCCAACGATAATCAGAAGAGTGGTTTCGACGGTGGTCATGGCATTATTATATAACTAAAACCGGCAGCGTTGTAATTTTACTTTATACCAAGCTGTTTCTTGACCAGGTCTTGCGCCAGCTGCGGGTTAGCCTGGCCCTTGGATTCTTTCATCACCTGCCCCACCAGGAAGCCAATGGCTTTCAGCTCGCCGTTTTTAACGTCTTCGGCGGCTTGGGGATTTTCCCGCAAAACTTTCTCGACAATCTTGGCGATCTCGCCCTCATCGGAAACCTGAGCGTGTTTTTTGATAAGCTCGTCAACATTTGTCTGTGGAGCTTTAATCATAACGAATAGGGTCTGGCTAGCAGTTGTGGTGCTTAAGGTGTTCGCAACCACGCCCTCTGCGATTTTAACGTGATCTTCTACTCGTATCTTTAAGGTTTCTGGGTTTTCTAAAGAATCATAGGTCAATCTACGAACGCCTTCATCCGATGCACCGGCGGCAATTGCCGTAGATATTTTTTCATAAACTTCCGGATTATCTAGAATATCCTCGATCACTCTCGGACTGATATCGAGCTTAGAGAGTTCCAGCCGTATCGCCGCAGGCAATTTTGGCATTTCTTCGCTGATTTTGTTGACGAATTCGTCGGTGAGGACGATGGGCGGCAGGTCGGGGTCGGGCATGTAGCGGTAATCGTCGGCGTTTTCTTTGGTGCGCTGGCTGAGAGTTTTTTGCTTGGCGTCGTCCCAGCCGCGGGTTTCCTGGACAATCTTCTGGCCTTTTTCTAGTAATTCGATTTGGCGGTCGATTTCGTAATCCACCGCTTTTTCAACGGCCCGGAAACTGTTCAGATTTTTGGTTTCGCTGCGCGTGCCCAGTTCGTTGGTCTGGCTGACGCTGACATTGACATCAAAACGCATGTTGCCGTAGTAGAGGTTGGCGTCCGACACGTCGGCGTAGCGCATTCGTAAGTATAGTTCGCGGGCATAGGCTTTGGCCTCGGCGCTGGTGTGCATGTCTGGCTCGCTGACGATTTCCAGCAGCGGCGTGCCGGCGCGGTTGAGATCGACTAGGCTGTAGTCCTGGCCGGCTGGATGGGTGCTCTTGCCGGCGTCTTCTTCCAGGTGGGCGCGGGTGATGCCGATGGTCTTCTGGGCTGGCCGTCGACTTCAATCGTAATCGCGCCCTTGCCAACGATCGGCTCGTCGTACTGGCTGATTTGATAGCCTTTCGGCAAATCAGGATAAAAATAATGTTTGCGGTCGAATTTGCTGAACTTTTCCGGCACGGTGCCAAGCGCGAAGGCCGCCCGCGTAGCCAGCGTGACGGCTTCGTCGTTCAACACCGGCAAAGCGCCGGGCAGGCCGAAAGCAATGTGGCTGACCAGCGTGTTGGGCGGCGCTTCGCGGGCATCGTTACCAACGGCCGCGAACAGTTTGGTCTTGGTTTTGAGCTGGACATGGCACTCGAGTGCCGATAGTGGACGTGTATTTGGCGCGAGCGACTTTGGGGTCAATCATGATTCCAGTGCTCCCAAATCCCGCAACGCCTGGCGAAACCCGGCAGCGCCGTCAAGATCGTCTGTTTTTGAGCTTGCGAACGTCCTCGATGGACGATGTGGTTACAGAATTGTGGCTGAACCAAACAGTGTCGTTGCTGGTCAGGGTGCGTTGGGCGGCCACCAACCGCTCGCCAGTGGTTTTGCCTTTAAAGTGCCGCTGCTTGAGCGCTTTGTCGAGCAAGTTATCGGCGTCAATGAGGGCTAGCGGCCAGGTTTTGCGCGTCAGGCAATTCTTCTGCAGGGCCCGCCAGCGTTTGGCGAAGTGGGCCGGATCGAGCCGCGGCGCCCGGCGGCGGTACCACCAGATTAGCGTCCCTGTTAATAAGATGATAACAGCGATAGCGTGCCAGGCCTATAGTATAGGAATACGACTCATTGTGACCAGCAATTCCTCTGTTTGCTTGGCGAAAGCTAGAAGTTGGCGGTCGGCCTTTTGGGCGCCATCAGCTGTACGCCAACGGGCAACCCGTCAATCTACGCCGGCCGGCAGGCTGATGGCCGGAATTGCCAGACCAGGTTAGACCGCCACCGTCATCAAGTCGCTCAGGTACATTTGCAGGGGGTTATTAATGTTGGCGCCGATTTTGAAGGCCGTGGTGGGTGCGACTGGTCCAAGCAGGAAGTCCACCTGCTCGAAAGCTTTTTGAAATTCATTAATGAGTTTGGTGCGCACGGTTTGAGCTTGTTTGTAATAGGCATCGTAATAGCCGCTGGACAACACGTAGGTACCAATCATAATGCGGCGCTTGGCCTCCTTGCCGAAACCACGGCCCCGTGACTTCATGTAACTTTCGTCCAGGTCTTTGGCGTCTGGCTCGCTATAGCCATAGCGCTGGCCATCATAGCGGCCGAGGTTGCTGCTGATTTCGGCCGGGCAAATAATGTAATAAACCGCCAAGGCCAACGGCAGCGACGGTAAACTGAGTTCAGTAACTTCCACGCCGGCGGCTTCTAATTTTTTGCCGACGCCCTTGATAACTTCAGCGATTTTCGGGTCTAGGCTCTCGCCATGTACTCACGAATAATGCCGACTTTTTTGCCTTTCAGGGAATCATCTTTCGGTATATAGACTTCAGCATCACGCTCGATGGTGGTGCTGTCTAGCTCGTCCCGGCCAGCCATAACATCCAGCACTAACGCCGCATCCTCGACCGTGCGCGCCAATGGGCCGATGACATCCGTGCTGCTGGCCATGGCCACCACGCCGGAGCGGCTGACCAGGCCATAGGTCGGCTTATAGCCCAACCACGCCGGAGAAGCTGGCCGGCTGACGGATCGAGCCGCCAGTATCGGTGCCGGTGGCGAAAGGTGCCATTTCCAAGCCACGGCTGCGGCCGAGCCGCCGGAGCTGCCACCTGGCACGCGTGTTTTGTCATGAGGGTTCTTGGTGGTAAAAAAGTCACTGTTTTCAGTGCTGGAGCCGTGGGCGAAAGCGTCGAGGTTGGCCTTGGCAACACAGATAGCGCCTTCGGCCTCTAATCTCTCAATCGCCGTAGCTTGATACGGCGCCGTGAAACCTTTCAGAATGTTGCTGGCGGCCGTCGTTTCGGCCCCAAAAGCCAAAAAGTTATCTTTGGCGATGAACGGCACGCCGGCCAGCCGGCCGATTTTTTCGCCTCTGGCGACACGCTGATCGATTTCTGCGGCCCGCTCCCGGGCCCTTTTCTCGACCATGGCGATAATGGCGTCGTAATCTTTTCTATCAGCGATCGTCTTGAGCGATTGCTCGACTAGATCAGTGGCTTTGGTTTTGCCGGACTGAACGTCGGCCGCCAAATCAGCCAGCGGCAGCCACGAATCAGCCATTAGCCAACCATCCGTTTGACTTTGATTTGGTGGTCTTTGACTTGGGGCACGTTTTTCAATAATTCTTCGGTTTTGTAGCCGTAATCATTGACCTCATCCGGCCGTGTGACGTTGGTCAGACCGGTGACTTGATTAGTCGGCTTCAGGCCGCTAACATCAACGCTTTGCAATTGCTCGACATATTGCAAAATTTCCGACAATTCGCCGCGGAATTCTTCGATTTCCTCATCAGTCAAATCGAGCCGGCTCAATCGAGCCAATTTCAAGACATCTTCCCGGGAGAGTTTCGCCATAATTAGTGCCCATTATAACAGAGGCTGTGATGCTTTCGCTACGCCCACCCCTGCGGCGCCTTGCCGGCTGCCGTTGCCATCTCAACTGCTAAATCTTGATAAGCCTCTTCGTTAATCCGATAGTGACTGTCATTTTCCTCGACTGCCTGCTGGAAATCATGAGCAGCTAATAACAAAGATACCCTCCACGCCCTAGTTACTCGGGACTGATCACGAAAGGCGACCAAAGCTTGATCGGATTCCGCTTCGGTGTACATAATGTCGCCGTCCTTTTGCTGAGCCTCACCAGTAATCATTGCTGTTACTTCGCGCTGTTCGAACAGCTCTTGTTCTTCACGCAAAAATCTAATCGCCACACCCACTACGCTGCCCGACTTAACGCGCAAGTCCTGTCGTAATCGACTTATGCCTTTTGATAACTCTTCACTCATCAAAATATTCCTCGAGGAAGCTATTCTACAATTTTTTCTTGATATCTGCAATGATGTCGCGCAGTTCGGCGGCGGTTTCGAACTGCAGATTGGCAGCCGCTAGGTCCATCTGCGAGGTCAGGTCTTTTATGAGGCTGCCGTATTCGTCCTTCGGGATCTTGTTCAGGTTAAGTTTGGCGCGTTTGGCTTCTTCCGGCAGATCGGGCCGCATGCCTTTCTCAATCGTCCGCTGGATGCCAGTCGGCGTAATGTCATGTTCGGTGTTATAAGCCTCTTGGATTTTGCGGCGGCGAGTGGTTTCGTCCATCGTTCGCTGCATGCTGGCAGTGACATGGTCTGCGTACATAATGACGTGACCATCTTCGTGGCGGGCAGCCCGGCCGACGGTTTGGATCAAGGCCTGCTCGCTGCGCAGAAAGCCTTCCTTATCGGCGTCAAGAATTGCCACCAGTGAAACTTCCGGCAAATCGAGGCCCTCGCGCAGCAGGTTAATACCAACAAGCACGTCATAAACGCCCAGTCTCAAATCTCTGCAGAATGTCGGTTCGATCCAGTGTCTCGATATCACTATGCAGATAAGCGACTTTGATGTTAATTTCCTGGAGATATTCGGCCAGGTCCTCGGACATGCGCTTGGTCAGGGTCGTTACCAGAACTCGCTGGTGCTTGGCAGTCGTGGCCCGGATTTCGGCAATCAAATCGTCGATTTGGCCGTCAATCGGCCGGACTTCGATTGGCGGGTCAAGCAAACCGGTCGGTCGGATGACTTGTTGGGCCGGTTTGGGGCTGCGCAACAGTTCATATTCGGCTGGCGTGGCGCTAACATAAATCGTTTTATTAATATGTCTTTCAAATTCGGTGAAAGTCAGCGGCCGGTTGTCGAGGGCGCTGGGCAGGCGGAAACCGTGCTCCACCAGCACTTCTTTGCGCGCCCGGTCGCCGTTGTACATGCCCCGGACTTGCGGCATGGTCATGTGTGACTCGTCGATCATCATCAGATAGTCGTCCGGAAAATAATCGAGCAGCGTGGCCGGTTGCTCGCCCGGCTCGCGGTTGGTGAGATAGCGCGAATAGTTCTCAATGCCTTTGACGAAGCCAGTCTCTTCCATCATTTCCAGGTCAAACCGAGTCCGTTGCTCCAGCCGTTGGGCCTCCAGCAGTTTGCCCTCTTTCTTGAACTGCGCCAGCCGCTCGGCCAGCTCTTTTTCGATTTCGCCGAGAGCCAGCTTCAATTTTTCCTGCGGCGTGACGTAGTGGCTGCCCGGGAAAATGCGGTAGCTATCCGGATTTGCTCAAAATTTCGCCGGTTAGCGGATCGATTTTGGTGATTCGCTCGACTTCGTCGCCGAAGAATTCAATGCGGTAAGCCAGTTCTTCACCGGCCGGAAAAACATCGACCACGTCGCCGCGCACTCGGAAGGTACTGCGGTGGAAATCAATGTCATTGCGCTGGTATTGGATGTCCGTCAGCTGGCGTAGGAATTTGTCGCGGACTTTTCGCTCACCCTTCTTAACCGTGATTGACAGGTTGCTATAATCTTCTACCGAGCCAATGCCGTAAATACATGACACGCTAGCGACGATAATGACATCTTGGCGACGTTAATAACGCGTCGGTGGCAGCATGGCGCAGCCGATCGATCTCTTCATTGATCTGCGAATCTTTTTCAATATAAGTGTCGCTGCGCGGAATATAGGCTTCCGGCTGATAATAATCGAAGTAGCTAACAAAATAATGGACAGCGTTGTCCGGGAAAAAGTTTCGAAATTCAGTGTAGAGCTGAGCGGCCAAGGTTTTGTTGTGACTGAGTACCAGCGTTGGCTTCTGGACATTCTGGATGACGTTGGCCATGGTGAAAGTTTTGCCGGAGCCAGTCACGCCGAGCAAGACCTGGTTTTTTTCGCCAGTCTCCAAACCTTTAATTAACTGGGCGATCGCCGCCGGCTGGTCACCCGTCGGCTGATAGTCACTCTTCAGATGGAATTTAGCCATCCTTATATTGTAGCAAGAAGTTAGCCGGCGTGTGGCGTCGGTGGGTCGGTCTTCAAGAACCAGTGCTCGTCGTGGTGCGTTAGCTGGTCGCGAATGTCCTGGTGTTTTTTGTCTAGGACGGCGATAATTTTTTCGATAAGCCGTTCGGGGTCGTCGTCGTAAATTACCAAGTCCCCATCTGGCGGTTCGAGGATTTGCATTAGCTTGGGGATTTCATCGGCCGTACCACCACTGCCGGTCAGAATACCGCAAGGTTTGTGGGCTTCTAGGGCGGAGGTAAACTCGTGCAAGCTGCCGAATCTCCCGCCAATGGTAATAATGGCGTCGCTGGATTGGACTAGATAGAGATCGCGGCCAACGTAGTGCAGGCCAGTGAAATTGATGAAGTCAAAACAGTCACTGGGCAGTCGATACTTGCGTAAATGCTCGCGCAAAGACACGGCTGGCGAGAAACCGATGCTCATGCCGCCGGCCGCCTTTGCCCCGACAGCCGCGTAATACGGCAGCCCGACAGTCGCTCCGGTCGTCAGAATGTGCCCACGCTTGGCAATGGCTGTGCCGAGAGCCGTGGCCCGGGACTTATCCTGGGCGACGGTTTCGCCGGAAGCGGCGCCAGACACGCAAATCGAGTAGCGCAACATATTGGCCTTAGAATCGGTCGTCGGTGTCAAAGCGTCACCTCAGCCTCAGCTAGCTGCGGCTGCAGTTCGGCGACCATCGTTTGCTCGACGGTTTCGGGCTGCAAGTAGCGCAGCAATAGTTCATGCCACAGCGAATGTTGGAAATATTCGACCACGCGCTGCTCGAACGGCAAATGATTGCAGCAATTGAGAGCGGCGTCGATAATATTCAGCGACACCGGCTGGCGGTCGTGCAGCAGGCCGAGATGTCCGCTATGCTGCCAAAAAGCGAAGCTGGGCTCAATCTCGCTCAGCGTTTGCTCGATTGGTTGCCAAATCATGTCTTCCAGTTGCAGCGACGGCTCGAAGATTTCCTCGCGGAAAAGATGGGTCAGACGCGAGTAATAACGCTGAATCAAGCGCCAGGGCACCGGTTGGTCAAGCATCCGCGACTGCAGCCGCGGCTCGTCGGTGGCTACGGTTTGAACCAGACTGCCGAAATCCGGCCGCAATTGGCCCAGTTTCAAGAAACTGCTGCCCGCCCGGATTTCATTTAATTCGTGAAGAGCTAGGGATAGGCTGGCTGTTACTACACCGGCTGGAATCTCCGCCGGCAACGGCAGGAAAACCAACGTCCCGCACTCCCGGAAACTGATGACGTTCTGTTTGTCGCGTGCCACAACCTCAGCGGCCAGCTGCTGCCAGTGCCGACTGGCGGGCTCGATGAACTGCAGAGCGCGGTCTTCGAAATCGTTGGCCCGCAGCTTCTTGTACTGTTCGGCTAGATGCTTGCGCCAGGTTTCACCCTCGCACAACCAGCCAGCAGCCATGATCAGAACTGGCGACTCGTGCTTCAGACAGGAGGCTTGGGAGCGATAACCGAGGCGCTTGATGGCTTTCTTGGGCGGCACTTTTTGGAGAAGACTCTTCAGGCTGCTGGTTTTGAGGGCGAAACAGCGGCGATTGTCGAGTACACCTCGCAGGGCGTGGACCATACCGCCGACTACGTCGCCGTCGGCTGAAACATAGCTGGCGGCGCGGGTGCGCAAGGCTTGGGTCAGCCGCCGGTCATCGATAGCTAGGCGACGCACCAGGGTTTGGTACAGCTCTTCGGCGGTGGTATTGTCCGGATCCAGGCCGAGCTGCTGCAGTTTGGCGCGCGTCGCTTGCTGGACTTCGCTAGACAGCTGGATATCGGCACTACTGTGGCCATTGGCGGCCTCCAAGCGGCTTAGTGCCAAACGAAAGTAAGGCTCCGGCGCCTGCAATGACTCTGACAGGAAACGCGTCATCAGTTTAACCCACCATTGTTAGCTTTTTGTTGTCGGCACATCTCTATTCCTTTACCTAAAGATTACCATAAGCGGCGCCTCCAGGAAAGGCCTAGCGCATGCGGCTGGGTTTGTACCAGTGCGGCGCCTGGCGCAGGTAGTGAGCCAGCTCTTTTTCAGATAACAGGCCGGCTTGGGCACCGACTTTTTGGACGACGCTCATCGAATTGATCGGCGCCCATTGCAGGGCGCCTTCGATGTTGTTGCCCTTGATAAGGGCAGCCACAAAAGTGCGAGGCAAAAGCATCGCCAGCACCAGTACGCTCCAGCGGCGGCGCCGGATCGGGATAGAGCGGCATCTTGAAACGGTTATGGCCGTCCGAGGCGTAAGCACCAGCTGGCCCGTCGGTAATAACGACTATCTTCGGTCCCAAGGCGTGCAGATGGCTTGAACAGGTCATGGATGTCATCGTGGTTGCCGCCGCCGACCATCAGCCGCTTCCTCGCGGTTGAGGATGAGGACTTCCGTTGCGGGCGTAAATCCGCTTCAGCCGTTCAGTGCCGGCTTCCATCTGAAAAGTGCCGGGCTGAAAAGCCAACTTGATATCCGGATTATCGTCGAGCCAGTCGGCCACTTGATCATGGTACGGAATAGCGTGCTTGCTGATAGAGCTGAAGTAGACCCAGCTGCGGCATTTCGCGCGGCGTCAAATGCGGCCAATGATAATCGTATTCTTCATGCTTGATTAAGATCGTGCGCTCTTCTTTGTACCACAGCACGTAGTGGTAATTACTCTTTTTGTCGGGGTTAATCCGCACAAAACGGGTATCGACGCCGTTCTTGTGCAGAGCGACGATCATGTCGCGGCCGTGCTGGTCACCACCGACATTGGTGACAAAAGCGCTGGCCAAGCCCAGCCGGGCGAAAGCCACAGCGGCATTGGCAGCGTTGCCAACACCCTCGATAACTTCGAGCATAATCAAGGGCAGCTTAGTGCCGAACGGCATGGCCAGCCATTTGCCCTGGTCATTCTTGTAGGTCACGGCCTCATCGTCGAGCAATCTAATAAAAGCATCCGTGACGATGTCGCCGATGCTGATTACTTCCGGTTGCGCGGCCATCAGAGCCCACCCTGTTTCATTATGGTTAGTGTATCACAGCTTTGCCGGCGGAGTTAAAGTCGCTGAGCTTACTCTCGACCACTGCCTGGACGGCCGGCACGACGTCCTTAGTAATTAATTTGGCAACCGAATACTCGTCGGCGTGTTCTTTCAGAGATTTCTCGAGAGTTGTCCGGTAGGCGTAGCGCATGTCGCTGTTAATATTGATCTTGGTGACGCCGATTTTCACAGCATCTTGAAATAATGCCCTGGTGTGTCGCTGCCGCCGTGCAATGAAATGTTGCAATCGATGGCGTCGCGAATCCGTTGCAGCAATTCCAGGTCCAGAATTTTCGGCACCGGATATTTGCCGTGCAGGTTGCCGATGGCGGCCGCAAAGGTGTCAATGCCGGTGGCGGCGACGAAAGCCTTGGCGCCTTCCGGCGTGCTAAAAGTCTTCTTGATCTCGTCGTAGTCGATCTTTTCGTTATGGACATTGCTGGAACCGCCGAAAGTAATGCGGCTCGCTCTCCACCAGGGCGCCGGTTGCCTTGGCGTGCTTCGACAATTTCCTGAGTGGCGGCCATAATTTCCTCGTCCGTAGCGTCGTGATTGGCCTGCGAGACATCAATATGAATAAACTCAAAACCGGCCTCAATGCCGTCCTTGGCCGCTTCGACGCTGGGGCTATGGTCAAGGTTGATATAAATTTCAACACCGTACTGACACTTGAAGTTATCGACCAGGTCACGGACATTGTCGAGACCGATATCGTCAACTTCGCCTTGGCTGACCTCGACCAACACCGGTGCCTGTTGCTTGGCCGCGGCTTGCGCGACCGCTCTCAAGGTCGCTTCGTCATCTAGATTGAAGGCGCCAAAAGCCCAGTGCTCGGCCCGGGCCTGCCCCATGCGCTCCCGCGCCTGCGTACAATTCTTGCGAATTTCATCCATGGTCAAAGGCATACCAACAGTATAAACGCTCATGCTTAGCATTAAAAGTTCCGCTTTTGCGCAAAAATATAGTAATAATTTTAGCAATAATGTGTTATGGTCTGTTTATGTCCGGGCTTATGGAAAATCCTTTTCGCGATTATCGACCACCAGAATTAAGCGAAGTATTTTCTGCGCGGGGAAAGTTAGCTTTTCTGGAATTCAAGGGTAGGGTTTTAGCCTCAACCATTAAGCGCAGCTTACTTCTAGACGATAAACTCGATATTTTCTTGCAAGGGGTCCCTCTGAAAGCAGCTTACAACTGTGATAATTTTGGTCCGTTTGTAAATTTTGCCAATCGAGGCGTGCAGCTAGATTTCTTGAAGATAGTTGTAAGGCAGGGTTTGGAAGATGCAATACACGAAAGTGACAGCGTACCCGACGGTACGACATATGCCTACAAACTAGAGGCCGATTATGCTGCTGAAGATTCACAAATTGCCGAAATAGTAGTTTACCCTGTACCTTTAAGTGATACAGACCTCTAGGCCCTGATCTAGTCCGGATTTATTTTTTCGCTAGTACATCATGAGCGGCTAGACGAATGTGTTTGGCGTCGAGGCCGAAATGCTCCAATAACTGATTGGGTTCGCCGGATTCGCCGAAACGGTCTTGCATGCCGATGCGCCGCAACTTGGCCGGATGGTGCTCGCCAAGTAGTTCGGCGATGGCACCGCCTAGGCCGCCAGCGATTTGGCCTTCTTCGGCCGTCACCACGTGGCCGGTTTTTCGAACGCTCTTAAGGATGGTTTCAGCGTCCAGCGGTTTAATGGTTGGTACATGAACGACTTCGGCTTCGATGCCATCCTTGAACAAAGCTTCGGCCGCCTTGAGCGCATGATAAGTCATGGTGCCGGTGGCGATCAGCGTCACATCGGCGCCAGTTGCAAAGACGTAAGCTCGGCCGATTTCGAATGGCGTCTCGGCCGTGGTGATAATCGGCGTCGCTTCGCGGGCCAGCCGCATATAATTGGGGCGTTTGTCGGCGGCCATGGCCAGCGTCGCCTTTTCGGCTTCGATTGAATCACAGGGCGCAATGACCACCATCCGTGGCAGCACGCGCATTAGGGCGATGTCTTCCAGCATTTGATGAGTGGCACCGTCCGGCCCGACGCTAATACCGGCATGACTGCCAATAATTTTTACCGGGCGGTCATTTAGACAAATTGTCGTCCGGATCTGCTCCCAGTTGCGACCCGGGCTAAAAGCGGCGTAGCTGCTGACGAAAGGAATCTTGCCCATAGCTGCCAACCCGGCACCAGTCGTTGCCAGATCTTGCTCGGAGATACCGATTTCGAAAAATCTGTCCGGAAATTCTTTGGCGAAGTCACCCATTTTCGTCGAATCGGTCAAATCGGCACAAGCCGCGACGACATTTTCATCTTTCTTCCCCGCCGCCACCAACCCACGCCCGAATCCCGCCCGAATTGGCTCTTCCTCCAGTTTTTGGCTTACATCCAAAATTTTGATTAAGCTCATTTCTTAAGGCTCAGCGGTAATTTACTAATAATCAGGCAACTTGGATAAAGCGCAACCAAAGACAAGATAATTAAGTCTTGGGTAAAGGCCCCCGCGTCAAATCCGTTATTCTGTATTAAAGAATCAATTTGCTGATGGCCGGGGGTATGTTGAGCGATATTATTTAAGTCTGCGCCTGCACTATCAGCCCCCTCGCACAGATCGTCGGTAGGATCAGTCGAAGAACTTGTAGGCAATAAATAGCCTAATGGATAGCCTCGAGTGGCTTGAGTTTGGGGCGTGAATCCGCATGAGAAGTCAGTCGGGCCGACATAGCTAATGCTAGTTGTCTGGCGAACGATTACTAAACTCAATAGCGTTAGGCCTAGTCCAATCACGATAGCCAGGATAATAATTTTGGCAGGTTTATTCATGTTCACTCCTTATTTTACCGCCCAGAGTGCGAAGCTCAGCCAAGGCTTTTTTCGCGTCATCGGGGTGTAGCAACATGCCATGGTAATGATAATCGTATTCCATAAAGTCCACGCCTTTGCCAGGAATGGTGTGGGCAATAATCATCGTCGGCTTTTCGACGATCGCCCGGCCCATGGCGCAAGCGTCGATGACGGCTTCGATGTCGTTGCCGTCGATTTCCAGAACGTGCCAGCCGAAGGCTTCCCACTTGGCCTTCAAATCTTCCAGCGGCATGACGCTTTCGGTCGGCCCGTCAATCTGGATGTTGTTGCGGTCGGTGATGGCGATAATATTGTGAATTTGTACTTGCCGGCCAGCATGGCGGCTTCCCAGACATTGCCTTCGTCCTGTTCGCCGTCGCCCATCACCACGTAAACCCAGCGATGCGTGGCTTTGTTCATGCGAGCGCCAGCGCCATGCCGCTGGCCTGGCTGAGGCCGGAGCCGAGCGGCCCACTGGTGGTTTCCAGCCCCGGAAACGCGAGTCGTTCCGGATGGCCTTGCAGCGCGAGCCGAGTTGACGCAGCGTCATGTAGCTCCTTGCGTGAAAATAGCCAGCATGGGCCATGGCGGCATAGCGCACCGGCACGCAGTGGCCGTTGCTCAGCAGCAGGATGTCGCGCTCCTCCCAGTCCGGATTTTTGGGGTCATGCTTCAGGATATCAAAATAGAGGGCCGTGAAAATGTCGGCCAGTCCGAGCGGCCCGGCAGAGTGGCCGCTGCCAGCGTGTTCCAGCATCCGAATGATATCTTCGCGGATATCATTGGCAATCGTTTGTAACCGCTCCAGGGGTAATTTTTGCACGTTAGGCACTCGCTATAACTGCTTCCAGTTTAGCATAAGCGGCGGCTGGGTCTTCGGCGCCGGCAATAAAGCCACCAACGTTGAGAACGGTTACGCCGGCCTCGACCAATTGCTTGGCGTTTTGGTTGTTGACTCCGCCGTCCCAGGCGACATCGGCGTCAGGATGATTTTCTCGAACTTCTTTGACCTTGGATAATAGAGCTAAGTCAGCTACGCCCTGGTGATGACCGAGGTTGCCGCTGAAGACCAGCACTTGGTCGAAACTATGAATAATCCGCTCGACGCTGGCGACGCTGGTGTTTTGCAACAGCGCCAAGCCGGCCAGAATATCGGCGCTGTGCAGCCGGGCGGCGAAATCCATGTGATCAACTTCAGCTTCGGCGTGAATGATGACCAGCCGCGGCTTCAGCTTAATTAACTGATCGAGATAATTGGCCGGGTGTTGATACATCAGATGAATATCGGCTGTCAGCTTCGATGGCCACCAAATGTGAGTCAAATCCGGTGACTTGGTAGTCGCGAAGACGCCGTCCATCAGATCGATGTGCACCCGCTGGGCGAAAGCCTCGATTTGCTCCATCCGTTGCCGATAGGCGTGCAGGTCATACTCGGTAACCGTCGGGCAAATGACCGCCATTTCAGCCCAGCTCGTCGAGCTCTTTGATGCGGCGGCTGAAACGCGGCGCGCCAGCGAACGGCGTCGCCAGCCAGGCGTTGGTGACGGCTTCCATTTCGTCATCCTTGAGATAACGGGCTGCCAGGCATAAAACGTTGCTGTCGTCGTCGTTGCGGGCCGCTCGAGCTTCTTCGACATTCCAGCACAGGCTGGCGCGGATGCCTTTGAAACGGTTGGCCGCCATGCACATACCTTGGCCGCTGGCGCAAATCAGTATACCGCGAGCCTCGCCACCGTCAGCCAATAGAGCTGAGACCACTCGGCCGGCGAACTGCGGATAATCATCCTCTGGTTGGGCTTGCTTATCACCCTCGTCCACGACTTCGTGGCCGGCTTGGCGCAAATCGTTAATCAAGCGCTGCTTGTCTTCGAAGCCGTTGTGGTCGGAGCCGATATAAATTTTCATCAAAAACTTTCCTAGGGGCGATCTATTTATGGTGTTTGGCGGCGTGGTGCAATAGGCGGCCAGTGTCAGCCACAACCTCGACCAGACGGTTGGAATAGCCCCATTCGTTGTCGTACCAAGCGACGACTTTCAGCATGTTGCCGCCGATGACGGCCGTCAGCTTGAGATCGACGATGGCGCTGTGGCTATTGCCGATGAAATCGCTACTGACTAGTTCCTCTTCGGTGACATCGAGAATACCTTGATAGTACGGCTCCTTGGCAGCTTTCTTGAAAGCGTCGTTGACCTCGTCGACCGACACTGGCTCGTTTGGTGATGATAACGAAGTCGCTGAGCGAGACGACTGGCGTTGGCACGCGGATGCTGAGGCCGCCGAAAATACCTTGCAGCGACGGCAGCGCTTGGGCAGCAGCAATCGAGGCGCCAGTGGTCGTCGGCACGATGTTCTCGGCAGCATTGCGAGCTTCACGCAGGTCTTTGGCCGGGGCGTCCTGCAGTTTCTGCGAGGCCGTGTAGCTGTGAACGGTGGTCATCATGGCCTTATCGATGCCGAAGTTAGCTTCGATAATACCGGCTACTGGCGTAATGCAGTTAGTGGTGCAAGAGGCGTTGCTGATAATGTCACTGGCTTCGGCTAGCTGGTCCTCGTTGACGCCGAGAACAATGGTTGTAGCGCCTTCGCCCTTGGCTGGAGCGCTGAGGACGACTTTCTTGGCGCCAGCCTTGATGTGAGCCTGAGCCTTGGCCGGGTCGACGAAGAAGCCTGTTGACTCAATTACAACGTCAATCTTGTGTTCTTTCCAGGGCAACTTAACCGGATCCATCTCGGCCAGGACGGCAATGTGTTTCTTGTCGACGATAATGCCCTTCTCGTCGGAGCCCACCGATTTATGATAGGTACCGTAGTTGCTGTCGTGTTTCAGTAAATGGGCCAGCGTCTTGGTATCGGTTAGGTCATTGATAGCCACGATTTCCAGGTCGCTACGCTCGAAAGCCACCTTGAAGGCGTTGCGCCCGATTCGTCCGAAGCCATTAATCGCGATACGTGTCTTCATGCTTATCCTTATTGTAAAAGGTCAGGCCGATGGTAGCAAATTATTGTCACGAATGTAGCACAAAACTTCTTCGTGAACCTCGTATTTAATACTGGCGATAGCGTCTTCGATGGACAGCCACTGGGATTGATCATGTTCGTTGCTAAGATTAACTTCAGTTTCTGAACTTCGTCCCACGAAGAAGAGTCGGCAAACATTCAAATCCTGCCACATATTGGTTCTGGTATACACTAGCTGGAGGCTGCCCGGCTCAACGCTTAGGCCGGTCTCTTCCTTGATTTCGCGGCTAGCGGCCGCGGCAAAATCTTCACCGTCATCGACCTCACCGCCCGGCAAATCCCATTCCAGGGGTCGACGGCTGTCTGTCTTACTGCGGCGGACGATTAACAGCTTGTTATCACTGCTTAACAAGACGCTCTTGGCGACAACTTTGGTTTTGATCATTATTATTTTTTGTAGCGGGCAATTGATTCGGCAATGATTTTCTTGGCGTCATCAGTATCACCCCAGCCGAGAACCTTGGTGCTACCCGGTTTCTTGAGATCTTTGTAATGGGTGAAGTGCTCGCTGACCTGCTGCTGCCAGCGGGCGCCGAGGTCGCGCAAATGGCGGATATTATCACCGGTGTTGCGGTCATCGGCTGGCACCACCACAATCTTGTGATCGGCGTCGCCGTCATCTTCGAAATTCATAACACCAATAATCTTGGCTTCCAGCCAAACGCCAGTCGGAATCGGCTCGGCGCAAACAATCAGAGTGTCCAATTCGTCACCGTCTTCGTCCAGGGTCTGCGGAATGAAGCCATAGTTCGTCGGCTTGGCGTAAATCGCCGGCTCGACCCGGTCCAAGACGAAGGCCGCGCGCTTGCGGTCCCATTCGATTTTCAAAATACTGCCTTGCGGAATCTCCACGACGGTGTTGACTTTGCCGTCTTGGTAATCGCCGGGTTCCAGTACTTGGTTGAAATCAGCCATCTGTTAGAATCCTTTCTTTCACCAGTTATTGTACACTATCCGTATGAAAGTTACCCTCGACCACACCCACGACGAAGCCGATAATATCCGGACCTTTTTCTTTCGGCCGGAGCAGCCGGTGCGCTTCACGGCCGGCCAGTTCGCCGAATGGACGCTGAAGCACCCGCATCCCGACGACCGCGGCAGCAAGCGCTGGTTTACCATTTCCTCTTCACCAACCGAAGAACTCGTGACCGTTACCACTAAGCACGCTGCTGACAAGGGCAGCTCTTTCAAGCACGCGCTCTTCCACCTGAAGCTCGGCGACGAAATTATCATGAGCGAACCGATGGGTGACTTCGTGCTGCCGAAACTGGTCCAAACGCCGCTGGTTTTCGTGGCAGGTGGAATCGGCGTTACACCATTCCACAGCATTCTGACCTGGCTAACAGCCACCGGCGAAGAGCGCCCAATCAAATTGTTATACGCTGTTCGCAACGAAGATGAAATCGTCTTCGAAGAAACTTTCGACAAAGCCGGCATTAAGCCGATTTACGTCGTCAGCGAGCCGTCGGATGCTTGGGGCGGCGAGCGCGGCCAACTCAGCGCCGAAATGATCCTCGGCCTCGAAAAACCGGATGAAAATACGCTGGTCTACGTTTCCGGACCGGAGCCGATGGTCGAAAAACTCGAAAAAGACCTCAAAAAAGCTGGTCTAGGCAAAGAACAATTCGTTGGCGATTATTTCCCGAATTACAGCGGCATTTAATTCTGGACGGGGTGGGGGCGGCCCTCGAGGTATTCGCGGATTTTGAGGGCGGCAGTAGCGCCTTCGCCGGCGGCGCTAGCGATTTGCATGGTGGCGCCGCTTCGAATGTCGCCGGCCGCGAAGACGCCGGGCATGGCTGTCATAAGATTTAGGTCAGTTACCACGAAGCCGACGGGATCTAGTTTGACCGGCGTGCTTTTCAGGAATTGCGAATTGGGCATTAGACCGACGAAGACGAAGACGCCGTCGGTTGGAAATTCGACCTTTTTGCCATCCTGAGTGCCGATAACTTTGGTCACGGCATTGTTGGCGCCGACGATTTCGTCGGTGGCGGTACCGAGATGGACAGTGATTTTGCCGCTGTCGACCAACGGCTTGAGCTCGTCCTGCAAGACGTCACTGGCTTTGATTGTGGAGCGCACCAGCAGGTCGATGTGGCTGGCAAATTTGGTTAGGAAGAGCGTTTCCTGCAAGGCCGAATTGCCGCCGCCGACGACCACCAGTTTCTTGTCACGGTAGAAAGCGCCGTCGCAGGTGGCGCAGTAATGGACGCCGCGGGCATAGAACTCCGACTCGCCGGGCACGCCAATCTTCTTATAATCGCTGCCGGTGGCCACCAGTACGGCCTTGGCCCGCATCTCGCCCTCGGTGGTTTCTAGGCGTTTCCAGTCGCCATCGTCATGAATGGCCGTGACTTCGCCGAGTTCGACAACCGCACCGAAGCGCTCGGCCTGCTTCTGGAGGGCGTCAGCTAGCGTCAAACCAGCCACGCCGTCCGGGAAACCAGGATAGTTGTCGATTTTGTCGGTGACGGCCGCCAGGCCCCCGACCACGCCGCGCTCGAATAATAAAGTGTCGATGTCTTCTCGGGTGGTGTAGATGGCCGCTGTCAGGGCGGCTGGGCCAGCGCCCACGACGATCACGTCATGTTGCGGAATGTCGGCTTTGTCAGGCATAGGCTTCTATTGTACCAGCAGTCTGGAGCCGGCCAAGTTTTAGATTAGGCGACGGCGGGGGCTAGTTTGGCGAGGTTGTAGCCAACGATCACTTCTTGGCTGTCGTCGGTTTTGGTCACAACGGTTACTGGCACGGTCAAGGCGCCACTGAGATTGTGGGCCTCGGCTTGGCGATGCGGGTGTTGATCGAGGTTAACCTCTTCGTAGGTCATACCCTTGGCGCCCAAGTATTTCTTAACCATCTGGCAGTAGCCGCAGGTGTTAGTAGTGAAGATAGTGATGCTTTTGACCATGTTGTTCCCCTCTTTAAGAGCGTCAGTCACCTCGCCGTGTCTCTCAGGTACGGCTATATTTTCCGACGCTTTTTTATTTTTATGTGCTCTAGTTCAGAACAATTCTGACTGTAAAAGAGATTATATATAGCGCTTGAGTTAAAAGCAAGGCACTATATATTGTGCTTTTTACGCCAAAGTCCCTTTAATCGATTTTCGTCACCGTGACGTCGAAAACCAGGTCGGCGTTGGCCGGAATATTGGAGCCGCTAGGTGGACTGGCGCCGTAGGCTAGGGCCGCCGGGATCAGCAGCCGGCGGGTGCCGCCGACTTTCATGCCGGGGATACCTTGCGACCAGCCAGCGATGACTTGGCTGAGTGAGAAAGTTTGCGGGCCGCCATGGTCGACCGAGGCGTCGAAGATAACGCCGCTGCTCATCAGGGCGCCGGTGTAATCGGCGGTGATGGTGTCGCCGGCTTTGACGGTGGCGCCGGTGCCGGCCGTGGTGTCGGTGGCCTGGAGCTGGGTTTGTGGTGTACTGGTGGGTGTGAAATTCTGCATTTTGGTTCCTGCTAATGATGTTTGATTAGTACCGGTTGTGGGGGGCTTCGTCGTTGCGCTAGTGGACTTACTGGTGTTGTGCTGCTGGACCAAGCTGTAGATGACGGCGATGGTCAAGGCTGACGACGTCAGCAGGAAGAGCCCGGCACCAAAAGCCGCGAATGTTCGGTCCCGTTTGCGTGTCATAAGGATTATTATAACCTAACGGACGGTTTGGTGCATGGCTTCTTAGATCCGCTCGGCGCCGAGTTTAGCCTTAGCGGCGTCGGCGATCTTGTCAAGGACGGCCGAAACTTGCTTGTCGGTCAACGTTCGGTTTTGACCAGTGATATTGATACGAAAAGTAATATTTTTGTGCTTGTCGCCGTCTTTTTGGAAAATATCTACCGGCTCCAGCTGTACCAGCGTGTCATCGGGCGCATTGACGCCCAGCTCGCGGCCGATGAAATCCTGGACGGCGGCGTAAACCAGTTTGGCCGGTAGCCGCAGTGTCATATCTTGGCTGACTTTCGGGAAGCGCGGCAAGTTCTGGTAGTCGGCCACGCTTGAACTAGGTATGGCCGACAAGAAAAATTCGAAACCGGCAGAGTAGTCCGGCAATTTCAAGGCTTGACGGACGCTGGCCCGGTATTCGCCGACCACGCCGACAATCTTATCTTTGTCATAAATCACCGCCGACCGTTGGGGCTCGTAAGGCCGCAGCATTTGCTTGGTCAGTGGCGCGCTAGCGGCTTTGACTTGGCTCAAAGGCACTACTCGATAAGTCGGCCAGAGGCTGGCCAGCCCTAGCAGCTCAGTCAAATAATATTTCGCCTGGTAGTAAGCGGCACCGGCGTATTGGCGAGCGGCGAGCTTGGGATTGGCGGCGAAAACCAGCGCCAGGCGCTCGAATTCCAGCGGTAAACCGTCCTTGTCCAGCTCGCGACTGCTGTGGGCTTTGCCCAGCTCGAACAGCGTGAACTCGTCATAACCGGCTTTGAGATTGGGATGAACTTTTTCCAACAGGCTGGGTGTCAGGCTCAAGCGATAATACTGCAGATCGGGGCTGAGGGCGTTGGCCACCTGGAAAGCCTGGGCCTTGTCCTGGCCAACTTTCTGCAAAAGGTCGCCGTGGACGAAGCTGTAGGTCAGCAGCTCGTTGGCGCCGGCTTTGGCCAGCCGCCGCCGGATGTCGGCTTTCTGCGTCAGGGGCGCATCCTTTGGCGCCGGCGTCAAGTCGCGCTTTGGCAGCTCCAAAGGTAAATGGTCGTAGCCGTACAACCGGCCAATTTCTTCGACGATGTCTTCGGGCAGCTCGATGTCGGTCCGCCAGAAAGGCGCCGTAATCGTCAACTTGTCAGCCTTGGCAATAATCTTGAATTCGACATTTTCCAATAACTTCTTCATGTCAGCGGCTTTTAATTTCAATCCCAGGCGGGTATTGATGAAATCAACTGAAACGCTGACCGACGGATGCAAGGCATTGCGGCTAAGCACTGAGCGGCCCAAATGATTATCGTCAATTACCGGCCCGGCCACTTGGCCGCCAGCCAATTCTTGTATATCAGCGGCGATTTTGGCCAACACGGCCAGGTTTTGCAGCGGACTTTGGCCTTTGGTGAAGCGCGTCACGGCATCAGTGAACAGCCCCTGCGCCATGGCCGTCCGCCGGATGGAATACATATCGAAATTGGCACACTCCAGAATAATATTCTTGGTGCCGTTGTCGACTTCGGTGTCGGCACCGCCCATGACACCGCCTAGGCCAATCAATTGCTTATCGGTGGCGATCATAACGGCCTCGGGACGCGGTTCGATTTCCTTGCCGCTCAGTAACTTCAACTTTTCGCGCGGTTTCGGCCGGCGGACCACGATGGCAGCTTGCTTGCCACTAATCGCCTTAACTTTGTCATAATCGTAGGCGTGCAGCGGCTGGCCGGTTTGCAGCATCCAGAAATTGGTCAGGTCGACGACGTTGTTAATCGGCCGGATACCAGCCTCGGTCAGCCCGATTTGCAACCAGACTGGGCTGGGCTTAACCGTAATGCTGCTCATAGTAACGGCCGTGAAGCGCGGCACCAACTTCGGTAACTCATTAGTTACGGTCAGCGGTAACTTTGTAGCTCCGATGGCGGGAAACTTCGGCTGCCGATTATCCAGATACCAAGCCGGGCTGGCGAAAGGCTGACCTTGAATGCCGGCTATTTCTCGCGCCACTCCCAAAAGGCCGAAACAATCCGGCCGGTGGGTGAACATCTTGTTCTCGATATCGATCACTGCTTCATCAGTCAATTTATAGGCTTCGATGAAAGTCGTTCCGGGTTTGGCGTCAGCGTCGACTTCCAGAATGCCACTGTGGTCGTCGCCCAGGCCCAGCTCCTTGAGGCTGGCCAACATACCGTTGCTTTTCTTGCCACGAATGTCGCGTGCTGCCAAGATGAATGGCTCGTCGGTGTCAATGCTGCTGGGAACGGTGCTGCCCGGCGGCAACCAGGCCGCTAGCAAGCCAGCTCGCACATTCGGCGCGCCGCAAACGACCTGCACCAGGCCATCCTTACCGCGCTCGACTTTCTTCATCGCTTTGCCATCATCGACTCGGCACAAACTCAAGTGATCAGAGCCTTCGAGCTTTTCGCATTTCACAACTTTGACGATAAGAACTCCTTTGAACTTCTCGCCGAAAGGTACAACCTCCTCAACCGCGCCCAGCTGCGCACCGATTTTCTCGACCAACTTATCTGTTGCCGGCAAATCAGACTTTAGCAGTTCCTGAAGTGAGTTGAGGCCAACCTTCATGCCAACTGCCTCATCGGTTTCTCCTGGCTGCCAGGGCGTATTGCATGAAATAATTTTCGACTTTGGAGGCGTCGGCTAGTTGGTCGTCGAAAAACAAGCGCAAATATTGATCCTTGGCGCGCAAAACTTCTTTGGCACGCGGCGACTTATGTGCCACCAGCCCCTCGGTTGTGGCGTCAAACAGATCAAGCGCTCGGCTCAGTGCGCCGTCGAAGCGTGGCATATCGTGAGCCTGCCAGGCCTTGATCGACCGGCCGACTTCCGAGCCGATATTGCCCATTTGCTCCTGAATAGTTAGCCGTTGCCAGCGCTGGCGATCAATTTGATAGTTACTCATGAACCACCTCACCGACGATGGCTACGATTTGAGTCCTGATTTCGGATGACTCCACATCACGCGACTGATTATTCTGGCGCGGGCGAATATTAATCATCGAATCATACTCAATAAATTTATCCGTGCTGAATTCTTCGGGATAAAGGTTAATCCCCCAGAGATCGGTTTGTTGAGAACCGTTTTCCAGCAACCACTGTTCCTCGTCAACGTGCATTTCGGCATCGACCACTAATAATCTCTGACGAATATCGACAACAGCTTTGACGAGCGGATCATACATCTTCTCAGCCATTGTTCGCAGCTCAACCAGCGAAATTTTAGCAACCTGTTTCATCGGAACTGCCTCAATAAATCTAGGCGGCCAGCTTCGAAGTAGCGGATGTCTTCGATGCCGTATTTCATCATCACCAGGCGCTCGATACCGCCGCCCCAAGCGAAGCCGGTGTACTTGGTAGCGTCGATGCCGGCGGCGCGCAGGACGTTGGGGTGAATCAAGCCGCAGCCGAGCAGCTCGATCCAGCCAGTTTGCGAGCAGATGGAGCAACCTTGCTTGTCGCAAAACGGGCAGCTCAGGGCAAATTCGAACGATGGCTCGGTGAATGGGAAGTAAAACGGTTGGGTTTTAACCTCCAGCTGTTTGCCGTAGTAAGCCTGCAGGAAAGTCTTGAGGGTGGCGATCAAGTGGCCGGCGTGGATACCTTCGTCAACGTAGACACCTTCCAGCTGGTAGAAAGTGTGCTCGTGGCGGGCGTCGAGATCTTCGTTACGGAAAACGCGACCGGGAATAACGGCGGCGATCGGCCGGCCGGCGGCCAGATTCGGCTTTAGCTTTTTCAGCATGCGGTTCTGCATGGTCGAGGTGTGGGCCGGCGCGATGAAAGCCTGGCCTTTGCCATCCTTTTGGGTGGTCGTGAAAGTGTCGTAATCGTCGCGGGCCGGATGGTCTTCCGGGAAATTCAAGCTGCCGAACATGTGCCAGTCATCGTCGATTTCGCGCGACTCGGCGGCCGTGAAGCCCATTCGGTAAAAGATATCGAGAATCGTAGCTAGCTCGGTCATCAGTGGGTGCTGGCTGCCGTTCTGGCTGGGCAGTAGTCGCGGCCGCTTGTCGGCGGGCACGTTGACGTCGAACGGCGCCGTAATGTCGATCGGCGCGGCTTGCTCGTCGCTAGCCTGCTCGGGGCTGACTAACTCCGTCAATTCCTGGCGCAGCTGATTGACTTCCTTGCCGAAAGCCGCCCGCTTCTCTGGCGGCAGCGTTTTCAGCTCGTCGAACAGCGCCCGCAGCTCGGCGGCCCGCAAAATAGCGGTCTTATTGGGCGTGTCGGCCAGCCGCCGCTTGAGCAATTCAGCCGTTTCGGCCACCCGTGAATTCTGGTAAGTCATAGCTGGCTTCTAGTATACAGCAGATAACAGGTCGGCTAAACTGAGCCGTATCTCCAAAACCTTGTTGTGCATAAAACAAAGTTCTTATGTCAATAATGAGTTAGACTGAGACTAAGTAGTGGGATAAGGCTTGAGGAAGGAGTACCTATGGCCGGTGAAATTGGTGTGAGAATTGAGCATCAAGATCTCGCACCTGGTATGAAAGTTGTCTTAGTGGGGGATAATGAACACCTATCGGGCACCGTGGAGGCAATACCGGGAACGCTAGTTAGTCCCGTCAGTCCCGGCCAGCCTCCTCAAAGCTCTGATGTGTACATGATATACCCCCCGGTAGAACCGAGCGGTAGGCGCAATGCGATACGTGTAATATCGCCTAGAGGGATAGGATCGGTCGCTTTTTACCGGCACCCCGAAGCGTCATGACTCGGTACTCATTAAAGTAAGTTCTTGTGCTTGCACGTTAAGTCCAGCCATTTATAATTGAGACATATTATGGCGGAGCATAAATAGTATGGGTGAAAGAATTACTCTGCCAGGGTTGATTGACCCTCATGTCCATTTCCGCGAGCCGGGTAGCAATACCGCGGAAACCATCGCCAGTGGCACCGAAGCGGCACTCATCGGCGGTTACGCCCTGGTTGCCGATATGCCTAACAACCCCGGGCATCCGACCTGGACGGCCGAGCGCGTCGAAGAAAAACTGTCAATCGCTCGGCGAAGCGCCTATATTCGTTACGCCGTTAATGCTGGCGCCCAGCCGGAGTCCGATAACATTGGCGAAATAGAAGGCATGATGCAACTGGCCATCGCTCTGAAACTATATGGTGGTAGAACAACCGGAGTTGACCGCCAACAAGATTATGAAGCTTATGAATTCCGACCCATCGTAAAGGAGTTGCGCCGGGTTGCTCCAGATAAGCCAATTCTATTCCATGCCGGTAAAAATAATGTGGCCGATATGATTGGCTTGGTAGCCGACACGCATGTTCATCATCTACACATTTGCCACGTTAATGATCCGGAACAGGTCGACATGGTGACAAAAGCTCGCCGCCAGGATCTGCCGATAACCTGCGGTGTTTGCCCGCATCATTTGTTGAAGACGGCGCACGCTCGGCAAACCGAGGGGAAATTTGCGGAAATGCAACCGCCGCTGGCCCCGGAAGTCGATGCTGAGCAATTGATACGCCAATTAGCCAACGGCGACATTCAAATTATTGAAACCGATCACGCGCCGCATACCAAAGGTGCCAAAATGGAGGCCGAGATTAGCGGCGGCGATTGTTTCGGCGTACCCGGCATTGAATTAGCAGTACCGCTGATGCTTTACCAGGTCAAAATTGGCAACTTAACGATAGAGCGGCTGATTGATGCCATGTCGACCCAGCCAGCTCGTCTGCTTGGTGTTGAGCTACGCGACGACACCGATACGGAGTGGGAATTAACTCCTGGTCGAATCGAATATGAAGATGACATCGTATCGAGCGCCGGCTGGACACCGTATCTAGGCATGTTGACCGGCGGCCGCTTACTCAAGTCGCATATTTCCGGTAAAATCGTCTATTACGATCAAGTTTACAGGCGGTCACACGAGCCAGTAACCAGCCGCGGTGAGTCGATCTAGTGGCTGAGAATCCGCACATTTCTATTGCTAGCGAAGCTCTGCGGCATGTGCAGGCCGGTGAATTTGGCGAGGCAGCCGATGTCTTGCGCCACGAAGGTCTCAAGAAAGCCGTCGAGGCTGAACTCTACCATATTGCCCGGCACGAATTCGGTCGCAACCTCTTAAGCCATTACGTTGGTGGGGTAGATGAATATCCTTTGCTGCGCACCAACGTGGCCGGGCTGGGACTGGACGGACCGGTTGGTATTGCGCCGGGTTGGGATAAGACCGGCAAAACAATTCTCGCCTGGCAAGCACTTGGCGCGCGCCATATAACAGTTGGCGGCATCACGCCTTTCCAGCAACTTGGCAACCGCATGCCCCGCCTGAGAACCATGGATCATCACGTTGGCGATCATGGTTTGGGTATTTCCTTAAACAGCTTCGGTTTTTGGAGCCCGGGTGCTGACAAAGTTGTTTACAATATCCAGAAGCAAAGAGAACTTGGTGAAGTTAGTATTCCCATCGTCGCCCAAGTTACCCTTAACAAAGAATTCTACGAAGGTGGCGATCTCGACCTGATCGGCGCCATGGTTGGACTGACGGTGCGGAAAGTTCTACCGATCGCTGATGCCATCAGCCTCGGCCTAAGTTCGCCAAATACAGCCGGTATGCGCGAGGCCCAAGCCGCTGGCAGCCGCGGTGATCAATTTTTAACACGCGTAGTTTATGCGGCCCGGCAGGCTGTGAGTCAGGCCGATCGATCAATGCCTATTATTGTCAAAGGTGATGGTGATGGCGGCGAAGAACGCCTGGAGATGTACTGCAAGTGGGTGGAGTGGCGAGAAGATGCTTTCGACGCGCTGGAACTTATTAACACTACTGCCTTGCCGCACATCAAAGCCCGTTATGGCGTAGACCAGTTGCCAGGCGGCCTGGCCGGTGCTGATCCAGAGTACCAACAAATGGCTCTCGATGCGACGAGGTACGTCTACCAAGCCGTCGGCGACCGAACCGACATTATTGCCACTGGTGGCTGCAACTCTTCGGCTCAAGCTCTGAAGATGTTGGAAAATGGTGCTAGCGCCATCGGCGTCAACACCGTTGTGCGAACCTTAGGCTTAAGGGCCCCGAGAATTTTGGAGAATGGTTTATTGGACCTACTAATTAAGAAATATCCTCAAGCCACTCGCCTAGACCAAATTATCGGCACTGACACGACACGTGGGCCAAAGTATCTGACACGAGAAAACGTCGCTGACAAAGCCGCTAATATTGCCCGCCGTGTAAGCCAGGGAGTTCAATCCAATCGTCCACCCCAGCCTGAAGCATAAACAGCGGCGCTTTTGCGCTATACTTTTAGCATATGGGGGATGACGAAGAGCCAAAAGCTGAGCCGGATTTGCTGGAGGGGGCCAAGGCCGTGCTGGCCATGAACGACCGTGGCAGCTATACCCAGCCGGCGTCCGGGCTGTACCCGCACCAGTGGCTATGGGACAGCTGTTTCATCAGCATTGGTCTCCAGCACCTCGATCTCGAGCGAGCCAAATCCGAAATTCTTAGCCTGCTACGCGGCCAGTGGAACAACGGCATGCTGCCGCACATTATTTTCCGTAACGAACGAAAATATCGGACCGATCGCAACAGCTGGCGCAGTTGGATCAGCCCGCTGGCACCCGATGACCTGTCGACCAGCGGCATTAGCCAGCCGCCGATGGTGGCCGAAGCCGTCGTCCAACTCGGCAGCAGAATGGACTGGCCGGAACGGCGGCAGTGGTACCACACGGTTTACCCGGCCTTGGTTAAGTATCACCAATGGCTATACGCCGAGCGCGACCCGCACGGCGAGGGTCTAGTCTTGCAAATCCACCCCTGGGAGACCGGCCTCGACAACACACCGCCCTGGATGGCCGAATTGCACGAGCATTTGCTGCCTTTCTGGATCCGCTTGATTGAGCGCCTGAGGCTCGATTACGTGATTGGACTTTTCCGCCGCGACGCCAAGTCCGTGCCGTTGGACGAGCGCTTCAGCACGGTTGAGGCCATCGCTATGACCGACGTTCAGTGGCGATTGCGCCGTAAGGCCTATAGCATCGACAAAATCCTCGATCACTCGTTGTTCGCCATCGAAGATTTGAGCTACAACAGTATTTTCATTCGAGCAAATACTCACTTGCGCGAGATCGCCAAAAGCCTCCGCGAAGAATTGCCCAAGGAGCTGCTGGAGCGCATGGCCAAGACCGAGAAGACTCTCGAGGAGCTGTGGGACGACTATTCTGGCCAATATTATTCGCGCGATTTCATCACTCATAAACTTCTGAAGACGCCGAGCATCGCTACCCTGCTGCCGCTATATGCCGGTAGTATCGACCGGGCGCGTGCCAAACAGTTGGTCCGGCTATTGGAGAGCGAGCATCAATTTGGTCCGGCTTATCCGGTGCCGAGCGTGCCAGTTGATTCGTCGTGGTTCCAACCGAAACGCTATTGGGAAGGACCGAGCTGGGTCAACACCAACTGGCTGATTATTGACGGCCTGCGGCGCTACGGCTTCCACAAACACGCCGACGCGCTGCGCGAAAGCACTTTGGAAATGGTCGACAAATCCGGTTTCTACGAATATTTCGATCCGCTCAACGGCGAGCCGGCCGGCGCTGAAAACTTCTCGTGGACAGCAGCGCTGACAATTGATTTGCTGAAAAATAAATAATTAATCGTCGTTGATAGTGGGACGGTCAATGAGAAGCGGCTCGACGGTCGGGTCAGTATCAGCGATTTTGACGATGTCGCGGTCGATTTTGCCCAGTTCTTTGTAGGTCGTGTTGAAATGCCCGACGGTAGTGCCAAGGCTGGAGCCCAGCTTCTGCATGTAACCATTGTGGGCCAGCAAGTGCTTGCTAAGCTGCTCGATGTTCTTGCGAATCTTTTCCGTATCTTTATGGATTTCGATGGAGCGCAGGCCTTGGACGATGGTTTGTAACATAGCTGAGAGGGTGCTCGGCCCGACGATTGAGACTTTCTTGTCAACGGCAGCGTACTGCATCAGATTGCGGCCCGACACGCCGCCCAATCCGACCTTGTTAGCCAGCAGATCGTAATAAATCGCCTCGCTGGGAATAAACATTAGCGCCTGGTCAAGCGTGCCCTTGCCTGGCTGAATGTACTTGGAAGTCTCGTCTATGCGGCGCTTGAGATCTTCCTTAAAAGCCCTCTCCAGGGCCGGGCGCTCGGCTTCTTTGGCATCAATTAGGCGGTTGTAATTTTCCAGCGAGAACTTGGAGTCGATGGGCAGGACTTTGTCGTCGAGTTTGATGACGGCGTCGACGATTGTGCCTTCGCCCAATTTGTACTGCAATTGGAAGGTACCCGGCGGCAGGATATTTTTCAAAATCTGCTCGAGGTAATACTCGCCGAGGACGCCGCGCTGTTTGGGATTTTGCAGGACGTTTTGCAGCGTCTTCAACTCCGAAGCGATGTCGCCGACGTTCTTGTTGGTACCCTCCAGCTTGGTCAACTTTTCCGTGACTTCTTGGAGGATTCTGATACTGGCCGCCGACTGCGAAGCCAATTGCTTATTGCTGGTGCCGAGTTGATCGGTTAGCTGCTTCTGCAGGCTGTCTTTCAGATCAGTCATGCCCTTGTTGAGCTCCGACATGTCGGCTTTCAGCAATAAAGCGCTCTGGCTATCACCGCCCGGGCGCTTAACAATTAGTAAGGCCGCTAGAACGACCACCACCAACCCCAAAATAATCACCGCTGCTAACATGTCTACATTGTACGCCATCAACCTATTAGCTTTTCGAGAATTTATATTATACTAGTGCATTATGGTCGAAAAATTGTCTGACGCTTACAGCTTAACTTTACCGGAACTAGCCGGTGTGGCGATGGCCGGAACGGTTGGTCTCGGTATTACGACTTACCTGGTAGTTGAGCGTAACGATCAGGTGGCGGCAGCACAAAGCCGCATCACCAACAAGAAATCAGGGTCACAAATACGGCTAACTTAGCGGATACCCTGCCGGCTGGTACTCCGTCTGCCCAGCGACAGATTTTCGAAAGCATTATTCAAAAAGATTACAACAACCAACAGCAAACACTCTTCAATATGCAAAACACTGCACCTAACGCACCTGGCATACCAAATGATCTCATAGATTGTGCAGCTGGATTTTTGTTTAGCGCTTTATTTGTAGCGGGCGCGCTCAAGTTTCGTCGCTGGGCCGGTTACGAATTAAAGCAGATGAAAGAGGCCCAAGCCAGGCAGCAACGCATGGAAGAAAAACGCCAAGCGAGAATGCAGCAACTACAACGTGAGAGAGTTATATCGGAGCTTGAACGGCAATTTCCGGAATAGCCCTAGCTCTCAACCGTGACCGTGGTGCCGACGACGGCCCAGCTGTATAGCCATTTGGCGGCAGCCAGCGGCATTTCTACGCAGCCATGCGAGGCGTTCGAGGAGTCCGGGCTGATGTTGCCGAAGGCATTGGCCGGGCGCCAGGTGGCGTCGTGGAAGCCATAGGCACCGTACTGGTTATCCAGGAATGGCATCCAGTAATTAACGAAGTCATTCCAGCTGCCCGTGCTGTCGTGGCCGATGAGATGGGTATCGGTTTCCTTGGCATAAATATGATAGGTGCCGGTTGGTGTCAGGTCGGCGGCCAAGTTGGCCATGCCGGTGACGACGGCATTGTCGTAGACTTTGGTCGTGCCATCGCAGGCCCACATGTGCCGCTGACCGATGCTGACCAGGATCAGCTGGTTGAGGGTATTGCTGGCGCACTGGTTGACGGCGACTGGTTTGGCAGCCGGGCTCTTGGCCACGGTAGAGGCTGATTTCGCCGGCGAACTTTGATGATTATGATAAACCTTGAAGCCAACGGCTAGGCCAGCCGCCAAGACGAGCACGGCCAACAGGCCGACGACAGCGTGGCCGCGGCGTGACTTAGCCGGCGTGTTCCGCGAGGAATACATGTCTTTATTATAGTTGATTTGGAAGAGTTTTTGTTTGTGTGAGGCCAAGCCGATTGTAGCATGGCCGGCACTTTAGACAAAGCGCGTGACGATGAACATGAAGACGACGCCGAGAATGGTCAGGCCGATAGTCGAGTAGCTGGAGTGTTTGCTGTGAGCCTCCGGCAGAATTTCGCTAGCGCCAATATATAGTAAGAAGCCAGCGAAAAAGCTGAGATACAGCGTCAGGCCGGCGTCGGAAACGGTGAACAACAGCGTGCTGAGCACGCCAAGGATCGGCGTCGAGGCGTCCAATAGCAGGAACATGAAGGCCCGACGCGATTTATTCTGATTAATCAGCATCAAGTTGACGGTGTTCAGACCGTCGGTGAAATCGTGGGCAATGACGGCGATAGCCACAGCGATGCCGACACTGCTGCCGGCCTGAAAACCGAGACCGATGCCGACACCGTCGAGGAAACTGTGGCCGCTGAGCGCCAGGGCGCTGGCCACGCCGACGTGCGGGTGCTTGTGGACTTCGTACTCGGCCTCGTTGGTGTGATGAATCAGGATACTTTTCTCGATGATGTGGAATAACAGGAAGCCGCAGACCAGCGCCACCATGGCATCGGTGGGACTACGGTGATGAGCGCTCAGGATTTTGAAAATTTCCGGTAGCAGGTCGAAAGCCACCACGCCCAGCAAGACGCCGGCGGTGTAACCTAGGAAACGATGTAGCCGGTCGCGGTTCTTGAGCCCAATCAGCCCGCCGCTGAGGGTAGAGAAGAACGTGCCGATAGAAAGTAAGATGGGAACCATGGCGCTTATTGTACGCTAATCTCTGATAAACCAGTCCAGCCAGCCCCGGCGCAAATTTTTCTTTTTTTGTTTCTTTTTCTTAGAACTTTCTTCGTCGGCCGCTTGATGGTTATGACCGTGATGGTCGCGTTCAGTGTCGGTCTGATTAAAAAAACTATTGGCTTGCAAGCTTTGCTGCAAATTATGGTCTTCGCCACATAAAATATGCATTTGCGCAGCAATCAAGGCTGCTTGCTCGAAACGTCCCACGAAAGCGGCGTCCATCATTAGCGCTTGAGTGTCAGCAACAAACTTATCAGCTGTATAATCGTGCTCTATTTCATGATTCTGATAACGCTCCCAAAGCTTCTGGTGCGCCACCATTGGATCAAACATTTCCTCGCCATTTTCCGCAAACGGGTTAAGAAATAAATCCTTGGCTGGGGTTACTAATGACTCGTTCATGTCGCGCCTCGTACAGCGTCTTTGACCAATCTTTCGACACGGATGAGACCGTTATCACCGATGGCCCTCAGGCCAGCGCCCAGCATAAGACGCGTCGCCTCGGGAAAATCGCCTCCAGCTGGCCCGCTATCAGTTTGTAACCTTTCGTGCCAATAGGCCATGAGCTTAAAAGGCTGGTTGCTGGGTAATTGTCTCGTAATGGGAGGCGTCGGTAACATATTGTTCTTGCCCATTGTTTCGGCCACCCCGGCCTTTAATGCGCGATGGGTACCGTCATCTCCATGGCTGATAATAGCTTCGGCCACGGCTTGATCCTGGGCGCCAAGTATGGCCGCGCCGAAGTGGCCCTGCTCCAGCCCGCTAGCCTTTTCCCCATGCCCGCCGAAGCCCCCTACTTTCGTCTGGGCTTTCACTGACACACTCCAGTGCATACCTGGTGAAAAGCCAATGGCAGGATCGTACGGCATATCAAACATCGAAATCTCGAAATCGCCCACGCGCTCCGGATTGGCAGTTATTATGGCTGGCGATAAAACTCCTAGGCGGGCATTGTGCATCAGCAAGGTACGGCCCACATAGAGTGCTGGCTGGGCTTTCAAAAGTTCACTATCAATCTCAACTTCGCGAAAGCCAGCATCGTTCAGCTGATTCCCGGTTAAGAAATCGAGTGCCTGCTGAGCATTGGCCGCCAAAACTTGTTGGCTGCGGTCGATTGTGTCGATTCCGCCCCCAAAGACGGCTTGAGCCGTTTCAAATGACCGCTCGTAGTTATCAAAATTTACATTCATAGTCATTATTGTTGTTTACAGTTCTTATTATTGCAAATTCGTCGCAATTAATGTTAGAATTGCAGCATGTCTGATCCGTTGGAGCAGTTTTCTAAGACTCTTAAGCGGCACGGCCAGAGCCTAACCCAGCCACGGCAATTGGTTTTCGCCGCCCTGCAGAATAGCCAGCCGCAAATCATGCAGCAGCTAGTGAAGGCCTGCCCCGGCGTCGACCGGGCCAGCGTTTATCGCACCGTAACGCTCTTCGAAAAACTGGGCATTGTCCAGAGATTACAGATCGGTTGGAAATATAAACTCGAACTTAGCGACACTTTCCAACACCATCATCACCACTTAACCTGCCTGAAATGCGGCAAAGTTATTCCGTTTGACGAGGCCGAAGACCTAGAGAAAAAACTGCAGGAAATTTCCGAGGCGAAGGATTTCTCAATGCAAGGCCACCAATTAGAAATCCAAGGCCTCTGCCAACAGTGCTCGGCAACCTAAAGACCCGGCGCGAAACTTCGGCCGGGTCGGTAGGAAGCCTCACACTTCCTACTTCCAGCTTATGCTCGGCAAAATGAAACTGCAATGTGATTTCGCTCACATTTTGGAAAAGGTACAATAGAGGCTAGTGTTAATCGCCATTGAAGTCATCTTTCTAATACTAGCCTCAGCTATCTGTTCCGGGCTGAATATTGCCGTCATGTCGCTGGACCTGGCCGATCTGCGGCGCAAGGCCAAGCTCGGCGACCGCCAAGCTGCCAGTATTCTGCCGCTCAGGCGCAACAGCCATTTGACCCTGGCCAGCATTCTGTTGACCAACGTGGCGGCCGTCTCGGCAACCTCGCTAGTGCTGCACCAGCGTTTCAGCGGCTGGGAAGCCGGTCTGATCGCCACCTTATTAATCGTCGTTTTTGGCGAAGTCATGCCGCAGGCGCTGTTCTCCAAGAATCCGCTGACTTGGTCAGCCCGCTTCGCACCAGTCCTCAAGGCCATGGTGGCTATAACTTATATCCTCAGCAAACCGTTGCAATTATTACTTGACGAACTTTTCCCTTACGAGCGGGCCCGCTTGCAAAGCCGCCACGAGCTCGGTCTGCTAATCACCGAGCACATGGACAGCGACAGCAGCGAGCTGGACGAGGACGAAGCCGCCATCATGCACAGCGCCCTGCAGCTCAGCGAGAAGCGCGTCCGCGACATCATGACCGACATCCGCCACACTTATTGGCTAACACCAGATACTGAACTGACCGATGCCAAAATCGACGAATTGAAAGCCAAGGGCTTCAGCCGGGTGCCAATCTTTAACAACAAGTTGACACACTGTTACGGCGTGCTGCTCATGAAAAACATGGTCGACATTGACTTCGACACCCACACTTACCGCGTCGACGAGTTGCCGCTACACCGTACCCAGCTGATCGGCAGCATGACGGCCTTGGATACCATGTTCCGCAAATTTATCGCCGCCGGCACGCACCTCATACCAGTCGAGCGCGACGACGAAATCATCGGCATCGTCACCATCGAAGATTTGATCGAAGAAATCCTAGGCCACGAAATCGAAGACGAAACCGACCGCCAAATGCAACGCTAGACAATGTGGTGCTGCAAGATGTCCAGCAGCTTATGGTAATTCTCGAAGTATAGATAAACATTGAAAGCCAGTAGCAGCGGGAAGACGCCGAACGTTTCGACAGCCTTGCCAGTCGTAATCCGGAGAGCTTTAAGCGGCGGCAGGCCGAAGCGAATCGGAATCGGCAGCAGCCAGGGCACGCCTTCCTTGGTCAGCGTATCCATCACCAGATGCGATGCCATGCCGATCATGAACGCCCACCAGACCAGCCCGATATTCACCTGTGACATCAGCGGATGCAGGAAGACCAATAACAGATGCCCCAGGAAACCGAACAGCGCCAGGCCCAGAATCGAATGCGTCAGGAAACGGTGGCCGCCCATCAGATCATCGAAAAGTTTGCCAAAAACTTTGCCCACCGGCAAGTTGCGCCACAGTGGCGCCGTCGGCTGATCAATATCCGGCGTGATACCGCCGACCAAGTTGGCGAAAACGGCGATGATGGCCGTCGCCAGCGTCACCGTCCGCGCCGGCTGCACCAAGACGACAATGCCAAGAGCAGTGATAGCGGCGAGGTCATGAGTGCGAGCGGTCATACCGCTATAGTTTAGCAGACTCCATTTTTTGCTTTCTGCACCAAACTATTGTATTAATTGCCAATATTTGCTACATTGGCGTTATGTCGATTTACCTTGAGGCCGAAACCGCAGCTGGCCCTGTCAGACGTGTAATCAGGCCTGACGGGATTAAGCCACTTATACTAAAAAATTATGAAACCCGCAGCCTGTTCGACGCGTTTGTTATAGCCAGACCTGGAGAGGACAGCGCCAGAGTTATTGTATGGGAGGGGAGGACGCCTACAGAGGAGATGGCTACAAGGGGGATACCGGATAGACTAGCCCCAGACTTTACGAACTTGGTGCAGCAAGCCATGGCGGGTACGGGCGTCGTTAATAAAGATATGCCGCTATTCCAATGGCCACCGGACGGCCCGGACGCTGGCTCCCAACTGACCGTCCGTTACATCCCACCTGCAGCCTAGCCCAACCTCTGCACCTATGGTATGGCACTAAATATATTGCCAGGTGCAGTTTTTGCCATGATGATCGCCCCAATGATCACAAGGGGCAAATCTTGTTCCTGCAACCACATGATCGGTAGTGCCGTTATACTGGGTACATTCGACAGCCCCAGTACGGGGGACTATATCCCCTGGTTTATAAATTGCTGCCATTCTAACTCCTCTACGGTTTTTATTCTCTAGTGCCGCCACCGCACAAACTAACACTACTTACGGTATACGCCAGGAAACCAAGTATTGCAATTGTATTATTTACATTATATAAAATGCTTATGCTTATGAGCTTCTAGGGGATAGCGCTGGCTCTCAGGATCTGTCGATAAAATGTAGCGCCTTTGCCCGCACGTCAGACTGGTACTGGCAGCCCGATTTTATCGAGAGGTAAGTATTCAAAATAATAATGGCAGCCAACCGAGATGATGTAGTCACGAACGTCTTTGTATTCCTCTTTTCTGAACCAGTCGCTTAGGACATATAAATATTCGACCTCGTAATTTAGCGATGAGAAAAGTTTTCGATATTGTTTTTTCTTAAAGTCGCAGGTCTGCAATTTTTCGTCGACTGAACCGGCAACTATCTGGAACTTTACTTCAATAATATAGACTGTGTTGTCATTGATGACGTAAATAGCGTCGTCGGGCAATAGTTTTTTGGTTATAAAGTTTTTGTAATCAATATCCTGTTCTTCCAAGAAGATATAAAGTGCATTTTTACGATATGACCGTGCAACCTCTTCGTCGTTATAATAAATCGTATTGCCTACTACTTTGTAGCCAGGTAACTCATTTAATTTGACAAGTAAATCTACTCGTCCTTCGAAGACAATGCCAGTTTTGGTGTTGGCACCGCCAACACCGCCTTTTTTCAAAGCAACTTCCCTTGCATTGCTATATCTTGATACCTTTTTACGGATAAGTCAAGATATTCTTTCTCGAGATCGATACCTACGAACTTACGGCCATGCTTGACGGCCGCCAGGCCGGTTGTTGAACTGCCGGTGAAAGGATCGATAATTAGATCCCCTTTATTAGATGCAGCGATCACAATTCGCTCCAGCAGAGCCATTGGTTTCTGGGTCGGGTGCTTGCCATATTTTTTCTCTTCAGTCTTGGGGGTGCCAATTGCCCAGACGCTGCGCATTTGCTTGCCTTCTTTTTTTATAAAGTCTTCGGCATGCCATGCACCGTTCTTCATATCTTGGTAATTGAAAGTGTGCTTGCCTTTCGGATCTTTACGCGCCCATAGCAGAGTTTCGTGGCTAGCAGTAAAGTAGCGTCCACTGAGATTGGGCGAGGCGTTCGGCTTGAACCATGTAATGTCATTTAAAATTTTGAAACCGAGTAGTTGCAATGCGAAGCCGCATTGATAAATAGAATGATATGTCCCGCTGACCCAAATTGTGCCGTTTTGTTTGAGCACTGAGTAACACTGCTGCAGCCAACGAAGATGGAATTCAAAATCCTCGTCAACTCCTCGACTTTTATCCCAAGCTCCTTTGTTAACGCTCACTCGTTTGCCAGCGTGAACGGTGAAGCCGTCATTTGATAGGTTATATGGCGGATCGGCAAATATCATATCAACGCTATTAGCTGGCAGTTTTTTGAGAAAGTTTATTGAGTCGTCGTGATACAAAACAAAGTTGTCAGCATGAAAGTATGGCTTTTTAACTGGCTTCTTGGTAGAGTCAGTGACACTTTTTTTACTTTTTTCGACTACCTCGCGAGTACTCATCCTGTGAACATTTTAGCATTGGGCTTATGCGATGTTGAAATTTTCAGCAGAGATTTTGATAATATTTAACAAATATTTAAGATTTGTTTATTAAGAGATGGAGGCAGTCTAGTTAACAGAGAACTAACAGATGGGTTTTATTCATATATATACGCACAAATGGCGACAGGGGCGGCTATTTGTTAATTATCGAGTTGGGTCTGTCATATGCGCGTTATGTCCCGGGGGCGAGGGCGCAATAATTGACGCCCAAGATGGCGACGACGAGAGTGTTGCCGGCCTTCATGGAAACGTTTATGTCTATTAATCCAGGCTTGTATTGCCAGATAGCCTCCTTCCTCTCCTTCCTCTCCTTCCTCGTCGTTGAGGAAGTAACCCTGAGTAACCTCTAGGTCGTCGATAGGAAAAGTTTCTTCTCCGGCTCCTGGCTGCCAGAAGCCGTCTTCGATGACAACAGCCTCGACGGTGTGCAGCGGGTCCGCATCCGTGTCCGCCCCCAAGACCTCGAGTGTCACGTGGGCTCGGTCGCGGAACTTATTGTCGATCGTCAGCCAGCTGTCCAATCGGGCATAGCCGCGCGATGGATCGTCAGGCAAGCCAGTCCTGACCATCAGCATGTAACCGCCGAAGCGAAGTGCGCTCTCGGGAAGCCGGCTCCGGCTGAGGTCCTCGAAAATAGTCTCTGTGAGCGGTTCGTAGTCGGGGAAATTCATATTCTGATTATACCATGTTGAGTCAGTTTTGTCGATTATTTGGTGTAGCGCTTCAGCCAGCTTTTTCGGAAATCCTGGAAGCTGCCGTCGTCGATGCTGGCGCGGATATCATCGACTAGTTTGATGATGAAATGCTCGTTGTGCAGGCTGAGTAGGGTTAGGCCGAGGATTTCTTTGCTCTTGCGCAAGTGGTGGAGATAGGCGCGGCTGTAGTGCTGGCAAGTGTAGCAGTCGCAGTCGTCGAGCAGCGGCTCGAAAGCCTGGCGGTTGGCGGCGTTGTCGATGCTGCGACGGCCTTGATAGGTGTAGTAGGAACCGTTGCGGCCGACGCGGGTCGGCGAGACGCAGTCGAAGGTGTCGATGCCTTGCTCGATAGCCGCGAAAATGTCTTCCGGCTCGCTGATGCCCAGCAAGTGCTTGGGTTTGTCAGTGGGCAGCTCGTCGTTGACCCAGCCGATGATCTCGGCCATTTTGGCTTTTTCCAGCGCACCGCCGATGCCGTAACCGTCGAATGGCCGGGCGCCCATGAATTGCCCGGCTTCTCGTCTTAAGTCTTCGTAATTGGCGCCCTGGATGACGCCGAACAGCGCTTGGTAGGGCCGGTCGGGATGCTGGCGCCTGAGCCCCTGCATTTCGTCAATGCAGCGCTCCGCCCAGGCATGGGTGCGGGCCAGCGATTTGACCTGGTAATCATAGGAATCAAGTCAGTGAGGTCAGCTCGTCGAAAGCGAAAATAATGTCGGCGCCTATGGCGTGCTGGATTTGGATTGATAATTCCGGCGTGAAGCGGTGCTTCTTGCCGTCCAGATGTGGATTCGAAAGTCACGCCGTCATCGTCGACGATGGCTTTGCGGGCGGCCGCCGGGACTAGTTCGGACTCTTCGGCGCCCTCGACACCCATGGCCAGGACCTTCTTGAAGCCGCTGCCTAAGGACAGGACCTGGAAGCCGCCGCTGTCGGTGAAAGTCGGCCCCGGCCAATTCATGAACTTGCCCAGCCCGCCGGCTTGCTCGATAATCTTCGGTCCGGGCTGCAAATATAAGTGATAGGCGTTGGCCAGCACCGCCTGGCCGTGAATTTCTTGGACCATTTCCGGCGTCAGGGCTTTGACCGTCGCCTTGGTGCCGACGACGATGAAGGCCGGCGTCTGGATGTCGCCGTGCGGCGTACTGACGACGCCCGTTCGGGCCCGCGTGCCCTTCAACTCTTTCTTAATTTTGAAACTAAAGTCCTGGCTCATATTTATCAAGTACCGGCGCGCTGTTCTTCATGAATGGCGTAGCGCAGGGCGATCAGCAGCGCCAGATTGACCAGGAAGCCGGGCACGGCGCCGAATTGCAGCCGGGAGAAGACGAAGAATTCGGTCAGCAGCAGATTAATCAGGACGGCCTTGCGGAAGAGCTCGAAGGCTTGCAGCCGGGAGCGAAACAGTTCAATCGCCCCGGCGATGGCGAAGAGGCCGGCAACGGCCGAGCTGGCTAGTTGGCCGATTATTAATTTATGGTCGTAAGTATCATGGACTTGGAAGATGGAGCCTAGGCTGCCGAAATTATGGAAGACGGTGCCGAGCGTCACAATCACGAAGACGGCGGCTTGGGCGACGAATATGACGCTGATTAACTGATGCGACCGGCGCAGCCGCCAGAAATGCTGGTACTGTTTATCAACGGCTTTCAGCCAGCGCTGCACACGGCCAGGAGCCGGAGTCGGCACGGTTTCCAGGCGTTTCAGTAGCTGCTTCAACTCGCGGGTGATCGGACTGTCGCCGTCGGCTTTGGCCAGCAGTTCGGCGATACGCCGCTTGTCGGTGCGGCTGAGGTTGCGACTGACGGCTTCGCCGACTTGATTCAGGGCGTTGAGCTCGTACTCATCGGCCGATAAGCGCTCGGTGCGGCTCAGGAAATTAAACGCCAAGAACAAAATAATAAAAATGGCGTAAATCAGGCCAATCGTCGGCCGATAGAAATAATTATTATCCTTGGTGATGAATTTGCCGAGTTCGTCGATGAAGATGCCGAAACCGGCACCGCCCAGCAGTGCGCTCCAACGCCGGACACGCTCGCCCAGGAACGACAAGCTGAGTACCACGGCAATCAGCATGAACAGGCCGCCGTAGAGCATGTGCGAGATGTGCAAGACAGCGCCGCCGACTTGCGGATAACCGGTTTTATAAAGTAGAAACGTAGTAGCAGAAGGCTACTGACGCCTGACACCAGGAAAATTTCCAGATGATCGCGGGCGCTAACGTTACGGTAGAACAGCCGTCGAGCCATGATGCGTCTAGTATAGCCGATAAATAATGGTTGCTTAAGCAACCTTAGACAGTAATGGCTCGGGCGCTTCGATAACTTCGTGTCCATCGCCGCGCAAAACTAAACGCATAAAACGCGTAATACT
>CAWIDU010000002.1:0-60926 GCA_963835055.1 uncultured Candidatus Saccharibacteria bacterium
AACTGCATGGTAATCATTGCTTCTTGATTAATAAGTGCGGCCAGGGTGTCCTGGAAAACGGCATGTTTGCGTAATTCATCGAGATTATTATGCAGTCTGAAAGCAGGCAGTGTTATCGACAGAGCATTGATTGGCGTCCGCACATAAGTCCAAGCCAAGAGCGCTTTTTTGTCCAGGCCGGCGTAAAGTCGTGGTAGATGTTTTCGAGCCTCTTCAATAGTAACTTTATTAATTTCACCCGGCATATAGGTGTCTTGTTGCCTTGAGCGTTTGATGCGCTCAATGTGACCTTCTAAATCCTCTTGTAACATCGGTCGGGCGTATGCTCTCTTTGACGAAATGCCTGGGATGCCATTGAAATAGGCGTCTTTGATCGTATCTTTCTCTAGAGCGACCATCATACCCAGCCCAAAGCGCCCGCCCGTAGTATCACCGCTAACATGCTGGGGATTACCAAATTCTCTGACGACAGTGCGCGCCAGGGGCTGTAGCCTACGAAGCGACTCGAAATGAGCGTCTTCCTCAAGTGAACCTCGCGTCATCCTTCCCGTCGCGGCAAGATGATATCTGGCAAATAAGTTAAAACTGCTGGAGCCGCCATTGCCGGGATATGACTGGTAAACATAGCAAGTATTTGGATTGGCAACAGCCGTAGGCGCCAGCTCAATGACATTGCCGATATTATTAGTTGCACCGGAAGCATTGGTAGGTGTGACTAGCACTAAATTGTTATCGATGGCGTCTAAATTCATGGCAAACATCTCGCTCCGATATCGAGAGGCAGCATCCTTTACAATCCTAAAGGTGTAATTTGCTTCATCGAGCTTTGTTAAATAGGCCTCATGAGTGACCGGAGGCAACGTAATAGATTGCGCTTCAGTTGACCCCGGCACATAAAGCCCCGTATCGTTTTGGGTAAAGCGGATTCTTTCAAGTTCGGGCATGTTTATATTATACCAACTTAAATCAAGTTTGTCGAAAATTTTTCCTCTGCTAATGATACAATTAAGTTATGGACGTGAGACCTTTGGCGGACCGGCTCAGACCGGAAAAACTGGCTGATATTGTCGGCCAGGCACACCTTGTGGGCAGCGGCAAAATTATCAGCGAAATCATCGAGCAGAAGCAGCCGACTAGTCTTATCTTGTGGGGGCCGCCGGGCAGCGGCAAGACAACGCTGGCGCGGATAATTGCTAAGGAAACCGACGCCGAGTTCGTCGAATTATCAGCCGTGACCTCTGGCAAAGCCGACGTCGTGAAAGTCATCGAGCGGGCCGAGCAAAACCAGCGACTGGGCCAGCAAACGATTCTGTTCGTCGACGAAATCCATCGGTTTAATAAGGCGCAGCAGGACGCTTTCCTGCCCCACGTCGAGCACGGCACCATCGTGCTGATCGGTGCTACGACCGAGAACCCTAGCTTCGAAGTCATTAATCCGCTGCTCAGCCGCTCCCGAGTCTTGGTATTGGAACCACTGACCAAGGACGAAATTATTAAGATTATTAAGCACGCCGCCAAGTCTGAGAAATTGTCCGCCAAACGCTTACCCGCCAAAAGCATCGACTTGTTGGCGGAACTATCCGGCGGTGACGCCCGGGTGGGGCTAGGAAATCTGGAATTGGCGGTGCAGTTGTCAGAGGGCAAAACCATCACCCAAGCCTTGGTCGAAACCGCCGCTCAATCGAAAGTCCCCGGTTACGACAAGAAAGGCGAGAACCACTACAACGTCATCAGCGCTTTCATTAAGAGCATGCGCGGCAGCCAGCCAACGGCGGCATTGTATTATATGGCGCGCATGCTGCAAGCCGGTGAAGATCCGAAGTTTATTGCGCGGCGAATGGTTATTTTCGCCTCCGAAGACATTGGCATGGCCGCGCCAGCCGCCTTAAATCTGGCCGTCTCGACTTTCTTAGCCGTCGAAAGGATTGGTATGCCGGAAGCCCAATATAATTTGTTCCAGTGCGCTACGGTGTTGGCCAAGGCTCCCAAGTCGCGCCAAGTAGCTGATGCCATGAGCCAGGCGTTGGGCGCCGCCCGCGATTTCCCTGACCTGCCGGTGCCACTGCAACTGCGTAACGCGCCGACCAAACTAATGAAAGATCTAGGCTATAACCAGGGTTATAAGTGGCAGGCTGACTTCAAGCATCCCGACGGCTTCCTGCCGCCAGAGTTGAAGGATTTCGACCTAAACCTCTAGTGTTATACTAGGGATAAATGGCTGCTGCGGAACTAATTATCAAGACGGTGGGTTTAACCAAGCGTTATGGTTCGTTCGCTGCCTTAGACAATCTCGACCTCGAGGTCCGTAAAGGTGAAGTACTCGGTTACCTTGGCCCGAACGGCGCCGGGAAGACCACGACCATACGCCTACTACTCGGGCTAATCAAGCCGACTAGTGGCACAGCGACGATTTTCGGTCTGGATAGCCAGAAAGATAAAGTCGCTATTCACAAGCGGCTGGCTTATGTACCGGGTGAGGCTACGCTTTGGCCGACGCTGACCGGTGCCGAAACGCTCCACTTATTGGGTAAATTACACGGCCATATCGATGACAAGTATTTAAAAGAATTATTGGAACGCTTTCAATTCGAACCAGACAAGAAGGTCAGAACTTATTCCAAGGGCAATCATCAGAAAATTAACCTGATCGCCGCCCTGGCAACACGTGCCGAGCTGTTGATCCTCGATGAACCGACGGCCGGCCTGGACCCCATCATGGAGCAAGCCTTCAAGCTCAGCATCGACGAAGCCAAAGCTAATGGCCAGACAATTTTCCTGTCGTCACACGTCCTGGAAGAAGTAGAATCTTTGTGTGACCGCGTCGCAATCCTACGAGCCGGGCAATTAATTGAATTGGGTTCGCTGGCCGACATGCGTCACCTTTCAGCATTGACGATTGAGGCGACCTTTACCACCAATCCACCAGATATCAAAGGCCTCAAAGGCGTGCACGACGTATCGGTAGTTGGGCACCAACTAACCTGTCAGGTGCGCGGCCCGATCGATGAGGTCCTAAAAGCCCTGGCTGACGCCAAGCCGAAGACCTTGCTCAGCCGCGAACCATCACTCGAAGAATTATTCTTATCCCTCTATGGCAAAGAAAAATCCAAACAGCCAACCAAGAGATGACTAGGCAAAACACTACTATTGCCCGCTTCATCAGCCGGAAGAATTTGCGCACTGCCGTGCTGTGGGCAGTGGCCCTGGGCATCTACGTCCTATCCAAGACGATTGGGGTGGTCAAAGCCTATCCGACCGCCGCTTCGCGGCAACAATTAGTAGCCAGCCTCGGCAGCAACAAAGGCCTCGAAGTATTGGTTGGTCCACCGGTTCATCTAGAAACAACGGGCGGCTACATCACCTGGAATTGTCTGTTGATCATGACGCTCATCGGTTCGATATGGGCAATTCTGCAAGTTACTAAGTTACTGCGCGGCGAAGAAGAAAATGGGCGCTGGGAATTATTCTTAAGCAGCCCGACAACCGCCCGTCGGGCCACCCTTAATGTACTTGGCGGGCTGTTTGCCAATCTGCTTATTTTTTACGTCGTACTAAGCGCCATTGTGATATCCGTTGGCAAATATAAGGGCGTCAATGTGGCGCCATCGGCAGCCCTGTTTTTCTCTCTGGTGGTGACTAGCGGTATCGCCCTTTTTACCCTAATTGGAGCCTGGACAAGTCAAATCATGCCCAGCCGTGGTCGGGCCGCCGGCCTAGCCAGCGCCATTTTTGCCGTTGCTTTTCTACTGAGGGGCGTCGGCGACGTTACTAACGCTCATTGGCTGCTGGACGCCAGTCCAATTGGCTGGCTGAAAAAACCAGACCGTTAGTCGGCAGTCATGTCGTCTGGTTGTTGCCGGTCTTAGCCTTGGCTCTGGTGTTGCTATCCTCAACGCTCCACTTGGCCGAAAGACGCGACATGGGCGAAAGCTTGTTCAGTGAGCGTGGCAGTCATAAACCGCACACTAGTCTATTGAATTCAGTCTTCGGCCTAACCCTCAGAACCTCTCGCGGCAATCTCTCAAGCTGGCTGTTGGGCATGGGGCTGATGGCCTTTTTCTATGGCGCCCTGACCAAAACAGCCTTGCAGGCCCTAAAGTCGATAGATACCAATAAGCCACGCATTCAACAGTTTATCCATGAGTCAAACCTGGCCAGTGGCAAAGCCTTCCTGGGCGCCATCTTCATAATCTTGCTGCTCATCCTGCTGGCATATGCCGCTAACGTTGCCAGCACCATTCGCCACGAGGAATCACGCGGTTACCTCGATAATATTTTGGTCAGGCCGGTCACGCGTTGGCGATGGCTGACTAATCGCATTACTTTTGGGATAGCCGCCATTATTCTGGGCTCCCTGGTGATTGGCACTACCATGTGGCTGGGCGTCGCGCCGCTACATCTGGGTGTCAGCTACGGCTCTTTATTAGAAGCCGGCATCAACATTGCCTCAGCGGGCATTTTTTGTTTCGGTTGTGGCGTCTTAGCTTTTGGTTTCGCTCCGCGCCTGACGGCCATCGTGGCCTACGGGGTTTTGGTTTGGTCATTCTTGATTGATACGCTGGGCACCGGCCTGAATCTAAATCATTGGATACTGGATACTTCGCTGCTTCATCAATTAGCCTTAGTGCCGGCTGTTAACCCTGACTGGCGCGTTATCGTCACCTTGGCAGGCTTGGGCTTATTGCTGGCCATCATCGGTGGTTACCGCTTCAACCGGCGCGACTTGGCTAACGAGTAATCAAGTTATCATCTGGTAAAACTGGTCGAATTTTAGTATAATCACCCCCTGTACTGGGGATTGGCCAAGCGGTAAGGCACTGGGTTCTGGTCCCAGGATCGGGGGTTCGAATCCCTCATCCCCAGCCAAGCATAGGTATTGATCATGAAATCCTCCTCACCTCAAAAATTCGTAACTGATTTGCTGCTTTCGGCCGATATCAGGATCGACGGCAGTCGCCATGGCGACATACAGGTACATAACGAAAAGTTTTATAGACGAGTCGCTGCCGGCGGTTCACTGGCCCTTGGTGAAGCCTACATGGATGGTTGGTGGGACTGTGATGACCTGGGAGAATTCACCCGAAAAATCGTAAAAGGCCGCTTGAAGGTGCCGTTGGACCTGCATGCTGCGAAAATTTATTTAATGTCTGTAATCGGTAATTTGCAGACTCCTCAGGGCAGCAAACGGGTAGCTGACGTTCATTACGAATTACCGAGTAAAATGTACGCCCTGTTCCTCGGGCCCTCCAACCAATACACCAGCTTCTACTATGCTCATACCGACAATGACGTTCAAGCCGAGGAAGCACGTTTAGAACTAATTTGTCGTAAGCTAAAATTAAACAAAAATGACCGGGTCTTGGATATCGGTTGTGGTTGGGGCGGTTTTGCCAAGTATGCGGCCCAGAAATACGGTTGTCACGTTACGGGTGTCAGTATTGCCAGAGAACAGATTAAATTTGCTCGTCAATATGCAAAAGGGTTGTCAGTGCAGTTTAAAATCCAGGATTACCGGCAGCTTAAAGGTTCGTACGATAAGATTTTTTCTGGCGGCATGCTGGAGCATGTTGGCTATAAGAATTATCCAACCTACATGAAGAAGATTGCCGAACTATTGACTGACGACGGCATTGCCGTCATAGATTGCATTGGTGGGAACGTTCCCGGTAAAGGCCCAAACCCCTGGGTTGGAAAGTACATTTTTCCTAACTCGATGGTGCCGTCACCCTCACAAATCAGCTCGGCTTTCGAGAAGCATCTGGTACTAGAGGATTGGCACAATTTTAGGCACGACTACAGTCGTACGGCTCGTTACTGGAAGAATGAATTTATAAAAAATTGGGGCAAAATACAGGCACTTGACCAGACTCTTTTTAATGAACGTTTTTATCGAATGTGGTTATATTATCTTTCACTATTTGAAGGCGCCTTCGAAGCGTCTCACATCCAACAATGGCAATTAGTATTTGTTAAGCCGAGTAATAACGCTTCATATACCTCGGAAAGGTAAGCATAGTTTTAACTTGCAGTGGCTATAACAGATTCACATCTATGGTTCTAACCTCGTAACAGATACTCAGCCAAGAACATGAAGTTGAAGACAAAGCAACAAAGTAGCGAGGTTGCTACACTTTTTTATATTTGATGTGGGTCACCAGCTTTGTAGTACGACACTCTATCGGCTCCATTCCAAGATCGGTAACATTCTCAAACAGTTTGGGGCCTTTGCCGATAGTGACCGGCACAATATGTAACCAAAACTCATCAATTAGTCCGGCTGCCAGATACTGATTCACAGTATCGGCTCCACCAGCTATCAAAACCGGCTTATCGCCGGCAGCTTCTTTAGCCTGCTCGAGGGCCACCTCTATGCCGTCTGTCACAAAATTAAAGGTTGTGCCGCCTTTCATTACCACTTGTTCATGAGGCCTGTGCGTCAATACAAATACCGGAGCATGATAGGGCGGCTCTTCTCCCCACCAACCTTTCCAGCTTTTGTCATATTCGGCGCCCGCCGGGCCATACATATTTCGGCCCATAATATTGGCTCCGGCTACAGAGCGTAAGTATGCTCTCTCTTCTTTGTTATTTTCAGGCTCGTCAAACTGCCAGCGATGTAATAAAAGCGGGGAGACATCCCCGAACGGTTTTTCTTCGGTCATATTGGAACCAGCCACATAGCCATCAATGGACATCGTGATGCCGCATATTACTTTGCTCATATGAATATATTATCAGGTCTAGCAAAATGCCTCACTCGTCTCTTTTTAAAGTGTTAGATAAAAATAGGCGAAACGGATGAGCGCGAAGCGAAAAGGTTCCTGACCGACCGCTCAGCCAATATTTGACAAATTCTTATTTATGTAATACATTATAGTTATGTTAAATCAAAGCGATCGCAGTAGGCTTAAAGAGCTAGGCTTAAGGTCAAGAGCTCTGTGGAATACAGCTAGAACTAGTGCTGTTCTAGGCGCTGGTTCAGTACTGGCAGTGATTGCTGGTGTAAGCGAAGGTGAAGCAGCTAATCGACAAAGGATTAGTCACGCTAGCCATATAGCTGAAACCGCTCTTAGTAATCATCTTGTCGAGTACGGTGCTATAGGGGCCGGGGGCTCCATTGCGCTAGGTGTTACGGCTTTGGTTGCCTACATACATACTTCTGAACAGGACTGGGCTAATGCTACACGGGCTCGCGAAGCTGCTCAATCTAGCAACGGCCTCACTGCTTAGTTATCGAGCAAGTATTAAATTCCGTTTAGCTAGCTTCGTTGCACGTCCCCAGCCAAGCATAAGCAGTATCAAATTTTTATTTACGTCTCAGAAATATTGAATAAAAGATAACAAATACCGACACAATCGTTATATTCGCTATTAGCCGTTCACGGAAGCGGTGTCTGAAGAAGAGGAAATCCACGGCAACTACAGTGGCTACCATCAGTACAACGTACAATACAAGAACTGCATTTCTTCCCATTTTGGCTACTTGAAAACCTTACGCGCAAGACTCGCAAATAGTAGACCAAGTAACCAACCGCAAGCGAAAATAAGAACATTATGGAATCTGCTGCTACTGATAAGGCTCCGTACTATCAGCAATACTATTGCCCAGGCTACAAAAACACCGACAACGTATATCCAATATGGGTATTTTTTGATCATGTCTACAATTATAGTTCATGGGGAATGTTTTGTATTTGACATTGTTAAAACCAGGCTTATAATTTCACTAGGAACCTAGTATAATGGCACTATGATTACGTTCCGTCTCAGCACTCATTCAGGAGTACCGCCGTACCTTCAAATCGTGCAGCAAGTCAAACAGGCCTTGCGCATGGGGATATTGCAGGAGGGCGACCAGCTCCCCACCGTAAAAGAAGTGGTCTCCATGGTTGCCATTAACCCTAATACGGTTTTCAAAGCCTACCGTGAGCTAGAGATGCTGGGACTTGTTGAAGGAAGAACTGGCAGCGGTACATTCATATCAGGCAGGCCCGTTGGCCCGCCACCAAAAGTTCAAAATGCTTTGGCGGAAGACTTGAAAATATGGATAGACAAGGCAAGGTTGGCCAGACTTGACGAAGAATCAATCGAAGCGCTAATAAGCTCAACGCTACATAACACTAGGAGGGGGAACGATGAATAAAAAAACATTAAGTAGAAACGCCATCGAGACTAAGGGTCTCGGGAAACGCTATAGGTCGTTCTGGGCACTCAAGGACTGCAGTATCAATGTACCAAAAGGCAGCGTATCAGCCCTCGTCGGACCAAATGGTGCTGGTAAAACTACCTTATTAAAGTTACTTGTCAGTTTGAGCAAGCCAAGCGAAGGCAGTGCTATTGTACTAGGACTATCCCCTTCCCAAGATTCATCGTACATCTCTGAAATTGGTTACCTAGCCCAAGAAATCCCTATGTACGGTCACTTAAACGCCGATGATCACATTAAGTTAGGCGCACATCTCAATGCTAGCTGGGATAGTGAACTAGCTACAAAACGGCTTAGCGAGCTATCCATCCCCCTCGATCGACCGGTAAGCAAATTATCTGGTGGGCAGCGGGCACAAGTCGCTCTGGGTCTAGCCCTAGCCAAGAAACCGAACTTACTGCTGCTTGATGAGCCTGTAGCAGCCCTAGACCCCTTAGCCAGAGTGGATTTCTTGAAATCCTTGGCTCAGGCCGTGACTGATGCAAACGGTGAATTGACCGTTGTTATGTCTTCACACTTGCTCGCCGATCTAGAACGAGTTTGCGACCACATTATTATTCTCGCTTCTGGCGAGACACAGCTTTGTGATGATATAGAGCTGGTTCTCAAGTCTCATAAACTTTTAATTGGTAAACGACAAGAAGAGACTAGTAGCGATAACTACACCGTAATCCAGCAAACGCATAGCGCTAAAGAAACGACGCTGTTAGTGCGGCTCAATAATCCAAAATTCCATGACTCACACTGGCACATGAGAGACGTCGACATTGAGGAAGTCGTCCTAGCCTACATGGGACAAAGGCGAAGTCAAGCAGATGAGTTGGCCGTGAAAGGAGGTTCAAGGTGAATTGGGTAGCTTGGCGGCAGCACCGCAAACAATTCATGATAGCTGGTATATTCTTTGCTCTGTTCGCAGCCTTCATGATACCGACCGGACTGAGCTTCTGGCATACCTACCAGCACGCCCGTTTGACGTGTGGTAAGACTAATACTTGTGGTCAGCTAAGTGGTGAGTTGTTCCAATCCCAAATTGACGGCATTTTGCTACACCTTGTCCCCGTCGCAATTCATTTTGTACCTCTAATACTGGGTCTCTTCTGGGGCGCCCCGTTTCTGGCTAGGGAATACGCCGAAGGTACCGACAAGCTGGTTTGGACCCAAAGTGTCTCCCGCAAGAAGTGGTTAACCATCAAGTTAGTTTGGATATTGGCCGGAGCGGCCATAACAGCAGCTGCCTTTTCAGCACTTAGTACGTGGTGGTCGAGAACAGGCAATGCTTTGAATCTAAACCGGTTTGAAGATCTGGCTTTTGCCAGCCAAGGTTTTGTACCTGTGGCTTATGCCATCTTCGCCGTAGCGGTGGGCGTTGCCATGGGTGCTTGGTTTAAGCGAACGATGGTGGCCCTCGGCACGACTCTATTCCTATTCATGGCCATCGTCTTAATTATTGTGCCTAATGCCGTAAGACCGCACTATGAGGCTCCCCTAAACTACAAAATGTCACTGGCCAGCGCTGACTTAAACGGCCCTCTGACTAGCTCTAATGGGCCACCTACCGGTGCTACCTTAACAGTCAGCCAGACTGTCGTCAGTAGTAAAAACGTACCTCTTAACTGGGCTAATCCTCCGTCAAAATGTGTAGTCACCAACCTACCTGACGGTAACCCGATACCCACCGGTCACACCGTAGCCGTTAAAGCATCGGCTCAAGGCAATGGAGAACCTAAACCTATCATGAGCCAGAACGGTGGCCCGGCGGTAGACTTAGATTGCCTGCAGGCCCTTGGTTACCAGATGGACATTAAGTACCAGCCATCTTACAGATTCTGGGACTTTCAGCGAATCGAAACTGGCCTGTATCTCGCGCTGAGTGTAATACCAATCGGCGCTACCTACTGGTTGGTGCTAAAAAGAGACGCCTAGTAAGCTTGGTATATACTTAGAGGGTGGCTGCCAACACATCCCATAAAGCTGTTGTTGACTATGAGTTGCTGTCGAGCATAATCGCTTCGGCCCTAGAAGAGAGCAGGTATAAGGCAGTCGTTGAAGCGCCCTTTGGCGATAAAATCAATATGGCTTTCCTGTTCTTGGGTTTTATTTGTTTATACATAGTTGATGAGAAGAAGGGCGAAGTGCAGCTGAAAGCAGCTTCTGGCACAGAACAATACCGGCTGGCCGTGGAACGCTACAACTTCAAACTTTCGGATTTTCACTTAAGGTTTGATGCCGACAAAGACAATACCATCGTCCAGGCCATCGCCAGTGGTAAACCTCAGGGCACGGCAGACTGGGTGACGCTGAGCCGCAAGCATAAATCAGCCGAAGCAGTGCGCTTAAACCAAGCCAACAGCGGCATTGCTTATACCGCTATCTATCCATTTTCATCATCGGTGCGCGGCGCCTTGATGTATAACTTTTACCAGTACCCGGACAAGATTGATGGCGAGCAACGCGCTTTCATGAAAAAGTATACTGACCTCGTATCAACATTTATCTCCCCGCCGGCATCAAACGTTACCACGCCTTAAACAGCCTCCGATAAGCATCCCGAGAGACTTCTTCGGAAGTCCTGTCGCTTTGCTATAATATGAGCAGTATGCCAATCAAAGAAATTGAGTTCAAGAGAACCTACGACGCCCCGATTGCAACAGTCTGGCAAGCGTGGACCGATCCCGAGATGATCAAAGCCTGGTGGGGGCCGGACAACGTCAGCATTCCAGAATGCGCGCTCGACTTACGCGTCGGCGGCAGAATTTACATCGTCATGGAAGCTGGCGAAGCGATGGGCCCTTACAAAGGCACGCGGTGGCCAATGGAGGGCAAATTTACGGTGGTAGAAACAAACTCGAAACTGTCCTATGCCGTGAAAGCTTGGACCAAAGGCCAAGAAACAACCACCGAAATCGATCAAGTGACTGAACTTAGCTTGGCTGATGATAATGGTAAAACAACCCTGAAACTGAAAGCCACAATCAATAAGACAGGCTCAGACGCCAAAATGGCGGTCGAAGGCATGCAAGGCGGCTTCACTCAGCAGCTCGCCAAGCTCGACAAATTCCTGGAAAAATAATAGATAGCTACTTCGCTAAACAGCTGCTTCGAGCGTCGGTAGCATGCCGGTTTCATGAATGTCGGTGATGTCATCATCCAGGTCTGTTTGGCGTGCCAAACCGAGCCGGGCGATAGTCAGAACCATCTGTTCATAATCAAGACCGATGTTCATGAGGCAGGCTTTTGGAAACGAGCCGTAACCACTAATTAGGCTTGGCAACAGGTTAGCTTCCAGGAACTGCGGCTGGCCGGCGGCATCCAGTCGGATATCGATGCGGCCGTAATCACGGGCACCCAAGACTCGGAAAACGCCTAGAGCTAGAGCCGTGACCTTTGATTTGATACTTGCGTCGGTTAGCACCAAGACACGCTCGACATTAGCCGATTTGACCGCGCCGCTGAGCAGCCGGTGCCCGTGCTCGTCTGGCGGCGCCACCATTTCCATTGGCATGACGGCCAATTCACCAGAAAGCTCGTCGCGTAGGATAGCCACGCTAAACTCACGGCCCGGCAAATACTCCTCGATCAGGGCATCCGACTTTTGATTAGCGGCGATGGATCGGACTTTCGCCTGGAGCTCATGAAAATTATTAACTACCGAGGCCTCATCAACGCCGAAGCCGCCACTACAACTGGTTGGTTTAACGAATAGCGGAAAGCCGAGATGCAGCTTGCTTCGAACCAACGTCGTGCCTTGATGAACTACCTGAAAAGCTGCCGTCTGGAGCCCGGCGTCAAGCACCCGCTGTTTGGCCAACTGTTTATCCAATTCCAGTTCGTGGGCTTGCTGGCCAGATCCGGTATAGGCGATACCATGGGTTTCCAAATAATCGGCCGGCCAAATTTTTGGCCCGTGTCGGCCTAGCGTTGGATCAAGGGGCACGAATTTCATGCCCAAGAAGACCAGGTCCGGCTGCAAAGCCACCAGGGCTTTCAGGTCTGACAGATCGTTAACGATCGTTACCCCCACCGTGGTGTAGTGCCTTGTTAAGACGGCCAAAATCGCGTCACTCGACTCCTGGCTCATGGAATTGAACCAGGTTTTTGTCGAGCGAACAATTTCGATATGCTTAGCGGTAGCTGCCGCCACTGGGGCGTCGCTCTTCTTGCGGTCGAGCGGCGTTAACCATGATGGCCCGGCCGCTGAGTTCTTTGCCGTTCAGTTCCTTGATAGCGTTTTGGGCTTCAGACTCTTCTGACATTTCCACAAAACCGAAGCCTTTTGACTGGCCACTGTCGCGATCTTTGATGATTGCTACGCTCTCAACTTTGCCTTGTCCGGCGAATAACTCTTCGAGTTCTTTTTCCGTCACACTATAGGCGAGTCCGCCTACATAAAGTTTGCTTGCCATTTCGTTTTCCTTCTTTTAACTAATATCGCTCGTGTTTAGTACAGTCTTGCCGAGATGAGATTAGATTTCTGTGGGGAAAACTTATAACGACGGAAAGGTATAATAATTACTTGCTTGATTAAACTATAGCACGTTTGTAGGCTACTTCCTAATGCAGTGCGCTATTTGGCAAGTCTCGGACAGGTTGACACAGTCATTTTACGGTACTATGATAACGTCATCATCGTTGAGGCTTTGGTGCTTCCGATGCGCTATTTGATAAGTAGGTTAGCTCTCAGGTGAGATGCGGCTGTTTAATTATGAATTGCCACACCTCATCTGATGAGTAAGTAAAGGAATACGTGTAGAAGCATGCACACCATCAGGCATCAAGGATGTTCAACCGCTCAGTAGGTTCGCCTGCTGAATGAGGTTCATAACCCCACAACCCGAAGGGATCATCCATGGAAAATGGGTCCCATGTCCCGTTCGACCCCCTGTTCGCCGACTCCGCGAGCGAGGCCGCCCAAGGCGCAATCGAGACGAGCGTCGTCTAAGGCCTTCGACGAAGTAACAATTAGTACGCCTGAAAATCCTCAACCAAAACCCCACGAAAACGGCAGCTTGCTCAGCTGCACATGTCGCGCCTGGCGGTAAGCGACAGCTCGTTAGTGAGGTTGTAGTGCCCCCGTGAGGTGGTGAGTAGGAAGGGTGCGTGGTGTGTGTACGAGATTAGAACTTGTCCGATTTTTCGGGCTTTTCTCCTCGCTTCACTTTACACCTAACTCCCTGACCTACTTATCATCTCACACCATGAATGTGCGTTCATGCTGATGAGTCTAAAAGGACGAATGTGAGAGCAGCCTAACTCTTCTGGAAGAAGACCAGCTTGTAGCCGTCGGGGTCGCGGAGCATGAATTCGCGGTTGCCCCAGGGGTGATCGCGCGGCGGGCTGACCGGTTTCAGGCCCTTGGCCGTGGTGGCCTTATAGAATTCGTCGACGTCTTCGACTTTGATGTTGATAAATATACCAGCGCCCTTGTTGTCGGCTTTAGCTTCTTTGGGCAGCGCAGCTTGGTCGCCGGCCACGAAGATGATGGAAAACCAGTTCAGATAGGCTGTCGTGTGATCCGCTTCGGACTCGCCAAACCGGAAGCCAAGAGTTTTGTAAAAGTCGGCGGTTTTACCCAAATCCTTAACATATAGGACTAGGCCAGAAACGCTTTTCATGGTCATGTCCTTATTATACAGCCATTGGCCAGCTACTGCTCCAGGTTAGCCAGAGCCAGGGCCATGCAGACCAAACCGATATCGCGGAAAGTGATGATCAGCTGGTTGGAATTAGCGACTACGATACCGGCTAGCGTCAGGGCGCTGAGCCAGGCGGCATAGCGAATATACTTGCCGCTGAGTAACCAGAGCGCCAAAATTATTTCGTAGACAGCGATGATCTTCAGCGCCGTGGTGGCGGCTATAGCCTTAGTCAGCAGGTTCGGCAGATAACCGACCCAGGTCGCCGGGTGTTGCAGCGCGCCAATGCCGGCGTACAAGAAAACGAAAGCCAGACCAGCTCTCAGCAAGAAGGGCGCGGCCATGATCGTGCTGACATTTTTGGCGCTTTTGGTTTTCATGCTTGCGCTTTATTATACTCGTTTCTTGCTAGAATAATCTCATGCTGACTGCCTTGCTGATCGCCTTGGCCATCAACTTCATCTTGTTCTTGGTCGCCTTTGCCGCCAAAACCGACAAGCTGACCGACGCGTCGTACGGTTTAACGTTCATTGCCTTGGCTATTTGGGGAGCGGCGCGGGCACCGAGCATCAATCTCTGTAACGGCGTCCTGTTGGTGATGATCGTCATTTGGGCACTGCGCCTGGGCGGTTTCTTGGTGCTAAGGATTATGAAAACTGGCCGCGATAAGCGTTTCGACGGCCGTCGCGAAAGTTTTTGGAAATTTGGCGGCTTCTGGCTCAGCCAGGCCTTGACCGTCTGGGTCGTCATGCTGGCTGCTAGCCAGGCGCTGGTCCGAACCGCCGATTTACGCATCACGGCGCTGATTGGGCTGTTCATCTGGTTGGCGGGACTGAAAATCGAGACCCTAGCCGATCTCCAGAAACTGGCTTTCCGCGGCCAGCCGGCCAACAAGGGCCGCTGGATCACGAGCGGTCTGTGGCGCTACTCGCGGCATCCCAATTACTTCGGCGAGATGCTGGTCTGGGTCGGCGTCTATATCTACGCGGCGGCCGCTCTGCCAACTGGCCAAGCCTTGGTCGGAGTACTTAGTCCGCTGACTATTATCATCTTACTGCGCTTCGTCAGCGGTATTCCGCCGCTCGAGAAAATGGCCGACGAACGTTGGGGCAAGCTAAAAGATTATCAGGCATACAAAGCCCGGACTAGTCTGCTGATTCCCTGGCCGAATAAATAAACTTTGTGTGAAGCGTTATAATTGAGAGACGTTATTATTACACGAGGAGGCTTTATGTTCACGCTGCCGGACCTGGATTATAAGTATGACGCTCTGGGCAAGTATATCAGCAAAACGATCATGGAATTGCACCATGACAAGCATCATCAGACCTATGTTGACAAATTAAACGCCGCTCTCGAGAAGACGCCCGACTGGCAGAACAAATCGATTGAAGAAATTATCACTAGCCTCGACAAATTGCCGGATGACATCCGCACCGCCGTCCGCAATAACGGCGGCGGGCACTATAACCACTCCTTATTCTGGAAGTGGATGTCACCAGACGGCGGCGGTGAGCCGAGCGGCGCCTTAGCTGAGGCTCTCAAGCGGAAGTACGGCAGCTTTCAGGCATTTGTCGACGCCTTTAGCAAACAAGCGACGGACATTTTCGGCAGTGGCTGGGCCTGGCTGCAGCCGGATATGTCAATCGTGGCCACACCGCTCCAAGATTCGCCTCTAACCAAAGGTGAACCGGCCCCCGTGCTCGGTCTCGACGTCTGGGAGCACGCTTACTATCTCGATTATCAGAACAAACGGCCGGATTATATCGCTGCCTGGTGGCATGTCGTCAACTGGCCAGAAGTCGCTCGTCGTTACGACGAAGTCACCAAGGCCTAGTTTTGCTATACTGGAGGGTGCTATGGCGCTTTGGCGGAGTAGTTACGCAGCGGTCTGCAAAACCGTTCACACGGGTGCGAATCCCGTAGGCGCCTCCATATTTTCGGGCGAGTGGCGGAATTGGTATACGCGGCGGACTTAAAATCCGCTGGCCTTAACAGCCTTGTGGGTTCAAGTCCCACCTTGCCCACCAACTCCTGGCGGCTCAGCGGGGCATTAGCTCAGTTGGCTAGAGCGCGGCATTCGCATTGCCGAGGCCGGCGGTTCGACTCCGCCATGCTCCACCATTTTGTTGTATTTGTTGATGAAAACTTGGCAGGGCGTGGTACTTATGTATAATTATCAGTGTACATAAAAGTTCGCTAATCACTGCTAAGGAGAAGCATTACTATGCCCCCAGACACAAACCCAACCAACCCAGATCCAAACAACAATCCAATGCCAGACCCATCGGCTGCTCCGGCTCCCGACGGTGGCGCAACACCTGATCCAGCCCCAATGCCACCCGCACCCGCCCCAGATGGCGGTGCTGATGCCGGCGCTGGCCTCGGCAGTGAGCCGCCAGCTGGCGGCGACCAGCCCGCAGCTAGCTAATCCGTTCTTCGAACTAAAGCTTAAATTTTATCGGTGCTCGTCAGAGAGCGCTATAATAGGTCTATGCTGATGAGTCCCAAGAAAATTGGCAAGGCTGTGCTCTGTCGATCGCTAGAGAAACAGGTCAAAAAACTAAGGCGGCACAACAACTTTCAGCTGGTCGCCGTGGCTGGCAGCGTCGGCAAGACCTCAACCAAGTTGGCCATCGCCAAGACGCTGGCCGGCACCAAACGTGTCATCTATCAAGACGGCAATTATAATGACCGCTTGACAGTGCCTTTGATTCTGTTCGGCCAGACCGAACCGGGCATCTTCAATCTAGTCGGTTGGCTGAAAATTTTGGCCGCCGCCCGGCGTATAGCACGACAGCCCTATCCTTATGATGTGGCTGTCGTCGAGCTGGGCGCCGATGCGCCAGGACAGTTGGCCAAATTTGCTTATTTACAGCCGGATATTTGTGTCATCACGGCCGTCGCCGACGAGCACATGGAGAGTTTCGGCAACTTAGACCGAGTCGCCGCCGAAGAGCTGAGCCCTCTCAATTTTTCCAAAAAGGTTCTGCTTAACACCGATGACATTGCGCAGCAATATTTACCTCAAACGCCACACCTAAGTTACGGCCTGCAAGCCGCTGACTACACGGCTGCCGAGCGGCAGCCTTTGCCTGAGCTACGCGGCCAACATATCAAGTTTGGCCTGCCCGAAGGCCGGAGCCTAGCCGCCGATGTTTCGACTCTCGGGGTCCAAGGCGCCAAAATCACCGTCGCCGCCGTGGCCGTGGCCGATCAGCTGGATGTGCCGAGCGCCGAAATCGGCAAAAGCTTGCCAGCCATCCAACCAGTCGCCGGCCGATTGCGTGTCTTACCCGGCATCCAGAACTCGACCATTATCGATGACACCTATAATGCCAGTCCGCTAGCCGTGCGAGCCGCTCTCGACGTGCTTTACAGCGTCAATGCAGCGCAGCGCATCGCCATTCTCGGCAGCATGAACGAACTGGGCGCCGACAGCGCTAGAATGCACCAGGAAATTGGGGCCCTGTGCGACCCCCAGAAACTAAATCTGGTAGTTACCATCGGCACCGAGGCCAAGCAATACCTGGCACCGGCCGCGGCCGCCAAAGGCTGCGTCGTCGAGGCCTGCGACAGTCCGCAGCAGGCTGGCGAAATTGTCAGCCAACGCATGAAACCCGGTGCCGTAATTCTGGCGAAGGGCTCGCAGAATGGTGTTTTCGCCGAGGAAGCTCTCAAACCGCTGCTTGCCAACCCGGCTGACGGGCAGCAACTGGTTCGCCAATCAGCCTACTGGCTGAGAGTTAAACAGCATCAATTCCCTGATTTGCGAGCCAAAGCTAGCTTAACTAAGTGATCACACAGTTGAGTCATCGACAGACCTGCCGTGGCAGCGGCTCCGGGCAGCAAGCTCTGATCAGTTAAACCCGGTATCGTATTAGTCTCCAGCACGAACAGCTGACCACGGCCGTCAATCATAATGTCCGTCCGCGATAGATCGCGGCAACCGGTCAAATGATGAATGCGGACCGTTAGTTTCTGGGCTTCGGCCTGAATCGCTTTACTGACATGAACTGGTGGGCACAGCTCTTGAGTAGCGCCGTTATATTTATTTTCATAATCGAACTCTTGGTCGCTAGGCGGGATTATTTCGATAACCGGCAGGCTGCGGTCGCCGACCACGGCAATAGTAATTTCGGTGCCCAGAATCAACTCCTCGAGCAGCATTTTGGGATGTCGCTGGAATAGCTGCTGTACAGCCTGCTCATCAATAACCGGCGACGGCTGGCGCATCACTAAATTATCAATGCTCGAACCGCCATCATCAGGCTTGAGAATAAAAGGCCGCTTGATCAGAGCCGATCGCCAGAAAGAAGTTTCATCGACCAGCTCGCCGCGTGATACCGGCAAATTATTGGTCATCAGTAATTGCTTGTAGCGCCATTTATCGAAACAGAGCGCCGAGGCCTGGCTATCAGAACCGACATAACATAGTTCGTGGTCTTCTAGGAATTTTTGAACCGTGCCATCTTCGCCGCCGGCACCGTGCAGGGCTGGGAAAATAACATCGGCCGCCTGCAGAGCCGGCAAAAGTTTGTCCAAGCCGTCGGCCGGATCGGCCATTTCGGCCTCGTAACCAGCTGTTCGCAGTGCTTTTGTAACGGCACTGCCGGAACGCTTTGAGACCTCTTTTTCGTCTGATGTACCACCAGCCAGGACGATAACTTTGCTCATGCCACTATTATACCCACTGGTGGTAAAAGGTGCAGCTTGCTACAATGACATCTGTTATGCAACGTTATACTCCCAAGGACATTGAACCCAAATGGCGGCGCATTTGGGAAGAGACTGGTATCTATACGACTGATCTCAAGAGCCCCAAGCCCAAGTACATGGCCATGAGTATGTTCAATTATCCCAGCGGCGCCGGGATTCATATCGGCCACGCCATGAATTACACGATCAGCGATGTCAAAGCCCGCTTCAAGCGGCAGCAAGGCTACGAAAGCTACCATCCAGTTGGTTGGGACGCTTTCGGTCTGCCGGCCGAGAACTACGCCATCAAGGCCGGGGTTTCGCCGCAAGAAAGCATGGCGACCATCATCCCGATGTACCACAAGCAGTACAAAGCCATGGGCTGGAGCAATGATTGGGAGAAGGAAATCGCCACCCACCTGCCGGAGTATTACAAATGGACGCAGTGGATTTTCTCAGAGATGTACCGCCACGGGCTGGCTTATCAAGATTCTCGGCTGCAGTGGTGGTGCTCGATCGATAACACCGTACTGGCCAACGAGCAGGTCATTGACGGCAAATGTTGGCGCCACGACGGCCCCGACGACCCGCTGGTTCAGAAAAAAGAAGTCAAACAATGGTTCTTCAAGATTACCGATTACGCCGACGAATTGCTAGAAGCGACTGACGCTCTCGATTGGACGGAAAGCGTCAAACTGGCCCAGAAAAACTGGATCGGCAAGAGCGTCGGCGCCGAAATCGACTTTCCGATTCAAGAAAGTTCAGCCAAGGTCTCAGTGTTCACGACCCGTGCAGACACCATCTTTGGAGCGACCTTCCTAGTTTTGGCGCCGGAGCACGAGTTGGTAAAGCAATTGACGACAGCTGATCATAAGACCGACGTCGAAGCCTACGTTATGACCACCGAACAGAAGTCTGAAATCGAAAGACAGGCCAGCAAAGAGAAAACCGGCGTATTCACCGGCAGTTACGCGATTAATCCGGCCGATGACAAACCAATTCCGGTCTGGATTGCCGATTACGTGCTAATGGGCTATGGCACCGGCGCGATCATGGCCGTGCCGGCTCACGACGAACGCGACCACGAGTTTGCCGAAAAGTTTGATTTGCCTATCGTGCCGGTCATCAAGACTCGCAATCCAGATGAGGCTTTCACACACGAAGAGGGCGAATTGATCAATTCCGGTGAGTACACCGGCCTGCCGAGCGCCAAAGCCCGCGAAAAAATGGTCGCTGATATGGCCACGGCCAACGTCGGCAAAGAAGTGGTTAATTACAAAATGCGTGACTGGAGTGTCAGCCGACAACGTTATTGGGGTGCACCAATCCCGATCATTCATTGTCCGAAATGTGGTTCGCAACTGGTGCCGGACGAAGAATTGCCTGTCATTCTACCCGAGCTGAAAGATTTCGAATCGAACGGTGATGGCCGCAGCGCTCTAGCCCGTGCCGAAGACTGGCTGAAAGTTGATTGTCCGAAATGCGGCGGCCCGGCGGAACGCGAAACCGACACCCTAGATACCTATATATGCAGCAGCTGGTACATGTTGCGCTACCTGGATCCGCATAATCAGCAGGCCATTTTCGACAGTGACATTATTAATCACTGGATGCCGGTTGATTTCTATAACGGCGCCGACCACGCCACCGCTCATCTGTTATACGCCCGTTTCGTGACGCGCTTTTTCAGCAAAATCGGCCTGGTTAAGAATCCCGAGCCATTCCAGAAAATGCTATATAACGGTAAGGTCCTGGCCGCCGACGGCAAAATGTTCTCGAAATCCAAAGGTAACGGCGTCGATCCGCTAGAAATTATAGCGCAAGGTTACGGCGCCGACGCGCTGCGTACTTACCTGATGTTCGCCGCGCCGCTGGAGCTGGGTGCCCGCTGGGATCCCCAAGGCGTACCCGGCACCCACCGCTTCTTGACGCGGTTGTGGAATTTGATCCAAGAGTACACCGAAACCGAGAAAGTTGAACTTTCGGACTCCCAGAGTCAAGCGATTCTGCGAGCCACACATAGCATGATCAAGAAAGTGACGGTTGACATCGAGGCCGACCGCTACAACACAGCCATTGCCGCCGCCATGGCCTGCCTGAATGACTTTTACAAATTAAAGGCGGAAGCTTTCGGCCATGCCGAGACCTGGCAGGCCGCGTTAGAAAATTTAGTAGCCTGCGTGGCACCTTTCGCGCCGCACATCGCCGAGGAACTATGGCAGCAATTGGGCCACAGCACATCTGTTCACAAGGATAGTTGGCCGAAGTTTGATGAAAAATATCTGGCCACGGATAAAGTCACGATGGTGATCCAAGTCAATGGTAAGTTGCGCGGCCAAATCGAAGTTTCAGCTGACGCTGACGAAGAAACCGTCGTGCGTGAGGCCAAAGCCGACGAAAAAGTGGCGACCCACCTCAAAGACCAGTCCATCCGCAAGACTATCTACGTCCCGGGTAAATTGGTTAATTTCGTCGTCTGACTCTTGAGAGCGGCGTGAAAATTTGCTAGAATGAAACTAAGTTTGGTAAATGTAAGACAAAGGATGAGCCGGCATGGGTAGACCCAAGAAACGAACCAGTCCGCGCAAGACCGGCACCCGCCGCAGCCACTTAGTATTGAAGTTGGCCCGCAAGGTCAACGCCACCTCACCCGTCAAAGTCCGCACCACTGTCCGTGAATCGGCCAAGACGGTCTAGTCCAAACTAGGATTTAACAATATGGCATCCAATCGTCACCTCGGCCGCATTATCGCCTTGCAAACTCTGTACGAGCAGGAACTGCGGGTCGATGCTGGCGATGAAGCTTTCAATCTCGACGAAGTTCTGGCGCGCAACTTGCAGCGCTACCAGGACATGGTCGATGATGTGGCTTTTATACAGGATTTGGTCAAGGGTGTCAGCCAGCATGAAGCAGAGCTGGACGCCAAGCTTCAACCAGTGGCCCCAGAATGGCCGATCGACCAGATTGCCCGCATGGACCGTATCGTCCTACGAATCGGCTTGTACGAATTAGACAACGAGGCCGACGTGCCACCCAAGGTAGTAATTAACGAAGCAGTCGAACTGGCCAAGGCTTTCGGCGGCGACAATTCGTCGAAGTTTATCAATGGCGTGCTCGGTACCCTACTCCGGCAGAGCGAGGCGCCGGCCAAAACCAAGAAACCGGCCAAGCCCAAGGCCATCACCAAAAAACCAGCTTCTAAAGCTGCTTCTAAGCCAAAGCCTAAACAATAGGAATTGATAGTGCAAAGACCTAACCCCATCCGCGGCTTCCGTAAACTGGTCAACAAACGCCGGCCGGTAATTAGCGAAGCGGTCCACGAAACGACCGCTGGCGGAATTATTTTCCGCCGTAACGCCGACCGGCAAAGTCGAAATCTTGCTGATTCAGGACGCCAAAAATCGCTGGACAATTCCCAAAGGCCATGTCGAGCCCAACGAAGAGCCGAAAGGCACCGCGGAGCGCGAAATCCGCGAAGAGACTGGTTTGCAACAGATGCGTATGCACAGCTGGCTGGGCAAGGTTAATTTCCGCTATCGCCGCAATCACACCCTGGTGCTGATGACCATGCACATTTACCTGGTCGAGGGGCTGGGCGACACCACTCGCCTGCATCCCGAAGATTGGCTAAATGATATCAAGTGGCTGCCGGCCAACGAAGCGATCGACAAAATCGCCTATGACGATATCGGCAAACTAATCCTCGTCGGCATGAAAAAAATCCGCGAGGGCAAGCTATGAAGACGGCCAGCGACTTGACAGAAACCGACTTTATGCCGTATACCATATACCGTTACCTCTGACATATGGACATTTCCACGTATCAAGCTTTTTCTCAGGAAAAACTAGGCGTCACTTTCAACGACGTTGATCTGTTGGTGACGGCCTTCACGCACCGCTCCTACCTCAACGAACACAAGAAAACCGTTACCGAGCATAACGAGCGGCTGGAGTTCCTGGGCGACGCCGTGCTGGAACTGGTAGTCACTGAGTTCCTGTACGCCAATTATCCCGAGCCGGAAGGCGTGCTGACCAACTGGCGCAGCACGTCTGGTCCGAACAGAGAGCATTGGCGCGGCGGCCATCAAATACGGTTTCGAATCACTGCTGCGGCTTAGCCGTGGCGAGAAACGCGGCACTGACCGGGCCCGCGCCCAGATCCTGGCCAATAGTTTCGAAGCTGTCGTCGGCGCGCTGTACCTGGACCAGGGTTATGACACGGCCCGGGTTTTCATCACGGCAAGCATTCTCAGTACTTTTGATCAAATCCTGACCAGCGGTTCCTGGATGGATCCCAAGTCGCATCTGCAAGAACTGGCCCAGAGCCGCGAAGCCGCGACTCCGCTGTACAAGGTCATCAGCGAAGACGGACCAGACCACGACAAGACTTTTATCATCGGCGTTCACGTCAACGGCAAGCTGCGCGGCAAAGGTACCGGCCCCAGCAAGCAGGCCGCCCAGCAAAAAGCCGCCGAAGCAGCCCTAACTTATTATCACCGCGTCAAAAAATAAGCCGGTTTGACAACAGGGGCGCTTATCTGTACAATACGGCGGATGTTAGCTATTCGCATGCAACGCACTGGCCGTAGCGGCCACGCCCAATTTCGGGTGATTGTTCAGGATTCCCGGCGCTCGCCGACTAGTGGCAACGTTGTCGCCCACCTCGGTAATTACGATCCGCACGCCAAGGCCATCACGCTGGATAAGGAAAAGGCCGCCTTTTACCTAGAGCACGGCGCCCAACCGTCGGACCGCCTGGCTCGTTTATTGAAGAAAGAAGGCCTCAAGTTGCCCGTCTGGGTGAAGCTGGACTCCGACAAAGAGCGCCAAGTCCGCAACGCCGCCAAGCGCCGCAGCACCCGACCAGCAGACGAAAAGGCTCCCGAACCAGCCGTCGAAGCCGAAGCGCCAGCAGCCGAACCGGAAGCTGTCGAACCCGAAGTTGCCGAACCTGAAGCCGCACCGGCTGAAACAGCTGAAGCGTCAGCCGAAGACAGTACCGGAGCCGACGAGCCAAAAGCTGAGTAAAGCCTGAGATTTCCGGCAATGCCGGCGAGAAATCTCACACCAGCCGCCAAGCAATTTGTTATAATTTGAAGCATAACCTGAGAGGCAGTCACATGAGCGAAATTGACCAGCAATTCATTGAATACGTCGTGAAGTCCCTCGTTGGCAAGCCAGACGCCGTTAAAGTTGACCGCCGGGTCGACGAAAAGGGCGTTCTGTTGGAGTTGACAGTTGACCCCGAAGACCTAGGCCGCGTAATCGGCAAGCGCGGCGCTACCGCCCAAAGCCTGCGAACCCTGCTGCGCGCCCTCGGCACCAAGAACGACGCCCGCTACAACCTGAAAATTATCGACAACGGCACCGGACCACACGCCCGCAATGAGGATAATGCCGACTCTCGACCGGCACAGGACTCTCCAGCCGCCGACGAACCGGTAGCTCAAGCAGATCCGCCAGCCGAACCGGCGGAAGAGCCAGCTGACACCCCGGAGGCGGAAGAAGAAGCACCCGTTCCTGAAGGGGAACCCGAAGAAGCGCCCGCCGAAGAGCCGGCTGAGCCCGAAGAAAACACCAGCGACCGCATGCGCCAAACCCGCGCCGAGTTGGCCGACCTCGACGACCTCGACCTTTGAGCTTGCGGTTTCACCCTGGTTTCGCTATACTAACGCCTAGTCTTTACTGACTAGAACTTCAAAAATTAAAAGCTCGTGCGAGCCAATCCGCAATAAGATTGGGAGCTTTATGTGACAAAACAATCCGCCCCTGTGGTGGATTGTTTTGGTTTAAAATAAGGAATAATTGTGAAGGTTCAGATTATAACTCTATTCCCCGAAATGTTCGACGGCGTACTGAATAGTAGCATGCTCTGGAAAGCCCAGGACCGTAAGCTTGTTAAGTTTGAGTTTGTAAACTTACGGGATTTCGGCCTAGGCCCGCGCAAGCAAGTCGACGACACACCTTATGGCGGCGGTGACGGCATGTTGTTGATGATCGAGCCGTTAGTGGCGGCCATTGAGCATGCCCAAAAGAAATCGCCGAAAGCGAGAGTTATCCTGCCCACCCCGCGCGGAAAGCTTTATAGACAATCTGATGCCAAAAAACTGGCTGCTGGAGAAGATTTGATCATAATCTGCCCTCGTTATGAAGGTTATGACGAGCGCGTGACCAAGTGGGTCAACGAGAGCTTCTGCATTGGCAACTACGTGTTGACTGGCGGCGAGCTGCCGGCCATGGTAATTATTGATTCCGTTGTTCGTTTACTACCTGGCGTCCTGGGCGGCGAAAACTCCGCGGAAATTGAATCATTTCAATCAGATGATAAGGCGATTGAATTCCCGCAATACACCCGACCGGAAGACTTCCAAGGTTTGAAGGTTCCGGAGGTGCTACTCAGCGGCAACCACGGCGAAATTGAAGCCTGGCGTACCGAAAAGTCGAAAAGCTAAACTTCTGGTGTCACCGGTGCCTGGTGGGCAGTCGCCCGCAGCGGTTCTTCGCGTAAGTTGAGGGCGATGAGAAAAGCGGCCAAGGCAAACGGTATACCGATCAGGAAAATGTCGTGGAACGAGAGCGTGAAAGCCTGGATAACGGTGTGTTTAATCGGTGCTGGCAGCTTCTGTAGGGTGTTGGTACCGGCTTGCAGTTGAGCGCTGGTCACATGAACACCACCAACCGGCAATAAGTGTTTCAGATGATATGCTAAACGATTTATCAAGACAGCGCCGAAGAGCGCTGCGCCAAGGGCGCTGCCAACACTACGGAAGAAAACGATGATAGAAGTGGCTGTGCCAAGATCGCTACGCTCCACGGCGTTCTGTACGGCCACCGTCATGACTTGCAGGAAAGATCCGAAGCCAATACCTAGTACGACCATCCACAGTGAAAGCGTTAATTGAGTCGTGGTGACGGTTACGTGGCTGAATAGCCAGAAACCTATGGCGCCAACTAGCGTACCGAAAATCGGAAACATCCGGTAACGGCCTAGTTTCGTAACTAAGCGGCCGGACGTAACAACAGCTACTAATAGACCGCCGACGAGCGGCAGTAGTAATAGCCCGGATTTGGTAGCCGAATAGCCTCGAACAATTTGTTGATATTCCGGCAAGAAGATAATCGCACCGAACATTCCAGCACCGGATAACAGGCTGAGGAGCGCCGAGACGCGGAAGATGTCATTTTTGAAAAGCCTGGGCGGAATAATCGGCTCGGCCGCCCGATACTCTCGCCAGACAAATAGTAAACCGCTGGCCAGGAAAGTGATAATCAAACCAATAATTTGCGGTGAGCCCCAGCCGAAGCTGTCGCCGCCCCAAACTGTCACTAGCAGCAGGCTAGTAACGCTGAGTGCCAGCAAAGCAGCGCCGCCGAAGTCAATGCGGTGTTCGGTTTTGCGGACTGGCAGATGCAAACGCGTAGCAATCATGAACAGCGCGATAGCGCCGAGCGGTATGTTGATGTAGAAAATCCAGCGCCAGCTCAGGCTATCAGTGAAGAAACCGCCGAGCAGCGGCCCAGCAATACTAGCAACAGCGAACACGGCGCCGAAGTAGCCTTGGTAGCGACCGCGCTGCCTGGGGCTGATTATATCGCCAACGATGGCCAAGACCAGGGTCATCAGACCGCCAGCGCCTAAGCCTTGCAAGGCCCGGAAGAAAATCAGCTGATTCATGTTCTGGCTAAGGCCACAGAGAGCCGAGCCGACCAGGAAGATAACAATCGCTGTTTGGAAAATCTTCTTGCGCCCGAAGAGATCGCTGATTTTGCCGTACAGCGGCGTCGAAATAGCGCTCGTCATTAGGTAAGCGGTGGCGACCCAAGATAATTTGTTGAGTCCGTTCAGGTCGCTGGCAATGCGGGGCAGTGCAGTAGCCACGATAGTCTGGTCGAGGGCTGCCAATAGCATCGCCAACAGCAAAGCCGTCAAAACGACCATGATTTCGGCATGGCTGCGTTCACCCTCTAGCTGATCCGGACTGGATGCCGCGGCTTTGGTCTTGGCCAAGTGACTTCCCTTTCTGTATCCCAGAGCCGCCGAAACAACCCTGTTATTTACTTATAATTGTAGGCGTTTTGCCCCCGAAAGTAAAGTGGGTTAGTGCCCTGGCAATACTGGCAAGGATTTGGCACTGACAGTTTGGTGCAAATTGGAAACACTTTTTGCCGCCAGCCGCAATTTGACGTGGAAGGTCGTACCGCGGGGCGGCGAACTCGTCACCCGGATGTTGCCGTCGAAATCATTTTCGACCGATTGCTTAACAATCGCCAGGCCCAGACCCAGGCCGCGTACGGTGGCTGATTTCGTCGTATAAAACGGTTCAAATAGTTGCGGCATTTGTTCAGCACCTATGCCTTTGCCCCAATCTCGAACAACGAAGTGTAGATATTCGTGAGTAGAATACAACGAAACAACTATGCGTTTAGTGACCGATACGTCGACATCCTTGTAGGCGTCAATAGCGTTTACGACCAAGTTAGCCACGATCTGATTGAAAAGAACTGGGTCGCCCAGCAACCTGACGGACGCCGACGCCTCAATAACCAACTTAACCCCGGCTTTTTGAGCCAGTGGTCGCAGAATGGCCATTTGTTGACGAAATTCCGGTAAGGCGCTAAACAGCGTCTGCTGACTCCGGTGCTTGAGTTGGTTTCGGGCAGCATCAATATAGCGTTCCAGCTGATGCAAGTTTTTACGCGCTTGGCGCAGCGCCGATGACTGCTGACCAATGTTTTCTAAATGCAGCGTGGCAGCTGTGAGAGGATTAGCCACCTCGTGCAAAAGTTGAGCGCTGAGACGGCCGAATTCAGCCAGTCGCTGCAATTCAGCCAACCGCGCCACCTGGGCTTGCTCCAGTTCGTATGTCCGTTCCGCCACCCGGACCTCTAATAAGTCACGTTCCGCAGCGAGGTCCAATTCAGTCAACTGAGCACGGCGAAAAGAGCGGTCAATCTCGATATTGGCCAGACAGGAGACTAAAGTAATAACTGAAAGTAGTAGGGCATTATCGATGGCATCAGACATTTCCAGGGGCGCCTTAAGCCAACTAGTATCGGCCGCTAGAGCCCCCGATATTTGGGTGTGAGCGATAAGTAGCAAACAGATAATAGTCACAACGCTCACCCCTAGAGCCGCCCGAACTTTCAGTACTAACCCGGCGATAACGACTAGCAAAGCGCAGCCTAATTCAGCGCTGGGTAATTCGAAACTCCAGCCTAGTACCAGGCTCAAGGCCGCCGCGCTCAGGCAGCTCAGAAATATATAGGCTGATAGCAGATAGCGGCCGGCTCGCGATAACCACCACAAACCGAGTGTAACGCCGCCTAGTAATACGCTATTGAAGAAGTCATCCCCCTGATGTAGATCGTCAAGGTCTAACCTATTAACTAGAGCAAATATGCCAGCGGTCAAACAAGCCAAAAACATGCCATATAACAAGATATTGAGTATGACTTGGCGGCGGCGCACGTCTTGGTCGAAGCTGCGGCTGGCTAGCAGGTGCTGGTAAAATAATTGGCCGTAGCGTTGGGCAACATCTCCGGTCACCGCGCCAAGTCCTTACGGCTGGGGACCGATCTGTTAGGAGACGGGATAAGACAGGGCGTCGTTTCAATAGCCAAACGATAACCGACACCATGAATGGTTTTGATGAGTTGGCCGTCGAATGGTTTATCGATTTTATCGCGTAAATATTTGATGTGGACGTCAATTGTATTAGTCCAGGTCGTATCGCTGCCTTGCCAGGCGTAGCGTGCCAGGGCTTCGCGACTAACTACCATGCCAGCATTGAGCATCAGACATTCCAACAACGCGAATTCTTTGCGCCGCAAAATTATACACTGTCCTTGACGGATAACTTCGAGAGAGGTGGCGCTCAGCGATAAGTCACCGACTTGCAACCGGTTATCGACTAATGGTCGCCCTGCCCGCCTGATCAGGCCCCGCAAGCGGGCCTTCAATTCGCCCAGGCTGAAAGGTTTAGTCAGATAATCATGAGCACCGGCGTCGAGCAGGTTTATCTTGGTCAAGACCTCAGTTTCGGCCGTTAACACCAGAATCGGGGCTTCCACGCCACGTTCCCGCAACTGTTGGCAAATATCTAGCCCAGACAAGTCCGGCAAATTGAGGTCCAGGATAATAGCCGTGTAATCATAGTTGTCACTCTTATACAGCCCCTGTTTGCCGGTTTGCGCAACCTCAACTTGATAGTTGTTGGCCAAGGCTTGCTGGAGCGCCAGAGCAATGCCGCGGTCGTCCTCGATTAGTAGCAGCTTGCTCAAAGTTTCCATAATAGCTTAGCTAGTATTACCCACTAACATTAAAAAATCATTAAATCTGGCTATTTTTAGTAACTTTTTTGCAATCTTAGCACTATATGTAATAAAAGTCTATGCCAGATCATAAAATCAAATTTTTGTTGCTGCGGATTAATAATTAATAGTTCTGGCAGGCTTGGTTGAGATTTTTGTGGTGCAAGAGGTGGGTGTGCATTTGGATCCAGCATGGAATGCTATCGTGGAATCTCAGAATAAATAGTATGCCCAACGCAGCTAGACCGGTCATAACAATCGGCCAGTTGTGTTTCAGGTCGGTGCTGCGGCCTAATAAGTTTTTGGGCTTATTAGTTGAGCCCTGGAAAACGTAGACTAGGAAACTGACTAGGGCGATGGAGGCAGCGATGAGCGGCAGAATTAGCACCCAGAGCCTCAGAAAGTCGGTGCGCCAAACCCAAGAATTATATAGCGTCTGGTTATTAATAACTTTGTCGAGGCCATTGGCGATTAGGGCAGCGAAAAAGGGCAACAACAGCAGGCCGCTCAAGATACCGCTGATTTTCACGTACGACGGTGTTTCCTTCATATATATACCTCCCACGTAGTGAACTTGTTGTTTGGCGATATTGAGCGGTAAATCGAGTGAGATCTTCGTCCAGGTCAGCGCTCGGCCGCCGGACTGTTCGGGGTTGTCGAGCATATCGGCGGTGGTTTGCAAGATTTGCTGCTCGTACTCTCGCCGATACGGTGCCGGGTAAAGTCTCAGCAACTTGGCGTATAACGGGAACCTTTTGTTTAGACTGCTCATTAGCAGACTCCCCATGCAGCTTCGTAGGCCTTGCGTTGCTTGGCGATCATTACGGTCCTATCGAAATATTCGAGCTCGGCGTTGAGCCTGCTCCAACCGGCCTTGGTTAGGCGGTAATAGCGTCGCCGAATATCGCTGTCCAAGACTTCTTCTATCAACCCGTCTTCTTTTAATTGTTTGATGGCGGTATACAGTGAGCCGGGGCCGAGTTTGATTTTGCCCAAGGAATCTTCTTCGACTTGGCGCATGATTTCATAACCATGTCGCGGCTTCAGACTCAAGGCCATTAGGATACTGAACGACACTTGGGGCAACAAATTCATTGAACGCTTCATGTAATCAGTATATATCGTGTCACGATATATTGTCAATAGATATAGTGTGGCCAGTGCTTTATAATCTAAGTTATGTACAGTACCCGGCCACAGCTCATCAGGAAAGTCCCGGAAATCACGGCCATCTTCTGGGTCGCCAAAATCTTGACGACGGCTATGGGCGAGGCGACTTCTGACTACTTCGTTTTCCGGATCAACCCCTACCTTGCTGTGACTTTAGGCGGAGTAGCCCTTGCGCTGGCCTTAATCCTTCAGTTTTCGGTCCGTAAATACGTGCCGTGGATTTATTGGCTGACGGTCGCCATGGTCGCGGTTTTCGGCACCATGGCCGCTGACGTACTGCATATTCAGTTCGGCATACCCTATACCGTAACAACGATCTTCTTCGCCATTGTGCTGGCCCTGGTCTTCATTGCCTGGCATAGAACTGAGAAGTCCTTGTCTATACATTCAATTAACAGTCGCCGCCGCGAACTTTTCTACTGGGCCACCGTGCTAGCTACCTTCGCACTCGGTACGGCGGTTGGTGACTGGACGGCCGTCACTCTTGGCTTGGGTTACCTCTCGTCAGGCCTGCTGTTCACCGGCATAATCTTCATCCCAGCTATAGGCTACAAGCTCGGGTTGAACGAAATTTTCACTTTCTGGTTCGCCTATATAATAACGCGCCCGTTGGGCGCCTCATTCGCTGATTGGCTCGGCAAATCGCATAGCGTAGGTGGCCGGGGCTTCGGCGACGGCCACGTCAGCCTGGTTCTAACGGTTTTGATTATCGTCTGTGTCGGCTACATGATGCTCAGTCGTCGAGAATCAAAACGCGAAAGCCTGCCCCGCAAAATCTAGTTTATGGCAGCCGGACATGGCGGCCACCATGCTTTATTAGATCCTTATCAAAAGTAACGAGCGTGTTACCGTAGACCTTGGCTTCAATCGCCGCGTAACAGTCTACGAAAGATAAAGTCCTCTGTTTACCGTATAGGTCGATGGTCTGGTCTAGAAAGTAGTCGTTGTATATTACATTGGGTAAACTCAAAAACGTTTTAACCAGCTTCACTATGTCAGAACGGTCCATGCCAATAACTCTTTCTAGGACAAAAATTGTCTCCGTCGATACAACGTCAGTTATATATGATGACGAGCTGGTGATAATCGCTCTAGATTTAAGGGTTTGATCGGGAACATCATCGAGCAAATACCGTAACACCAGATTAGTATCGAGACTATTCACGATAATCAGCAACCCAAGCTTTGGCCGTAGCTTCCTTTAGGGCCCGCCCTGTCAAACCTTTCTTGTGGCTAGGTAGCTTCTTAGTAATCTCGTCTCGTAGCTTTTCAAAATCAGCTATGCTAGTATCGCCACCAATAACTACTTGTCGATTTTTATCTAACGTGAGACTGACTTTTTGCCCGGGCTTAAAACCAAGCGCCTTACGTAGTGGCGCGGCGATAGTTATAGTCCCTTTGCTAGTAATTGTCGTGGTATATTTCATGTCTTACATTTTATATAACGTATTACGTTTCGTCAATTTCTTTCGGCATGAAAATTGGTGCGAGTGAAGAAACTCTGAGCCCTTAATAGCTGTGCTATCATTAAACTATGGTTTATCGTCTCGTCAGATTCAATTTAGGGGCTGGAAAGTTAGACGCCGCCAGAACTATCTTTGCCGACCTTGTACCGGCCATTAAAGCTCAGGCTGGCTGTAAAAACGTGGTGGCTTTTGGCGATAAGGATTCCGGATCTTATGGATTTTCTATTATATGGGAGTCATCTGCTGCAAGCGAAAATGCTAAATCAATCATTGGGCCAAAATTATCTAAACACTTGGCCGATAATAATGCCTCTGGCAATCCTTTTAGCAGCGATCTCTTAGAAATCTTTGATTGAAAAGCGTAACTTCAAGTAATATAAACTTATGGCCCGAAAAGAAATCGCCGGCGGTACGGCCCACAAACTACCCTCGGATTTACAAAAGGCCCTGGCCTCTTCCCCGAAGGCTCTTGCTGCATGGGAGGATATTACCCCGTTGGCACGCAATGAGTGGATCTGCTGGACGGTGTCTGTCAAAACTGAGGACACCAGGAAGAACCACCTCAAGCGAACAATCACAGAGCTTGGCCAAGGCAAACGCCGGCCTTGTTGCTGGATGGGCTGCCCACACCGCACTGATAAGAAGCTCAGCGCTTCACAAAAATGGGTGCTTGGCCGACGCTAGTTACATCAGGCAAATGAACCAGTCTTAACCGCGCCAGCTCGCCTGTAATTGGCGAAGATGACGCCTTTCGGCGTGGTCTTGGATTCGATCAGCTCGAATGCCGCGGGCATTGTCCCCTCTGCGAACAAGCGCTTACCTTTGCCAAGCGTGACCGGGAATATCTTGAGCCATAGTTCGTCGACCAGATCGTTCTTAAGCAAGGTTTGTATGAGATTACCGCTGCCATGGACTTGCAGCATTGGACCGTCTTGCTGCTTCAGCTCTTTTAGCTTGGCAGCTACGTCTCCATCAATAAGCTTGGAGTTTTCCCACTCAAGTTTTGGCGATGAACCGGAAACAACATACTTGGTCGCTTTATTGAACGGGTCGGCTATCGGGCCTTTTTGCTTCGGCCAGTGGCCGGCGAATATATCATAGGTTTTCCTGCCAAGCAGTAAATCATACGGCCCACTCATTTGTTTGACCACCAACTTGCCTGAAACTTCATCAGAATACGGCACGGTCCAGCCGCCATACTTAAAGCCGTCTGACGTATCCTCTTCTGGCCCACCCGGCGCCTGCATCACCCCGTCAAGACTGATAAAAGATAAGACGATTATTTTTCTCATAACTGTAGTAAAAGCTTACACCTTAGTATAGGCCATATCGAAATCATGCTCCCAGGTTTTACCATCATCTGATGACTTCTCCCATTCAGCGTCTATAGTTTTTCTGTCTTCACTAACCCTACCCTCAAAACGCTGCGAGAATTCAGGGTTATCACGCCACATCCTCCATATACTGTCTTTATAACTCATTTGATAGACTCTCGAGACCCCTCGTTTGTCACTGTATAGGGCTGTGTAGGCGTGGCTTCCATCGTCTCGTCCTATTATCCAGACTGCAGATTGTGGGGAGTCGGCCTTTTTGTCATGTCGAGCTGCAATTGCAGCTCCATCCTCAATCCACTTATATGCAACCAAAACTTTAGGCTTCTGATTAGGGTCAGGCAAGAATGAAGCATTTGATAATTCTATAGCCCACTCGCCGACTAAAAATTCAAGTTCCTTTAGGGCCGGGTTTATTTGCATGTATCTATTCTATCAGACATAAAAAAGCCTCATTTTACTGAGGCCATAATGCCTATGCTTGGTGCACCTGAGTGGACAAGCTTCAAACCCTCGAGCTGAGAAGAAGGCTTTGAAGAAGCTGATCAAGCTGCTCCTCGATCCCATCGACCGGGCCGAGCGTCAGAAACTCTTGAAGCGTTTGGCTGGCCGTGATCCCGAAGTCAAGCCAAGCGCGAAGGGTGCTAAGGAACCAAAGCGACTAGTGCGACGCATTGCCCCGGACGCTAATAACTACCATTCTAAGTAACTTATTGACTATAATCATAAGCAAGATGTTCAAGCTTTCGAAGCGTCGTGTACAAATTAGTCTTGGTCTACTCTGGTTATTAGATGGCGCCTTACAGCTTCAGCATCAGATGTTCTCGAGTGCATTTGCGACGCAAGTCATAACGCCCGCCGCACAAGGACAGCCCGGTTTTGTCAGTGGCCCTATGCACTTCGGCATGCACCTGTTCCTGCTTCACCCGGCGGTATTCAATTCGCTCTTTGCTCTCACCCAGCTAGGTATAGGCGCTCTTATTCTTTGGAAACGAACGCTTAGACTGGGGCTACTCCTATCTATCCCATGGGCGTTAGTGGTTTGGGTGTTCGGGGAAGGTTACGGAGGTATCTTCAGCGGCCACACGCTTTTGCTGATGGGCGCACCAGGCGCGGTTAGTCTGTACGCGATCCTGGCCCTAGCCTGCTTGCCATCGCGTGATGCCGAACACAAGCCCAAGCACCAACCACAGGTAGCCTTCTGGCTAGCACTCGTCTGGCTAGTGTTGTGGGTCGGTGGCGGGATTTATCAGTTGCTACCCGGCCAGAACTCAACTGATGCCTTGAGCGCCATGATTTCCGGCAATGCCGATAGTGCGCCTACCTGGCTAGCTTCCGTAGATACCAAGACGGCAAGCTACATCAAACATCTGGGTGCCGATCATTCCCAGGTAGAGCAACCGTCTCAGGTGGCGTCGGGGATGAACATGACGGGTGCCCAAATGACGCACATGTCCAATCAACCATTGGTCACGACGACCAGCTCCGGCATCTTGGTCGTCTTGGGCTTGGCCTGGGTATTCGCTGCCGTTGGCTTCGGCGTGCTCTTTTCCAGGCCATGGCGGACGCTGGCTATTAGCTGCGGCATCATCATGTCCCTGGCCTTCTGGGTTGTCGGCCAAAGTCTCGGCGGCTACTACACCGGCGTTGCTACGGACCCCAATAGCGGACCGCTCTTTGTCCTGCTTGGTCTGGCCATCCTGGGTTGCGCCAATCTTGACCAAAGGCTATTGAAGCTGGGGCACAGAATCGAATACGCCATGGTCGGCAAACCAACCGGCCGTGATGAGAGCCTATTTTCGGACTAAGTGCTCAGAGCAAGGGCTAAAACTCCCGCCACCTATAACAATATCTGCACAGAATGGACACATGTTCCTCCTTTCTAAGGCAATAAAAAAGCCGTCGCACGGCTCGATACCTTAACACATATTATAACATCACGGCTTGTCAAGCCGAGGGAAAGAGACGATGTTCAAACCCATCTGGTGATCTTAAAAAGCCACACATTGTTGTGCGGCGATTTGGAGCGATCGGTCAAGCGATCGGACACGTTTCGTATCTGTAAAAGTGCACTAATTTGACAAACTTTGTGCAGCTTGGTGCAGGATATGTGACGCATTACAAACATCTGCACTAGATAGTAATTCTAATTATAAGCTAAAAAATCTAGTAGAACGATTTAGTTTATCCTCAGACTTATTATCAATTAAGAACTAGACTATCAATTAACTCCACAGTTAATATTATCCGCATAAAAATCCTCAATTAGCCTTACATCTCCATCTATATATTCAAGCATTGCATGAAGGTCAACATGTAACCCCCCATCAAAAATGTTTTCTGATGCTCTGGGTACGATTACCTTAGACGAGTTTGGTCTCTTCCTGAGTATTGCTGCATGTGCAGCAGCATTCCTATATTGGCTGTAGTATCGGTCTACCGTTTCTTTAACCACACTGTGATGCTCAACTAAGTGTTCCTTTAATTTGCTGTCGCTTTTTCCATGGAATGCCTCTAAAAATCTCCATGCGTTTAACAGTCGCCACTCGTGCGTTAGAGTTGCATCTTTAGCTGCCCTGTAAAGATGTAGTAGCCTTGGTGGATTTTTTGGTTCATTAAGAAAATCTAGATTAACAATAAATGCTTCACCGCCGTTAATTAGATGGGCGTCGGTCTCATGAAACCCTACTTCATCTAGAGTATAAGTTTTAGTTTTATATCTGCAGCTTATAGGTTTCTTGAAATATGCATATGTCTGAGATGATGCACATAAGACTGTTAGTATTTCTTCCGCAAATACTAATGCTCGTTGTAATACTACATCATCTCTTTCGTTATCTTTTGCTTCAATACTAACCTCTAAGCCACTTACACCTTGATATTTTGTACCAGCTTCATCAACACTAGAGTAGCTTGCATCACGAATAAATTTACCCTGCTTAAAAGTTGCATCATTTGATATAGAGGCACTAATATTTAAGCCATAAAACTCTACTTCTACAATCATATATTTTTGCCGTCTTTTACTCTTTCTTCAGCAACTCTTAACGCCAACTTAGCCAACTCATCTACATCCTCTATAAGTTTGGCTACTTCATCGTCAGTCATTTTTTCAGCATCTTTGCCTAATATTTTGCGTGCTTCTTTAACGGACATTACTGGTTTCATATTGTTATGTGCTAACGGCTGGTTGTGTATGCTTGCAGTAAGGGAAGCCAGAGCATCCATAGAATTGACCAAATCTGCCATTTCTAAGTACCATCTTACGACCACATCTAGGACAAGGTTGACCTGTTATATATTCAGTCGGTTCTTTATTCTTTTTAGGAGCTTTTAGTAGTGCCTTTTTATCCTTGCAGTTTTTACAAACCCTTCCTATACCACTTCTTAATGTGCTGTCCTTAAACTCTGCAACAGGTATAACATTGCCACAGCTTTGACACTCCTTTAAGTCACCATTAAAAAGTCCAACGGCTTGACCTCGTATTATTGCATCAATATCGTGTCCTGCAGAATTGGCTATCATAGAGCCATTTATAAGCTTTTCTATCTTATCGTTTATATATTCAACAGGATTATTACCTATGTTAAATCTGTTTAATCTTATGAACTCATACCCATAGCTTGCTAGGACCTTTTGTCTATATATATCTTCTTCTTTCAAATAAGCTTCAAAATTAGTGCCATCAATATACTGTCGGTCTTCAGGGTTAGTATGATGTTTTATCCCATCGTATTCAAAGATAATTCTATATGTCCTACTCTTTTCGTCTTGATAGAAAAGTATAAAATCAACGACATAATTCGGATGATGGTAGGTTGGGTCAAGCTGAGCTAAATATTGTCCTAACTCAAATTGAGCGTGTAATTCACAATTGCCAGTTTGCCCATTTTTTTGCCAAAATGCCGTTTCGTATATCCAACCTAATGCCTTCTTTTCCATTGGGGACTTTTTATCAGTATCTTCTGCGGTTAATCTCTTAGCTACTTCAGCCTTTAAGTTAGAGTAGTGTCTGATTGCTTCGCCTATTGAGCCAGTGTATTTTTCAACTGGTTTACTTAGAACAAAGTAAATAGTCTCTTTAGAACGGCTGAAGCCCACATTTAGTCGCTGTCTTCTAATCTCTGAGTTACTATCGTTTTCAAAACTTGCTTGTCTGATGTCTGATGGAAAAATGTGATTAAGCTTATCATCCGTCTCTGTGGCAACCATAGAATAGTAAATAATATCTCTTTCTTCGCCCTGACAGCTGTCAAAAGTCATAACCTTAATTTTTAGTTTATTCAAATAAAAATCATAGTTAGGGTCATCCCTAAGTAGCTCATGGATGTATCTCTGTTGATTAGTATGAGGTGTGATTATACCGACTGAATTACTCGTGTCATTCTTTTCTGCTAGTTTTTTAAGTTCACTGATAATAAAATCTGCTTCAGGAAGATTAGTATTTGGTCTTGGTTCTTGTTTGCCGTCATGCTCAATAACCTTAAACTTCAGTACATCATCAATTTTTTTGCCCCTAATCTTCATTACTTGCAGGGCGTTTTGGTAGAAGTATTTATTTGAGAAGGAGATATTCTCAGGATAGCTTCTAAAGTGTTTTTTGAGCATTATTTGGTAGTTACTAATGTATTCAGCAAAATCCAGAATTGATTTCTTCACATCTAATCTTTCAATCTTTTTTAGAGACGAAAGGTCGCTTGAAACTGTTTTAGCAAAGTTTTCTCTTAATCTGTTTTGATACTCAGTATTGATTTCAGTTCTTGCCTGATAAGATTTAACATTACCAAACTGAAGTCTGTCGCCCATCACTACAACTTTTTTACCACGAATAAGTGCAGGAAATGCTTGGGCAACGCTCACCTGTGAAGCTTCATCAATAATTACTAAATCAAATATGCCTGCTTCAAGGGGTATATAGTCTGCATAATCACGAATTCCAGCAAGTATACAAGGGAACGCTTCCTTAAGTTTTGCAAATGTCTCCTTAGGGAATTTTTGCTTGGACTTGATTACATCCTTAACGACAGTTGCAGTTGCTCTGCTATCTGTATAAAAATCAATCACTCTTCCATCTAAAATTTGTGCCATCCTCAAGGTTACTTGTTTTTGTATAGTCTCCATATACTGTTGGTAACTATAAAAAGGAACAGCTTCGTTAAGAATGTTTATTGCACTTAGAAGATGTAGCCATCGCATTATTCGCTCTGCATCTACCTCATCAAGTGAAATAAGAGGTAAACTCACTACTTCAGCCAGTGAGCGGCTTTTAATTGACCCTAGATTTTCAGGAAGACTTTCTGCGGTTTGTATTAGATATGAAAGTTCGTGATGAAGAGCACCTACAGAATTTATAGCCTCTGGAACGTTGGGTTTTAAGGAATTGTTTATTAGCTTTAGATAATCAATTCTATCTTTGACTGCATCAGGAAACGGTAAATCTTTTTTCAGGGTAAGTAATTGTGTGAATGCATTCTGTGCTGTCCTAATTCTATTTACATCAGTGGATGGCTCAATGAAATTTGTTCCGAACTTATCATTAAACTCATTCATTAAATCAATGAGCTTAGTCTTATTAAATGCAAAGCCAACAACTGGTTTCTTAAGTTGGTCAAACTTTAATATATATCTACTTATCTCTGCCACATCTTTATCACTAATGTTTGGGAAATCTGTGAAAATGCCCAGCCAATTTCTTCCTTCAAGCTCACTTCTAATTGATGCTATGTGGTCAGAAAGCTTCTGCATCATAGATGTAAAAGCAATTAGGTTACTCATCGGAAGACCAACAAGTTTTTTAGATGTAACTAAGCCAAGAGTGCCGACAAGTTCGATTGTTTCTGAGCCTAGCTGAAAGAAGTCTAATAACGATTTATAGCTTTCCCTGACCTCATGAATTACAACTTCCATATCATCTGTTTTAACCAACTCTGGTATATCTAGTTTTTTCAGTAATGGCTGTAATTCAGCTTCCAGGTATTCAAGTTCCATCAACTCATTTTTGTTAAGTTTTGAATATGCAGTTATTTCGTCTCTTATTTGGTCTTTAGTAACCTCTAGATTTGCCTGGATTGAGCTTTCAAGTTGCTCTAATCGTTTTCCTGTTAATTTATGAGATAGTTTTATGTTTTCTATAGCTTGTGACGATAGAATTTGTCTAAAATTATTTACTCCACCGAGCCTAAGTATTGGATTTTGAAAGTCCGCACCAAAACGCACGTTGTCTAGTGTGTCACCAATTTTCTCTTCAACAACGTCTAACGCTTCCTTTTTGTCGGATAATACTAAAACTGATTGATTTTTAAGAATTGCATTAAAGACTAATGCAGTAATAGTATGGCTTTTCCCAGTTCCAGGCGGACCTTCAACTGTTACAAATCTACATTCATCTTTATTAAGAGCTTCAATAATCTGTAGCTGTTCGCCATTAAGCGGTACTGGGCTTTCAAAAGATAATTTTTCTGTGGTCTCCTTATCATCCCATTCTTTTTCAACTTCCCTAGAAACGTCTACTGGCTCTTGCGTTATAAAGCCGTTTACGATTGCTTCAAACAGTTCAAATAGTTCACTACTAATATCTAAGTCTAAAATCTGTTCATAGTCATTTATTAGAGCTTCGTCAGACTTATCAAATAGTGACAAGTAAGCTGAGTTTGTTAATTTAACTTTTGCATTTCTTGCTACCGTGTTTTTAGCCTCAAGGTTTATCTCACCTCTCAAATCAAAGAAGACTATTAGATGATTTACAATTTCAAGAAGTCGTGAAGTGAAGGCGTCGTTATTTTCAAAGGCAGTTAGGTACATAATCCTATCAAAATCAATTGGGTTACCACTTACAGATTTATCAGCGTTACCTACTTCTTGAGCAATAAACTCAATTGCCTTTTTGTTGATATATATTTTTGTGTCAAAGGTTAAATTTAATTGAGTTGGCGTTTTGCTAACTTCTACTGGTATATAGAAGAGAGGATATTTTACGTTTTGAAAGGTAATGTCACATAGGTAAAGATAGAGTTCTTGCTTATCAAGAATTAGCCTGTTGCCTTCAACTTCTGCCACTTCTTGGAATAAATCGTTTGAAGCTAAATCATCAAAATAATCAGTCAGTAGAGATTTCGCAATTTTTGTCGTTAATACTGGCTTTACTAGTTTTTCTATATCTGACTTCTCGCCAACAATATATTGCTGAAGTATCGTTTCTGCAGCTGGCATAGTATTGTTTACGAAAAGTTCAGTAAGTGCCGTTTTTATCTCATAAGCCGTATTTTCATCCGCAGTCTCTAATAATATTAAAGACTTCTCAATGCTCTCAACCAAAGGGTTGGTTATTTTTTCCTCTATTACTACACTCAAATCATTCTCTAAGTTGTCACGAGCCTTGCTGTACTCGTCTTTTAACGCAGTACCATAGTTCTCAATACTATTAACTAGCTCCTGTTTGACAGCCTCCACACTATCCTTGCTCAAAGCATCTATTCGCCTTCTTATAAGTTCCATAAGATTTTCAGGAACATTGGCTTTATATTGCCCTTTTTGAATAGAGATTGTTCCGCCATCGTCAAACTTGCGGCTAAGTGCTGTCCATACTTCTTTATCAAAAGCAGGATATTTATCGGTTGCTACACCAAGTAGCAAACCATTATCTTTTAATTTAACTGCTCTTCTAGGAACTCTGCGTCTATGAAAGTCTGTCTCTAAAAAATCCATGAAATATCGTGCAATAGATTTCAGGAAGTTTGTTGTTTTAGGAATTACTACTTCGTTTTCTGTGTCATTCATTTTTTAGCCAATAGTTTTATCACATCTTCTTTTTTATATCGTCTATCTCCTCGTGTTCCAAATCTTATGGCAACAAGGTATCCTTTTTTATCCCACGCCCTTAGTGTATTTGGATGGCAATTAAGAATTTCACAAGCCTGCTTGAGGGTTAGTAAGTTCGGCTGTTTTCTAACAGGCTGTGTCATACTATAACTATACATGACTTACCACTTGTAAGACATAGGAGTGATGTGATGAAAAAATCAATGCAATCAGTTGGTGATTTTGATAAAGCTATAAGTAAATTAGATAGCCTTATTGCTAGCGGATGGGCAAAGTATAAACTAGCTGAAGGATTACTCAAGACTTTCATGACGAAATTGCAAATGAGCTAGAAGCTAGACAGCAAGATTTGAATGAACGCCTTAAAGTTCTAACAAGTGATAATAAGAGCTTCCAAGTAACTGCATCTTACCTGTTAGACCTAGCTCAGCGAGCCGAACAGCTATTCAAGGAGAGTGATGATAGCCTAAAACAAAAGCTTTTAGAATATATGCTTTCAAACATTGAATTAAATGATAAAAAGTTGTCTTATGTGCTTAATGACCCCTTTAAAACGATAGTTGAGACAAAGAAAAAAGCCCTTTCAGGCTCAAATTCTAACATTTGGTGCGGGTGAAGAGACTCTAACTCTCGACCTCTTCCTTGGCAAGGAAGCGCTCTAAACAACTGAGCTACACCCGCGTAAAGTGACTAGAGGATTGTAGCAAAAACCCCTGTTAAAAGCAAAGCGCGAGCCAAAGCTCGCGCCCTGTATTTTTAGTTTTTGCTTATTTTAGTGGCTGAACCAGTGGTTATTGAATTTCTTCTGGTAGTTCTTGAAGAAATTCGAGCCGAAGTGGCCGCCACCGTAGTTGTAGCCGTAATTGCAGGTGCCGAAGTCAGTCGTCGGGAAGGTGTATCCCGCGTCAATGTCCCGCACCACAGCGTTATCTGGACCGGGGGTCACGGTATTTGTGGTACCGTCATAGCTGCCCTGATCCGTGTAGCCTGGGCCAACAATCGTGTTGTTGCAAGCGCTGTCCTTGTCACCGACGTCTTCGATTCCGGCCTGGTAACCAAAGTTACCGTTAGTAGCAACCAGTCCGCTGGTGTTCGTCACATTAGAGTTATAGATCCAGTTATTGCTAGCGACGTTCTTGGTCTGTGAAGTTGCTGGACCAGAAGCATCAGAATTGTAGTTGGCAAAGTTTATGGCTTCGTCATTATCTACAAGCTTGTTGTTGGTAACCGAAACGTTTGTAGCCAGGGGGTCGCCCCCGCCACCGTATACCAAGATGCCGGCAGCCGTTGCTTCGCCAGACCCATTGTAGGCATTATCGGCAATCGTATTGTTACTAACGCTGCCTGTGGCGCCGCGGGAAATCTGGATGCCGTTTTGGGCTGCCACCTGGCCATTGCCGCCACCGGCGACGATGCTGCCGTCAATATCGGCGCTGCTACCAGTGCCATCGACGGTGATGCCGTTCTTGGCGTAGCCGCTGACCGTTGTGCCGTCGATGTTGGCGCTAGCCGAGAAGTCTGGGTTGGGGGTAGCATATGCCCAGGTAGTCGTATGCCAGTAAGTGCGGCCGATTTGAATGCCGACACCGAACTGACAGCCGTTTAGGCCTGGGTTGGTGTCTTTGATATTCGCAACATCGTCGTTCTTAAGATTTATGCTGCCGCTCAAAGCCAACACGCCGTATTCGTCCTCAGCGCAACCGCCGTTACCCGGCAAGGGGCCAGAAATATTCAAGCCTGTGACATTAATATTATTGCCGGTAGTAACTAGTAAGGCCTGCGGCAGGTTCAGATTGCTGGTGGTAAACACCGTTGGGTAATCCGATGCATCTGACGAGAACGTCGTGCCGACTGCCGTTAAACCGGCGCCTGGGTCACCCGTCAAAGTAATTGATTTACCAACAAAGACCTGCTCCTTGAATACGCCACAAAGATAGACTGTATCACTACTATTCGCGGCGTTAACAGCACTCTGCACGGTGTTATAGCCTGGGTTGGAACAGCTCTTGTCGTTGCCTATGCTGTTGGTGCTGACATACAAAGTATGGCCGGCGCCAAAGGCATTCGCCGAACCGAATATGCCCAGTGATAAACCACCACCTACGATTATCAGGCCAGCTGCCGTCAAAGCAATCGTAATCCTAGTTTTTATCTTTTTCACCCCTCTATGGATATCATAATGATATTTCACGAGCAGTCCCTCCTTAGCCCACATTTTTGTTAATACCTAACGATTGCATTATATCACCAGAATTTTGACAAATAAAAAACCACAACAGTTTAGTTGTGGAAAACTTTCGCAGAATGTTGTACCGCTAGGTGATTGGTGGCTCCTCTCGGACTCGAACCGAGGACACAAGGCTCTTCAAGCCTCTGCTCTACCAACTGAGCTAAAGAGCCACGCTCAAGATATTTTACAGATTAAACTTGCGACTTACAATGCTCACGGACGAGTATCGATGGTGGCGACACTAGGCTGGCTAATATTCGGTATGTGCGGCCCCCGCTGAGGGGACTCGGCGAGTGGTGGTTGAGTCAACCCGAGCAGCGCAAACGCGGCCAGCGTGTAAGCGAAAACCATTCTAGGGTTTATTAACGACGGATTATAAAATTCGGCTGCTCGCCGCGTCGCGTCGTCAAGTTCGGCAATTTCTTCTGGTGTTAACATTATAAATTAACTATATCCCTTACTTTACTTATGGTCAAGGTAGTGGCATGCAACTAGTGCTTGGTGGTGCTGTGACTGTTTTTTGGTGGATTGTAGATCCCCGTGTCCCAACTAGCTTTCGGATCGCGTATCAGCTGATAGAAAACCAGCTCGCCAGCATCACCGCAAGCCGCAACCTTTATAGCATGTTTATCTTTCAGTAATTGATTACGCCCAACGCCTACACCGTACTCGCTAATCAGTAGCGTTTTGCCTGCGCGGCGAGCTTTTTCGGCCAGAGTATTCGTTTGGCTGAGTACTCGGCCATAGCCATGTATATCAATATCATTGGCTGGCAGGTTCTCGATATTATTAAACCAGACTTTTAAGTTGTTATCGGACAATTCCCCAACGGCAATTTGAGCGTGGTGGTTAGCTTCTAAGACGCCATCGCGACCAGCCTCAAAGAGAGCATCAAAACTCTTCAGACTGCCTTTGAAGAACAGGCTACTATTCGGTTCATTCATAATCGAGTAGCGTACCACCCTCGGACCAAGCTTCTTGGCTACCCGGTAAGCGAAGTGCTCCATCTTGGCCGGACTATAGTTCTCGTCGCTCAGTTTCTGGCTCAACGATTGCTGATAGGCTGGCGTCGGTAGTATCGTAACCTGCGTCTGGTAACCATGTTTGGTAGCCGAGATAACCGCATCCTTGTACTGCTGCAAGCCATATTTTTGCACCATGCCGTAGATGACATTGATGCGTAGTACTGAGGCACCGAACGTTTTGGTAGCCAGACTAAACGCCTTATTACGGCTGATATTTTGTTGCCAAACGAACTGATTGTCATCCTGTATGCCAACGCGGAAATCGAAGTCCGATATACAGGTGTTGAGTTGATCGCCCGAGGATGATACGTAGGCTGTGCCGCCATCTGGAGCGGGTTGCGGTTGTGACGACGGACTCGTGTCAGCCCCGGCAGGCGAAGCGCCAAAGAAAGTTACTCCTGCCAGCAGAGCAGTGCCGTAATTACGAATCGCTCTGAAGTGCCACTGATGTTCCGGGGCTTCGGCAGTAGATTGTAAATTGTGAGGTGTCATAAATTTGGTGGAGATACGGGGACTCGAACCCCGGACCTCTTGCATGCCATGCAAGCGCTCTAGCCAACTGAGCTATATCCCCAAGCTCGGGGCAGTATAACAGAGGAGGAATGAAAACTCAACGCTCGCCGGGCAGTCAAATAATTGCTTGTCCGAGCCGGATAGGCATACAATGAGGCAGTCAGGGAGTATCATTTCTATGAGTTTTATTATCGTCATCGTTGTTATTGTTTTGCTGGCCATTGCCTTTGGGGTGCGGATTGTCAACCAATATGAGCGCGGCGTGGTATTTCGGTTGGGCAAAGTAGAGGGAAAAATTAAAGAGCCGGGTCTGCGCCTGATTATTCCCCTCATCGACCAAATGCGTAAAGTCAGTTTACGTATCGTGACGTTACCGATCGAGTCGCAGAAAATTATTACCAAGGACAATGTTTCGATCGACGTAGCGGCGGTGGCCTATTACAAAGTCACTGATCCTACCAAATCAATCGTCGAAATCGAGAATGTCGTTTCGGCAACTTACCAAATCGCTCAGACGACTGTTCGCAACATCGTCGGCCAAAGCAGTCTGGACGATGTGCTCAGTGAAACGAGTGCCATCAACGAGAAGATCAAGAAAATTCTGGAAACTTCAACCGAGAAGTGGGGCATTTATGTCAGTACCGTCGAAGTCAAAGACATCCAGTTGCCCGACAGCATGCAGCGCGCCATGGCCAAGCAAGCCGAAGCCGAGCGCGAGAAACGCGCCAAGATCATCGCCGCCGAGGGCGAAGCCCTCAGTGCCGCCAAGCTAGGTGACGCCGCTGACATCATCTCCAAGCATCCGATTGCTCTGCAGCTGCGCAACTTGCAGGTGCTAAGCGATATCGCGATTGAGAAGAACAGCACCATCGTCTTCCCGAACCAGTTCCTCGACACTATCGACAGCGTCAAAAAGTTCATGAGCAAAGAGCAAGTCTAGCGTCCCGAAAAGACATCAAAAAACCGCTGGCTAATCAGCGGTTTTTATTTTCGTGCGTGCCCACCCGGCGGCGGGCGATCGAAAATTTTGTTTTTGATTTTTGTGTCACGCGCCGCTAGAACGCACGATCTGTTATAAGCATAATAAATTTGGCTGATTTGTCAAGACCGACCCGCGGCCGCCTTGAGCGCTTCTTGAGCATAAAAGACTATGATTGGCCTTAAATCAAATTCTTCGTTGTTTAATTCCTCAGGCTTAAACCATTTCAAGGCTTTGTGTTCCTTAGAAAGCGTCGTCTTATTATTTCGAGCCCTGGCAAAATAGGTCAAGGCGATATGTTTGTGCGGCGGGTTTGCTTCGTGCACATCGAGGTAATTGGGCGTCAGCAGCGATTTGCTGCCCGGCGAAGTTATTTTCGGCTTCGTGCTCAAAATAGTAACTTCTAAGCCGGTTTCTTCTTTTACTTCACGGAACAGGGCCGTCTCGGGATCCTCATCGAGCTCCACGTGACCGCCGATCGGCGTCCACATTTCGTAACGCGGGTGATTCACCAGCAAGACAGAGCCCTCAAACACGATATAGATGGTTACTACGAAATCGTACTGTTCATTAATGTGCGGCATTTAATTAATTATCTTTAGGAATTCTGCTTCGTTGATTTGCTTAGTGCCAAGCTTGGCGGCTTTGGTCAGCTTGCTGGCGCCGACATTGTTCCCGACGACTAGGTAATTGGTGTCCTGGCCGACGGAGCTCTGGAAGCTGCCGCCCAAGGCGCGAATCTTTTCGGCGGCTTCTTCGCGGCTCATGCTGTCCAGACTACCAGTGACGGCGAAATTCTGGCCGCTGAGTTTGCCGCCGACGTGCTTGACGGTCTGGGGTTTGACGCCCAGATCTCGGAATTTGACTAGCAGTTTTTGATTGCGGCTCTCGCTGAACCACTCGACGACGGCTTCGGCAACCACATCACCAATGCCCTCGACCTCAGCCAACTCGTCAATCTTGGCCTCCATTAACTTCTCCAGGCTGCGGAAGTTGTTGGCTAGGTCGGTGGCCGTCTGGACGCCAATGTGGCGGATGCCGAGACCATAAATGAAGCGATTGAGAGGCGGCTCTTTCTTGGCTTGGATGGCCTGCACTAGCTTACTGGCGGATACTTCGGCGAAACGGTCGAGTTTTATAACTTCGTCTTTTTTTAATTTATAAATGTCGGCGGCATCGTTAATAAGCTTGGCGTCCAGTAAGGCAATCACGTTCTTTTCGCCTAGGCCTTCGATGTCCAGGGCCGCTTTGCTGGCGAAATGCTCGATGCGCTTCCAGGCCCGCGACGGACAGTGCTCGTTGGGACAGCGCCAGACGACGTCCTCGGCCTTTAACTTAACGAGTTTAGTATTACATTCCGGGCAGCGGATCGGCATTTTGAAAACTTTTTCGGAGCCATCGCGTAACTTGACCAACGGCTCAACGACCTCTGGGATGATGTCGCCGGCTTTGTGGACAATAACGGTGTCGCCAATCCGAATATCTTTGCGCTGCACTTCGTCGGCGTTGTGCAGGGTGGCCATTTGGACGGTGCTGCCGGCGATAACTACTGGTTCCAGCATGGCTACTGGCGTGGCCGCGCCAGTGCGGCCAATAGAGACGAAAATATCCTTGACCTTGGTGGTGGCCTGCTCGGCGGCGTACTTGATGGCGATGGCGCCGCGCGGCGCCTTGCCGACGACGCCCAGCCGGGCGTACAGCCGGCGGTCATTGACTTTGACGACCAGGCCATCGGTGTTGAAGGGCAATTTGGCGCGCTCGGTTTCCCAGCGGTCTGCGAACTTCATAGCACCTCATCAATGGTTTTCATAACTTTGGCCTCCGGATTGGCCGATAGGCCAAGTCCACGCAGTGCTTCGTAGGCAAACTCATTGGTCGGCACCTCGTTGGCCTCGGCTCGTAGCAGATCATAGGCCCGGAAACGCAGTGGCCGGCCGATAACTAGTTGCGGGTCGAGCTGGCGGATGGTGCCCGCGGCGGTGTTGCGTGGGTTGGCGAACAGCGGTTGGCCGGCCTTGGCGCGAGCTTCATTTAATTTCGCAAAGTCTTGCTTGTACATAACGATTTCGCCGCGGACTTCGGTGCGGCCTTTCAAGAATTTCTCAAATTTCTTGTCGGTGCGCAGCCGCAGCGGGATGGAATCGATGGTCCGGATATTGGCCGTCACGTCTTCGCCGACGAAACCGTCGCCGCGGGTAATGCCCCGCTCCAGGGCGCCATCTTGGTAGACCAAGGCGCATGCCAGGCCGTCCATTTTGATGTCGGCGAAATACTCTAGCTTGGTCTTGGGTGGTAATAACTTAACAATGCGCTCCTGCCAGGCTTGGACTTCGGTGTCGCCGAAAGCGTCGTTGAGGCTGAGCATCCGCGAGCTGTGCTCGACGGTCGTGAAGCCGGGCAGCGGTGCGCCAGCCACCCGCTGGGTTGGCGAATCGGGTGTGATCAACTCTGGATGTTCAGCTTCGAGTTGGCTGAGCTCATGCTTCAGGCTGTCAGCGGCAGCCTCGCTCATACTCGATTCATCGAGCACGTGATAGTGATAACGGTAATCGTTGATTAGTTCGCGTAATTTGGCGATACGATCAGCAGCCGGCTTATTCATTTAATAATTCCCGATACAAGGTGTACATGTAGGTGTGGACGGCAGTCAGCACGAACATCGTCAGGACGAAGAAAACCCAGCGGCTGAGCGGCGTTAGCCACACGATAATCGGCAGCATGATGATGGCCGCCACGGCCAACAGAATGATCGGTAGCGCCAGGATTTTGCGCAGCACCGTCCAGCGCCGGTGGCGCACTAGCTCGCGGGCCGAGCGCAAGGCTCTTAGCGGCGTCATGTCCGGCAAGGTCACGATATAGAGTGCGAACAAGGAAGAACTTAACAAGTAAAGTGACACCAGAGCCAGCAGAATAAACACTGCCAGCCAGATGACTTTTTCAATAAAGTAAACGGCTATGCCGTTGGTGATGACAGTACTGTAGAGCGCCGAGCCAATCAATAACGGGATCAGCTGGACGGCGATGACCAGCAGGACCAATACGAAAGGAATTAACGGCGCCATGCCGCGGTAATAGGCGTCACGAATACGCAGCGCAGCACCGGCCAGAACCTGGCGCAATGCCCAAATAACGGCCAAGCTAACGATTAACGCCAGGAATAGCTGGTAGGCGCCGGCCGTGGCGCTGGAGCCGTTGCCGGCCGAGCCGACCAGGACAACGAAGACGCTCAGGCCAGAAGCCAGCGAGCCAAAATGACCGTGGAAAATCTGGCTGAGCTCGCTTTTCAAGCTACTGACGTCGGTACCACCGCTGAAGCCCTGGACCAAGATGAGATTGAGCAGGCCGTAGACCAGCGTGATGCCAATGAATAGTTTGCGGTGTCGCCAGAGCGTCAGCGTGGCGGCCCGCGTCAGCCGCCAAACATTTGGTAAGCGCACGGGCGCCTTATGCGGCTTGACTTTTGGTGGAGCCTTTTTCGCGTTCGCCTTCCCGGTTTTTTTCGCCATGCCTCTATTATATTTTGAAACGGAGTAATTAACTAGGCTTTAGGCGTGGGTGCCCATGGAGCGCAGGCGAGCGATGCGATCGTCAATTGGCGGGTGAGTGTCGAAGAGGCTGGTCAGGCCGTGTTTGCGCAAGGGGTTGACGAAGAACAGATGGGCAGTGGAGGTGTTCTGCACTTTGGCTGGATGGTTGGCGGCCTTGATTTTCTCCAGGGCGCTGGCCAAGCCTTCTGGATAGCGGGTGGTCAGGGCGCCGGTGGCGTCGGCCAGATATTCACGCTGGCGCGAAATGGCCAACTGGATCATGGTAGCCACGATTGGCGCCAAGATAGCGGCTACGATGCCGAGAATTAGGAACATTTGGTTATTCTCGCGGTCGCGGTCGCCGCCGAACCAAGTCACTCGGATGATGATGTCGGCCAGTAGCGAGATAACCGCTGTCAGGGCAAAAGCCACTAGGCTGACCCGAATGTCGTAGTTCTTGACGTGACTGAGCTCGTGGGCCAGAACGCCGGTCAGTTCTTCGTCATTCATCATGTCTAGGATGCCGCTGGTGGCGCAGACGGCGGCGTGCCGGGGATCACGGCCAGTGGCAAAAGCGTTCGGCGACGGGTCATTCATGATGTAGACCTTCGGCATTGGCAAGCCATCAGTGATTGACAGGTTTTCGACGATCCGCCACAGCCGCGGATTGTCAGACTTCTGGATTTCCTGGGCCCGATTGACCGCCAAAGCCATGCGCGCGCCGCTGTAATAGGTGAAAATGGCATACAGGCTGGCGCCAATCAAGCCGCCGTAGAAAACTCCGGTACCGCCACCGAGGAATCGATTGAACAGCCAGACGATCAGCGTCACGAAAGCCACGAACAGCACCATAATAATGACCGTGCGGCGTTTATTGCTGGCGATATCAGAGTACATCGCTTAAAACTTGACGTCTACGGGGTTCTGGACAGTGGCGGCTTCGGCGCCGTCGACCTCGAAGAATTCCTTGTCCTGCTTGTAACCAAACATGCTGGCGAAAATATTGGTCGGGAACGTCTTGCGCTTGGTGTTGAAGTCGCGCACTACGCCGTTGTAGAAGCGGCGTGAAGCTTGGATTTTGTCCTCGGTGTCGGTCAATTCGGCTTGCAGCTCTTGGAAGTTCTGCGAAGCCTTCAAGGTCGGGGTAATTTTCGGCCACCGCGAACAGACTCTTCATAGTCTGTCTGGAAGTCGCCCTCGGCCTTGGCGGCAGCCGCCGGACTTTGAGCACTCAAAGTGTTGGCTCGGGCGGCCGTGACGTCTTCGAAAACGGACTTCTCGTGAGCGGCGTAACCTTTGACAGTGTTGACCAGATTAGGGATCAGATCAGCGCGGCGTTTCATTTGAACGGTGATATCGCTCCAGGCCTCGTTGGCTTGCTGATTCAGACGAACCAGGCTGTTGTACATGAACGCGCCGAGCGCGACCAGCACCACAATTACGATAATAATGACGATCATGGGGCTCCTTTGCTTTCGTTTCTATTATACAACACTCGGGCCACACGGTATCATGGAAAGTATGAAATGGATGGGACGGTTCGGCCTAGTGATTATCATCGGCTTGTTGGGCTTTTACGTTTATCGAATCGTCGTCCACCCGCTGCCGGTGATCAAGCCGGCGCTAGCCAGCGCCAAACTGACTATTCAAACAACGGCGCCGGCCCTGAATTGGCCGGCTGACGGTGCGGCGGCAGTCGGCATAGCCGGCAGCGACGTTCTGATCAGCCACGGTTCGGTAGCATCAGCCCCGACGGCCAGCACCGCCAAACTAATTACCGCCCTAACCGTTCTGAAAGCCAAACCGTTGACCGCCGGCCAGCCAGGACCGACCATCACGCTCGGCGCCAACGACGTGGCGCTCTATAACAACTACAAAGCCGAAGGTGGCTCAGTGGTGCCAGTGACCGCCGGCGAGCAAATCAGCGAATACCAAGTACTAGAAGCCATGCTGCTGCCGTCGGCCAATAATATGGCAGATAGCTTGGCCGGCTGGGCCTATGGCTCGCTGTCGGCCTACGCCACGGCGGCCAACGACTATCTGACCCAGTTGGGATTGGCCAAAACCCATGTCGGCAGCGACGCCAGCGGCTTCGATCCCAGTACCACCAGTACGCCGGTGGATTTGGTGAGGCTAGGCGAAATCGCTATGCAAAACCCTGTTCTGGCTGGGATCGTCAATCAGCCAACAGCCGCCGACATCCCTAACACTGCCGGCGTCCAAAACATCAATACGCTGCTCGGCAGCCACAATATTGTAGGCATCAAAACCGGTAACACCAGTCAGGCGGGCGGCGTTTTCGTCTCGGCGTCGACGATCAAAATTAACGGCCGGCCGCAAACCATCGTCACTGCCCTGATGGGCGCACCAACACTAGGCAGGGCTCTAAGTGACAGCCTGCCGCTCATCGACAGCGCCCAAGCCAACTTCCAAACGATCAAGCTGATCAGCGCCGGCGCCGTAGTCGGACATTACCAAGTGCCGTGGGGCGGCAGCGTGGCTGCCGTGGCGACCAGCAACTTGACCGTCACCACCTGGCGTGGCAGTCTGGTGCCAGCCACTATCAAACTGGAATCAACTGCTGGCTCAGCCAACGACACCGTCGGACGAGTCAGCACCCCGGCCACGACTTTTGACAGCCAACAATCAGTGACCGTAAAATTACAAACCGCCATCCCTAAGCCCTCGTTGTGGTGGCGGCTAACGCACCCTTGAGTTTTAAGCCCAAAACAGATAAGATATGGTGGTCTTTTCGGGGACGTGGCGGAATTGGTAGACGCGCTACCTTGAGGTGGTAGTGGGAGCAATCCTGTGGAGGTTCAAGTCCTCTCGTCCCCACCATTAATCAGGGCGCTTAGCTCAGTTGGCTAGAGCATCTCGTTTACACCGAGAGGGTCGGGGGTTCGAGTCCCTCATCGCCCACCAGTTAAAAATGTAACTTTTAGCGTTGACAATATTAAGAATTTTCTGTTACTCTGGAAGTATGTTAAATGAAATACTCAAACAGCTAAGAATGTCTCGGGGGCTGAGCGCCGGTGAAGCTGCCCGTGATCTCTCAATTACACCTCAACATCTATCAAGAATTGAAAATGGTCATCAAACACCATCTGCGATACTGATCGAAAGAATGATTACCGAGTACGAGGCCCCGCCTGAAGATGCAGAGGTCCTGCGTGTGCTTGCGGGGTATGCACCCGCGCCAACCAGAAATCTACCTACCGTTAGTCGCGCAACAAGCTCAGGCCCAAGCACTCAGGTTGAGCAGCTTTCAAATATTGAGTTCCCGGCGCCAAAAGACGTAAATCCTGTTCTTTATACCAATGCGCTCCTTATTAGTTCCGACAATTTTGGAATTGTAATAGACGTCGGTCAAAAAACTGGCGCTTCTGATAAGGTCCGAATTGTATCCCGGGTCGGGCTTTCGCTACCTCACGCCGAACAGCTTTATGACGCACTTGGAACGCACATTAAAAAACTCAAGTCTACAACTGAGAACTGAAAACGCCTCCCAAAGATTTGGAAGGCGTTTTGGGCTCTCACTGCAATCGCAATGAGGCCACCGTTGTTCCGGTAGCTTTATTGTAACGTTGAGGTAGCCAAAGCGCAATAATGCGCCTTGAACGTGAGGGTCCATACAGGAATAGTATGAATACGTTTTTGATTGGTTATGACCTTGATAAACCAGGGCAGGATTATTCTGGCCTCATTGCTCGACTGAAATTCTTCAGCCTATGGTGGCATCATTTAGATAGCACTTGGATTGTAAAATCAAATTTGGACGCTGCCGAAATTCGGGATGATTTACAGAAATATATTGATACCAATGATGAGCTTTTTGTAGTAGATATTACTGGCGACAGTGCGGCCTGGGCCGGATTTAATAGCCAGGGCAGCAATTGGCTTCTCAATAATATTTAGCTCCGTGGCAGGTGGTCGTAGAGATGGTCGAGTTTGTAGTCGGCACGCAGGATGGTTTTGAGGTCGTCGAGCGAGCTGCCGAATTTGACACCGGGGTTGAGCGTGCCGTACGGATCGAAAACTTGTTTGACCTTCTGCAGCAAAGCGTACAGTTCGGCGCCATATAAAGTCTCGAGATATGGCGTGCGCAACCGGCCGTCGCCGCCTTCGGCCGTGATGGTGCCGCCCAGGCGGATAACCAGCTTGGTGTGCTCGTCCATCAGCCGGAAAATTTTCTGGCGGTCGCCGACCTGGCCAGGATTGAGCCACGGCTGGAGGTGTAAGTTGGCGTCGCCGGCATGGCCCCAGATGGCAGCCGGCAAATTGGCCGCTCTCAATAGTTGATACAAGCCCTCGATGTAATCTTGCAGTTGATCGGGCGGCACAGCGGCGCCGTCAATCACCGGTAGAGCGTGCAGCAGACCGTCGTTATGGCTAAGCAGTGTGCCGGCGGCTTCGCGCAGTTTCCAGAACTGCTGTTGCTGCTCGGGATCGGTGCTGCTCTGGACACTATGGCCGTGGCTTTCCAGGATTTTGGTCGCCCGTTTCACGGCTTTCTTGACCTGGCGGTCGGCGTCGTCGAACTCCACCAATAATACGGCAGCTGGGAATGGTGGCTCCATGATTTCTTTCAGTTGATTGGGGTTGAGGGTGTGGATTTGCTGCAACAGATTGCCGTCTACCAACTCGATGGCGCTGGGCGGTTGTTTGAGCCCGCGCAATTCCATAACGGCTTGCTGCAAGTTGCCCAAGTTGTCGAACGCCGCCAGCAAGACGGACGTTTGTGGATTATGGGCTTCGGTTTTCAAAGCCGCTTCGGTGACGATGCCCAGGGTACCCTGGCTGCCGACGAATAGCGGCGTCAGGTCGAAGGAGCCATCGCGCTGCTTGATTTCAGTGAGGGCGTAGCCGGCGTTGTTCTTGGTAACGTTGAGGTGTAACTTTTCAATTAGGTCGTGCTGTTCCTCGATCAGGGTGTCCAGCGAGCGATAAATTTCACCCTCAAAGGTCGCTAGGCCAAGCTTGCGGCTCAGCTCACGCTTACTAAGGCGGCTGGTTTCGATAACTTCGCCGTTGGCCAGCACCACCCGCAGGCCGTTGACGTAACGCCGGGTGTCGCCATACTTGACCGATTTATCACCAGTAGAATTATTGGCGATGGCACCGCCGATACTGGAATATTCCAGCGACGCCGGATAGGGCGGCAGGAAACGGCCGTGGGTGTGCAGCGTCTGCTGCAACTTACCGTAATTGATGCCGGGCTCGACGGTCACGGTATTTGCCTTGGTGTCGAGCTCCAGGATGCGGTTCATGTGGGCCGTGAAGACCAATATAATGCCGCTGCCTAGCGCCGCGCCCGTTTGGTCAGTACCGGCACCGCGGGCGGTGATCGGGATAACTCGGTTACGCTCGGCCAATTGCCAGGTGAAACGGCAGGTCTTGCGGACGTCATTCTCGTTACGCGGATAAACGACTAGCGCCGGCGGCAACTGGAAGATGCCAGCGTCGGTGGCGAAGTACAGCCGGGCATCAGTGCCGGTCATAACCTCCCCTACCAGATGTTCTTGCAAATAATGCGCGATTTTACTACTTGCCACTGTTTGTCCTCGCCAAAAGCATAAGTTGTAATCGTATCATAGCATAGGCTGGTTTTAGTATGGTGGGGATGAGAGGACTTGAACCTCCACGTTCTTGCGAACACTAGCTCCTGAAGCTAGCGCGTCTACCAATTCCGCCACATCCCCGGGAAACTACACTATCGTATCTGTTTATTGGTCAAATGAGCGAGTTGATGATCTTGCTTGTCCGACACCAGTGCGATCGGCGTCACTTGCCAGTTGGGAGGCAGCTGCATCGTCCCGTTCTTTCTCTGTCCAGGTCGAGGCTATCCCGGTACTGCCCCGACACCAGGCCGGCACTCGGAGGGCGTGTCGGCGTGCGGTGCGGTCAGTCGGGACCGAACTCCCAAGGCGGTAGCATCGACACCGTGAACTCCGGCGACGGCCAAGTTCAACGGTACGCCAACCTCCGCTCGCCGCCCCCGGCCGGAACGGAGGACAGGAAAACGGTCCGTCCGGCCTCCGGGACCGGTGTCCGGGCCGGGACGCGACGTTCTACGGAGATGAGGCCGACCCCGGCCGTCTCCACCGGCCGCCGATGGGCCGGCGATGACCGTTCGGCATCGGTGGACCCACTGGGCTGGACGTCCACGCCACCACCTGGGCGATCCTGCTGATTGCGGTGTCGCTCACCATCGTCGGACACCGACGGCTGCTGCGTTCGAGTAACCGCCCGATTCGCTGGTCCCGCCACCAGATCGGCCTCTTCGCCGGGGCCTTCGGCACACTGGCCGTGGCGCTGACCTGGCCGGTGGCCGATCTGGCCGCCCACTGGTCACTCACGGCGCTGGTGCTCCAGCGGCTGCTGCTGGTTCTGGCCGTTGCCCCGATGCTCCTGCTCGGGCTACCGCACGACATCCTCGAGTGGGTCACCCGTCCGGCCTCGTGGACGCCCTCCTCGTCCGACTGCGCCGACCGCCGGTGGCGATCGTCACGGTGACGGTCCTACTGGTCGGATCGATGGCTCCCGCGCTGGTCGCAGGCCCAGGCATCGTCACCCTGGTCCGGGGCCTGCTCTACGTCGTCATCCTCGTCGCCGGGCTGGTGCTCTGGCTACCGGTTCTGGGCCGTGTGCCCGGAATCCCCCGGTTGAAGCCCATGGTCCGGTTCGGCTACCTGGCCGCCCAGGGCGTCGTTCCGGCCTTCTTGTCCTTCGTCCTGATCCTCGCACCGCGTCCCCTGTACGGGACCTTCGCCGGGTCGCGGGCTGGCCATCGGTCTCCGTCCCCTCAACGACCAGCAGATCGCCGGCTTCGTGTCGAAACTGGCCATGCTCCTCGTCCTGCTCACGGTGGGCACCGTGTTCCTGTTGCGGACCGACGAGGAGACCGATCCGGACGATCCGCTCGTGTGGGCCGACGTCCAGCGACAGTTCGAGCGGGCCGACCGACAGGGTGGTTCCGGGTGATCGACGGCGTCCGGACTGCGCCCGCCGACAGGGGAGGAACCGGGCCGCGGAGTCCGCCGGACACGGAGGGCGTGGTCAGTTGGACGAACCGTACGGGATAGCCACTCGCAGCGTCTGGGCCCGGCCACCCGCTGCTCCCAGCTGGTAGACCGACAGCGTGGACCGGACGGGCACCAGGGCGTCATAGGTCGCAGCCGGGCCGGCCGTCACCGAGGTGGTGCCGGAGGGCAGGGGCGGCAGGGCCTTCCACCGCGATCCTGTCGGGCCGAGCACCGACGCCGAGGGGACGGCGTTCCCGCTCCGGGCGGCGACCGCGAAGCCGCCGGCCGCAGTCACCCCCGTCGACAGCAGTGACGCCCCGCCGATCGGCAGTCCGGCCGAGACGGTCCAGGTGCGGAGGCCGTTGGTGCTCCACAGGCCATACAACCGGGTCGTCGCCCCGCTCCCGGCGCTGACCAGTGCCGACGTCCCCGCGGCGGTCTGGTCGAGTCGGACCACCTCGGTGGGTCCGCCGGACGCGCCGGGGATGCCCGGCCCGGTCGACACCCATCCTCCGGAGGACGGCTCGAACAGGCCGGCCCGACCTCCCCGTGCACACGAGGAACCCACCAGGGGGGTGCCGTCGGCACCGAGGGTCACGGCGGTGAGGGACCGAAGATGGCAGTCGGCCACTGCGGACCGGCGGCGGAGCGACGAGGCGGTGGTCACCGATGTCCATGTCGAGGGATCGCCGGTGCTGGCGACCACCTTCCCCCCACCCGTCGCCAACAGGGCCAGCGACTCGCCCCCGCCCTGGGCCAGACCATCGGGCACCAGGGACAGACCCGAGGGCAGGACGCCGGCCTGCCAGCTCGACCCCTGGTCGGTGGTGCGGGCAGTGGGTGAGAAGAGGAGGTCCTGGGAGGGCCCGAAGCCGGCCAGGACCGAGGTGGAGTCCACCGCAGCCACCAACCCTCCGTTGCTGGCCACTCCCGGCGGCGTGGCCAGCTGCCACCGGGAGCCGTTCAGGACCAACAGCTGCCAGAACGTGTTGAGCGGGTCGTCGAGATGGCCCATGGCCAGGGTGGCCCATGTGGTGGCGCCCGCCACGGAGGAGCTGGTGAGTGGGATGGTCGGGCCCAGTGGCGAGGAGGCCTGACCGGAGGCCCCTGCGTTCGGCGAGGTGCACGCAGTCAGCAGCCCCGTCCCCAGGGCCACGGCGGCCGAGGCAGCCATGAGCCGCCGTGCCACCCCCGCGCGGCCCGACGACCGTGGCGGGATCCTCACGAGTGGATGACGTTGTTGATCTGGGTGGTGAGCACTCCCACGAACGACGACCCTTCGGCGCTCCCGTCCCCGGGGTCGCCGTTGATGATCACACGGGTCCGGCCCCGTTTGTCGATCACGTAGACGATGTCACTGTGGGCCACCATGCCACCGGCCGGCGTCACGTCGGTCTGGACGCCGTAGTCGTCCCAGACCTGGTGGAGTTGGGCCAGCGACCCGGTGAGGTAGGTCCAGTTGCTCACCTGATCGAGTCCCTCCTGCCGGTCGAACGCGGCGGCGAACGCGGTGCTGCGGTAGAGCGGGTTGGTCACCACGGCCACCAGTTCAATGTGGCGGGCCTCTGCACCCAGGTTCTCGTCGGCCAGCCGGAGGCTCTGGGCGATGAGCGGACAGTCCGATGTGCAGACGGGGTCGAGGAAGGTGAGCACCACCGTCCGTCCGGTCAGCGAGGCCAGCGAGACGGCATGCCCGCTCGTATCGGTCAGGGTGAAGGGCGGTGCCGGGACGTCGACCAGGTTGGGCGGTCCGTTGGCCGCCTCGATCAGGAGGGGGTCGGCGTTGGGGTTGGTGGCGGCCACCGCCATGGGGGCGGCGCCGACCAGCACGATGGCCACCGCCAACAGGGCGAGGAGGGAGCGCAGGAGGTAGGTGGGGTTGAGCCGGTCGAGCCACCCGGCCCACCGGGCCCGGCCGACGTGGGCGTCAGCCGCCTCCGACCCGGTGACCCCGGTGCCCGCGTGTCGCCTCGGTGGCCGCCGACCGGGACCGGGACGCGGGCCATGGCCACGTAGCCCCCGGTGAAGATCAGGGCCATCGGGATCATGGAGTTGGGATCGGTGCCCAGCCCGCCGAAGAAGCCGAAGTCCTGGATGAGGACCCAGGTGGCCAGGCAGAAGACCGACCCGACGATCACGCCGACCCGGACCACACGGAGGTTGCCGCTCAGGAAGGCCGCGCCCACCCCGACCAGCAGGACCACGATGACGAAGTTGACCAGCCACCCGTGCCCGGCCTGGAACGAGCCGAAGGACCGGACCCACGATGCGAAGACCGACGGCTGGGACACCTGGGACATCTGGCTGACCATGGCGGTGAGGGTGCCCGGGGCGGCCGAGGCGTGGGCCCGCCCGGACCAGGAGCCCCGACCGGGCCAGGCCTGCAGGATGCCCATGCCGACGAAGAACGCGCCCATGCCCCGCAGGAGGCCCTTGCCGAGGCGGGGCGACTCCCACGACGTCTCGGGCAGGGCCACCAGCGCCCCGGCCACCACGTAGAACAGCACGCCGCCGGGCGGCCCGAACAGCCAGCTGCTGCCGTGGCCGAAGATGCCGCCGAAGGCCTCGCCGAACACCCAGACCACCAGACCCCAGCCCACACTGACCGCCCCGGCCGCCCGGGACCAGTAGCCCGCGGGGCGCCACCAGCAGGAAGATCCCGATACCCACCTGGATCCACACCGTGGCCGCCGCCGCCGTGACCGGATGGTTGGACCAGATGGTGGTGCCCACGTTGACCAGGTGCTGGACCCACCCGGGTGAGGAGCTGGCCGCCGGGGTGATGACCGAACCGGGCAGGCCGAGGGGCATGGCCCCCTGGAGCTGGAGCAGGCCGTCGAACAGCCACAGGAGACCGAAGGTGATCCGGAGGAGCCGGCGGCCCGCAGGCTCGGGGTAGGGCAACGGAGCGGGGGCGCCGGCGGCCGAGCGTGCCGGCGGCCACCGCCCGCCGGTACTGCACGGTCCGGGCCATGTTCCAGGCCAGGGCCAGCAGCACGCCCAGCACGACCAGGATGAGCAGCTGGTGGTTGAGGGCGGATCGGAATGCTGCGTCGATGGTCGAGTTGTCGGTCTGGAGGGGGTGCCCCATGCCTGGCATTTCGCAACCAATCTGTCGGGAGCCGCAGCGGGGCGGAGAACGGGGCGTCAATGAGATCGGGCACCGAGGGCCCAGTCGAGGCGATTGTAGGTCCCGTCCATATTCGTGAGTCGTCGCGCCGCCCTGTGCCCAGCGGGTCCCACCGGAGCCGGGCGGGCGGGCGGGTCACACAAGATTCACCTGGGCGTCACCGGCCGGCCACCTCACCGCCAGGTGGGTTGGTTACGTTCTGTCAGCCGGTCAGTGGAGCAGGTCCACGTGGACAGCCCACTTCGGCGTGACGAGCGAGCCAGTGGAACCACCACCCATCAACCGAGTGGCCGGCGATCGGCCGTCGTCCCCCGGGTCCGACGGCATCCGGCTCCGTGTCAAGGTGCTGGCAGCGTCGGCAGCGGTCGTGGCGGTCGTGATGGCCCTGGCCGTGGTCGACCTGTCCGGCGCCAAGCCGGTCGGTCCGACCGCTCCCCCATCGAACTCTGCGGCCAGCCCAGGTACTACGAGTCCCTCCACCACACCCCCCACCACGGCGGTGGAGACTCCGACCACGGCGATGGCGGCGGCACCGCCCGACCCGGCCGTGGTCCGCTCAACCGCATCATCCCCACCGCGTCCGTCGGGTCGTCCCGGCGGCCGGCTCCAACCCGACGGTCTCGACCTCGGTGTCGACGAGCGGAGGAAGCATCTCGGCCGACTACGCCTCGACCGCTCCCGACCCACCGTCCGCCGACATCGCGGCCGACCCCAACCTGGCCGGCGCCTGCCGATCACAGGATGTCAGGCGTCAGCACCTGTATCGACGCCACCGTCACTGCCATCGACAACGCCCGGACCCAGGAGGGGATCGGACCGATGGTGCTGCCGGCTGACTTCGCCGAGCTCACGACTTCGGAGCAGCTGTTCGTAATGGTCGACTGCGAGCGCGTCGACCGCGGGCTGACGCCGATCGCCGGCGAGCTCACCAGCCTCGACCAGGTCGCCAGCGACACGGCACAGGACCAGAGCGACCCTTCGGTGCCCTCGGCGGGCATCACCGGGCTGGCTGTGTCGGCCTGGGCCGGTAACTGGGCGCTGACCGAGGGTGTGGGCGACGCCCTCTACGAGTGGATGTACGACGACGGTCTCGGCAGCATCAACATCGACTGCACCGAGACCGACCCGAGCGGGTGTTGGATCCACCGGGACAACATCCTGGGATTCCAGAACGACGTCGACGGGTTCGGTGGCTCCCTGTCATTCGGTGGAGCGGCAGTCGTCACGAGCCCCGCACACGGCCAGGATCTGGTGTCGGTCACGATGCTGACCACGTGGTCCCCGGACACGACGACCGGGTATTACTACACCTGGGATCAGGCCGTCGAGGACGGCGCCGGGTAGCCCCGGTTGGTCCGGAATCTCGTCGACCGGCCCCGAGCCGGCGCAGCCGGCACACACCCCGGACGCGGTGGGGTCATCGGCCAACCGGGCGTCGTCCATCGTCGCGCCGCAGACCCTGCAGATGCGGTACGTGCCGTCGTCCAGGCGGGTGAGCGCCGCCTCCACTGCGTCGAGGATCCGATCCACATCGTCGATGGTGACCTCGGACGAGTCCGTGGCGTCCTCCACCGTCGCCCCGTCGGCGTCGCACCACGGCGGGGCACTGTTCGGGTCCGTTGCCGGCTCGGTCTCCATGGTGGCCAGCGTATCCCGACCAGGCCGGGTACCCGTAGGGTGGGAGGGGGTCGCGCCCCCGCCGTCCGAGACCCGTCCCGACACCGACGCCGGGGCTGCGCTCACGTCGCTGGTGGGTACCGGACTGTTGGTCCCGTGCCTCGACGGGGTCGACCGGCCGGCCGTCGAACTGGACCAGGCCGCCTCGACCCAGGCGCTCCCCGAGGCCGCGGCCCGGGTGGCTC